>JBJFCE010000106.1:3283-26476 GCA_051888775.1 Lachnospiraceae bacterium | reverse complement strand
GTAACGGTACATAAGGTGCCCAAATACGGCACCTAAGTACCGACGGACTCACAGTGCCGGTCACCGATAGGTTGATCAGCACCGGTTCCGCCTTACGGACAAAGTTTCGCAAGCACCTATAAAAATAGAATCATATGGAGGGAATATTATGGAACAGAATTGCAACCACGAAAAATTATACATTGTGATTCCGGCGTACAATGAGCAGGAGACGATTGAGACTGTGATTCAGGACTGGTACCCGATCATAGAGAAAATCGGTAATGACAGCAAGCTGGTCATTATTGATGATGGAAGTAAGGACGATACTTATAAGATCATGCAGGAGTGTGCCAAGACAAGAGAAGCATTTGAACCGTTGACCAAACCTAACGGGGGTCATGGCGCAACGATCCTGTTCGGGTATCAATATGCGTTGGATCAGGGAGCAGATTATATCTTTCAGACAGATTCCGACGGGCAGACCAAATCGGAAGAATTTTGGGCATTCTGGGAACGCAGAAACGAATATGATATGGTCATTGGTCACCGCAAAGGCAGAGAAGATGGCTTTTCCCGCGTGTTTGTAACCAAAACGCTTAAATTGGTATTGTTATTGCTGTTCCATGTGAAGGTGACAGATGCGAATACGCCGTTTCGCCTGATGAAGGCGGATACGCTTGCAAAGTATCTTCCGTTGATCCCGAAGGATTACAATTTGTCCAATGTAATTATTTCCGTGATCTATGCAAAGAAAAAGCTGGCAGTAAAATATCTGCCGATTACGTTTAGACCGAGGCAGGGTGGTGTTAATTCCATCAATATGAAGAAGATCTTTAAGATCGGAAAACAGGCTTGCAAGGATTTCATACAGATCAATAAGATTATCAAAAAGAGCCGGTAAAAGAAACGGAGGAGTATTGCGTGAAAAATGAGATGACAAAAAAAGGCGGACTATCATGTATACGTTTATTTGTGGTCCTGTTTTTAATGTTGTTGGCAGCGGTATTGGCGTCAGATACTTTTGGCAAAGATTTCATGCCGATCATCAGATGGTGGGGAATCCTTTTAGTGATCGGAGCTGCATTTTATCCGCTGACAGCCTGCTTATTTTCAGCATTTGAAGATAAAGGCTATCTGTTTTCCAAAGCGGTTGGAATTGTGGTATCCGGTTGGTTGATGTGGCTGCTTGCTTCCTGCCATATTTTAAAGTTTACACACGGAAGCTGCTTTGCGGTATTGATTTTATGCGCGATATGTAACTATGGCGGTTTTGCACTTGCGGCAATGCACACCGGAAAGACAAAGGACAGGAATCATAACACATCCGGAAAGGGAAAGACAGCAGCTGCAGGTAAGAAAAGTCTTTTGGCAGAGCGTGCTGCCGAAATTATGCCAGACTGGAATCGCGTAGCGCTTCTGGAACTCTTATTTTTCCTGATTTTCCTTTCATTCATGTATATCAAAGGCTTTAATGCCAAAGCATACGGAACGGAAAAAATGATGGACTATGGTTTTATGACCAGCATTTACCGGACAGATTATTTCCCGGTCAACGACTTTTGGTTTACGGGAGAAAGTCTGAATTACTATTATTTCGGTCAATACTTAATGACATTTTTGACGAAACTGTCACTGAATTCGGTTTCTTACGGTTATAATCTGGCGCTTGGTATGGGCTTTGCCTTCTGCCTGACGCTTGTGTATGCGCTTGTATATCAGATTTTAAAGATCAATACAAAAACAAGGACAAAAAAAGAGCATACACAACGTTATAAAAATCGTGTTGCACATTTTGGCGGCGCACTGGCAGCATTGGCAGTCGGGATCGCCGGAAACGGACATTACATTATATTTAACAAGCTGGTTCCGATGCTATGGGATATTCTGCAGATCCCGGGAGATAAACCGTCCTATTGGTTCCCGGATTCTACGCGCTATATCGGTTATATGCCGGATACTGCGGATAAGACCATTCATGAATTTCCGTCCTATTCGTTTGTTTTGGGGGATCTGCATGCCCACGTCATCAACATTACATTTGTGCTGACCGTACTCGGAATCCTGTTTGCGTTCCTTATGAAGCGTAGTACGCGGATGTGCGAGATTACGGCAGGAGCAGAACCGGTGCCATGGAATTGGAAAAAAGAGATTGTCGATATCCATATTCTGATGCTCGGATTTATGCTCGGTATTTTCATGATGACAAATTATTGGGATTTCCCGATTTATTATGTCGTATCGGGAGCAGTGATCCTGGTATCCAATGCCGTGGTCAGCGGCTTTAAAATGGATACTTTAAAGCGTACAGCATTACATGCGGTTGTTATTTTCGGAATTGCGCAGATCATTGCACTGCCGTTTAATATCAATTTTGAAGCAATGACAAACGGAATCGCTTTAGCATCGACGCATACGCTGTTCTATCAGCTGGTAGTTTTATGGGGATTGCCAGTCCTGGTAGTGATCGGCTTTGCAGTGTCGTTGATCCGGCGGGAATATCTGAATCGCAGGGAGTGCATAACCATTCAGAATAGTACAAACTGTCGGGAGGGAGCAGTATCTCAGAATGGTACAGACGATCCGAAAAAAAACGTTACAGCGGCGAAACGTGCAGAGTCTGAGAAAAAGAGTCGGGTCTTCTTTGCGTTTCTGGAACATCTCTCAATTGCCGATTTATTCGTTCTGATTCTTGGATTATGTGCAATCGGTTTGGTGTTGATGCCGGAGTTGGTTTATGTTGTCGATATTTACGGCGGAAGCTATAAACGTTCCAATACCATGTTTAAGCTGGTATACCAGGCATTTATTTTGTTTGGAATCAGTATGGGCTATGTGATCACACGCTTTATATGCTATCGCGAATCCAAGACGCAGTGGAAGGGCGGCGTGATCGCGGCGGTTGTATTGTGTCTCACCTTTGGCTATTTTACAACATCCTGTCAGGCATGGTTTGGGGATATTTCCAAAGAAGAAAATTACGGAGGTATTGAGGCGGATCAATATATTTATACCGAAGCACCTGCTGATGCTGCTGCGATTGACTGGCTGCAAACGTATGCGCAGGACGGTCAGGTCGTTTTGGAAGCAAACGGAGACAGCTATACCCTTTATAACAGAGTGTCTGTTCTGACCGGATTGCCGACTGTACTCGGCTGGCATACACATGAGTGGTTATGGCATAATGATGTGACTCCTGTGGGAGAAAGAGCGGAAGATATTCAGAGTATTTATACATCGCAGGATGAAACGCTTGTCAGAGGACTCTTGAAACAATATGATGTGAGTTATATTTTCATCGGTTCCTGCGAATATGAAAAGTATGGTACGATCGGAATGGATGTGGAGTTTTTGAAATCTCTGGGAGAGGTGGTCTATGAGGGCTATCCGGATGAAAAGAACAGGATTGTATACATATTACAAGTGTCTGATTGAGAAAATGCTAATATATTGTTAAAAAGAAAATATATTTACAGGAATAGCCAAGAAACTTTGAAAAATAGTGTTATTGTATTGAAATAAATACAATAAATCCGTTGACAAAGAAAATATTAGGTTTTATACTTCAAACAACTTAACAAGTTGGAGAAAAGCTGCAAGGGCGCAAATGGAAAACATTTGCGCCCTGTTTTTTTACTCAACTTTGTGATAGGAAAAAGCAATAGCCGGCTATCAGAAAATGCAATCGTTTGAGGAATTGAAAAAATCCTACAAGAGAGGTATGATATAAAACATACATATCCCATATGGCAACTATGAAATAAAAAAGATAGATACAGAGGAGGAATGTAACATGGCAATTAAGAACACAAGTTTAGTGTACGATGTGAATGTAGCAAACAATCGCAAGGCGATCGGACACAGGGCTACATGGATGGGGCTGACCTATCAGGCAGGAGTTGAAGCAGGAGTTGATGCGGAGGGCATCGCCAGAAAGGCGATCTCCCAAACAGGATGTCTTGACGGAGAAGATATTAAGAAGGCTTGTACGGATGCATCTGACTGCAGACAGTTCAAGGATGCATTTTTAAGCGATCTGGCCAAGACAACTTTCCAGATGGAGTTTCCGGAAGTAACTGAGGACGATCTGAAAATTGAATTTCATTATTGTCCGTTGCTCGCAGCATGGCAGAAGCTCGGTTTTGATGATGAGACCTGTGCAAAACTGTGTGATATGGCAATGGATGGAGACAGAAATATTGCGAAAACAGTTGGGCTGAAGTTAGACCTGACAGACACGATTGCAAAAGGATGTCCGACATGTAAGCTTCATTTCCACAAATAGAAATATGCGAAAAAGAAGCATACAAGATAAGGATGCAAAAGGAGGAGAGATTATGAAAAAAGTAACTTGGAGAAGATCATTAGCACTGGCAATGAGTACTGCGATGATCCTTGGACTGGCAGGATGCGGTTCCGAGGAAGCAGAGAACACTGCATCGACAGGAAGTGAAAGTGCCGGGGACAGCAGTGAAACAGAAACCGAAACAGAAGGAGATTTTAAAGGTACGATCAAGTTTGGTCTGGTAGCACCGATTACAGGTACACATGCAGAATACGGACAGGGCTTTGATGCTGCAACTCAGATCGCAGCAGATGAAATCAATGCTGCGGGTGGTATCAACGGATATCGTGTAGTAATCGAGGTACAGGATTCCGCAGCAGATGCAAAGACATCTTCCGATATCTTTACAAGATTTGCAGAAGATGATGAGATCATTGCAGTCATCGGAGATTTCACCAGCAGCTGTTGTATGGCGGATGCACCGATTGCCGATGAATATGGTCTGGTACTGATTTCCCCGACTGCTTCAGACCCTTCTTACACTGCAATGAGTGATTATTGCTTCTCAGTTATGTATAATCAGAGAGATGCATCTCCGTGGTATGCATCTGCAATGTATGGACATTATCTTGGAACAGAGAATTATGTCTGCATGTATCTGAATACTGACTGGGGTAATTCTACCTATAGTTATGTCAGTGAAGCACTGGAAGCACAGGGTATTGAGTGTCTGGCATCCGAGGCATATGCAGAAAATGAGACAGACTTCAGTTCTGTTATTTCTAAATTAAGTGCTGCCGGTTCGGACACCATCATCATTCTGGATCAGGGTAATCTGCCGACGATCATTAACCAGATTAAGAACAGCGGATGGGATCCGATCCTGACTTCTATCGGACCGGGTGCTTCCGATCAGATCCTTGAGCAGTGTGGTGATAATGCAAACGGACTGATTCTTGCAACACCTTCTTACATTACAGCAGATAATGCAGAAACAGCAGATTTCTGCGAGAAGTTCTATGCGATCAACGGTTGTGCACCGACAGACCATGCAGTATGTGCATATAACTGTGTATATATGTTGAAAGCAGCCATTGAGAATATCGGAGATGGCGAACTGACCAGAACAGCAGTAAGAGATGCACTTGCAACAGCAACTTATGACGGTATGACCGGTCACATCGAATTCAATTCCGAAGGCGGTGTCAGCCGTGAGCAGCTGATCATGGGCGTAGAAGACGGCAAATGGGTTATTGAAGAGAATTACGGCTACGAATAAATAGAAAGAACATGAGTGGATGGGCACCGGGCAGTCATACCCAGTGCCCATTCCTTATATCGACAGGAGAGATGGAATATGACATCACAATATATCATAAACCAATTGGTAAATGGACTCTGCCAGGGCTTTATCTATGCATTGGTAGCGTTGGGTGTAGCGGTTATCATTGGTATCGTAGGATTTGCAACCTTTACGCACGGTGAAGTGGTTATGGTCGGCGCATATACCGCCTTTTATGTATTTACTTCGGCGGGAAATCATCTCGTGTTGGGACTGCTGGCAAGCTTTGCAACAACCTGGGTGTTGGGAATGGTGATTTACAAAGTCTGTTATGAACACTTTTTGGATGCACCGGAGCATATCTCCTTACTTTGTACCATCGGATTTTCCATGCTGCTAAAGAATCTTGCAACGATCGTTTTCGGTGTGGAAAAGAAACCAATGCTGGATATTATCAATAATAAAATATATCATTTCGGACCGATTCAGGTAACAAAGGTACAGCTTGTCATTATGGCTACCGTGCTGATCATCTGTTTGATTCTTGTATTGGTATTTACAAAGACGAATCTTGGTATTCGGTTAAAGGCAGTCAGCCAGAACCGTGAAGCGGCAGCACTTGTCGGAATCAATGTTAAGACAACGGCAATGGTCGGAAACTGCATCGGCTGTGCAATGGCGGGAATTGCAGGAACTCTGATCGGTATTTATTATCAGAGCGCATATGCAACAATGGGGTCGATTCTGAGTGTCAAAGGCTTCACCTCCGCAACGCTGGGTGGTCTGACGGATGTACCTTTATCCGCACTCGGCGGTGTCCTGATCGGTATCATGGAGAACCTTGGTATTGCATTTACCTCTGCAAGCTATCGTGATATTTTCTCCTTTGGTTTCCTGATCATTATGCTGATCTTTAAGCCAAGCGGATTTGCAAAGAAGAGAGGAGGCGCGAGAGCATGATAAGTACAGTATGGGATAAAGTAAAAAGCGGATATCACAGATTTTATTATATTTTTAATGTGCTGATCATCATTGCGCTGATGTTTCTTCCGCAGGTTTTGAGTAAATCCAAGATGACGATCGTATGTACCATGTGCGGATATTTCATCATCGTGGGAGCTTTAAATGTGATCAACGGCTATTGCGGACAGATGTGTTTCGGTATTGCAGGTTTTTATTGTGTTGGCGCTTATGTCATGGGTATTCTGATGCAGACCTTTCATGTGAATTTCTGGCTGGCGCTGATCCCGGCAGGTCTTGTGGCAGCACTGCTGGGTGCCATTGTAGCACTTCCGGCACTGCGTATGCGGGGAATGTTCCTTGCGATGATCACCATCGGCTTTTCAGAGGTTGTGCGTCTGATTGCATTAAACTGGACAAGCGTGACCGGTGGTGCGATGGGTATCAAAGGTATTAAATCACCAACCTTTTTCGGCATCAAAATGGGCGGTGCTTCGAAGTATTATTATATCTACATTGTTGTAGTATTAGTATTCCTGTTCTGCACAAGACGCGTCATGAAGTCCAGAGTCGGTCGGGCATGGTTATCGATTCGTGAAGATGAGATGGCAGCCAAATCCCTCGGCGTAGAGATTAAAAAATATAAAATCTATAACTTCATGTACGGTGCATTTTGGGCAGGTATCGCAGGAGCTTTGCTGGCACCCTATACACGATACATAGATTCGACCTATTTTACACTGGATGAAGGATTTAATGTGCTGGCAATGCTGGTTATCGGAGGACAGGGCACTCTGGCAGGACCGTTTGTCGGTGTCGGTGTATATCAGTTCATTATCGAGGCGCTCCGCCCCATCGGTGTATGGCGTTTTGTAGCCTGTGCACTTTTGATCATTGTCATGATGTGGCTGCGGCCGCAGGGACTGGTCGGTGCATCCAATTCCAAACTGGCAGGAAGTAAGAAGTCCGGCAAAAAAGTGAAAAAGCTTTTGGGTAAAAAGGCGGAAAGCGGGGAGGTGTGATCTATGGCAGAAGCATTATTGGAAGCAAAAAGCGTCAGTAAGGTCTTTGGAGGTCTGACCGCAGTCGATAAGGTAGATATGACGATCAATAAAGGTGATATTTTCGGTATCATCGGACCAAACGGCGCAGGAAAAACGACCTTCTTTAATATGTGTACCGGTTTTTATACGATATCGGAGGGCTTTATTTACTTAAACGGGAAAAATATTTCCAACATGCCCTGTGATAAGATTGCGCATCTGGGAATTGCCAGAACCTTCCAGAATATCAAGCTGTTCAATTATATGAGTGTACTGGATAACATCAGTATCGGATCTCATATCAATACAAAGACCAATATGTTCGATGCGATCGTCCATACACCGCGGTATCGTAAAGATGAGAAGTATATTCGCGAGCAGGGCTATGAGATTCTGAAAAAAGTCGGTCTAAGTGAATATACCGATACAATGGCAGGAAATCTGCCCTATGGTGTGCAGAGAAAAGTGGAGATCGCCAGAGCACTTGCCGTAAAGCCGCAGATCATTCTTCTGGATGAGCCGGCAGCAGGTATGAACCCGAAGGAAACCGATTCCCTGATGGACTTTATCAAGATGTTGAATGCAGAAGGGTATACCATCGCGTTGATCGAGCATGACATGAAATTTGTCATGAATTCCTGTAACCGGATACTGGTGTTGAATTTCGGTCAGAAGATCTGTGAGGGAACCCCGGATGAAGTAAAGAATGACGAGAAAGTAAAGGAAGCTTATTTCGGAAAGGGAATCATTGCTGCAAGGGGGACGAAATCATGTTAAAAGTAGAAAATCTTGTAGTCAATTATGGATATATCAATGCACTTCGTGATATCAGTTTTGAAGTCAAAAAGGGTGAGATCATCACACTGATCGGTTCAAACGGCGCGGGAAAGACCACAACACTGACGTCTATTTCCAATATTAAAAAGAAGGAATCCGGCAAGGTCCTGTTCAAAGATGTGGATATTACGAATCTGGCGCCACATAAAATCGTGAAGATGGGAATGTGCCATGTACCCGAGGGCAGAAGAATCTTTCCGGCGCTTTCCGTAAAGGAGAACCTGATATCGGGTACTTTCGGAAATCCGTCATTGAAAAAAGACCGCATCAATGAATTGCTGGAAGAAGTTTATACGTTATTCCCGAGACTGAAAGAACGTATGAATCAGGACGGCGGAACACTTTCCGGCGGCGAGCAGCAGATGCTTGCGATTGCCAGAGGAATGATGATGGACCCTGATATTATCATGCTGGATGAGCCTTCACTGGGACTGGCACCGATCATTGTGGAAGAAATCTTTGAACTGATCATGAAGATTCGTGATAATGGAAAGACGATCCTGTTGATCGAGCAGAATGCATCCATGGCACTCAGTATTGCAGATCGTGGCTATGTTATGGAGAACGGTAAGATCACAATGACCGGAAAAGGTCAGGAGCTGTTGGTCAATCCGGATGTGCAGGCAGCATATCTGGGTGCGTAGTGCGGGAGGAAGCATATGGATTTACATTTGAACGGAAAAGCTGTCGTCGTAACGGGAGGCAGTAAAGGAATCGGCTATGCGGTTGCCAAACAGTTTCTGGAAGAAGGCGCAAAGGTAACGATTGTTGCCAGAAATGCCGAGGAATTGAAACAGGCGAAGGCAGAGCTGGAAAAGTTCGGTCCGGTATTTGCATGTCAGGCAGATGCATCCAAAGAAGCGGATGTATACCGTATCGCCAAAGAGGCATATGATCATTTCGCAAGATTGGATGTCTGGGTCAATAATGTCGGTGCGACCGGTAATAAAGCCGGTGAGGATTATACGGAGGCAGAGATCGATTTTGTAACGGATGTCTGCTTTAAGTCGGCGGTTTACGGCTGTCAGGCGGCACACCGCTATATGAAAGAGCAGGGCGGCAGTATTGTGAATATTTCGTCGCTTGCGGCAAGATGTCCGTCCGCAGGGCGCAGTACACTTTACGGTCCGATGAAAGCGGCTGTTGTGAATCTGACCCAGACTATGGCGGGAGAATACTGCGCGGAGGGAATCCGTGTCAACTGTGTGATGCCGGGATTTACACTGACACCGCTTGTAAAAGCACATATCTCCGAAGCAGAGCTTGAATACAACAGAAAAGGGACATTACTGCATCGTCTGGCAGAGCCCGAAGACATTGCAAAGCCGGTTGTTTTTCTGGCAAGTGATGCCGCGGGTTATATGACCGGAACGACAATTGAGGTATCCGGCGGCAGAAGTGTGACCTTAAACCCTGCGTATGCATGGGAAAAATAGGAGGCAGGGGAATGGAAAACCGTTATATGGAAGAGCAGCTTGCGACACATAAGACCTTTCCGCTGCTGCTCAAGCTGGCAATACCTGCAGTTCTGGCACAGGTATTCAATGCACTGTATAACCTCGTGGACCGGATGTTCATCGGTCATATCGAAGGCGAAGGAACGCTGGCGTTAAGCGGTCTTGGCATTTGTTTCCCGATCATCAGCCTTGTAACTGCATTCGCGTGGCTGGTCGGAATGGGTGGCGGTCCGTTATTGTCCATCTGCCTTGGCGAAAAAAATGAAAGGGATGCCGAGGGAATTCAGTCCAATGCCTTTATGATGTTACTTGTGATCGGCATTACTTTGACTGTAATATGCCATTGCTTTGCAGAGCCGATTTTAGTTCTCTTTGGAGCATCGGACCGGATCCTGCCCTATGCCGTTACTTATCTGAAAATTTATGTTATGGGATCTACCGCAGTCATGGTCAGTGCCGGAATGAATTCCTTTCTCAATGCGCAGGGCCATACGCTGCTCGGAACGATAACGGTTGTGATCGGGGCTGTGCTCAACATTGTGTTAGACTGGCTCCTGATTTTTGTGTTTGATATGGGAATCCGTGGGGCGGCAATTGCAACGGTTGTTTCACAGATCATTTCCGCAGCATGGGTTATAGCGCTTTTGTTCTTTGGAAAGCAGATCGGAACGAAGGTGCGCTTTTCCCGTATGAAACTGCAGCTTGGGTATGTGAAAAGAATCTGTGCACTCGGAGTATCTTCTTTTGTCTTCATGGCAAATGAGTCGGTGGTCGAGATCGCACTGAACCGTCTGATCCGCAGTTATGAGGGTTACGGAGATGTCGGAGATCTTTATATCAGTGCCATGACGATCGTGGTCAGCATGTCCCAACTGTTCTTTCTGCCACTGCAGGGGATTACGCAGGGAACGCAGCCCATCGTCGGTTACTGTAAGGGAGCGGGCGATTATAAGAGAATGGAGGAGACGATCCGGGATGCAAAGGTACTCAGTGTGACGTGTGCAACCCTTTTCTGGCTGGCGTTTATGTTTGCACCGCGGCTTGTAGCATCAATTTTTACTACGGATCAGGCATTGATCGATCTGTCTGAGGTAACGCTTCGGATCTCCTTCTGGGAATGCTTCCTTTTCGGTTTTCAAATGATCAATCAGCATATGTTTGTGGCAATGGGAAATGCAAAGTACTCCTTTTTGTTTGCAGTTATGAGAAAGGTGCTGCTGCTAATTCCGATTGCCTGTATCTTACCGATTTTTATGGGGGTAAACGGAATTTTTCTGGCAGAATCCGTATCAACCGTCATTACCGTGATCGCAACACAGATCGCGTTTACACATTATATGAAGCTTCAGAAAAAGGAAATGTTATCCTGAAAAGGAGGAGTGTATTATGAAGAGATTTGTTGTAACAATAGCAAGAGGATTCGGAAGCGGCGGAAAATATATCGGTGAAAAGCTCGGTGAGCGTCTGGGGATTCCGTGCTATGAAAAAGAGATCCTGACGATGGCGAGCGAGAAAAGCGGGATCAGTATGGAAATCTTTGCACAATCCGATGAAAAGCTGAAACGTTCTTTGCTGGTAAAGGAACTGACGGAAATCCCGAGAAGTAAAGTGCTGTCGCCACAGGATAAAGCATTTACTTCCGACAACAATCTGTTTGCGATTCAGACGGAAATCATTCAGACACTGGCAGACACGCAATCCTGCATTATTGTCGGAAAATGTGCGGATTATATTCTCAGAAACAGCAATAATGTATTGTCCGTCTATATTGATGCACCGCGCAGAGCCTGCCTGAATTCCATTATGAGCAAGATGAGTGTCAGCGAGAAGGAAGCCAATAAGCTGATCGAGAAAACGGATAAATATCGTGCGGATTATTATAAATACTATACCGGAGGACGCGACTGGCTCAATCCGACCAACTATCATCTGTTTTTAAACAGTGATAAGTTCGGAAGGGACGCCTGCGTGGATATTCTGGAATCGATCATTGAATATAAATTTGCCGATTGATGAAAGGAGCAGATATGCTGAAGGGAAAGACAGTACTGATCACGGGTGCCGGCGGCGGAATCGGAAGAGCATGCGCCGTGATGATGGCACATGAGCATGCACAGGTATTTATTACGGGACGCCGGGAAGAACCGCTAAAGGAAACTGCACAGATGATTACGGAGCAGGGCGGAGTGTGTGATTACTGCTGTTGTGATGTATCAAAGGAGAAAGAGGTAGAAGCGTTGCTTCAGGCAGTGATCAGGCGTTATGGAAGATTGGATACGCTTGTAAATAATGCGGCTGTTTTTTTGCAGACGGATATTCGCTCTCCCGAACTGGAGGACAGCTGGCAGCAGCTTCTGGATGTGAATGTCATGGGCATGGTCAAGGTGATCCATGCTGCGCTGCCGTATCTGATCGAGAACGGAAGCGGCAGTATCATTAATCTTTCGTCCATTGATGCATTTTCAGGATGCCTTAAATATACAGGATATTCGGCAGCAAAAGGTGCTGTAGTATCTCTGACGAGAGGGCTGGCATTGGAACTCGGACAATATGACATACGTGTCAATGCAGTGGCGCCCGGTATTACCGATACGCCTATGACACATGAGAGAATCGAGAGCGGACGGGAAAAATATCTGGCAAGACTTGCGTTAAAGCGCATCGGACGGGATGAGGATATTGCCGGTGCGGTATTGTTTCTGGCATCGGATCTGAGTACGTATATCACAGGGGAAGTGTTGAATGTAAACGGTGGAATGCAATTTGTATAATCGTGCAATCACAGTGCGCAGGAAGGACGACAGCAATGGAAAAGACAGACAAAAGATATACAACCTATGTACAGATTTTGAAGGAGGAGCTTGTTCCGGCAATGGGCTGTACCGAACCGATAGCGATCGCATATGGAGCAGCTAAGGCAAGAGAAGTACTGGGCGGTCTCCCCGATCGGGTAGAGATTCTGGTCAGCAATAATATCATCAAGAATGTAAAAAGCGTAGTAGTACCTAATACCGGAGGATTAAAGGGTATCGAAGCTGCGGCTGCGGCAGGCATCGTGGCGGGAATTGCAGAGAAACAGCTGGAGGTTATTTCAGAGGTATCAGAACAGCAAAAAGAAGAAATGAAGCATTTTCTGGAAACGGTACCGATGACGGTAGAGGCACTGGATAATGATGTCACTTTTGATATCATCCTGGTACTGCATGCGGCAGATGAATATGCAAAGGTCCGGATCAGCCAGTATCATACCAATATCATCCATGTCGAAAAAAGCGGAAAGGTGCTGTTTACGACCGATATGCAGGAAAAGCTGGAGCAGGGCATTGTGGAAGAAGATACCGAGGTTGGGCTGGCAGACAAAAGTTTGCTAAATCTGGAGGATATCATAGACTTTGCCAATACCTGTGACCTTGCCGATGTACGTCCGATGCTGGATCCTCAGATCCAGTATAATACCGCGATCGCAGAGGAAGGACTGCTCGGTGATTACGGTGCCAATATCGGAACGACTATGTTGAAAGCATACGGCGCAGATGTGCGAAACCGTGCCATTGCCCATGCGGCAGCCGGTTCCGATGCGCGTATGAGCGGTTGCGAGCTACCGGTCATCATCAATTCCGGAAGCGGCAATCAGGGCATCACGGTATCTGTTCCGGTCATTGAATATGCGAAGGAACTGGCAGTGCCAAAGGAGAAGCTCTATCGGGCGTTGGTAATTTCAAATTTGGTTGCCGTGCATGAAAAGGCGGGGATCGGAAGATTATCTGCTTATTGCGGAGCAGTCAGTGCAGGCTGTGCGGCAGGCTGCGGAATCGCGTATCTGTATGGCGGAGGCTATGAGGAATTGGCACATACGCTTGTTAATTCCGTTGCAATCGTATCCGGCATCATATGCGACGGTGCCAAGCCGTCCTGTGCGGCTAAGATCGCTTCCAGTGTCGAGGCAGGAATCTTAGGTTATCACATGTATATGAACGGACAGGAATTTAAATACGGAGACGGTATCGTCAATGACGGTGTGGAAGCGACAATTCGCAATATCGGTCATCTCGGAAAAGAAGGAATGAAACAAACAGATAAAGAAATTGTCAGGCTGATGCTTGATGAGTAAAGGGTTTCATCATCGGGGAGTCCGGCTTGAGCAGTGTATGGGGAGAAACATAGGATGGAGGAAGCATATTTAGCAAAAATCGGATTGATTGATACGCATGCACACAGGATTCATCCGGACAGAGCGACGGATCTTTCTCAGGTTAATTGTTACGCACTGGGAAAAGGACAGGAGAAGCATGCACGGGAAACGATTTTGTATCATACGATGATAGAGCGGCTTCGTACCTATCTGGATATGCCGGTCAGTGCGTCCGCAGCAGAGATAGAGGCAGAAAGAGAACGGCGCTATCGTGAAGATCCGAAGGGATTTTTTGCCGCCATGGTGCAGAACAGCAATGTGGATATGTACTGCATGGAGATCGGAAGCCCGTTATTCGGCGCATTATATACCAAGGAAGAAATTGCATATTTTAATGCATCTATTCCGGAAGAAAAGCAATGCCATATTGTGCGCATTGAAAGATTGATAGACGAATTGCTGCCGGAAAAGTTACCGTTTTCGGGATTTCTGCAGAAATTTGACCGGGAATTTACTGCGCAGGTATCGGACGGGAAAACTGTCGGCATCAAATCCTGTGCGGCATATTATGGTGGTCTGGATATTGATTTTTATACGGAAAAACAGGCAGCGGAGGCATATGAAAAAATACGCTGTCAGACCGCGGGACCGGAAGAACGAAAAGTGCTGTATCAGTTTTTTCTGATGCACGGAACGGATTTTGCGGCAAAATATGATCTGCCGATACAGATTCATACCGGTCAGGGCGCTGGGCAGTATATTGATTATCGGACCATGAATCCGATTTATATGACTCGCTTCCTGATGGACAGTCGTGTCCGCGACAGGATCAAGATTGTTCTGTTACACGGAGGGCATCCGTATGAAGAGGATACCGGCAATCTGGTGCTGCAATTCGGAAATGTCTATTCCGACTTTTCCGGTGTGGTTTGGTTCGGAACAGTCAACGGTGCCGCAAGACTCAGGGCACTGCTTGAACGCGCACCGCTTGATAAGATCATGTACGGCAGCGATGGGACGATGCTGCCGGAACTATATTGGTACAGCCCACATCATTTTCGCAGCCTGTTAAAGAATCTGCTGAATAATTTTGTTGAAGAGCATTATATGACAGAGGAACGCGCACATGATGTAGCAAAGATGATACTTCGGGAAAATGCGCTGAACTGCTATGAGAAGATCAGGACACTTTTATAAAAACGGGGGAATACAAAATGACGGGTACAGAGAAGATTCAGGCAATGCTGCAAAAGAAACAGGTGGACGCAATCGGCGCGTGCGGATGGGTTCATACACCGGAAGTTGACCGCAAATCGGTGAATGAATTTGTACAAAAAGTAATCAAAATGACGGACGAGCACCGATGGGATTTTGTAAAGCTGATGTCGAACGGTTGGTATACGCAGGAGGCTTACGGAGAGAAGTTATGCTTTTATGAGGAAAACATTCCGTTAGAGTATCAGAAGACCAAGCGTCTGGCAGATATCGAAGAGGTGCTTATCAAGGATGAGGCGGCGCTGGAGACACTTCCGGTATTGGATTCTGCTGCAAATCCGGTCATTCGATATAATGCGGAAGTGGTCAGGCAGCTTGCAGAGCATTATAGGGGAGACAAGCCGGTACTTGCTACTGTTTTTACACCGAGTACACTTCTGCCTGATCTGTGCGGCGGCAATGATCGATTTGTGGAGTATATCAGACAATGTCCGGAAAAAGTACATAAAGCATTGGATGCGTTACTGGAAAGTGATAAAAGAATCGCAGATGCGTTTATTGATGCGGGAGCGGACGGACTGTTCATATCAACGAAAAATACGTCACCGGAAATGCTGCCGCCCGAATATTTTGAGGAGTTCAGCCAAAGCTATGATGAAAAGCTGTTAGCGTATATCAAGGGACGGACATGGTTTAATATTCTGCATGTCCACGGTCAGCACAATCTGTATATGGAGACTTATGCCAAGTATGATATACAGGCGATCAACTGGGAAAATGTTCCGCACGGATTGACCGGAAAGGGTGTTACCGCGGTTGCAGATCTTCGTGCGATGACGGATAAAATATTGATTGGCGGAACGGATCAGTTTTACGATTTTTACGGCACACAGGAAGAGGTAAAAGAACGTTTCCGTATGAGACTGGCAACCGCCGTCAGAGAAGCCGGAGACAATCGTTTTATTTTTGCACCGGGCTGTTCCCTGCCGTTGGATGTACCGACGGAGAATCTGCATCTGATCCGTACGGTTGTGGATGAATATCAGGCAGAGCATCCTGTGTTTCATCCGAAGATGGCGCATACAGGAGCCTGAGCAGATTGAAGGAGATTTCGCAGTTTCAGCCCCAGACAGCATCCGGGTACGGCGGGCAGATATTCCGGCTGGTGACACGTTCTCACTCCATGAAAAAGCGTAGCGGTACTAAGCTCGAAAGTACCTCGCTAAGTACCGACGTTTTTCAAGGGTCACCAGCCGGAATATCTGCCCGCCGTACCCGGATGCTGTCTGGGGCTGAAACTGCGAAATTTTGTAATTGGAGACCTTTTCAGGATGCGTATATGGCAGGGATGTGTTATAATTAGCATGATGAGCCAGTACATGTAAAGGAAGGATTTGCCATGGATGAGAGTTCAGAAAAGATAGAGCAGCTGCAAAAATGGATCGGAGAGAGCAGCCGCATTGTATTTTTCGGCGGTGCGGGAGTTTCGACCGAGAGCGGAATTCCGGATTTTCGAAGTGTGGACGGACTGTATCATCAGACTTATGCGTATCCGCCCGAAACGATTCTGAGTCATACTTTTTACAGAAGAAATCCGGAGGAATTCTATCGGTTTTATCATGATAAAATGCTGTATCTGGATGCAAAGCCAAATGCCGCACACAGGAAGCTTGCCGAGCTGGAGCAGGCAGGAAAGCTGACGGCAGTGGTCACACAGAATATTGACGGACTGCATCAGGCAGCCGGAAGTAAAAAGGTATTGGAGCTGCACGGCAGCGTCCATCGCAATTATTGCGAGGAATGCGGAAAGTTCTTTGATGCGCAGTATATGAAAGCGGCTGCGGGGGTGCCGGTGTGCGATGTCTGCGGTGGCGGTATCAAGCCAGATGTGGTATTGTATGAGGAAGGGCTGGATCAGGATATCCTGTTGGAGTCCATCCGCTGTATCAGAGAAGCAGATATGCTGATCGTCGGAGGAACCTCGCTGGTGGTATATCCGGCAGCAGGACTGATCGATTATTATCAGGGAAACAGGCTGGTGCTGATCAATAAGACTGCAACCGGGCGGGACAGTATGGCAGATCTGGTGATTCAGGGAAGCATAGGTGAGGTATTGTCTCAGATCAAAGTCTGATGAGTGTGAAACGGAAGCAGCACGATCAGAGAATTCCGGTAGGGAAGAATATTGATATATTATGAAAGAACGGCAAAGTGTTGCCGTGAACCGAAAGGCGGATGCCCATGAATATTCAGGTGGGAAATATTGTAAAATTGAAAAAACAGCACCCGTGCGGCAGCAAGGAATGGGAGGTGCTTCGCAGCGGAGCCGATTTCAGACTGAAATGCTGCGGCTGCGGACATCAGATCATGCTGGCACGTCCGGCACTTGAAAAAAATGTACGGGAAATTCGCGAAAAAGCTTGATTTCACAGGAGTCTTGTGTTATTCTATAACTCCGTGATATATTATTTTTTCCTTGCTCCTTCTAACAGAAAGGGGCCAGAGACCAAAAGGAGGTAACGAAAGCATGAACAAGTATGAATTATGCGTTGTTGTAAGTGCAAAGGTCGAAGATGACGAGAGAGCAGCTGTCATTGAAAAATGCAAAGGCTATATCGAAAGATTCGGCGGACAGGTTACGAATGTAGATGACTGGGGAAAGAAGAAGCTGGCATATGATATTCAGCATATGAAAGAGGGCTTCTATTATTTCATTCAGTTTGATGCAGACGCAACAGTTCCTGTACAGGTTGAAAACAACGTTCGTATTATGGAAAACGTCATCAGATTTTTGTGCGTAAAACAGGAAGCATAAAGAAAGAGAGAGAAGTATGAACAGAGTAATTCTTATGGGACGTTTGACCAGAGATCCCGAGGTAAGATATTCTCAGGGTGCTAATAATATGGCGATCGCAAGATTCTCCATTGCCGTAGACCGCAGATTTAAGCGTGAAGGTGAAGCCGATGCGGATTTCTTTAACTGTACGGCATTTGGCAAGCAGGCTGAATTTGTTGAGAAGTATCTTCACAAAGGAGTCAAGATATTGCTGGAAGGCAGAATCCAGAATGACAACTACACGAACAAGGATGGACAGCAGGTCTACAGTGTACGTGTTATGGTAGATAATTTGGAGTTCGCCGAGAGCAAGAATGCATCTATGGCCGGTGGTGACGGGGGTTATACCGGAGGAGCGGTAAGACGTGAAGCTCCGGCACCGGCAAGTGACGGTTTCATGAATATTCCGGACGGAATTGACGAGGAACTGCCGTTTAACTAAGAGTTGAGAAGCAATTTGAGATAGGAGGCTTTACAATGGCTTACAATAAAGCAGCTGACAAGACCGACGCTCCTATGAAGAGACGTGGCGGTCTGCACAGAAGAAAAAAAGTTTGTGTATTCTGTGGCAAAGATAACGTAATTGATTACAAAGATACTGCAAAGTTAAAGAGATACGTATCTGAGAGAGGTAAGATTCTTCCCAGAAGAATCACCGGAAACTGTGCAAAGCATCAGAGAGCATTAACCGTTGCAATCAAGCGTGCAAGACATATCGCTCTTATGCCGTATACACAGGATTAATTTTCGTAGTACAAGGCACTTTTTAGAATTTCGATTCTAAAAGGTGCCTTTTTGCGTGGGAGAATATATTTTTGTACTATAAAAACAGGAAATCAATTGGCACAAATTGACGAGAGAAGCGATCAATGGCATAATGATAATCAATTACAGACTTTTGCGATAAAACAACAAGAAAACCCTACATAATGTTATGGCACATCTTGTGGAATAATGGTATAATAAATCCAAAGTGGTTATTTACCGGAAGATAGTTCGGCTCCGGCAGTTATCAATAAGAGGGTTTTTACATGAGTAATAGCAAGATACGCCTGAAAGGGCGGTTAAGAACATATTTGCAGTCTACATTGCTGTTGGGAGTATTGCTCGCACTGATCAATGTGATCATCTATTTTGTCAGCGTAGGAGCAGGTATTCTGCTGACGGCTTTCGTCATCGTGTATTTCATTATTGTTTTTTTACTGATGAGTTATAACAAGCCGATCATCATGAATGAGCTGATCAGCTTTGCAACGCAGTACGGACAGATTCAAAAGCAGCTACTGCGTGATCTGGAGCTGCCGCATGCACTGCTGGATGAAACCGGCAAGATCATTTGGACGAATGCACGCTTTGAAGCAGTGGTACATAAGGAGAAAGGTTACAGAAAGTCGATCACGACACTGTTTCCGGGCCTGACGAGGGAGAAACTGCCCGGAGTAGAGGAAGCAACAGAGGAAACGATGGAATATGAAGGAAATGTATATTCCGTTAAGATGAAAAAGATTTCCTTAAAGGAAATGGTAGAGAACAGCGATATTGTAGCGGGTAAGGATTATGACGGTTATCTGATCGCGCTGTATCTGTTTGATGAGACTGCACTTCGCATTGCATTACAGGAAAATGACGACCAGTCTCTTGCTGTCGGTATGATCTATCTGGACAATTATGACGAGGCATTAGAGAGTGTCGAAGAGGTCAGAAGGTCCCTGTTGACGGCACTGATCGAGAGAAAGATCAATAAATATATTTCCGCACAGGACGGTATCGTCAAGAAGCTTGAAAAAGATAAATATCTTGTGGTACTTCGTAAAAAAGCAGTTCAGCAGTTAAAGGAAGTGAAGTTCGATCTGCTGGAGGATGTGAAGACGGTCAATATCGGAAACGAAATGGCAGTTACGCTGAGTATCGGTATCGGTCTGGACGGGCTGACCTATGCGCAGGATTATGAATTTGCCAGAACCGCAATTGATCTGGCACTTGGGCGAGGCGGCGATCAGGCGGTTGTCAAGAGTCCGAATACGGTTGCATATTACGGTGGCAAGAGCCAGCAGGTAGAGAAGAATACCCGTGTCAAAGCCCGTGTCAAAGCCCATGCCTTAAAAGAAATTATCAGCACCAAGGATCAGGTGATCGTCATGGGGCATCGCCTTGCGGATGTCGACAGCTTTGGTGCAGCAGTCGGTATTGCATGTATTGCAAAGGCTTTGGAACGGAAAGCCTATATCATGTTAAATGATGTTACCACATCCCTAAAGCCCATTGTAGACCGCTACATGAGCCAGCCGGATTATGAAGAAGATATGATCGTAACCAGCCAGCAGGCAATGGAGCGGGCGGGAAATAATACCGTATTGGTGATCGTGGATGTGAATAAGCCGAGTATCACGGAATGTCCGGAACTCTTACATCTTTGCAAATCCATTGTTGTGCTGGATCATCACAGACAGGGCGCCGAGGTTGTGGAGAATGCAACACTTTCCTATGTCGAGCCCTATGCATCCAGTTCCTGTGAAATGGTAGCAGAAATTTTACAGTATGTGGGTGACGGTATAAAGATCCGCAGCGTTGAAGCGGATTGCCTGTACTCCGGTATCATGATCGATACAAATAATTTTATGAGTAAGACGGGCGTACGAACCTTTGAGGCTGCAGCATTCCTGCGCAGGAGCGGCGCGGATGTGACAAGAGTCCGTAAGATGTTCCGTGAGGATGCTACAGAATACAAGGCAAAAGCAGAAGCAGTCAGACAGGCGGAAATCTTCCATGAATCGTATGCAATTTCTGTCTGCCCTTCACAAGGTCTGCAGAGTCCTACCGTGATCGGCGCGCAGGCAGCAAATGAGCTTTTGAACATTGTCGGCATCAAGGCGAGCTTTGTATTTACCGAATACCAGAATATGATCTATATCAGTGCACGTTCGATTGATGAGGTCAATGTTCAGGTCATTATGGAAAAGCTCGGAGGCGGCGGACATATGAATATTGCCGGAGCACAGATGGAAAATACCACGATGGAAAATGCGATTCAGATCTTAAAAAACACATTGGATAATATGATAAAAGAAGGTGACATTTCATGAAAGTGATTTTATTACAGGACGTAAAGGCATTAGGCAAAAAAGGTGAGATCGTCAATGTGAATGACGGTTATGCACGCAATTTTATTCTTCCGAAAAAGCTGGGAATAGAAGCAACCAATGCAAATATGAATGATTTAAAGCTCCAAAAGGCAAATGCTGACAAGATTGCAGCAGAGAACCTTGCAAACGCAAAGGCATTTAAGGAAGAAGTGGAGACGAAGACAATTCGCGTATCCATCAGATCGGGAGAAGGCGGAAAGGTGTTCGGAGCAGTCACGGGAAAAGAAATCGCTCAGGCTGCCAAAGAGCAGTTTGGATATGATCTGGATAAAAAGAAGATTGTGGCAAAGGAACCGATCAAAACATTCGGTATCCATGAGGTGCCGTTAAAGCTCCATCCTCAGGTAACAGCCACTTTAAAGGTAGAGGTTACGGAAGCTTAAGTACCTTGTGGAAAAACGGAGGAGAAGGGAATGGCAGAACTGGATGAAGCCCTGTTAAAGCGGGTACTTCCTCACAGCATAGAAGCTGAGCAGTCGGTCATTGGTTCCATGCTGATGGATAAAGAAGCGATCGTCGTAGCTTCGGAGATTCTGCAGGGAGACGATTTTTACGGCAGACAGTACGGAATCGTATTTGATGCCATGGTTGAGCTTCACAATGAGGCAAAGCCGGTCGATATGATCACATTGCAGAACCGATTGAAAGAAAAGGATGTACCGCCGGAGGTCAGCAGCCTTGAATTTATCAAGGATATACTGGATACTGTGCCCACATCGGCGAATATTAAATATTATGCGAACATTGTTGCAGAAAAGGCAATTTTGCGGCGCCTGATTAAGACCAACGAAGAAATTGCCAATACATGCTATGTCGGAAAAGAACCGTTAGATGATATTCTGGCGGATACCGAGAAAAAAATCTTCAATCTGGTACAGCACAGAAATACTGAGGATTTTGTTCCGATTCGACAGGTTGTTGCGAATGCACTGCATAAGATCGAAATTGCTTCCCATAACAAAGGTGCGGTTACCGGTATTGCAACCGGATTCATAGATCTGGATTACCGAACCGCAGGCATGCAGCCTTCCGATCTGGTATTGATCGCGGCACGTCCTTCTATGGGTAAGACAGCGTTTGTATTGAATATTGCGGAATATGTTGCATTTCGCTCCAATCAGACGGTGGCAATCTTCAGTTTGGAAATGTCAAAGGAACAGCTGGTCAACCGTTTGTTTTCGTTGGAATCCAGAGTCGATGCACAGAAGCTTCGAACCGGAAGTCTGGATGATAATGACTGGGAGAAATTGATCGAAAGCGCGGCAGTGATCGGTAAATCCAATCTGATCATTGATGATACGCCGGGTATCAGCATTTCCGAGCTTCGCAGTAAGTGCAGAAAATATAAGCTGGAACACGATTTGAAGATGGTGATCATCGACTACTTACAGTTGATGAGCGGAAACGGTAAGTCGGATTCCAGACAGCAGGAAATTTCCGATATTTCCCGTTCTTTAAAAGCACTTGCCAGAGAATTGCAGGTACCGGTGCTGGCTCTGTCACAGCTGAGCCGTGCCGTGGAACAGCGTCCCGATCATCGCCCGATGCTGTCTGATCTTCGTGAATCCGGAGCTATTGAGCAGGATGCCGATGTTGTTATGTTCATCTATCGTGATGACTATTACAATAAAGATACACAAATGAAGGGCATTGCTGAGATCATCATTGCCAAGCAAAGAAACGGTCCGATCGGAACCGTCAATCTCGTCTGGCTGCCCGAATTTACAAAATTTGCCAATATGGAAAAGAACGATTACCGGAACCACTCCGAATGATCGAAAGTACGAAAGAGAACACTCCACATATGCGGTGGGGTGTTCTCTTTTTGCGTGAATCACGAGCCGTGCCAAAATGCGAGTAGGTGATTTGCGGGCTGTTATAAGAATCGAAAAAATAAGCGAATTCATTCATTTATTTTTTCGATTCTTATAACAGCCCGCCCTATCAAAATGCACTTGTGCATTTTGATAGGGCGAGTATCGCGACATGAGGCAGCATAGCTGCCGAATGCCCCGATACTCGCA
>JBJFCE010000106.1:0-3183 GCA_051888775.1 Lachnospiraceae bacterium | reverse complement strand
GCTGCCGAATGCCCCGATACTCGCACCTGCGAGGGCGGCAACAAAAACAATATACGAACCAATCATAATCCAAAACATTCATCAAGGAGGAACCACCATGAAGTATTACCAGATCACCGATGCAGCCAAAAAAGTGAACGTAGAGAGCCACGTTCTGCGTTATTGGGAGGAGGAGCTTGACCTCCCCATTGAGCGTAACAAGCAGGGACACAGACTCTATACAGAGGAGGATCTGCAACGATTTCTTTATATCAAGGAACTGAAAAAAGAAGGACTCCAGCTGCGTGCAATTCGTGCCAAGGTACATAAAGCGGAGGATTGGGCAAAAAAAGTACAGGACAAGCAACAAGATAAAGAGGGACAAAAGGAAGCAGAAGAAAGCCGAAAGGCAGAAGAACAGAATATATTCGCAGGAAGAAACAAAACAGCGGAAGAACCAGAAAAAGACGGACAAACAGAAAGAATAGGTAGAGCGGATGAACCGGTCAAAAGAAATGCATTGCAGGAGATACGGCGGGAATATCGAAAAGAAGTATACGCATCCGAACCGGACGATCGTGAAGAAAAAGCAGCAAAGCTGTGTATGATGTTACAACAGCTTGTGGGACAAGCTGTCCGGAATGAAAACAGGGAAATGATTTCTGAGTTGAAGAAAAGTGTTGCAGAGACCGTGTCCAAAGAGATGAATTATCAGTTTCGCATGCAGGAGCAGCGCGATGAGGAACACTATCAGAGGATTGATGAGCTGTTACGGGAAAAGAGCGGCAGAAAGAGACTGTTCCAGGCAAAGCAGACAGAAGACCAGGGAAAGGAGAGCGAAAAAGGTACAGAAAGAGAGAAACGAAAGGGCAAGAAGAAAAAAACGAAGGCAGAATTGGATAAAGAAATGCTGTTAGAGAAAAAGCGCAAAGAAGAGCAGATGCTGGAAAAATAGGCATTAGAGTATGTGAAGAAATTAAAAAAGAGACTATCAAAATAAGTAGGACTTATTTTGATAGTCTCTTTTGGGAATCTCTGAAATTAACCCTCAGAAATAGCTCCTGTAGGGCATCCGCCTTCGCAAGCGCCACAATCGATGCACTTATCTGCATCAACTTCAAACTTGCCGTCTCCCATGCTGATTGCACCAACAGGGCAGGTTCCCTCACATGCGCCACAAGCTACACAAGCATCACTAATCACACGTGCCATAATATTGTATCCTCCTTTAACATATACTGACCATATTGTTAAAATATAATCATACTAGAACTATTCTAATACAAAAGCGGGTCAGTGACAAGAGTAAATCCGCGAATTGTATATAAAGAGAGCAGGAAAATTAAGCCTGCAGCTCTGCACGGCGTTTTCTGATACCGTCCAGAATCACTTTTTTGCATTCGATTGCTTTGTCCTGCGACATTGCAGGAACATCCTTTAATTTATAATCGATACCGAGCTTTTCATACTTGGGCTTGCCCATGGTGTGGTAAGGCAGTACATCCAAAGCTTTCAGACTGCGAAGTCCTCCGATGAAATAACCGAGCTTTTCCAGATAAACAGGATCGTCGGTAATGCCCGGAACTACGACATGGCGGATCCAGGTATCTACATTTTTTTCAGACAGATATTCGGCAAAAGCAAGAATCGGCGCATTGGGCTGTCCTGTCAGTTCTTTGTGATGCTCAGGATCGATATGCTTAATGTCAAGCATAACCAGATCAGTTAAGGTCATCAGATGATCCAGCTTAGCCATCCATTCTTTGTTTTTGGGATTGAACGCGATACCCGAACTATCGATACAGGTATGCACATTTTTCTTTTTACATTCGGTAAAAAGTTCGATCAGAAAATCAACCTGCATCAGCGGTTCGCCTCCGGTTACCGTGATACCGCCTTTTTCATAAAAGCTCTTGTTACGCTCGAATTGTTCCATAATTTCGGATGCTTCCATAATTGTACCGCCATTCATCTCCCATGTATCAGGATTATGGCAATAAGCGCATCTCATGGGACAGCCTTGTACGAATACGACAAACCGTGTACCGGGACCGTCAACGGTTCCGAAGCTTTCCAAAGAGTGTATTCTTCCGCTCATAGTTTCCTCCATTCTGAAATAAATCATTGTATTGCAAATTATATCCATTTTTTAAGAGAAAATCCCCGGAGAATATTCTCCGGGGATTGATCATATCTCTTAGTCTTGATTAAAGAGACTCATGGAATGTACGGGAGATAACATCTGCCTGCTGATCCGGAGTTAATTTAATGAAGTTAACTGCATATCCGGATACACGGATGGTCAACTGAGGATAATTCTCAGGATGCTTCTGAGCATCAAGTAATGTTTCTCTGTTCAGTACATTTACATTCAGGTGATGTCCGCCTTTTGTAGCGTAACCATCTAATAAGTTTACTAAGTTTTCTACCTGTGCTGTATTCTCTGCCATGGTAATACCTCCTTATAATGATAAATACTATTATTTGTCCCGGTGGAAATCATCCAGCCCTTCCTGCATTGTAGGAATGCTGCAAGCAAATGCATTTTTGGAACAATCTACACATCCCATGGTTTCCACTGACTTTTGCTGATTTGATGTCTCATCCACATCTACATTGATATGTCCGGTGCCTTTGTGGATACCGGCATCCAACTGTGAGATGAGATCATTGATCATCTGATTTTCATCCATAGAATCAAATCCTTCTATTATTTGTTCAGATCGATTTCGATGTCGCCTGCAAATACTTTGTCTTCCTTACCAAGAGCACCCGGAATGATGGAGAAGGTATTGGAGATACCATCCTGTGCATCATTGAACGGCAGTTTGGATACGGAAGCCAGAGATGCTACTGCACCGTGAGTATCGCGTCCGTGCATCGGGTTAGCACCCGGAGCAAACGGCTGACCTTTCTTACGTCCGTCAGGTGTATTACCTGTTGCCTTACCATAGGTTACGTTAGAAGTAATGGTAAGAATGGAAGTGGTAGGGATACCGTTTCTGTAGGTATGATGTCTTCTGACAGCGGTCATGAATTTGTGAACAACTTCCTGAGCGATGCTGTCAACACGATCATCGTCATTTCCGTATTTCGGGAAATCACCGGTTGTCTTGAAGTCAACGATGATACCGTCTTCATCTCTGATCGGCTCTACCTTAGCATACTTGATAGCAGATAAGGAGTCAGCTACGATGGAAAGAC
>JBJFCE010000105.1:0-26681 GCA_051888775.1 Lachnospiraceae bacterium | reverse complement strand
CATAAGGTGCCCAAATACGGCACCTAAGTACCGACGGACTCACAGTGCCTGCTACTGACAGGTTCATGAGCACCACGTTTATCCTAGGGGCAGCGTTTCGCAATCGTCTGAATATCTACTGTCTGTTTCTTCAAAAGTCTGTTATAATTATATTTACTATACACAACGTGCGGATATTTGGCAAATGATATTTGAAAAGGAAGTGCGGGACAGAAATATGGCAAAGAAAGCAACCAGAAAAACCAAAAGTAAAATTGTATCGGCGGCATGGAAGTTGTTCTATGATCAGGGCTATGAAAATACGACGATTGAGGAGATCATTGCGGAGTCGGGAACGTCCAAGGGATCCTTTTATCATTATTTTGAAGGAAAGGATGCGCTTCTGGGATCTCTTTCTTATATGTTTGATGAAAAGTATGAGGAATTGAGTGAAAATCTGACTGCCGATATGGATAGTTATGAGATTCTTCTATATTTAAATAAAGAATTGTTTTTGATGATCGAGAATACGGTGGATTTCGATCTGCTGTGCCGATTATTTGCAACGCAGCTTACAACAAAAGGGGAAAAGCATCTGCTTGACCATAACCGGGTATATTATAAACTTCTTCGTAAGATCATTGTCGAGGGTCAGCGGAAAGGAGAACTGACAGAGCAGATGACGCCGAGTGAAATGGTGAAATATTATGCTCTGTGCGAGCGGGGAATGATGTATGATTGGTGCCTGAGCAACGGCGAATATTCGCTTTGTGAGTATGCAAAAAGCTTTATGCCGTTCTTTTTAGGAAAAATAAGAAAGAGTGTTTAAAGAAGTTTTCGCTGTACGATCATAAAATCGTCTTGTCTAAAATCATTGCATTATTAAATAAAAATGTTAAAACACGAAAAATAAGTCTGTACTTTATTCTATACTTCGTTCTGTATTGCATTCTGGTTCTACGTATGATATAAAGGTAACGAGTTTATTACTTATAGAAGGAGTGGGAGAATGAGTACTTCAAAAATTTGTATCCTGATTTCCATCGTCGTATACCTTGCCGGTGTTATTACGATCGGAATCCGGTATTCCAGAAAAAATAAGACAACGGATGACTTTTATCTGGGCGGCAGAAAGCTGGGTCCTTTTGTAACCGCAATGAGTGCAGAGGCATCCGATATGAGCAGCTGGCTTTTGATGGGATTGCCGGGCGTTGCTTATGCGACAGGTCTTGCGGATGCTGCATGGACTGCGATCGGTCTTGCAATCGGCACCTATCTGAACTGGCTGATTGTGGCAAAGAGAATCAGGAGATATTCAGTGGTTGCAGGAAATGCAACAACGATTCCGGCGTTCTTTTCCAATCGTTTTCATGATAAGAAAAAGATCCTGTCCGTGATAGCGGCGCTTGTGATCATTATCTTCTTTGTACCGTATACGGCATCCGGTTTCGCAGCATGCGGCAAGTTGTTTGCGAGTTTGTTTGGCGTGGATTATACAACGGCAATGCTGATCAGTGCGGTTGTCATTGTGGCATATACAACACTTGGCGGATTTTTGGCTGCCAGTACATCGGACTTTATGCAGAGTATTGTCATGAGTATCGCTATTGTGGTAGTACTCGGATACGGTACCGTTATGGCCGGCGGTTTTGGAAGCGTAGCAGAGAATGCGCAGAGCATGGCAGGCTATATCAGCCTGACGCATCTGCATGATGCTGCTACCGGAACGGCAAGCTCATACGGTGTACTGACAATCTGTTCGACTTTGGCATGGGGACTTGGATATTTTGGTATGCCTCATATTCTTCTCAGATTTATGGCAATTGAAGATGAGAAGAAGTTAAAATTGTCCAGACGAATCGGCAGTATCTGGGTTGTGATTGCAATGGCAGTTGCGGTTTCTATCGGTATTATCGGAAATGCAATGAGCAAAGCCGGTGTTATTGAGAATCTGGCAGATTCTGAAACGATCATTATTGCGATTGCAAATTTATTAAGTAAGCATGGCATCTTTGCTGCACTTATCGCGGGTGTGATCATGGCTGGGATTCTGGCGGCAACAATGTCAACGGCAGATTCACAGCTTTTGGCTGCATCTTCCAGTGCATCCCAGAATATTGTAAAAGAAGTCATGTTCAAAAAGATGAGCGAGAAGACGGCAATGGTCATTGCGCGTATCACTGTTGTAGTGATTGCAGTTATCGGTGTATTTATTGCAAGAGATCCTGAAAGCTCTGTATTCCAGATCGTATCTTTTGCGTGGGCAGGCTTTGGAGCTGCTTTTGGTCCGGTTGTGTTGTTTGCGCTGTTCTGGAAGAGAATGAATCTGTATGGTGCGCTTGCAGGAATGCTGAGCGGCGGTATCATGGTATTTGTATGGAAGTTCCTTGTCAGACCACTCGGAGGAGCATGGAACATATATGAGCTGCTTCCTTCCTTTATCGTTGCAGCAGTGATGATCGTTGTAGTCAGTCTGTTGACCAAGGCACCGGATAAAGAAGTGGTTGAAGAGTTTGAAAAAGTACAGGCAATGAAGTAATATGATTATATTTCCAAGAATTTCCAAATTGCGGACAAACTACTATTTGTGGATTGCCTGAGGTGTCAATACAAGATTTGGATTGTACTGAAAAAGATACAAAAAAATATTGTAAATTTCGAAAAAAGGGGGTTGTCAAACCTCTTTTTTTCATGTATAGTAAACCTTGCTGTGGCATGATAGCTGTGAAGCGTGAGGTTGCCGCAAGGGAGAAATCAATAACTTCCGGCGGGTTTTCCGTGGAGCGAATGTCAAGTTAGAAAAACTGGCGACAAGTCACTGTACCAAAATTAAGTCTACGAAACAGTAGAAACGACGTGATGTAAATCTGCATCGAAAGGAAAGGAACGAAAGTTCTTTTTGCGGTTCGGTAGCATGACACACACGGGAGAGTGTACAGTCACCGCTTGTCGTACTTCGATTTAAAAGTGCGAAAAGGAGGCGACTTTTTTTATGGCAAGTCAGGTAATGAGAATTACACTTAAAGCTTATGATCATCAGTTAGTTGATGCATCTGCCAAAAAAATCATCGAAACAGTCAAGAAAAACGGATCTCAGGTAAGCGGACCGGTACCCCTTCCTACTAAGAAGGAAGTCGTTACGATTCTGCGTGCGGTTCACAAGTACAAAGATTCCCGCGAGCAGTTCGAGCAGAGAACCCACAAAAGACTGATCGATATCATTGCACCGACGCCGAAGACAGTGGATGCACTGCAGAGACTGGAAATGCCGGCAGGTGTTTATATTGATATCAAAATGAAAAATAACTAAACACAGCAAAAACAAAAACCTTCTACTAGTATGTGAATGAGGAACGCCGACAGGCACGATGCATTCCGCCATGTAGAAAAAACAGGAGGTAAAGAAATGAAGAAAGCGATTTTAGCAACAAAAATCGGAATGACCCAGATCTTCAACGAAGACGGTGTTCTTGTTCCGGTAACAGTACTTCAGGCTGGTCCCTGTGTCGTAACCCAGATCAAAACAGTTGAGAATGACGGTTACAGCGCAGTACAGGTTGGCTTTGTTGACAAGAAAGACAAGATTGTGAACAAAGACAAGGGCGGCAAGAAAGAAGTTGTTCATGCTCACGGTGTAAACAAGGCTCTCAAGGGTCACTTTGAAAAAGCCGGTGTTTCTTCCAAGAGATATGTCAGAGAGTTCAAGTTTGACAATGCGGATGAATATGCATTGGCACAGGAAATCAAGGCAGATATCTTTGCAGCAGGCGATAAGATCGATGCTTCCGCTATTACTAAGGGAAAAGGCTTCCAGGGTGCTATTAAGAGACTGGGACAGTCCAGAGGACCTATGGCACACGGTTCCAAGTTCCATCGTCATCAGGGTTCCAACGGTGCATGCTCCTCTCCGAGCCGTGTATTCAAGGGAAAAGGAATGCCCGGACATATGGGTTGCAAGAAAGTTACAATCAAGAATCTCGAGGTTGTAAGAGTTGATGCAGACAAGAATTTATTATTGGTAAAGGGTGCAGTACCCGGACCTAAGAAAGCTTTAATCACAATCAAAGAAACCACTAAGGTTGAAGCTTAATCAGGACGAAAGGAAGGAGGACCACTCAGATGGCAAACGTATCTGTTTATAATATGGATGGAAAAGAAGTTGGCAAGATTGAATTAAACGATGCGGTATTTGGTGTTGAAGTAAACGAGCACCTGGTACACATGGCAGTCGTTCAGCAGCTTGCAAATAATCGTCAGGGTACACAGAAGGCTAAAACCCGTTCTGAAGTTTCCGGCGGTGGTAGAAAACCTTGGAGACAGAAAGGAACCGGTCATGCAAGACAGGGTTCAACCAGAGCTCCTCAGTGGACAGGCGGCGGTGTAGTATTTGCTCCGACTCCGAGAGACTACTCTTTCAAATTAAATAAGAAAGAGAAGAGAGCAGCACTCAAGTCTGCACTCACAAGCAAAGTTCAGGACAGCAAGCTGGTAGTGGTTGATGAACTGAAATTTGATGAAATCAAGACAAAGAAATTTGCAGAAGTAATGAAGAACCTGAATGCAAACAAAGCACTCGTTGTTCTGAATGAGAACGATGAGAAGGTGATCTTATCTGCAAGAAATATTCCGGATGTACAGACAGCGCTGACCAACACCATCAATGTATATGACATTATGAAGGCCGGTACAGTTGTTCTGACACAGGATGCTGTTAAGAAAATCGAGGAGGTGTACGCATAATGGCAGATATCAAGTATTATGATGTAATCCTCAAACCGGTGATTACAGAAAAGAGCATGGCAGCTATGGGCGAGAAGAAATATACTTTCCTGGTTCATACAGATGCCAACAAAGCAATGATCAAGGATGCCGTTGAGAAAATGTTCGCAGGTGTAAAGGTAGCAAGTGTTAACACCATGAATATGGACGGCAAGAAGAAAACACGCGGCAGAGTTGTAGGAAAGACTGCAGCAACCAAGAAAGCAATTGTTAAATTAACAGAGGACAGCAAGGATATCGAGATTTTTGCAGGTCTCTAAAATAAGAGCAGCACATGAGAGTATGCGACAGCGCCGTGACAACAATATACGGACCGTGCTGATGAGAATAAGGCTAAAGGCTGATCGCGCAAAACATTAGAAAAGGAGAAACAATCATGGGAATTAAGACATATAACCCATATACACCTTCCAGACGTAATATGACCGGTTCTGATTTCTCTGAGATCACGAAGTCAACTCCGGAGAAATCCCTTTGTACTTCTTTAAAGAAGAACGCTGGTCGTAACAATCAGGGTAAAATCACAGTAAGACACCGCGGCGGCGGAAACAGAAGAAAATACAGAATCATCGACTTCAAGAGAAATAAGGATGGTATTCCTGCAACTGTTATCGGAATCGAGTACGATCCGAACAGAACAGCAAACATCGCACTGATCTGCTATGCAGACGGCGAGAAGGCATATATCCTTGCTCCGGAAGGTTTGACAGATGGCATGATCGTTATGAACGGTGCCGATGCAGAAATCAGAGTCGGTAACTGCTTACCTTTATCTGCAATTCCTGTAGGTACTCAGATTCATAACATTGAATTATATCCGGGCAAGGGCGGCCAGCTGGTTCGTTCTGCCGGAAACAGCGCACAGCTGATGGCTAAGGAAGGAAAATACGCAACACTTCGTTTACCTTCCGGCGAAATGAGAATGGTTCCTATCGTATGCAGAGCATGTATCGGTACTGTAGGAAACGGTGATCACAACCTTATTAATCTTGGTAAGGCAGGACGCAAGCGTAACATGGGTATCAGACCTACTGTTCGTGGTTCCGTAATGAACCCGAATGACCATCCGCACGGTGGTGGTGAAGGTAGAGCACCGATCGGACGTCCGGGTCCCTGCACACCTTGGGGCAAACCTGCACTCGGCTTGAAGACACGTAAGAAGAAAAACAAATCCAACAAGCTGATCGTAAGAAGAAGAGACGGCAGAGCGATTAAATAAGGAGGAAAGACAATGGCTAGATCACTGAAAAAAGGACCTTTTGCAGATGCAAGCTTACTGAAAAAAGTAGATGCAATGAATGCAGCAGGACAGAAGCAGGTTATCAAAACCTGGTCCCGTCGTTCCACAATCTTCCCGTCCTTCGTTGGACATACGATTGCGGTTCATGACGGAAGAAAACATGTGCCTGTATATGTAACAGAAGATATGGTTGGACACAAGCTCGGTGAGTTCGTTGCAACCAGAACGTTCAGAGGACACAAAAAAGACGACAAGAAGTCTGGCGTCAGATAATCGGAAGGAGGTTTTAAATCATGGCAAAAGGACATAGATCCCAAATTAAGAGAGAAAGAAATGCGAACAAAGATACAAGACCTTCAGCTAAGTTATCTTATGCAAGAGTATCAGTTCAGAAAGCATGCTTCGTATTAGATGCGATCAGAGGCAAGGATGTACAGACTGCTTTGGGAATTCTTGAGTACAATCCCAGATATGCTTCCAGCATCATTAAGAAATTATTGGAGTCCGCAATCGCAAACGCAGAGAACAACAACGGTATGAATCCCGAGAACCTGTATATCGCTGAGTGTTATGCAAACTGCGGTCCTATTATGAAGAGAGTAAGACCGAGAGCACAGGGCAGAGCTTACAGAATCGAAAAGAGAATGAGCAATATCACTGTAGTGCTTGATGAAAGATAAGGAGGAAGAAAATGGGACAGAAAGTTAATCCTCATGGCTTAAGAGTCGGTGTTATCAAAGATTGGGATTCTAAATGGTATGCTGATGCTGAATTCTCAGATTGTTTAGTAGAAGATTATGAGATCAGAAAGTATTTAAAGAATAAGTTAATGGCTGCAGGTGTTTCCAAGATTGAGATCGAAAGAGCATCTGACAGAGTAAAAGTAATCGTATACACTGCAAAACCGGGCATTGTTATCGGTAAGGGCGGTGCAGAAATCGAAGTAACCAAGAAAGAGCTTCAGAAGATGACCGGCAAGAATGTTCTTGTTGATATCAAAGAGATCAAGAGACCGGACAGAGATGCTCAGTTAGTAGCTGAGAATATTGCTCAGCAGCTTGAGAACCGTGTATCTTTCAGACGTGCAATGAAGTCCTGCATGCAGAGAACCATGAAGAGCGGAGCGCTCGGTATCAAAGCAGCATGTTCCGGACGTCTGGGCGGAGCTGATATGGCTCGTACAGAGTTCTACAGTGAAGGAACAATTCCTCTTCAGACACTTCGTGCCGATATCGATTATGGTTTTGCTGAGGCAGATACCACATACGGTAAGATCGGTGTGAAGGTTTGGGTTTACAAAGGCGAGGTACTGCCTAAAAAGGCGAATGCGGAAGGGAGCGATAAATAATGTTAATGCCGAAAAGAGTAAAGCGTCGTAAACAGTTCCGTGGCTCCATGGCAGGCAAGATCAGCCGTGGTAATACCATTTCCTACGGTGAATATGGTATCGTAGCTACAGAGCCTTGTTGGATCAAATCAAATCAGATCGAAGCTGCCCGTATCGCTATGACACGTTATACAAAGCGTAACGGTCAGGTTTGGATCAAGATTTTCCCTGATAAGCCAGTAACCGCTAAGCCGGCTGAAACCCGTATGGGTTCCGGTAAGGGTACTCTGGAGTACTGGGTAGCAGTTGTTAAGCCGGGTCGTGTAATGTTTGAAATCGCAGGTATCCCTGAGGAGCAGGCAAAAGAAGCACTTCGTCTGGCTATGCATAAGCTTCCTTGTAAGTGTAAGATTGTTTCTAAAGCAGATTTGGAAGGTGGTGTATCAAATGAAAACTAATAAATACGTAGAAGATTTAAAAACCAAATCAGCTGCCGAATTAGCCGAGAGCTTAGTTGAGGCTAAGAAAGAACTTTTCAATTTGAGATTCCAGAACGCAACAAATCAGTTGGATAACACAGCCAGAATCAAAGAGGTTCGCAAGAACATCGCAAGAATCCAGACCGTTATCACTGAGAAAGCAAAAGCTGAAGCATAATTCGGAAAGGAGAATCTATCGTGGAAAGAAATTTAAGAAAAACCCGTACCGGCAAGGTTGTTAGCAATAAGATGGATAAGACAATCGTTGTTGCAGTAGAGGATCACGTAAAGCATCCGCTTTACAATAAGATCGTAAAGAACACCAAAAAGTTCAAAGCTCATGATGAGAACAACGAGTGTAACATCGGTGATACCGTAAAGATCGCTGAGACAAGACCGCTCTCCAAGGATAAGAGATGGAGACTGGTTGAAATCGTTGAAAGAGTGAAATAAGATCACCATCAGAAAGAATATTCATAACAAGCGTTATGATTTGGAAGGAGAATTAGCATGGTACAACAGGAAACCAGACTTAAGGTCGCTGACAATACCGGTGCAAAAGAACTGCTTTGCATCCGTGTAATGGGCGGATCTACAAGAAGATATGCAGCTATCGGCGATATCATCGTTGCTTCTGTTAAAGATGCAACACCCGGCGGTGTTGTTAAAAAAGGCGATGTCGTAAAGGCTGTCGTTGTTCGTTCCGTAAAAGGCGCTCGTCGTAAAGACGGTTCTTATATCAAATTTGATGAAAATGCTGCTGTTATCATTAAAGATGACAAGACTCCGAGAGGAACCCGTATCTTTGGACCGGTAGCAAGAGAGCTTCGTGAGAAACAGTTTATGAAGATTGTTTCTTTAGCTCCCGAAGTATTATAAGGAGGGTGCCGATTATGTCAATGATGAAGATTAAAAAAGGCGATACCGTAAAGGTTATCGCAGGAAAAGATAAGGACAAAGAAGGCAAAGTTATTTCTGTTGATCACAAAGACGGTAAGGTTACCGTAGAAGGCATCAACATGATCACAAAGCATACGAAACCTTCAGCTGCAAATCAGAACGGCGGCATCATCCAGAAAGAAGCTCCGATCGATGCTTCCAATGTAATGTATGTTCACAAAGGAAAAGCAACCAGAATCGGCTTCAAGCTTGATGGTGACAAGAAAGTTCGTTTTGCAAAATCTACCGGTGAGATCATCGATAAGTAATTCTAAGGAAGGAGGTTTCAGACTGTGAGCAGACTTAAAGATATGTATTATAATGAGATCGTAGATGCTATGATCAAAAAGTTCGGATATAAAAATGTTATGGAAGTGCCGAAGCTTGACAAGATCGTGATCAACATGGGCGTTGGCGAAGCAAAAGAAAACGCTAAAGTTTTGGACACGGCTGTAAGTGAGCTTGAGACCATCACAGGTCAGAAGGCAGTTCTTACAAAAGCAAAGAAGGCAGTTGCTAACTTCAAGATCCGTGAAGGCATGCCGATCGGATGTAAGGTAACCCTTCGTGGAGAAAAAATGTATGAATTCCTCGATCGTTTAGTAAACCTGGCATTACCTCGTGTACGTGACTTCAGAGGAGTAAACCCGAATGCATTCGACGGCAGAGGCAGTTATGCACTCGGTATTAAAGAGCAGATCATCTTCCCTGAAATTGAGTACGATAAGATCGACAAGGTAAGAGGTATGGACGTTATCTTTGTTACAACAGCAAAGACTGACGAAGAAGCTCGTGAATTATTGACATTATTCAATATGCCGTTTGCAAAATAAGAGGAGGTAAATTCATGGCTAAAACATCTATGAAGATTAAACAGCAGCGCAATCCGAAGTTCTCTACCAGAGAATACAGCCGTTGCAAAATCTGTGGTCGTCCACATGCTTATTTAAGAAAATACGGAATCTGCAGAATTTGCTTCCGTGAATTAGCATATAAGGGTCAGATCCCCGGAGTTAAGAAAGCAAGCTGGTAAGCAAAGGCAGACGGAAAGAATCTGTTTTACCAGAACTGTTTTTTGATGCAATTATTTTTGAGATTTTAAGGAGGCAAACAATCATGACTATGGATCCTATTGCAGATATGCTGACCAGAATTCGTAATGCCAATACTGCAAAACACGATACTGTTGATGTTCCTGCTTCTAAGATGAAACTGGCTATCGCCGGAATCCTTTTAGATGAGGGTTATATTAAGAAATATGATATCGTAGAAGACGGAAACTTCAAGACCATCCGCATCACCTTAAAGTATGGTGCAGACAAGAACGATAAGATCATCACCGGAATCAAGAGAATCTCCAAGCCGGGACTTCGTGTATACGCAAGCAAGGATGAACTTCCTAAGGTTCTTGGCGGACTTGGTGTAGCAATTATCTCCACCAATCAGGGTGTCATCACCGATAAGAAGGCAAGAGAGTTAAATGTCGGCGGTGAAGTACTGGCTTTCGTTTGGTAGGAAGCAGCAAGAGCGGCGCAATTAAAATATGCGCATGAGATATGGAAACTCATAAACACGTTTTATTAAAACAGGAGGTACGGGCATGTCACGTATAGGTAGAATGCCAATCGCGATTCCTGCAGGCGTTACTGTAGAAGTTGCAGAAAATAATAAAGTGACCGTAAAAGGTCCTAAGGGCACTCTGGAAAGAGTATTACCCGCAGAAATGGAAATCAAAGTGGAGGGCGCAGAAGTTGTTGTTTCCCGCCCGAATGATTTAAAGAAGATGAAATCCTTACATGGTTTGACCAGAACACTGATCAATAACATGGTAGTAGGTGTTACCCAGGGCTATGAGAAGAAGCTGGAAGTAAACGGTGTAGGTTACAGAGCAGCTAAGGCAGGAAAGGTTCTGACCTTATCCCTCGGCTATTCTCATCCGGTAGAGATGACAGATCCGGAAGGCATCGAAACAGTACTTGACGGACAGAACATCATTATCGTTAAGGGTATTGATAAAGAAAAAGTTGGCCAATTCGCAGCTGAGATCAGAGACAAGAGAAGACCTGAACCTTATAAGGGCAAGGGTATCAAGTATGCTGATGAGACAATCAGACGTAAAGTTGGTAAGACTGGTAAGAAATAAATAAGGAGAGTGTAAAAATGGTTAGTAAAGAATCAAGACAGGAAATTCGTGCTAAAAAGCACATGAGAATGCGTAACCGTTTCAGTGGTACTGCTGAAAGACCTCGTCTGGCTGTGTTCAGAAGCAATAATCATATGTATGCTCAAATTATTGACGATACAGTCGGCAACACACTGGTAGCTGCTTCTACACTTGAGAAGAGCGTAAAGGCAGAACTGGAGAAGACCAACAATGTAGATGCAGCAGCATATCTTGGTAAGGTGATCGCAGAGAGAGCTTTAGATAAAGGTATTAAGACTGTTGTTTTTGACAGAGGTGGTTTCCTTTATACCGGTAAAATCGCAGCTCTGGCAGATGCAGCCAGAGAAGCAGGATTAGATTTTTAAGAGGAAGGAGAACATCACATGAAACGTACAATCGTAGATCCCAGTCAGTTAGAATTAACTGAAAAGGTTGTTTCCATCAAGCGTGTTACTAAGGTTGTAAAGGGTGGTCGTAACTTCCGATTCACAGCATTAGTAGTAGTAGGCGATGGCAACGGCCATGTAGGCGCAGGTCTTGGAAAAGCAACCGAAATTCCTGAAGCCATCCGCAAAGGCAAAGAGGACGCAATGAAGAATCTTGTTACCGTTGCTCTTGATGAAAACAATTCCGTAACACATGATCAGATCGGTAAATTCGGTTCTGCAAGCGTGCTGTTAAAGAAGTCTCCGGAAGGTACCGGTATCATCGCCGGCGGTCCCGCACGTAACGTGTGTGAGCTGGCAGGTATCAAGAATATCCGTACCAAGTCTTTAGGCTCCAATAACAAGCAGAATGTTGTTCTGGCAACGATTCAGGGTCTCAGCGAATTAAAGAGCCCGGAAGAAGTGGCAAGCAAGCGCGGTAAATCTGTTAGCGAACTGATGTAAGGAGGACATGAAAAATGGCAGAAAAGATGTTAAAGATTACTCTGGTAAAGTCCCCGATCGGTGCAGTTCCGAAGCACAGACAGACAATCGAAGCATTAGGTCTTAAGAAGATGCACAAGACTGTAATTTTACCGGATAATGCAGCAACACAGGGTATGATCAAGCAGGTATCCTACATGTTAAAAGTGGAAGAAGCATAATAATAAAAAAGACAAGGAGGTGTCAGAATGGAATTATCAAATTTACAGCCGGCAGAAGGCTCCAAACACAGTGATAATTTTAGAAGAGGTCGTGGACACGGTTCCGGAAACGGTAAGACTGCAGGTAAGGGACACAAAGGCCAGAAGGCTCGTTCAGGTGCACCCAGACCGGGATTTGAAGGCGGTCAGATGCCGTTATATAGACGTATTCCTAAGAGAGGATTCACTAACAGAAATACTCTGACAATCGTTGGTATCAATGTTAGTGCATTAGAAGTATTTGAAGACGGCGCTGCTGTAAGCGTTGAAACTCTGATTGAAAAAGGTATTGTAAAGAACCCTAAAGACGGTGTTAAGATACTCGGCAATGGAGAATTAACCAAGAAGCTTACAGTAAAAGCAAATGCTTTCAGCGCATCTGCAAAAGAAAAGATTGAGGCACTTGGTGGAACAGCAGAGGTGATTTAATGCTTAAAACACTTAAAAATGCATTTAAGATCAAAGAAATCAGAAAAAAAATTCTGTTTACTCTGGCAATGTTAGTTGTGATCCGTCTCGGATCACAGCTACCGATGCCCGGCATTGATTCTGAATATATCAGACAGTGGTTCAGCAATGCAACCGGTGGTGGTGATGCTTTCAATTTCCTTGATGCATTTACAGGCGGATCGTTCTATAGTATGTCTATTTTTGCATTAAACATCACACCGTACATTACTTCTTCCATCATTATTCAGTTGCTTACGATTGCGATTCCAAAATTAGAGGAAATGCAGCGTGACGGAGCTGACGGTAGGAAGAAGATGACCATGATCACAAGATATGTGACTGTTGCCCTTGCTTTGATTGAAGCTTCTGCAATGTCCATCGGATTCGGAAGTCAGGGATTATTGAATCCGTACAATCCGCTGACGATCATTGGAACCATAGCTGTTTTGACAGCAGGAAGCTGTATCCTGATGTGGATCGGTGAGAGAATCACGGAGCGAGGCGTAGGAAACGGTATTTCCATCGTATTGGTAATCAATATTTTGTCAAGAATACCGCAGGATCTGAACAGTCTGTATCAGATGTTCATTAAGACGGCACTGGATGCGGATAACATTCCGAAGGCAGTGATCGCGGCAGTGATCATCCTTGCAATCATCGTTGCGATGGTTGTTCTGGTTGTGATCTTAAACGGCGGTGTCAGAAAGATTCCGGTACAGTATGCAAAGAAGGTTCAGGGCAGAAAGCTTGTCGGCGGACAGTCCACAAACATTCCGTTAAAGGTGAATACCGCAGGCGTTATCCCGATTATCTTTGCATCTTCCCTGATGCAGTTCCCGATTGTCATCAGTTCCTTTGTCGGATATAAGGGAACCGGTGTATGGTCTAAGATTCTCAGGGTATTAAATTCCGGCAACTGGTGTGATCCGGATGCGCCGCTTTACTCTATCGGATTATTGATTTATGTAGTACTCGTTGTATTCTTTGCATATTTCTATACATCCATTACCTTCAATCCGTTGGAGGTTTCGGAGAATATGAAGAAGCAGGGTGGATTTATCCCGGGTATTCGTCCCGGAAAGCCGACTGCAGATTATCTGACACAGATGCTGAATTATATTGTATTTATCGGTGCTGTCGGTCTGATCATCGTTGCAGTGCTTCCGTTCGTATTTAACGGTGTATTCAAAGCTGATGTATCCTTTGGCGGTACCAGCCTGATCATTATTGTCAGCGTTATCTTAGAGACAATGAAGCAGATCGAGTCCCAGATGCTTGTACGTAATTACAAGGGATTCTTAAATGATTAATGAAAAAGTTTTGGGGCAGGGGTCCGGAAACGGCACCCTGTTCCCAAGACGTTTTTTGCTGTATAGGAGCTGAAAAGAGAAACAGAGCGTTCCCGGAAAGCAAAAATAGAGTTTTAAAACAAGCAAGGAGTATATTCCTATCCGACAGAAGGACTGTCTGAGGATGATGGGAGCAGAGCTTCAGGATCGTCGGTGCTGTCTGATAGAAATGGATTTCTTGCAATGGAAAGCGCGGCAGAATAAAAAGGCGTTATGAAAGATGATCGTCCCGGAAGGACGGTTTCAAAGCAGATAGATCAACATGTGAGACATCAGGAGGAAGAGAAAATGAAGATTATTATGTTAGGAGCACCGGGTGCAGGAAAAGGAACACAGGCAAAGATGATTGCTGATAAATATGGCGTTCCCCATATTTCCACAGGTGATATTTTCCGTGCAAATATTAAAAACGGTACAGAGCTTGGAATGGAAGCAAAGAAATATATGGATGCCGGAAAGCTTGTTCCGGATGAGCTGACCGTAAAGATCTTGCTTGACCGCGTGGCACAGGATGACTGTAAGAACGGTTATGTGTTGGACGGATTCCCGAGAACCATTCCTCAGGCAGAAGTTTTGGATCAGGCACTGACTGAGCTTGGCGATCAGGTTGATTATGCGATCAATGTGGATGTTCCGGATGAGAATATCGTTAACAGAATGTCCGGAAGACGCGCATGCCTTGCATGTGGCGCAACTTATCATATTGTTCATGTTCCGCCCAAAAAGGAAGGTATCTGCGACAGATGCGGTAAGGAACTGGTACTTCGTGATGATGATAAGCCGGAGACCGTTCTCAATCGTCTGAAGGTATATCATGAGCAGACACAGCCGTTAATTGAATACTATACAAAGAAAGGTATTTTAAAGACAGTTGACGGAACTGTTGATATGAATGACGTTTTTGCTGCAATCGTTGCAATTCTTGGTTGAGAATAGAAAGGTGTGACTGTTTCATGGCAGTAACTATTAAGTCGGAAAGAGAAATCGCATTGATGCGGGAATCCTGCAGAATCCTTTCGGGCGTATTTGATCATATTGCGGAAAATATGCATCCGGGAATGTCCACTCTGGAGATCGACACGATCGGAGAGCGGTTGATCAGAGAAGCGGGCTGTATACCGAATTTTAAAAATTATAACGGATATCCGGCTTCCATCTGCGTTTCCGTGAATGATGAGGTCGTACACGGAATTCCGAAAAAGGATCATATCATTAAAGAAGGCGACATTGTCAGTCTGGATGCGGGACTGATCTATAAGGGTTATCATTCCGATATGGCAAGAACCTTCGGAGTCGGGAGAATTTCACCTGATGCACAGAAGCTGATCGATGTAACCAAACAGAGCTTTTTTGAAGGTATTAAAATGGCAAAAGCAGGAAATCATCTGTATGATATTTCTGCTGCAATAGATGCTTATGTTACAAGCTTTGGGTTCGGTATCGTAAGAGATCTGGTAGGACACGGGATCGGTACTCATCTTCATGAGGACCCGCAGATTCCGAACTTTGCACAGAAAAGAAAAGGACTTCTGTTGCGTCCGGGCATGACATTGGCGATTGAACCGATGATCAATGCCGGTGGATGGGAAGTAGAATGGCTTGATGATGACTGGACAGTCGTAACTGCAGACGGTTCTTTATCCGCTCATTATGAGAACACGATTCTCGTTACAGAGGGTGAGCCGGAAATATTGACACTCGGAAAGCATTAGGCAAAATGCCTTGGAAACTATAGTAAGCAATGATTTACAGGAGGTTTTTGTATGTCGAAAAGCGACGTGATCGAAATTGAAGGTGTTGTAGTTGAGAAGCTGCCCAATACCATGTTTCAGGTAGAACTGGAAAACGGACACAGAGTACTGGCTCATATCAGCGGCAAGTTACGTCAGAACTTCATCCGCATCTTGCCGGGTGATAAGGTTACCTTGGAGCTTTCTCCTTACGATCTGTCAAAAGGAAGAATCATCTGGAGAGATAAATAAGAAACACACCGGTTCCGTCATATAGGAATCCGGGAATCCATGTAGGTATATGCGGTATTTTTTGATAACCCTAAAAAAGTACTTGCAATCACATATACTAGGTGCTATAATGTAAAACGGTCTTTTTTGAAAGGAGGGTTTTCCCGTGAAAGTGAGATCATCAGTAAAACCGATTTGCGAGAAATGCAAAGTCATCAAGAGAAAAGGGAGAATCATGATCATTTGTGAGAATCCCAAACACAAACAGAGACAGGGCTAATTTCCTGTGTCAGGCAAGAGAGATTCTTGTCTTGTTTTCATGTGCGGCTACGGTAGCGGCATAAGCGGCTGCCGGTTATTATAATTGAACGTAGAAGAGCCTACGGGAGATTACTTTTTGATACCGACAATGAATTCGTCCGGTACAGACTTCGGGTCACGGGGAATGTACAAAAGGGCGGGTATGTTCCGAATCTATATTGCGGAATATTGCACCATTGTGCAAGGAGTATCGGAAAGATCGGGCAACGCCCGGTTGGGTGTAACGCACCCCAGTCAATTAGTAACTATAATTGCATTTTTGCCGGAAACTTTTGTGGCCTATCAGAGAAGGTGGAAAATGCACAAGATGGAGGAATTAAAAAATGGCTCGTATTGCTGGTATTGACTTACCGAGAGACAAACGTGTTGAAATCGGACTTACCTATATCTATGGTATCGGTCGCGTAAGCTCCAACAAGATTTTGGCACAGGCAAATGTTAATCCTGATACTCGTGTCAGAGAATTAACAGACGATGAAGTTAAGAGAATCAGTGAAGTGATCGACGCTACTATGACAGTAGAAGGTGATCTGAGAAGAGAGACAGCTCTTAACATTAAGAGATTACAGGAAATCGGATGCTATCGCGGTATCCGTCACAGAAAAGGACTTCCGGTTCGTGGTCAGAAGACAAAGACCAATGCAAGAACAAGAAAGGGTCCGAAGAAGACGATTGCAAACAAGAAGAAATAATTGATTAAACATTTGGGAAAGTAGGTTAGTTTAAAATGGCTAAACAGGTTGCAAAGAAAGTAACTAAAAAGCGTGTAAGAAAAAACGTTGAACATGGACAGGCACATATTCAGGCTTCTTTCAACAATACCATCGTTACTCTGACAGATAACGAAGGTAATGCATTAAGCTGGGCAAGTGCCGGTGGTCTTGGCTTTAGAGGTTCAAAGAAATCTACTCCGTATGCAGCTCAGATGGCTGCTGAGACTGCTGCAAAGGCAGCATTACCGACAGGTTTAAAGACTGTTGATGTTATGGTAAAAGGTCCCGGATCGGGTCGTGAAGCCGCTATCCGTGCTTTACAGGCATGCGGTATCGACGTAACCAGCATCAGAGACGTAACCCCGGTACCTCATAATGGATGTCGTCCTCCGAAGCGTCGCCGTGTATAATTGCGGTATATTGTGTTTGGATACACAGTAAATAAGAGGATACTTTAAAAACAGAAACGTTGGAAGAAAGCCGGTGCTTTTGTGATAAAAGCACCCGGCTGTAAACAATATCAGGAGGAAAACAAAATGGCAGTAAATAAAGTTCCCGTATTAAAAAGATGCAGATCTCTGGATTTAGATCCTGTATATCTGGGATATGACAAGAAATCTAACAGAAAGAATTTAAGAGCCGGCAAGAAGATGAGTGAGTATGGTCTTCAGTTACGTGAGAAGCAGAAAGCAAAATTCATCTACGGTGTACTGGAGAAGCCTTTCCGTAATTACTATGAGAAGGCTGATCGTATGAAAGGTATGACCGGTGAAAACCTGATGGTTATGTTAGAGAGCAGACTGGATAACGTTGTATTCAGAATGGGCTTTGCAAGAACCAGAAGAGAAGCAAGACAGATCGTTGATCATAAGCATGTACTTGTAAACGGAAAGAAGATCAACATTCCTTCTTACTTAATCAAAGCAGGGGATGTAATCGAAATCAGAGAGAAGTCCAAGAGCTTACAGAGATATAAGGATATCGTTGAAGTTACCGGTGGAAGACTTGTTCCGGAATGGCTTGATGTTGATATCGAGGCACTGAAGGGTACTGTAAAGGAACTTCCGAGAAGAGAAGCAATTGATGTTCCGGTAAACGAAATGCTTATCGTCGAGTTGTATTCCAAATAATATAATGTAACAATTGTAATTTATGGAACCTGTAGACGATTATATGTAAGGAGGGTATACGCAGTGTTTGATTTTGATAGACCCAATATTGAGGTAGCTGAAATCTCTGAAGATAAGAAGTATGGTAAATTCGTTGTTGAGCCGTTAGAGCGTGGCTACGGAATTACCCTTGGTAACTCCTTAAGAAGAATTATGCTGGCATCCTTACCGGGTGCGGCTGTAAGTCAGGTGAAGATCGATGGCGTGTTGCATGAGTTCAGCTCTATTCCGGGCGTGAAGGAAGACGTTACCGAGATCATCATGAACATCAAGAGTCTTGCAATCAAGAATAACAGTAGCTCCAATGAGCCGAAGACCGCATATATCGAATATGAAGGAGAAGGCGTTGTAAGAGCTTCCGATATTCAGGTGGATCAGGATATCGAGATCATGAATCCCGATCAGATCATTGCAACCTTAAGCGGTGGAAAAGACTGCAAGCTGTTCATGGAGCTTACCATTACAAAGGGCAGAGGTTATATCAGTGCCGAAAAGAATAAGAATGCCGATTTACCGATCGGTGTGATCGCAGTTGATTCTATCTACACACCGGTTGAAAGAGTAAATGTGACTGTAGAAAATACCCGTGTCGGTCAGGTAACTGACTATGATAAGCTGACACTTGACGTGCATACAAACGGAACACTTGCTCCGGATGAGGCAGTCAGCCTGGCAGCGAAGGTTCTCAGCGAGCATTTGAAGCTGTTTATCGACCTTTCCGAGAATGCAAAGACCGCAGAGGTTATGATCGAGAAGGAAGATGATGAGAAAGAGAAAGTTCTCGAGATGAGTATTGATGAACTGGAATTATCCGTTCGTTCTTACAATTGCTTAAAGAGAGCCGGTATCAATACTGTTCAGGAATTAACCAATAAGACTTCCGATGACATGATGAAGGTTCGTAACCTTGGTCGTAAGTCTCTGGAAGAAGTATTGGGCAAGTTAAAAGAATTAGGCCTTCAGTTGAATGCCAGCGAAGAAAATTGAGATATCTGAAGATGTTTCAATAAGGGAATTGTGTTATAACCAATTCTTTGCCTAAAGATAACATATGGATGCATGTCCGGTAAATCCGAAGAGTGCGGACAGGTATCTCATGAAACAAGTAACTCCCATTTGATCAGTAAGTCCGAAGAGCGTAGTCAGATGGAAATCAGAGGAGGAAATCCTCATTCATGAAAGGAGCCGAATATGGCAGCATACAGAAAGCTTGGCAAAACATCCAGCCAGAGAAAAGCATTACTCAGAAATCAGATCACAGGTCTTATCTATAACGGAAAGATCGTGACAACACAGGCAAGAGCAAAAGAAGTTCAGAAGCAGGTTGAGACTCTGATTGCTATGGCTGTAAAAGAAAAAGACAACTTTGAGACTGTAAAGGTTACCGCTAAGGTTGCCCGCAAGGACAAAGACGGTAAGAGAGTCAAAGAAGTAAAAGACGGTAAGAAAGTAACCGTATATGATGAAGTGGAAAAGGAAATCAAGAAAGATATGCCTTCCAGACTTCATGCAAGAAGACAGATGTTAAAGGTATTATATCCTGTAACAGATGTACCTGCTGCTGCAGCAGGAAAGAAGAAAGGAACGAAGGAAGTTGATCTGGTTGCAAAACTGTTCGATGAAATCGCTCCTAAGTATACCAGCCGTAACGGTGGTTACACCAGAATCATTAAGATCGGTCAGCGTAAAGGTGATGCTGCGATGATGGTTGTTCTGGAGTTAGTATAAGAATATGTTTCTAAAAGGGGCCGTGGCAGTTATGAAAATGACTGCTGCGGTTTTTTCTATGGAAAAACGGAAATGCCGGTAAAGAGTATGGACAAATGCTAGTAAAGAGTATAGATAAAATGAATACAGGGATGCATGCTACTGAAAGAAGCATTGGCAGTGGAATAAGAGGATTCCACACAATTTGACAAAAAACAATTATAGTATTAATGTGAAATAAACTATATATTAAATGAAACAATTTCGTTATGGAGAAAGTAAAGAAAATGAAACATGTATCCAAAGCAAAGCGAATTTTGATTGCTTTTTGTATGCTCTGCATATTTCTGGTTGGTTGTGCCCAAAAAGCCGATGCGGAAGAAGAAACACTGAATGCTTCGGCTGTACTTGACGAAGAGGACGTTTACCAAATTGTTGAGCGTCTTGTGAATGATCGTCCGAAACATTTTATCTCCGTTTTGTCATATACTGAGGATGCGATAGAAGCATTCGCAGTTTATCCGTATGAGTACGAGGACAAAGAAAACCGGCTCAATGAGCGGGGAGAATATATAGAAGTGATAGAAATATTACATATTACGCATACGGAAGAAGGCTGGGAAATTGGTGACAGGCAAAGTGGAACAGTCTATACGAATTATTTTGATACGGATATGACAGGACAGATTCGGCAGGATATTGATGAGACAGTCGGAATGTCTACGCAGGAGGCACATGACATAGCAGCCGGGCTATATAATCTTTGGGCGGATTTTGATTATCGCTTTGTCGGAGTAACGATAACGGGAGCAGAGAGCTTTCCCGGCGACGGATATGATGGATATGTTGTTTATCCGAAGGAATTATTTACTTCTTTGGAAGAGATACGGACACAATTGGAACAGATTTTGACACCGGGGTGCGTGGAGCAGTTCTGGGAAGGTTGGATAACGGAAAGAGAATTTCCTTATTATGTAGAACAGGACGGAGTACTATATAGATACGACACGGGTTCTCCTGCTGTGATCATGGAGGCAGATATGTTTGTCCTACGGGAATATACAGAAAAGGAGATCTGCGTCTATGCGGTAGAGGTGCAGAGTGAATTTGAGACATCCCGGTCTGTCTTTAAAATGACGATAATCAATACGGAGGAAGGCTGGCGGATCGGACAGCTTGATTATGGTTATGTGGATAGCGCTTCCGGTTTGGAGTAAACTTAAAAATGTGATATCAGATATGTGGATTGTTTCTAAAGGGTGGATGCCGGATCTCGGTTTCCACCCTTATCTTTGTAGTCTGTAATGGTGGTCTGCAGTTTTGTACGGAATTTTTGGTATGAATTAAAAGGAAAGCCTTGTAACAGCAGCTGTTTTCGCGTAAAATAGGTGTCATGTAAGTGTTATCTGATACGAAAAATCAGTTGACAATTTGGGAGATGTTTCGAGATCAAGACAGAGCTTGGGTATCTGTCAGAAACAGAAGCAGGAGTATTTGATCAAAAAAGGTTTATGGGTAACTGCCAGAAACGGATGGAAAAAAGAATGAGTATTATCAAAACGGATCAATTAGCTTTTGAATATATCAGGCGGGATGAAGAAGGTAATGTAGAGGGAATTACCCGTGCGGTTGATGATGTGTCTCTGGAGATTGAGCAGGGAGATTTTATCGCAATCTTAGGACATAACGGTTCCGGCAAGTCCACGCTGGCAAAGCATATGAATGCCATCCTGTATCCGACAGAAGGAACAATTTGGGTGGACGGAAAGGATACCAACGCGGACGAATATCTTTGGGATATCCGTCAGACTGCTGGTATGGTGTTCCAGAATCCCGACAATCAGATCATCGGGCAGATTGTAGAGGAGGATGTCGGCTTCGGACCGGAGAATATGGGAGTCCCGACCAAAGAGATCTGGGAGCGTGTGGAAGAAAGCCTGAAGGCAGTCGGCATGTATGAGTACCGCAAGCATTCCCCGAATAAGCTTTCCGGCGGGCAGAAGCAGCGCGTCTCCATTGCCGGCGTCATTGCGATGCATCCCAAATGCATCATTTTGGACGAGCCTACGGCAATGTTAGATCCGGTCGGCAGAAAAGAAGTCATTCGTGCTGTCCGCGCTTTAAATGAGGTGGAAGGCATCACGGTCATTCTCATCACGCATTATATGGAAGAAGTCATTCACGCAGATAAAGTATTTGTGATGGATAAAGGACATATCGAAATGCAGGGGACACCGAAAGAAATCTTCTCCCAAGTAAAACGCTTAAAAGAACTGCGCCTCGATGTACCGCAGGTTACACTCTTAGCATATGAACTGGAACAAAGCGGCATTCCCATGCCAAAGGGAATTCTGACTACTGAGGAATTTGTGAAAGCACTAAATGCAGTGCAGAGAAACTGAGTATGAGAAAGGCACAAAACCAATGGCAATCATTTTAGATCACGTGAGTCATGCATATGAAGCCGGTACCAATATGCAGGTCAAAGCGCTGGATGATATCAACCTGGTGATCCCGGATGGACAGTTTATCGGGCTGATCGGACATACCGGATCGGGGAAATCCACGCTGGTACAGCATTTGAACGGGCTGCTTAAGCCGACTGAAGGCAATATTTATTATAACGGTGCAGACATCCATGATGCGGAATATAACCGGAAAGAACTTCGCAGTAAGGTCGGACTGGTGTTTCAGTATCCGGAGCATCAGCTGTTTGAAATCGATGTTTTTAAGGATGTCTGTTTCGGACCGAAGAATCTCGGACTGCCGGAAAAGGAAGTGGAACTGCGCGCCTATGCGGCGCTCAAGCAGGTCGGAATCGAAGATGAATATTTTTATCAGTCACCGTTTGATTTATCCGGCGGGCAGAAACGTCGTGTTGCAATTGCGGGAGTACTTGCCATGAAGCCGGAGGTGTTGATTTTGGATGAGCCGACGGCAGGACTGGATCCGAAGGGCAGGGATGAGATCCTTGACCGGATTGCGGCATTGCAGAAGGAAAGCGGCATGACAGTCATTCTTGTGTCACACAGCATGGAGGATGTGGCAAAGTATGTAGAGCGCCTGATCGTTATGGACAAGGGGAAGGTATTGTATGATGATGCTCCTGCAGAGGTCTTCAGGCATTATGCGGAATTGGAGCAGATCGGTCTTGCGGCACCCCAGGTGACTTATATCCTGCATGCATTGAAAAAGCAGGGCTATCCGGTCAGAACCGACCTGATAACAATAGAAGAAGCGAAAAACGAGATTTTGAGAGTATTACGATTATGATAAGAGATATCACTTTGGGACAATATTATCAGGCAGATTCGGTGATCCATCGTATGGATCCGAGAACCAAGATTGTCGGAACGATTGCCTTTATTGTGTCCCTGTTTCTTGCAAAAAATTGCATAGGCTATTTGGCTGCGGCGGTATTCCTTTTTGCGGTCATCCGGATCTCCAAGGTACCGTTTCGGTTTATGGTACGGGGAATGAAATCAATTGTTTTCCTGCTTTTGGTCACGATTATCTTTAACCTGTTTCTGACACCCGGAACACCGCTTGTCAGGCTATGGAAATTGACGATCACCGAAGAGGGCTTAAAGCAGGCAATTTATATGGGAATCAGGCTGACCTTTCTGATTCTGGGTTCCTCGTTGATGACACTGACCACAACGCCGAACAATCTGACTGATGGGCTGGAAAGGCTGCTTGGTCCGCTAAAAGTGTTCCGTGTACCGGTGCATGAGGTTGCCATGATGATGGCGATTGCGCTTCGCTTCATTCCGATTCTGCTCGATGAGACGGACAAGATCATGAAAGCCCAGATTGCCAGAGGCGCCGATTTTGAAAGCGGAAACCTGATTAAAAAAGCTAAGAGCATGGTACCTCTGTTAGTGCCGTTATTTATTTCGGCATTCCGGCGTGCCAATGATCTTGCGATGGCAATGGAAGCCAGATGCTATCGCGGGGGCAGTCACAGAACGAAGATGAAGCCGCTCAAATACCGGAGACGGGATGCGGCAGCTTATCTTGTAATGGCAGCCTATATCGTATTGGTGGTGTTGACAAAAAAGATACCTATCATATAAGAAGTAACGGAGAAAAAATGAAACGGGTAAAATTGACGGTTGCCTATGACGGAACGGCATACCATGGCTGGCAGCTCCAGCCCGGAGCGGTCACGATTGAAAGCGAACTGAATAGAGCCTTGTCGGAGCTTCTGGGGACAGAAATCCAAGTCATCGGCGCAAGCCGCACCGATTCCGGCGTGCATGCACTTTGCAATGTGGCGGTATTCGATACGGATGCCGGAATGCCTGCGGAAAAGTTTTCTTATGCCTTGAATCAAAGGCTCCCGGAGGACATCCGGGTGCGCTGCTCACAGGAAGTGCCGCTTGATTTTCATCCGAGACACTGTAACAGCGTTAAGACCTATGAGTATCACATTTATAATGCTGAGTTCGCGATGCCGACAAAGCGGCTGTATTCTTATTTTACCTATATACCGCTCGATATTGAGCGGATGGACCGTGCCGGGCATTATCTGGAGGGGGAGCATGATTTTAAGAGCTTCTGTAGCGTGAATACACAGGCAGAAACCACAGTTCGCAGGATTTTATCCGTATCTGTGACGGAGACGCAAAATGAGGGCGTGGCGGGCTTAGAAAGTGCATTTACGGAAGATCCCGGTGAGAAGGCAGCAGGTGTGTGGAAAAGCAGAAAAGAGCGCGATATCTGTATCCGTGTCAGCGGAACAGGGTTTCTTTATAACATGGTACGGATCATTGCAGGAACATTGATTGAGGTCGGACAGGGGAAACGGGAACCGGAAGATATGCAGGATATTCTGGCTGCCTGTGACAGATCGAAAGCCGGACCGACAGCTCCGGCATGCGGACTGACACTGGCAGATTACCGTTTTGAAACAAAATCCCACAAATAAAGCAAAAAAGAGGTTGACACACGTGGGAGCGTATAATATAATATCTCAATGTGGTTATGTTTGAAAACGTCCCAGCCAAAGCCCCGGTAAAGGATGTTTTAAATAAAACAGTAACATAAGATTTTACGGAGGTAATACGATGAAAACATTTATGGCTAGCCCGGCTACAATTGATAGAAAATGGTATGTAGTAGATGCTACAGACGTAGCTTTAGGACGTTTGGCTTCTGAAGTTGCTAAGGTTTTAAGAGGAAAGAACAAAGCGATTTATACACCGCATATGGATACTGGTGATTATGTCATTGTCATCAATGCAGAAAAGGTAAAGATCACAGGTAAGAAGTTAGATCAGAAGATCTACTATCATCACTCTGATTATGTCGGTGGTATGAAAGAGACCACATTAAGAGAAATGCTTGCTAAGAAACCTGAAGAAGTGATTGAGCATGCTGTAAAGGGAATGCTTCCCAAGGGACCGTTAGGAAGACAGATGTATACAAAGCTTCACGTGTATGCAGGTCCTGAGCACAAGCATGAGGCTCAGAAACCCGAAGTATTAACATTTTAATCAGGGAACTTAGAAGGAGGACATAGAAATGGCTAAAGCAACAGCAAAATACTACGGAACTGGTAGAAGAAAAAAATCTATTGCAAGAGTATATTTAGTACCTGGCAAGGGCCAGATCACAATCAATAAAAGAGATATCGACGACTATTTCGGTATGGAGACTTTAAAGACAATCGTTCGTCAGCCTTTAACTGCTACTGAAACTGTTGACAAGTATGATGCAATCATCACTGTACGCGGTGGTGGTACAACCGGTCAGGCCGGTGCAATCAGACACGGTATCTCCAGAGCACTGCTTCAGGTAGATGCAGACTACAGACCGATCCTCAAGAAGGAAGGCTTCCTGACAAGAGATCCTCGTATGAAAGAAAGAAAGAAATACGGTCTCAAAGCAGCTCGTCGTGCGCCTCAGTTCTCAAAGAGATAATTTCACAAAGAAATCAAAAAACACTAAAAACCCTCGGAAATGTAGTATTTTCGGGGGTTTTCTTATGTTTTCTATGTGTTCAAAAATAGTCAAAAAAAGTCAAAAATTTTGCCACGTAGAACCATTACAGAACCATTACAGAACCAACTATACAGAGATTATGTATTGTGTCTTGCGTAAGACAGTGCTATAATCATAAAAAACCCAGTAAATATAAGGGTTTCAGAGCATAAACACAAAAAGAAATACGATTTTGTGTTGCACAGTTCTCAATAAACTGACAAGATAACTATGGGGGGAGCCTATGACAAGAACACAATATAAAAACAACCATATTAAAGAAAACTATGACAGAATAAATCTATGTATTCCAAAGGGGCAGAAAGACAAAATAAGAGCCGTTGCAGACAAAATGCAAGTAAGTGTCAATGAATACATATATATGCTTATATGTGCCGATTTACGCAACGGAGAGAGCCGTTTATCACAGAGCAAGCAGGAGTTTACGGATTGTGATATAGAATTACTGGATAAATGGCAAGTATCACAAAAATATCGTGAAATGATAGAGAGTATATATGTGGATGAAATAAACGGTATGAATAAGCATTACACAATTACTCTAAAAGAGGGTTATATCAATGATGAAACCGGCAGTAGAAATATATGCGTAGACAAAACAAAGGATATAAGAAGAATAATGCCAAAATCGCATAAAAAGTAAACGAATTAGTAATGAATAATAATGCCTGCAATGTGCAAAGACAAAAGACCGTTACCAAAGTAGGAGAGTAGCGGTCTTTTTGCATTATAAAAGGGCATCTACATTGTAGACACCCTCTGAATTATATTATTCTTCTTCGTCATCCCCGAAAAGTTCTTCCATTGCATCATCAAAGAATTTGCAATCTTCTTTTTGTTCAACAAGTTCTCTTTCTTCATCTGTTAAATCTTCAAATACTTTCATAGATATTTACCTCTCTTTCTTTTATTTCAAGGGGCTGTAAAAAAACAGCCTTAGAATAAAAGTTCCAGCCATGTTTTTCATGG
>JBJFCE010000104.1:0-26722 GCA_051888775.1 Lachnospiraceae bacterium | reverse complement strand
GAAAAAAAGCCCCGCCGCTTTTCGCGGTGGAGCTTCATAATAACACTCATATATCCGTTTGTCAACATGGTTTTTCAGAATTTTTTGATTAAATTTCTTCGGATTTTTTTGTTAAACTTTTATGCTCTTTTTCGGTGTATTACACCCATTCCGTCAAGGGGATATTCCGTCTCTCCGAAAAAAGCTTTTACAAAAAGAATCTTGCAAACGGATTCTTTTCATACATATAGAAAAGAATATCATTTTCCGCAATCTGCTCAAGCCAATTCAGGCTCTGACCCGCAACATCATATTTGGTAATTACGATAAACAGCGCCCATACAACGACGACACCTTCTGCAATTCCCACAATCATTCCCAGAAATCCGTTCAGGAAATGAATTACCGGAAGCTTCGTCAGAATCTTTAAGGATGTAATAATCAATCTAAATATCTGAGACAAAAATGCCAACACCACAAAAAAGACCAGCGCCTGAACGATTCCGCTTGTATTTTCCTCCAGATAGCTTCCGACCATGCGGATGATCAATGCAACGCCCAAGAGTGACAGCAGCACGGAGATCAGTGATGCTATCTCCATCGCGATTCCCTTGCAATGCCCTCTAAAGGCAAATATTAATATAATAACCAGAACTGCTCCCATTACAATGCTCATATGTATTTCCTCTTTAATTTAAACTGATATGCAAAATCGTATCCCGTCCTACCAAGGTCATCTTCTCTTTTGTGTCCCCCGGGATCAGACATTCCACCGAAATTTCAAAATCTCCCGTATACTTCAGGATACCCTTCATATTATAAATATCGCATCCGCTTTCATTATAAATATAAACAAATTCATTTTTGAAAATAATATCGTCATATTCCCGATCAAAGACATATTGTTGTACCAGATTTCCCGCGGTATCATATACATCCAGACGATATTTCCCGGTACCTTCCGTATTCAGATATACCAGACCGATATAATTTTCTCCGTAAAAGACGCTTTGAATTTCTTCTAATAAGATAATCTCTTTGGTGCTGGCAGGAATTTGTTTGCCGCTATAGATCATCAGTCGGTTATCTGCTACGGCAAAAGATGTTTCATCATCAAGGAAACGTACCATAGGTACCACAGCATCGTGATAGCTGAATGCACTTACCAGATTATCCTGATAGTTGTCCCCCACATCATTCAGATTATAAAATGCCACTCTGGATGTAATAGTGCCGCTGTCAGCATACAGATAAGATACCGCCATCATCAGGCTGTCGTCGGATATCGCGACATTCAGCGGATACCCATAATCAGGCATACTGGTCGGAGACCGTAAAAGAACATCGCCTTCTTTACTGTACAGATAGATCCACGTAATCGTACCTTCATCCAGAACAGCGATCACAGTTCCTTTTTCCGATACATCCAGTGCCCGAATCGGCATTCTTGTATCAATCGTCCATTTGGTTCCTGCTTCGTTCATAATGTATACGGTTGTTCCGTTATAATCACCGACAACAACATATTCTCCGCGGATAGATACGATCGGATTCTGCATTTCAAAGGATTGATTCCACAAAGTTTTTCCCTTTGTGCTGGAACACACAATGCCATCCTTGCTGTAAGTCAGTAAATGCCCGTGATAAGGTAATATTTCCAGACTGCTATAATCCGTCCATTCCTGTTCTGAGGTTACCGTATAGTCGGAATAAATTTTATTTTCGGCATATACAATATAGATCACGATTGCCGCCGCGATCAAAATGCACACCAAAAGCAGACGATAAAATATCGTCAGTCTATGGCGGCGCAGTTTCGCCTTAAAATCCACTTTTTCTTCATTTGGAGCATGTGTATTTTTTACTACTCTGGGATATGTTCCATTCTTTCGGACATTTCTTGTTTCTGCCATGTATCTTCCCCGTTTATCCGTCATTTTTCGTATCTGCTTGTTTGTCTTATTATAGAATAACATAAATTTATGCTTATGGCAGTAAAATTTTTTGACCGACTGCAAGTATGTCCGGATCTGTGATGCCATTCAGTCTGCATACCTCATCCACCTTACTCCGGTCCCGATAAAAAGTATAGCAAATACTGCTCAAGGTATCTCCCGGCTTTACAACATATTCCTGATAGCTGACCGTCTGTGTCACAATGCTTTCATCCGCCTGACTCTCTGCATCTGACTGAGCCAGATTTTCTCCGCCATTTTCGCCTCGTTCCGGATCTTGTGCAACTTCGTTTTCTCCGGTTTCGTTTTCTCCTGCCTCATTTTCTCCTGTTTCATTTTCTCTGGCTTCATTTTCTCCGGCTTCATTCAAGTTTCCTGTCACTCCGTCTTCCGTTCCTCCATTTAAAGTTTCTGCATCCGCCTGCTCGGACACTGCATTTTCATCCCGCGCAGACTGTGGCGTATAAAGCGGAAGATCAGTTACTGTTCCCTCCGCAATTGTTTCCTGTTCATTCTGCTTTCCTGCATATTCGCCGCCCTGTCCGTATTCCGATTCGGATACTGTCTCATCCTCTCCGTAAAAATTTCTTGCCAGATTCTGCATGGATTCCTCCACTCCCTGCAGACTCTGATAATTGTTAATGCTGACAATTCCTGTTACACACGCGACAATCAGTATCAGACATGCCACACATTCCAAAATCGGAAAAGGTTCCTGCTTTTTTTCAGAAATAATGCTCTGCACTTCTTCCTGTTCCCTGATCTGCTCCTCCCGTTCCTGCTGCGCTCCGCGCAGTTGTTCGTTCCAGCGTATCAGATAACTCTGCATCGTTTCGTTCCTATCATAATAGATATAATAATTTTCCAGCTTTTCCACTGCTCCGTGCGAAGCGACCCAGATTCCCTTGATTCCTTCCTCCCTGCCCGCCTGTAGCACCAGTTCCACTCTCGCAGCCGACAGTCCCGTTGTGGTAAACATCTGCGGCATACGGTTGTCCGTCACATACTGCATCTGAGTCTCCACTATCATTTTACCGATCATCCGTTGATTCGGGAAACAGGATATCCCTTCTTTTTCCGCTTCACGATAAGGCTCTTGTGTAAAAATCTGTTCGACATTTTCCACTCTGCCGGAGCTTACTGCAACTCCTTCGATCACAATATTGGTCCGCTCCGCTTCTTCATAAATCTTTCCGTAGCAAACGCCTGTCCCGGCACATGCCCCTATATTTTTGGCAAACTGTGAGATAAACGTCGCGGCATAATCTTCTATGTAAATGCTGATACTGCCATGACTTTCCCCTATCTGCCTGATATTCTTCGGTACAATCCATACATCCTCCATGACAACCTCACTCCCCGCGCACGAACGGCACATTTTGCTATCGTTTTCTATCAACCATAGCATGTCTATCATGCAAAAGAGCGCAAAAAACGCGATGCATTCTGAAAATGCATCGCGTTTTTTCAACTTTTACCAGTACAATTTATAAATTGTCGTATAGTCATATTTTCGATCCGGTCCGAAAATATCGCTCGGGAATTCCGGATGATTGGGTGCATCCGGGAAAAACTGGGTTTCCAATGCAACTCCCATCCTGCGGTCATAGGCAGCGCCTTCCTTTGCTGTCTGCTTTCCGATAAAGTTACCGGTATATACCTGTATGCCCGGAAGATTTGTATAAATCTCCATCGTTCTTCCCGCTTCCGGACAGCTCATACGTGCTGCCAATTTTACCGTACCGTCATAATCATCCAGCACGAAATTGTGATCATAGCCGCCGACCAGTTTTGTCTGCGGATGTTCACCATCCACATCCTGCCCAATCTTCTTTTCCGTTGTAAAATCAAACGGTGTTCCTTTGACCGGAACAATCTTCCCATTCGGGATGCCGCCTTTTACAAGCTCGGTATAACGGCTCGCATGAATCCATAAGGTATGATCATGAATGGTGTCCTGATCATGTCCTTTCAGATTAAAATAGGCATGATTTGTCATATTGATCAATGTGTTCTTATCGGATTCTGCCTCATAATGAAGCTCCAGTTCATTCTCATCCGTTAATGTATACGTTGCACGAAATACCTTGTTTCCCGGCAGCCCCAGCTCACCGTCCGCACTCGTTACCGTCATGCTCACTCCACGCTCGGTACATTCTGCTTTCCATACCTTTTTGGAAATTCCCGCCTGCAGATCCGTGTGCAGATTATTGACACCATCATTGACTGCCAGCTGAATTTTCTTCCCATCCAACATAAAAGATGCCCCGCCGATACGATTACAGTTCGGACCGATCGTCGCTCCAAAATTGTCTGTATTGACAGTATACGGCTCCATGCAATCATAGCCGAGATTGATGTCGGCCTTCGTTCCGTCTTTTCCCGGTACCAGCAGATTGACCAGTGTAGCTCCATAGGTCATGACCTCCGCGCACACACCGTTTTTATTTGTAATACTGTAGATCTCTATCTCCTGTCCTTCCGGTGTTTTTCCGAAAATACGCTTTGCTACTGCCATTTGTTCTCTCCCTCTTTATATTTCCGTTCTGCCTTCCAGTGCCCGAAGTAATGTCACCTCATCTATGTATTCCAGATCTCCGCCTACCGGAACACCACTTGCGATTCTGGTTACACGAATCCCTGCATTTCCGATCAGCTTTCTGATATACATTGCTGTCGTCTCGCCCTCCAGACTGGAGTTCGTTGCAATGATGACTTCTTTAACCTCTCCCTGCAGGCGCTGTATCAGCTCTTTGAGTTTGATATCCCCCGGTCCAATGCCGAGCATCGGAGAAATCGCACCGTGCAGTACATGATAAACACCCTCGTACTTGCCCGTCTTTTCATATGCCGCAAGGTCTCTCGTGTTCTCCACAACCATAATCGTAGCGTGGTCGCGCTTTGCATTGGCACAGATCGGGCAGATCTCCTGATCTGTCAGCGTATAGCACTCCTTACAATACCGGACATTCTCCCTCGCCGTTGTCAATGTATCTGCCAAACGCTTTACTCTGTCCTTTGGCATCCCGATAATATGAAAGGCCAGACGCTGCGCCGACTTCGTTCCGATCCCGGGCAGTGCCGAAAGTTCTTCGATTAATCGATTGATATATCCGCTGTACAGATCCATCAGAACGAAAGACCTCCGGTCATTTTGCTCATCATGGCAGCATTCTCCTCCTCTGCCTGACGGAGCGCCTCATTTGTCGCTGCAACGATCAGATCCTGCAGCATCTCGATATCCTCCGGATCTACAACCTCAGGTGTCAGTTCAATCTTTACGATTTCTTTTTTGCCGGTCACTGTTACCTTTACAGCCCCACCGCCTGCTGCCGCTGTAAATTCCTTCGTCTCAAGCTCCTTCTGGCTCTCCTCCATCTGGCGCTGCATTCTTTGTGCCTGCTTCATCAGATTATTCATATTTCCGGGCATTCCCATTCCTCCGGGAAATCCTCCGCGCTTTGCCATATCTTAATTCCTCCTTAAGCTATATTCTTTTCTGCGGCTTTATGATTTCTGCCGTTCTTATTTTCATTCATGTAACCGGTACTGTCAGCTCTGTCACCGGCATGATCAAAACTCTTCCGGTTCTTCTTCGTCCTCTTCCTCCTCGATCTCCATATTGATCAGAGAAGAAAGATCGACATAATTTTCTTCAAACCGCATATCATCACGAAGTGCCTGCACTTCTGTTTCCACCTTTTTGCCGATATAGTCGGAAATCAACTGTTCCAGCTGCTCCCGATGCTCCTGATCCTGCGTAAAATAATCGGACATAATACCGTCCGGCAGTACAAGCATCAGTCTGTTATCCCCACCAAGACTCAACTTGGCATTTTGCAGATACAGCTTCATCGGCTGTTCTGCCCTTCCGACGATCGCCTGCCAATTACTGACTGCCTGCTCCACTTCTTCCGGAATCGCCTTCGGCAGTTCCTTTTTTACAACAGGAGCAGCCGTCTGTCCTGCACTTTGAACCGGCATACTCTGTCCCTGATTCATCGCAGTGACGACAACTCCCTTTTCTACCTTTTCCTCTACTGCCCGGATCCGTTCCAACAAGCTATCCTTTTTCGTCTCCATCTGCGGCCGGCACAGCTTGATAAAGGTGATTTCTGTCAATACACGCTTTTGTGCGGCATATTTGATCTGTCCCGAAAGCTCCGAAAAGATCCGGATGTCCCGAATGATCGCATCCGTTTCTATCATTTCCGCTTCTTCCTGCAAAAGCTTCATATTTTCGGAAGACACATCTATTACCTCGGATGCATCCTCGGAAGTCTTGACCAATAAAAGATTTCGAAGATACCATGTAAAATCGGTAATAAACTGGGTAATCTCGCGACCCTGCACGATAATTGTATCAAAAAGCTCGATACAGCCCAGCACGTTCCGGTCCAGAATATGACGAAGCAGTGTCGAAAAAACACCTGTATCCACTGCCCCGAGTACATCCAACACCTTATCATAGGTCAGCTCGTCGCCAAAATGAAAAGCAATGCACTGATCCAAAAGGCTGAGCGCATCACGCATGGAGCCGTCCGCTGCTTTTGCAATATAACGCAGTGCTTTTTCTTCTGCCTGTACCTGCTCTTTGTCCACCAGTTCCCTTAAACGCCCTGCGATCGTATCAATACTGATTCGTTTAAAATCATATCGCTGGCATCTGGACAGAATCGTGATCGGTATCTTATGCACCTCCGTTGTCGCCAGAATAAAAATGACATACGAAGGCGGCTCCTCAAGTGTCTTGAGCAGTGCATTGAACGCACCAATCGAGAGCATATGAACCTCATCGATAATATAAACCTTGTATTTTCCTTCCGCCGGAGAATAGGATACTTCGTCTACGATTTCCCTGATATTATCAACACCGTTGTTGGACGCCGCATCAATCTCAATGACATTCATGCTGACTCCGGCTGCGATCGCCTTGCAGGTCGGACACTCTCCGCACGGACTTCCGTCCACGGGATGTTCACAATTCACCGCTTTGGCAAAGATCTTCGCCACCGTCGTCTTACCCGTTCCGCGTGTTCCGCAAAACAGATACGCATGACCGATCCGGTCCGACTGGATCTGATTTTTCAGTGTCGTAACGATATGCTCCTGTCCCTTCACATCTTCAAAATGATCCGGGCGAAATTTTCTGTATAATGCTACATATGACATAATTAATCACCGAAGCTGATTCCCAACAGCTTCGCCTCTTTTACGATTGATGCATCCGGTGCAACCATTTTCAGCTTGCCCGCAACTTCTTCTAACGGCACTTTGATGATCTCACGGTTCTTGATTCCGACCATGAATCCGTACTCGCCCTTTAAGATCAGATTGCCCGCCTCGGAACCAAGTCTGGATGCAAACACTCGGTCATAAGGGCAGGGACTTCCGCCTCGCTGCGTATGTCCGGGAACGGTCACACGCACCTCCTGTCCGGTCTTTTCCTGAATCTGCTGTGCCAGCTCATAGGAAACACTCGGATATTTATAGTTTTTCATTTTTTCCTTATATTCTTTTTTGGAAAGCTTTGCATCTTCCTTGGAGATCGCACCCTCAGCAACGGCAAGAATCGTAAACTTGCTGCCGCGCTCGGTTCTCTTGTTGATCGCTTCCACTACTTTATCAATATCATACGGAATCTCAGGAATCAGGATGATATCCGCACCGCCTGCCATTCCGGCATTCAGTGTCAGCCAGCCTACCTTATGTCCCATAACCTCTACGATAAAAACCCTTCCGTGAGAAGATGCCGTTGTATGGATACAGTCAATCGCGTTTGTTGCAATATTCACTGCGCTCTGGAAGCCGAAAGTCATATCCGTTCCCCACAGATCATTGTCAATCGTCTTCGGTAATGTAACGATATTCAGCCCCTCTTCACGCAGAAGATTTGCCGTCTTATGTGTTCCGTTTCCACCCAGAATTACGAGGCAGTCCAGATTCAGCTTATAATAGTTGTGCTTCATTGCCTCTACCTTATCCAGTCCGTTTTCATCCGGCTCACGGATTGTTTTAAAAGGAACACGGCTGCTGCCGAGAATCGTTCCGCCCTTTGTCAGGATGCCTGAAAAATCAGAGCCTTCCAGCATTCTGTAATTTCCGTAGATCAATCCCTTATAGCCTTCCAGAAATCCGTAAATCTCCACTTCCTCAGAAGAATAGGAAAGTGTCTTTACCACGCCTCTCATTGCCGCATTCAAAGCCTGACAGTCACCACCGCTTGTCAACATACCGATTCTCTTCATTGCGTTTCCTCCATTTATGTTTTTTCCATATGTCATATCCGGGAATTTCCCTCATACTGCTACCAGTATACCCCATTTTAGAAGGTATCTCAATCTTTTTTCTAAGGGAACGAAACAATTTGTTGACGTTATTTTTTATCAACGGTATAATACTACTGCACGGCATCGCCAACCGTGCAGACACGGAGAGTTGTCCGAGTGGCTTAAGGTGCGGCTCTCGAAAAGCCGTGTACCCCCAAAAGGGTACCGTGGGTTCAAATCCCATGCTCTCCGCTTCTATATTGAAACAAACAAAGAGCTGCCAAAACGGCAGCTCTTTTGCATTCCGTCACTCAAAATGTCCCCTGTCAGTCATACAAAGATGCATGATACTTAAAACAGCGGTAAATCTTATAACCGAGTGTTGCAAACAAAGAAACAATCACATATAAGCAGGAACCGATTCCGGCGATCGCCTCCAGAATAATCACTAACATCATCAAAGGATTCATAATTTTACACTCCTGAATTTATTTTTATAGTACACAAAGAAACCCATACACTTTGCACAGGTCAAAAACACTTCTCTTATGATTCAGAAAAGTCTTATGATTTTTTTCCGTCCTTTTGATGAATATAACCGACAATGACTGTCGCATTGCAGGCATTCTCTACCCTTACCTGCGCAGACAGCATTTCAGACATGAATACAGAAAGCTTCGTAAGCGGCATTTGCACCATCTGAGTAATGGCTGTTCTGCCGTTTTCCTTGGTATTGGCACACGTCTCCTGCACAGAAGCCGTGTTACAGGTACGCACTCCGATCAGCTCATTGGTGCAGACATCCCGATTTGCAGACAATACTTCTACCGAGTCAAATACATGGGCTTCCTCTTTGACCGCACACAAAACAGAGGTATCTGCTCTGTCTGCCTCAAAGCCGATTCCCAAAAAGAGAATACAAAGAATCAATATGAAGTTCATCCATCTTTTCTTTTCCATTCTCATAATCACTGCCTCAACAAATCGAAAGTTACTTCATATCTAATACCTATTTGGCATATTACCGTATTATAATATACGCGCTGTATGCAACATAGCACAGAACACAGATCACGCCTTCGAGTCTGCTCGTTTTCTCCTTTGTCAACGCCAGGATCAGCATCAGCACACTGACTGCGATCAATATCCCGGTATCAATGATCAGCTCCGTTGCCGCATGGATCGGTGTTAAAAGCGATGCCATGCCGAGAATGAACATGATGTTGAACAAGCAGGAACCCACTGCATTTCCAAGTGCAATGCCTGAGTCTCCTTTTCTGGCTGCAACAATGGAGGTTACCAGTTCCGGCAGAGAGGTTCCGATTGCCACAATCGTTAAACCGACAAGCGTGTCACTCATGCCCCACGCTTTTGCGATCAGACTCGCATTGTCTACCACCAGATCTCCGCCAAAGACAATTGCTACCAGTCCCAAGACCATTGCCAGTATACTTTTTGACACCGACATTGTCTTGACGTCTTCTCCTTCCGTACGGTTCTTTAACGCACTGCGGATCACAACTGTCAGATACGCCGCCATGCCAAGCAATAGCAATATGCCTTCCACACGACTGATGCCATGATCCAGAATCAGCACAAACAGTGCTGCGGATACTGCAATATTCCACCACATATCGCGCTTGATAATCTCCTTCTGCGATACGATCGGACACAGAATCGCACTGACGCCAATTACCATCAGAAGATTAAAAATATTGGAACCGACGATGTTTCCGAGCGAAATATCGCTGTTCCCTGCCAGTCCGGCGTTAATACTGACTGCCGTCTCCGGTGCACTCGTACCCATAGCGACGATTGTCAATCCGATCACAACCGACGGAACCTTCAGAATACGGGCAATGGACGACGAACCGTCCACGAAAAAATCCGCCCCTTTGATGAGCAGGACGAATCCCACGAGTAGTAACAGATACATCATAAATAAGCCTCCTATCCGCGCAACGCGCACTACATAAATTGTGTTTGTTTGTGCAATAAGAGCAAAAAGAGACTCTTACTGCACAAAAATAATGCAATAAAAGTCTCGTTACATACAAAAAATCTGCAAGGATACTGCCCGGTCAGATAGCCTGACGTGATGACGAACAGTATCACGCCTGCAAATAAAGGCGCTAACTACTCCCTGATATTATTATAATCTATATCACAAAAAATGCTCCTCTGTCAACCGGCAAAAATGCTCCTGATGAAACCCACACAAAAATGCTCCTGATGAAACCTGCATACGTTACCTCTACAGTTAGCTCGGCCCAGGCGCCCCTGCGGCACATAGGAGATTCTGCTTAGTGCTGCTTTGTTCCCAACCTGACACGATTCGCAGTTCCCATTGCGCAGGACCCAGACGTCAATACCACTTATAAAGGGCAGCTATGCAGGCTTCATCAGAAGCACTGTATTTGAAAGTATAGCGGTTTTCAGCGTATTTGTCAATGATTCGTCTGCGTCTTCTGACCGCCGTCTGTTCCATCTACTTTTCCGCATGCCGCTGATTTACAATCTGTCCATTCTCCATTTCATATATGGAATCACACAATATTCGAATATCTTCTTCATTATGTGAAGAAATTAAAATAGTAGCCCCCTGACTGCGTTTTTCCAAAATCATCTGTCTCATCAACTGTACTCCACTGCGATCTAAGGAATTCATCGGTTCGTCCAGAACAATCAACGGCGGATTTTCCATAAATGCCTGCGCCAATCCCAATCGCTGCTTCATTCCTAACGAATATTTCCTAACAGGCCTCCTATCGTCAGGATTTAATCCTACTGCTGAAATCGCTTTCTTTACGTCCTCTTTTCCTATTTTATTTTTAATTGCCGCCAGCAAACATAAATTTTTGTAACCGCTATAATAAGGAATATAACCAGGACCATCAATCAGATAGCTGAGTCCGTTATAAAACTCCATATCCTTCCCTATTCTTTTACCGTCAATCGTTATTTGTCCGCCAGTTGCAGCCAAAATTCCGCATATACATTTGAAAAAGACCGTTTTTCCGCAGCCGTTATCACCAATCAATCCATGTATCTTTCCTTTTTCAAATGTGATTGTAATTCCCTTCAGTATCTCTTTTTCACGGCTAACAAAACATAAATCATTGACCTGTATCATGCTTTCTCCGTTCCTTTCCAAAAGGATATTTTCACAGCTCCCAGCAGGATCAGCAAAAGATTTATAACAATATGATAACAATAAACAAAAGAAAGATTTCTTGATTTTAAAACTTCATCATTCATAGTATACAAAAGCGCATTTCCAAGCGGATGAAATCTCTGGAGCGGATGATTCACCCAGATCAGAACCAATCCTGTCAGAATAAGGATTCCGTCTGCAATCATACCTCTCTGCATGGATCCAAACATACCTGTAAGGATAATCAGGCAATGAAGCAGTAGAAGGACTCCTCCTATGCAGAATAAATTCATAAGCACTGCTTTCATCGGCGTAAAATGATGAAAAATCCGGTCAGAAACCATACAAATAATTCCCACCTGCCTTCCAAGCTCCGAATATTGATCGTTATAATATCTGGTAAGCAGGCTCCAGCCATTTTCCACATAAGAACAACGGCTTCCCCAAATACTGAAAATCACCAGAATTTCCGTTAAATAAATCAACACACTGGCAAAGGCAAACAAAATATTTCCTACATACCAGCATTTTTTTCCTGTCCGGGAGATTAAATAATTTTTAATCCCATCCATAGAATGATAATCACTGCATAATACCAAAAAGCCCAGCAGCAAACCGGAAAAAATGTATTTAGAATTTGCAGCGGCAAGAAACGGCTCCCACATCTGCACCGGCTGCTCCGTCATCCTTGAAAGTTTCAAAATAGGAGAAATTGTATAATTTGCAAGCACACACAAAAACAAAAGCACAATAATTTGTTTTCCATTTCTCAGCCAGTTAATTGTTCTTTCCCGAAAAACAATACCGACCTTTCTAACTGCCATATTGCTTATTTCTCCTTTCCAGATACGAATTTCCATCTATCAGCAGCACCCCTGCAAATAATATAAAAACGCAGAATGACCACCAATCCGTATAGCTAATAAGTCCCTGCACAGAAAATCTGCTAAGTTTTCCGCCCCATAATCCTAAGCAGCATTCGTTTTCAAAGTAAAATACCAGAATCGGTACAGTAAATGCATAAAATTTATTTCCGGAAAGCAATAAAACAAAATAACTCAACAGCCCGCCGATCCAGGCAGTCAAATATAGCCTGACCAAATTGCCCATCAAATTCCAGACAGAAAAATATTCTGCAGAAAACTTTAAGAAAAAAAGAAACAGCAAGATTCCTGTCCCAATGCTGATCACTGTCATTCCGCTCAAAAACAGCAAAACATAATTTCCTCTAACATATCTTTTGTCTCCTATTCTGCTTCTGATATAATTTCCGTATCCGAATCTTTTTTCATCTGCAGCACAGGCAATAATTCCAAATGATAAAATCGGAAGCAGCAGGTATGTATACCCGCTTATGGATTGCCAATATATGTTCATAACGCAATACGCCGTACCTAATGTAAGAAACTCCTCCCTTTCATGTCTCAGCATTTCCTCCAAGATTAAAATCTGATAGGATCTGTCCTGCTCCAAAAAACCATATCCCGGAGCCAAAAGTGCGGTAACAGCAAAAATCGCGATCGCCAGTACAAGATACGGTCTGAAAAAACGACTAGTATAAAATACAATTCTCATAAAAGCATTTCACCTCTCCGCTTATGGCATCCACATAAAAAACCGTTCTTGACATCGCTGTGTCTTTCCCTTCCATGCGTTCTACAAACCGCCAATATGGATGGGCATAAACCGTAATAGGTTCCTCCTCGTAATAGATCCAGCTATTTCCGTTCTCACCGTAATAATACCGCAGATAAAACAGATCAGCCTCCTCCAGAACAGCCATATAATGATCTCCCAATCTATCCTGTAAGAGATTCAATGCACTTTCAAAGCTGATCACTTCATCATAAACCGCCAATTCCTTCACCGGTACATACGAACGGTGAAGCGCTATAAAACAACGGTCCCCGCTGACGTGATACAACCCCTTCAGCCTTCCTCCCAGATAACTTCTTCCGCTTCCGTCCACTATATTACCCGGAACTTCTGTCGGGTCAAAACAAACTCCTTTATAGCTTTGCAGCGCCTGCATCAAAACACAAGATCCCCGATTCTCCATCTCATAATAGACGGCATTGTACAACCGTAAACCAAGCTCCTCATCCATACTGTTATACAGCTCCACTGCCTGTTCAAAATCCAAGCAAAGCTCCTGCAGCGAAACGCTTTCCTCTCCAAGTACAACTTCTGTCTCCGGCATTTCATGATTCCATAAATGCCATACTTCATATTGCTGCGGAACCTCACTCCAGGGCCAAACATGGTCTGTCCCCAGACGTTCCATATTGACTTCCAGCTCATTTGTCAAAACCAAAGAGCCCCCTCGATTAATATCAATACGTCTATGCGAAGAAAGAACGCTGATAAAGGCTTGATTCTCATACAAATCATAGGACGCGTCCTCCCTGAGGCCCTCATAAATTCCACAATCTGCATCCACATGGGTTTCTATCTCATTCTGCCAATTATCGCAGGGAAGCTGAAACCATGCCAAAAGCTCCGGTATAAGTGTTTCTCTATTGTAATAAAAAGAAGTACACGGCTCCAGTTCAAGGTCATACAGACGGTCTACTGCCGGCACCGTAACCGTTCCGTCAAATACAAGATTATCACGTGATTCCTCCATATGCTCTGACACGCTGCCCGCCAGATCAGATACCTTGATAAATACAACTTCTCCCGTATCCTCTCTTGTGTCCGCACTCTGCACTTCCTCCCCGGATTCGTCAAGCGTATCTGTGCTGCCATCGTTTTCTCGGATTTCCGCACGGTTCTCTCTTTCATGCATCTCATCCAAAACCTCCTGAGGTGCTTCCGCGCAGCCCGACAAAAAGCAAAAGCCTACAATAAATCCAATCACCCGTATCTTTCTCTTTTTTCGCTCCGGCATGATTTCCTCCCCATCGTTTCGCTACAAAATATCAATTTGCATAAGCAGAACCTTTTCCATAAATCCTACAGTTAGACGAATACGCATAAAAATTCAGTAAATTAGAATCTCCTTGTGATACTCCGTCTTTAAAATACATTATTCTCGTATCCGTTGATGTAATATAAACAGTATCATTGCTTCCGCCTCCAGTAACCTGAATTCCATTGCTTGTACCGGACGAAGAATATTCATCAGTAAAAATATAAAAACAATTTTGCGTTTCTTTGAGTATATAGCAGCTATCGCTTCCCGCAATACCGGGATACGAAGAAACCGTCCATTCATGGATATTAGCTAACGGCATAATCTCCTTTTCCTCAGCAGATACCAAAAAAACATTTCCTATCAACAACATACATGACAACAAAATGCAAATAATCTCTTTTTTCTCATTCCCCTACCTCCATTACAATGTAATACAATTTTTTCTTTCCGACAGGTACAAATACAATTCTTACTCTTTCTTTATCACCTCCTACTTTTGTCATATGAACTATATTTGTCTACCAAAAATTATACTATAACTAACTATTTCTGTCAATTCTGTCAGGTCTTAAATTTTACAGTCCGGTTTTTCAGATTCCCCCCCCCCCAAAAAAGACGGAACCCTATCTGTTCCGTCAAATACTGTCTCTGTGGCTTCTGCTTCTCTGTTTGCTTCTCGCATTCCTCCGTTTTACTCTTTTTCTTTCATCCGATCTGCCTGCTCTCGTTGTTCCTTCTCACGCTTATTACGAATCCGCAGCTCCTTAAAAAAAGTACTCAGCATCGTGCTGCACTCCTCCTCCAATACGCCCTTTGTCATCTCCACTTGGTGATTGAACTGGGGCATATCCAGAATATTGAGAATGGATCCGGCGCAGCCTGCTTTCGGATTCATACATGCCATTACGACCCGCTTAACCCGCGCCTGTACGATGGCTCCGGCGCACATCTGGCAAGGCTCCAGGGTCACATATAGAGTGCAGTCCTCCAACCGCCAGTCACCCATTTTTTTGCTTGCCTTCCGGATTGCTGTGATCTCCGCATGAGCCAGCGTACTCTTATCGGTATTTCTCCGGTTATAGCCTCTTCCGATGATCTTATCCTGATATACGATCACACACCCGATCGGCACTTCCCCCAGTGCATATGCTTTTTTTGCTTCGCGGATTGCCGCTCTCATGTATTTCATATCCTGATCCATTTCAACTGATTTCCTTTACTTTCCTTCTGCTTCTCTTCTGAACTTCTGCTCTATGTATAGATTTTGCATGAAAAGCAGCATGATGTCAATTTCTTTGCTTTCGTTAAATCGCTACCTCCATCATATAATATCCAAAATCCGGATTCGCTTCATCCCCTTCCGTCCTCATGCCTCCTGCTGCTCTTTCAAATCCGATAAAGCCAAACATCGCTGCCGCCATTCTTTCCTGCTCATGCATAATGCCCGGCACTCCGATGTAATATTTATTAGGATACTTTCCGAGCAATATGTAGTGATAATTATAATAGCCGTGCAGTAAAAAGCTGTTGCGGACCAGCCCCTGATATTCCTGCCGCAAAATCACAAAATCTTCCGGTCTGATCTTAATAAATTCAATATTCCCGCCTACCGGGTGAACTTTCTCATACATACTGCACAATTGATCCCACTTATTATCTAACAACTTTGTTGCTGCCAGTGTTTCCCGTTCCTTGCGGATCTCTTCCAGCATATCCCGCTCCGGTTCCTTTCTGATCTGTACCGTTGGCGCCGATTGTAGCTCCTGCTCTGTTTCCGCCGCCTGCATTGGTTCCGGTTCCTCAGTCACTTCCTCCGCATCCGCAATTTCTTGTTGCTCAGGCGTTTTCTTTGTATCGGCATTTTCTTGTTCTTCAGCCACTTTCTCTGTATCCGCAAATACCGCTTCCTGATTTTTTTCTTCTGTCTTCACAGATTCAAATCCCATATCATCATCTGTTTCTTCCATCCGCGGGAAGCTGCATATACCGTAAATCCCGCCGGATGCTTCAAAAATCAGTTGCCTTTCATCTCCCCATACCGGAATCCAGTCTGACTGATAAGCACCTTTTCCATGAATGATGGCAATATCATGGAGTTTTTCCTGCTGTTTTCCCCTGTTTCGCTTAATCATCGTTGAAACCAAGGTCTGCTTATCCAACCTGCAGAGACTTACCTGAAAGCGATATTGGCTCTCATCCCATTCTAACCTGACATGTCCCATATTTCCGCATTTTAATCCGTTTTTATACAAGTCGATATAACACATTTTCTGCTGATACATAAAAACCCCCTCCAATAGAACTGTTATCATTCTATGAAGGGGGCAAAAAAAGTATGCGATAAAATCAAGGTCAGGCTGTTTTCTATCCGGATACGGACACGCTCCCGCTCCGCTCGCCTCGTAGCGGTACTAAGAGAGTGTGACATCCGGCAAGATGCCGATGCCCCACTCTCTAAGTGCCGACGGGCTCACAGGGTCCGTATCCGGATAGAAAACAACCTGACCTTGATTTTATCGCATGCTCTTAGTTTTCCAGACTATCCAGATATTTCATGTAGTTTACGACCATCAGGGCGATTTCCAATGTCATTGCATCATCAAAGACTCGGATATCCAGTCCTGTTGCTTTTTGCAATTTCTCAATGCGGTAAACAAGCGTATTGCGGTGCACGAAAAGCTGACGGGAAGTCTCTGATACGTTCAAGTTATTTTCAAAAAATTTATGAACGGTTGCCAGCGTTTCGTCATCCAGTTCTTCCGGAATCGTATCTCCGAAAATTTCTTTTACAAAAATACGACAGAGATTGACCGGAAGCTGATAAATCAGACGACCGATGCCAAGTGCCGCATAGGAAACAATTTTCTTTTCCGCATAAAAGATCTTACCGACATCCATCGCCATCTTTGCTTCTTTATAAGACTTCGAAACATCTTTCAGGTTGCCAACCGGCGTACCGTAGGAGACACGTACTTTTGCCATTGCTTCGGTATTCATCATATCCGCAATTGTCGAAGCAATATTCTCCATTTCCTCTGTCTGGTTACTTTCAGGCAAAGACTTGATCAGGACGATATTGTTGGAATCTACCGATGTGATATAATCCCCGGACTGAACCGAAAACAGTCCGCGCAACATTTCACTCGCTTCCGAATTCTGCTCCGACTGTATCTCAATCAAAAATACGGTTCGCGGTACTTCAATAGAAATATGCAGTTTCTTAGCACGATTAAAAATATCCACGAGCAGCAAATTATCCAAAAGCAGATTCTGGAAAAAGTTATTTTTATCAAATCGTTCCTTATAGGCAATGATCAGATTCTGGATCTGGCTGACAGCAATTTTCCCCATAACATAAGAATCCGTTCCTGTCCCTCTGGATACCAAAATATATGCCGTTTCTTCCTCATCCACGATCTTGAACAAATGGCAATCTCCTATGATCTGGGAATCTGCCGGAGAATGAATAAACGCATCCATAATCGCTGATTGAACAGTAATGCCCGTATTGGTAGAAGCCGCCACCACACCGTTTAGCTCAAACACTGCAAAATCTACTTTAGTCAATGCATGAAGCTCATCAATACTTGTCTGAATAATCTGGTTTGTAATCATACAATTCCTTCCTTATCTGATTCTCTTCTTTATTTTACCGCAAAAAAGAAAAAAAGAAAAGGGAGATGCAATCGCATCTCCCTGCCTTATCAGCATAAATTAGTTGGTGATGATCATCTCTGTCTCTTTATCGAATACATGGATCTTCTCAACGTCGATAGCGAATTTAACAACATCACCCGGTCTTGCAGTTGTTCTCGGATCAACACGAGCGGTCATCGGGAACTCCTCAAGATCGAAGTACAAGAATACTTCTGCACCAAGTAACTCGTAAACTCTGATTGTAGATTCGAATACTGCATTCGGAGCAGCTTCAATCATCATCTCGGAATCATATACATCTTCAGGACGAATACCGAAGGTAACTGTCTTGCCTTCATAACCGCCGTCGATTACTTTCTTAGATTTTGCAGGAGGAAGCGGGATGCTGTGACCTGCAACCTTTAAGGAAGCAACATCACCGTTTACTTCTACTACCGCATCAAGGAAGTTCATCTGCGGAGATCCCATGAATCCTGCAACGAACAGATTCTGCGGCTTCTCATATAAGTTCTGAGGTGTATCTACCTGCTGGATAACACCGTCCTTCATAACAACGATTCTGGTACCCAGAGTCATAGCCTCGGTCTGGTCATGTGTTACATAGATGATGGTGGTGCCCAGTCTCTGATGTAATTTTGCAATTTCGATACGCATCTGTACACGAAGCTTTGCATCCAAGTTGGAAAGAGGCTCATCCATAAGGAATACCTTCGGGTTACGAACGATAGCACGACCCATAGCAACACGCTGTCTCTGACCACCGGAAAGAGCCTTCGGCTTACGATCCAGTAACGGTGTCAAGTCAAGGATCTTTGCAGCTTCCTTAACCATCTTGTCGATCTCATCCTTCGGAACCTTTCTTAATTTCAGACCGAATGCCATGTTGTCATATACAGACATATGAGGATACAGAGCGTAGTTCTGGAATACCATCGCGATATCTCTGTCCTTCGGTTCAACATCATTTACGATTCTGTCGCCGATCTTTAATTCACCTGAAGTAATATCCTCAAGTCCTGCGATCATACGAAGTGTAGTAGATTTACCACATCCGGAAGGTCCTACGAAGATAATGAATTCCTGATCTGCAATTTCAAGATTAAAATTCTTTACTGCTTCAAATCCGTTCGGATATACTTTGCAGATGTTTTTTAATGATAAGCTTGCCATTTTTCTGCCTCCATCTAAAAAATATGTTTTTATATCGGTTGAATCTTCAACCCGAAAATCTATCAATAGTATAACGAATCCCACCAATTTTGGCTATGCAACTATTATACAAAGATTTTCCGTCAGATTGTAAAATGTGCTTATAAAACTGTTTTTTTTTGGACTCATTAGGCAATTTGTCCAACAAACGGACTTTTCATTATGCAATTTGTCCATTTTGTGCTCACTTCATGTCGTCCGTATCAATCTCGGGCTCCTGCTCAGGCTCCTCCTGCGTTCCCTCATATTTTTGAAAAATTCCTCTATAAGCAAACGAACAGATATAAGCAATTCCTGCAATGCCCCATCCCATTGCAACAAGCAATCCCGGATTCGATACTTTCGCAATTACAATCCAGGGCATGATCTGCAGCAACACAAAAATAAATGTATACGGCAGATGTGCTACAGCAAGCTTTAACGCATTGCCCAGCGTTCCTTTGATCGTATTCTTAAAATAAGCCTGAAGCGGGAATGCATACAGATACAGTGCCAGAAGTACAAGAAGTAAAAAGCACATCGGAATCAGCAGAACTCCGATAAACTGGGTCAGATAATTTCCCAGAATATGTACATCCAAAAACAATACGACCACACCTGCCAGAATAATCAGCCACATTGCCGTTGCCTGCAGAAAATTGCTTTTAAAGGCTTTAAAAAAACTTTTTGTAATATAACCTTCCTCATCCCGCGTCATTGGCAATGTAACGCTGTACATGGCTGTGATCGCCGCACCTGCGGTAATCACCGGGATACAGCAGATCACCACCAGAATATTCAGCCAGAGCAAATTTGCCAGCTTCGTCATCCCATTAAAAAATTTTCCTTCCATGCTGAAGAATTTCTTCATAAAAAGCCCATCCTGTCTGTCTTTATTTCCCTGTTCTCCGCCCTCATGCGCTTACAGATAAAATTCCATCGGCGTAAAACGGATGCCGTCCGCCTCCTGCTCCGGTGCCAGATCACGAAACCCCAGCTTGTGATAAAAGTTGACAGCATACGGTGACGAATGCACCGTGATCCTGCTGCCGCCCACCTCGGTCAAAATATAATTGCGCACCTCATCCACAAGCTTTGTTCCGATTCCTTTTTTATGATGTGCACCATCCACAAACAGTAAGGAAATATGCTCCGATTCCCGCAACGTGATCATTCCGACCATTTTTCCGTTTTCAAATGCACAGAACATCTGATAACTTCCGACAATAAACATCCGTTGCAGCGCACTGTCGGTCACAAAGTTGTAAAAGCTTTTTACACCTTCTTCCGGATAATCCGCGGCATCGAACCTTAAGAATACTCTCCACGCCAGTCCCATGGCCTCCTGCCACTCATCCCGGTATGCCGCCCGACAGATATATTTCTCTTGTCCCTCCATCGATGCACCTCTTTTTCTTTTGTATCCAGTATATCCGTCTGCGCTTATTCCCGCAAGCAGTTTCTCTACACAAGGAGGCTGTTCTCCGGCAGGTGTTATATCATTGTATCCGGAGGCACGCTCTCGCTCCGTGAAAAAGCACAGCGGACACTAGGCTCGACAATACCTCGCCAAGTGCCGGTGTTTTTCAAGGGCCTCCGGATACAATGATATAACACCTGCCGGAGAACAGCCTACCGAGTCGAAGGGATGCGTACAGGTATTTTCTTATACCTTATTTACAAGCGGCAGTCCGTTTTCCAGTGCATACGCATTTTCCAGAGTCACCTGCGCGATCGCCTGCATTGCTTCCTTTGTAAAGAAACCCATATGAGAAGTGATCAGTACATTCGGAAACGTCGTCAGTCTTGCCAGATTCTCATCCGTCATGATCTCATTGGAACGGTCTTCATAGAAGACCCCTTCCTCTTCTTCATAGACATCCAGCCCCAGCCCGCCGATCTTACGCGAGATCAGTCCGTCGATCACCGCCTCGGTATCGATCAGAGCACCTCTTGACGTATTGACCAGACAGACACCTTCCTTCATCAGCGCAATGCTTTCCGCATTGATGATATGATGCGTCTCATGCGTCAGCGGACAATGCAGCGACAGAAAATCCGCATTTTTCAACACTTCCTCAAGCGGCGCATACTCCACATCCAGATTCGGATTCGGAAAAGGATCGTATGCCATGACATGCATCGAAAAACCGTTAAAAATCCTGATCATCGCCTGTCCGATCTTTCCTGTTCCGATGACTCCGGCGATCTTATGGTACAGATCCCGCCCCATAAATCCGTTAATGTTCATATTAAAATCACGGGTGCGTCCATATGCCTTATGGGTATAACGATTCACAGTCAGAATCATTGCCATCGCAAATTCCGCAACCGCCTCCGGTGAATAGCTCGGCACACGTAACAGCACCAGCTTGTCCGCTGCCGCGGCAGTATCTACATGATTAAAGCCGGCACTGCGCAGCAAGATCGCTTTCACCTTCATCTCATACAGCTCATCAATCATCTTGGCATTGACATGATCGTTTACAAAAATACAAATCGCGTCATATCCTTTTGCCAGAAAGACCGTCTCTTCATTGCAGGGCAGTTCGATAAAATGAATATCAAATCCGTAATCCTTGCCCATCGGTTCAAACCAGATCCTGTCATAGGGCTTTGTACTGTAAAATGCAATCTTCATGGGAATCTCCTTTTTCTTCCAAAAAAGTTCCGGGCAATCCCGGTTCGTTTCCCTAGTATACGCAAAAGCCTGCACTTTATACGTCTATTTCCCTATTCTCCGTTTTCAAAAATGCAAACCTTTCTCAGCCGAAAATCACTTCGATCAAGCCCTTGACAAAATCGACGATAAAATTCCAAACACTGATGAAGAAGTCTTTCACTGCATTCCACAGTTTTTCCCAGAAACCGCCATCCCCATGTGCAGTAGCGGAATCCCCATACTCCTGCCAGAGCTTTGCCGCCTGTTCCACCAGATAATCTGAATCAAGCCCCACCGACTGCACATATTCAACTGTCGTAATCAGCGCTTCCGTCATTTCATCGGGGAGCGTAATCCCGAACTTTTCTTCGCCCAGAGAGATCGCCGCGCGAATATCACGCTCCGTCGTCAGCATCCCCTCTTCCATCTGCCCGCTCAGCCAGGAGATCATTTCATCCATCGATTCATGATCTGCATCCGATCTGTTCATATCTTCCGCTTGCGTTTCACCGATTTCTGCCGATCCGTCTCCGGCGGCACGGACAGATAAGGGCTGCAAAAAACAAGCCAACAGGATCAACACTGCCGTATAAAAAATCATGGCTGCATATGTTCTGAGTATTTTTCTTTTTTTCATTCTTACACCCCTGCATATCACAAGCTGTGCTTGTGATACTGCTACCGATAAAAAGTTTGGAAGTTTACTTTCAAACTTTCTCTCTACTGATCTTCCGATATATGTTTTTCCAGCCAGCAATAGATATCCTGTGCAATCTGCTCTCTGTCATCCTCATTCAGGATCTCATGACGATCCCTGTCATACAGCTTCATTGACAGATCCCGGATACCTGCCTTCCGGTAAAGGGAAAACGCTTTCTTTACGCCCTCTCCGTAATTGCCGACCGGATCCTGTGAGCCTGCTACAAAAAACATCGGCAGCTCCTTCGGAATCTTCTTTCTCCATGCCGCAGACTGCGCTCTTTTGATAAATTCAAACAGCGTATAAAAGCCATTTACAGTAAATCCGAAGCCGCAAAGCGGATCATCCTTATAGCGCTTTACATTTTCTGCATTTAAGGACAGCCAGTCAGAATCCGTCATCGGGTTCTCGATCCGCTTCTGATAAGAACCGAATGCCATCTTCTGAAGTAAAGAGCTCTTATACTCCCAACCATGGAAAAGCGCTATGGTTCTTGCCACAAACTTTCCGCAGCCGAGAATCACCGGGGACTGATATCCGGTTCCCATGATAACAGCGCCCTGGATACCGCTTCCGTAACGGCAGATATAATTTCTCGTAATAAAAGATCCCATGCTGTGTCCCATAATAAAGAACGGGACCTCCGGCAAGGTCTCCTGCACCATTTTCTTCAGTCTGTGCACATCCCGTACCACCACAGTTGCAATATCGTCCATACCGAAATATCCGTGGACTACCTCATCCGAAATGGACTGCCCGTGTCCGAGGTGATCGTTTCCAATGACACATATGTCATATTTGTTCAAAAATCTTGCAAACTCATCATAACGATCGATATATTCCTCCATACCGTGTACGATCTGAAGCACACATTTCGGTTTGCCCGGCTGTTCCCCCAACATACAGTCCGGTTTCCAGATCACACCGTGGATCCTCGTCTTTCCGTCTCTGGATTCATAATACAGATCCTGTTTCTCCGCCATACCTCTTGCCCCCTTTTTCTCTAACGGGCGGTCATCAACATGACCGCCCGTAATACATGTAAATCACACTAACAGATCTCTGCTCCTGCCGGCATCGGCTTCTCCGGTGACACGAGTGCCAGATTTCCGTCCGCATCCTCGGCACATAACAGCATGCCTTCGGAAACAACTCCCGCAAGCGTTGCCGGTTTCAGATTGACCAGTACCATGACCTTTTTGCCGACCATTTCCTCGGCACTGTAGTGCTGTTTGATCCCTGATACGATCTGTTTTACCTGACTGCCGATCTTCACCTGAGAGCAAAGCAGCTTCTTGCTCTTTGGTACTTCCTTACATTCAATGATCTCGCCTACCTGAAACTGCAGCTTTGCAAAATCATCATAGGTAATTTCAGGTTTTGCCTCGATATCGATCACTCCTTCGGCGTTTCCTGCTGCTTCACTGCCTGCTGCATTCTGCGCTCCGGCATTTTCGCTTCCTTCTGCTTTTGCTGCTTCTCCTGCTCCCTTGGCAGCTGCCTCGGCTTTTCTTGCTTCAAACATGGCATCCACCTTTTCCATCACTTCTTTTAAATCCTGACGTGCAAAAAGAATCTCCGGTGCCTCTGTCACCTTGTTGCCGGACGGATACAGTCCGAACTCATTTAACGTATCGAAGGCACGGATCTGTGTATTTAACTGTGCTGCGATCTTTTCAGCGGTTTCCGGCATGAACGGCTCAAGCAGGGATGCTCCGATGGAAATTCCCTCTACCAGATTGTACAATACCGTTGCCAGACGGTCTTTTTTACTCTCATCCTTCGCAAGCGCCCAGGGCATCGTCTCATCGATATATTTATTGCAGCGCTTGAACAGTACGAAAATCTCAGAAATCGCATCTGCCACACGCAGTTCATCCATTTTCCGGCTCACACGCTCATAGGTCTGTGTCGCTACTGCCTTCAGATCGGCATCCACGTCCGGCTCTCCTGCCGCCACGCCGACTCCCGTATTTGTGACAATCCCGTCAAAATATTTATTGCTCATGGAAATTGTACGGTTTACCAGATTGCCGAGCGTATTTGCCAGATCGGAATTCAATCTCTCCACCATCAAATCCCATGTGATCACACCGTCATTTTCAAACGGCATCTCATGCAATACGAAATAGCGTACCGCATCCACGCCGAAAAAGTCGATTAAATCCTCGGCATAGATCACATTGCCCTTGGATTTGCTCATCTTGCCGTCTCCCTGTAACAGCCACGGATGACCGAATACCTGCTTCGGCAGCGGCTCGCCTAACGCCATTAGGAAGATCGGCCAGTAAATCGTATGGAAACGAATGATATCCTTGCCGATCAGATGCAGGTCTGCCGGCCACAGCTTCTTGTACTGCTCCGTGCTGTTGCCGTCCGCATCATATCCGATTCCGGTAATATAGTTGGTCAAAGCATCCAGCCATACGTAAACGACATGCTTGTCATCAAAGTCAACCGGAATACCCCACTTAAAGGAAGTTCTGGATACACACAGATCCTGAAGGCCCGGCTTTAAGAAGTTGTTCATCATCTCGTTTTTACGCGATACCGGCTGAATGAACTCCGGATGTGTTTCGATATGGTCAATCAGACGATCCGCATATTTGCTCATTTTAAAGAAATATGCCTCTTCCTTGGCAGGCTTTACTTCACGTCCGCAGTCGGGACACTTGCCGTCCACCAGCTGGGATTCCGTCCAGAAGGACTCGCAGGGCGTACAATACATTCCTTCGTAAGCCCCTTTATAAATATCGCCCTGATCATAGAGCCTTTTAAAAATCTTCTGTACCTGTTTTTCATGCGGCTTATCCGTTGTACGGATAAATTTGTCATAGGACGTATTCAAGCTGTCACAGATCTCCCTGATCTGTCCGGCAACACCGTCAACAAATTCCTGCGGCGTTACGCCTGCTTCCTGTGCCTTTAACTCGATTTTCTGTCCGTGCTCGTCCGTGCCGGTCTGGAAAAAGACGTCATAGCCGTCTTTTCTCTTAAATCTTGCGATACTGTCTGCCAATACGATCTCATAGCTGTTGCCGATATGGGGTTTGCCGGATGTATAAGCAATCGCTGTTGTAATGTAATACTTTCCTTTATTCATATCTCTCCTCCATTCCTAAAACGCTGATGTGCAATAGGGAATTAAAAAATCCGCCTCCTGCATATACAGAAGACGGACGATTCAGCCGTGTTACCACTTCTATTCATATTTTCCTCACGGAAAATACCTCTGCGGGTACTTCATACCCTGCCGCTATAACAGGCGGATCCTGTCGCAGCCTAGCCGGATGTTTTTCCCTGATCGCACTCCTGCAATCCTTTTATCCGGTTCGGTGCGCTGCTCGTAAAGCCATGTTCCACAAGCTTCCGCCCGGTTCCTCTCAGCGTCTGCCCTTTCGGACATCCGGAACCTTCTCTGGAAAGTTTCCGCTCATGTACTCTCTTTGTCATCGCGTTTTGTTGTTTATTTTCTTTATTGTTCCCGTTATGATACTTTTTATAAGTTATAAGTAAAACCGAGAACTGAATATATTCGTATTTTATAGCAGATATTCTGAAATGTAAAGTGTTTTATTACCGCTTTCACTTGCTCCGAGGCACAGCCGCTTATTTTCCCTCGTAAAAATACGCCAGTTTTTCCTTCATTGCCGCAAAATCGATCCGGCAGTCTCCGTCATAAATACCAACCGGTACTGTTTCATCAAAAGTATAGTGCCGGGGCTCTGCTTTCTGTTCAAACCGATATACTGTTACACTCTCCTTTCCGGGATTTACGATCCAGTACTCGCGCACTCCCGCATCACGGTATTTTTGTACCTTTTTATGCTGATCCAGATATGCCGATCCCGGCGACATGACTTCCAGTACAAAATCCGGTGCTCCTTCAATTCGCTTGTAGGTAATCTGATCCCGCTTGCAGCAGATCATCAGATCCGGCTGTACCATGGTGTAATTGTCCCGGTCAAGACGCACATCACAAGGCGCCATATAGACCTTGCACGGACCTTTTTTGCTCTCGATATACTGAGCCATTTTCATCACCAACTCCAAGAGCCATGCCTGATGATTGACCGTCGGTCCACTCATTGCATAAAATTTCCCGTCGATCAGTTCCACGCGTTCATCATCCGGTAACGCATAATAATCATCAATCGTTTTTCGCTCCTGTGATGCTTTCTGCATCTCTTTTCCTGTTTTCTGTTTCATTGTAAATACCTCCTTTTTGTTTTCTCCATATA
>JBJFCE010000103.1:0-27174 GCA_051888775.1 Lachnospiraceae bacterium | reverse complement strand
ATGGATGTTATGAGTTTTCATATCATCAGTTTGCGTGAAAACAAAATTTCTATACAGGACAGAACAAAAATGAATTATTCACAGGCAATGGGATATATGGAAAAAATGAATCGGCTTGGCAGTGTACCGGGACTTGCTTCTATCCGGGAGTTGTGCCAACGGCTCGGGAATCCGCAGGATCGCCTTCGCTTTGTGCATATTGCGGGAACGAATGGGAAAGGCTCCGTACTGGCATATATTTCCACAGTGCTGACTGCGGCCGGCTATAGGACCGGAAGATATAGCTCACCCGCGGTGTTTGATTACCGGGAACGATTTTGCGTTGACCAAAAGATGATCTCAAAACAGGCCTTTTCGAAATATCTCAGCATTGTAGCTGATAAAGCGGATGAGATGGAAGCGGAGGGTATGCCGCATCCGACTTCCTTTGAAATAGAAACGGCAGTTGCTTTTTTGTTCTTTTTGGATCAAAAGTGTGATATTGTAGTACTGGAAACGGGTATGGGAGGACTGGCAGATGCAACCAACCTGATCAGTACAACGCTTGTCGCTGTATTTGCTTCAATCAGCATGGATCATATGCAGTTCCTCGGAAAGACGCTGTCGGCGATTGCGGAACAAAAAGCCGGGATTCTGAAACCGGGCTGTGCCGCTGTCAGTATGCGACAGGCTCCGGAAGCAATGGAAGTACTCTGCGCTCAATGTAAGCGTCAGGAAATAGCGCTTACGGTTGCGGATGTTTCAGACACAACAAATATTAAATATGGATTTAACAAGCAAAGCTTCAGCTATGGTGGATATCGGAATCTCATGATCTCGATGGCAGGAACATGGCAGATTGAGAATGCAGTGCTGGCAATACAGGTGTTGGAAGTCCTTGGGGGAATGGGATTTCCGGTATCGGAGGAGCAGCTGCGGAGAGGACTGAAAGAAACGGTATGGCAGGGGAGATACACCGTGCTTGCCCGTAAACCGTTGTTTGTTATTGACGGTGCGCATAATGAGGATGCTTCAAGAAAGCTTGCCCAGACGGTGAAGCAGGATTTTGAAGGAAAGCATAAGATCTTTATCATGGGTGTCCTGCGGGATAAGGAATATGAAAAAATTATTAAAAATACCGCTATGCTGGCGGATCAGATCATTACGGTAGCGGCACCCGGTAATCCGCGTGCCCTGTCCTCGTATGAACTGGCGCAGGAGATCCGGCAATATCAAACGAATGTAACAGCAGCGGACAGTCTGGAAGAAGCAGTAGAGATGGCATATTTATTTGCCGACCCTGAAAGTGTGATTCTGGCATTCGGATCTTTGTCCTATCAGGGCAGGCTTGCGGAGATTGTCCGGCAGAAAAAGACGGGAAAGCGGAAAAAACAGTAGGAGAAATGACATGGTAGATAAGACAAAGATTGAAGCGGCGGTAAAGCTGCTGTTGGAAGGAATCGGAGAAGATATAGATCGGGAAGGATTAAAAGATACACCTGACAGAATCGCCAGAATGTATGAAGAGATCTATGCGGGAATGGACGAGGATGCCTCCGTGCCGCTTTCTAAGACATTTCATACGGACAGTGCCGAGATGGTGTTAGAAAAGGATATTGTGTTTTATTCAACCTGCGAGCATCATCTGATGCCTTTTTACGGAAAAGCCCATGTTGCTTATCTGCCGGACGGGAAAGTCGTAGGACTGAGTAAGCTTGCAAGAACCGTTGAGATCTATGCAAGGCGTTTGCAGTTACAGGAACAGTTGACGGCACAGATCGCGGATGCGCTTATGGAGCATCTGATGCCCAAGGGTGCAATGGTCATGCTGGAGGCAGAGCATATGTGCATGACGATGCGTGGCATTAAAAAACCGGGAAGCAGGACGGTAACGATTGCGACTAGAGGGGCTTTTGAAGATAATGAGGCGCTTCAAAACCGCTTTTTCCAAATGCTGAGGACAGGAGAGAACAGATGACAGAGCAGATGGAGCGGATCAACCGGATCCTGCGTCATCCCGTGTATCGGGAGTGTGTAGCCAAAAATGAGGCTGCCGAACGGGATCGGATCTTTTGCAGGCATAATATGGGGCATTTTACGGACGTGGCGCGGATCGGACAGATCATCAATCTGGAAGAAGGATATGGGATATCCACAGAACTGATCTATGCGGCAGCATTGGTGCATGATATCGGAAGATTTGTGCAATATGAGGATCAAACGCCGCATGAGAAAGCAAGTGCTGTACTGGCACCGCAGATTCTTGCGCAAAGCGGGTTCGATAATAAAGAAACGGATGTTATCATTGACGCGGTACTGCATCATAGGGATGAAAGCATAAAAGAAGAGCACAATCTTCGGGGAGTTCTGTACCGCGCGGATAAGCTGAGCAGAGCATGTTATGCCTGCAAGGCAGAACCTATGTGTGACTGGAAAAAAGAAAAGAAGAATCTGACTATGATACGTTGAGTGGCGCAACGAGAGCTATGGACGTACCGGTAAGCTATGATAGGACAGTAAGTGATGAATATGCTGATAAGAGGGAACAGGAATGAAAATCGGAAATCGTGAATTTGATATTATGAATCATACGTATGTCATGGGAATCCTGAATGTAACACCGGATTCCTTTTCTGACGGCGGAAAGTGGAATCATATGGAGGATGCATTGCGGCATACGGAGCAGATGATCCGCGAAGGAGCATCGATCATTGATATTGGCGGAGAATCTACCAGACCGGGTTATCAGATGTTAAGCGATGAGGAAGAAATGGAGCGTGTTCTTCCTGTAATTACAAAAATTAAATCAGAATTTGACATTCCTGTTTCGCTGGATACGTATAAGAGCCGGGTGGCACTTGCCGGGATAGAAGCAGGGACGGATCTGTTGAATGATATATGGGGATTAAAATATGATTCGGCTATGGCAGGAGTGATAGCAAAGAGCAATAAGGCCTGTTGCCTGATGCATAACAGAAAAGAGGCGGATTACCGTAATTTCATGCAGGATGTTCTGGAAGATTTGTCGGAAACGATTCATCTGGCACAGAATGCCGGGATTGCGCAGGATCGTATCATACTGGATCCGGGCGTGGGCTTCGGAAAGACCTATGAGAACAATCTTGAGGTCATCAACCAGTTGGAGAAGCTTCATATGTTCGGATATCCGCTTTTACTCGGAACTTCCAGAAAGTCTGTGATCGGGCTGACACTGGATTTGCCTGTGACAGAGCGAGTGGAGGGCACTTTGGTAACAACCGTGTTGGCGGTTATGAAGCGCTGTGCTTTTGTACGTGTGCATGATGTTAAGGAAAATGTGCGTGCGATCCGAATGGCGGAGGCAATCCGTGACAGCGGGACATTGGGGTAACTGCTTTTGAATCGGAATACAGCATATGATAATCAGGAGTAAGAACGAAATGGATGAGATCAGAATCGATAATCTGGAGGTATATGCACATCACGGAGTATTTCCGGAAGAAAACGAAAAGGGGCAGCATTTTTATCTGAATGCGGTTTTGTATGTAGATACGAGAAAGGCAGGAACAACGGATGAATTGACGGATTCCACCCATTACGGACTTGTTTGTGAAGAAATGACAGACGCGATGACGGAGCATACATGGAAACTGATCGAATCAGCTGCAGAATATGTTGCAGAACGGGTGTTATTGAAATTTCCGCTTGTGCGCGCCATGGATCTGGAGGTACGGAAACCGGAAGCACCGATTCCGCTTCCCTTTGAATCTGTATCGGTTAAAATCCACAGGGGCTGGCATACCTGCTATATAGCACTCGGTTCCAATCTCGGAGATTCCGAGAAACTGTTAACAGAAGCGGTTGCCAAGCTTAGAGGTGTGGAACAAATTCGTATGAAGCAGGTTTCTTCCTTTATCAAAACAGCACCTTACGGCGGTGTGGAGCAGCCTGATTTTTTGAACGGTGCAGTTTGTATTGAAACACTATTGCCCCCGCATGAGCTTTTGGACTTGCTGCATGTGATCGAGCGGGAAGCCGGCAGAGAGCGAAAGGTACATTGGGGACCGCGTACGCTGGATCTGGATATTTTGTTTTATGACGATGTGATTTTATATGAGCCGGATCTGATGATACCGCATATTGATCTGGAAAACCGGACATTTGTCTTACTGCCGATGTGTGAGCTGAATCCGTTATGGAAGCATCCGGTCAGTGGGAAGAGCATGAAGGAATTGTTAAATGAGTTACAAAAAAGAGTGGAATGAACCGGTAGACTTATAAAAAAACTACCGCCTGTTTTAATGGTTACCGGGTGTGACCGTTTAATGGGCGGTAGTTTTTTATTATTTATTTGCAGTTACAGAGGCGTCAAATGCAGCGCGGAATTCTTCCGGATAGTCGGAATTCAAAGCACAGTGATACATGATACTCGTGCCGTATGCGGTATAATACAGATGCGTACTGGTAACGCACAGGTTGGAATACACACCGTTTGCAAGCATGGTTTCGTTGGAACCGTCTTTATTAACACGGTATAGTGCGGGCTCTTCAGAACCGGAGGTCTGGAAAAAGACATATTGATCCGAAACGTTAAAATAATCCACACGTCTGGAGGTGACGAGCTGTACTTCGCCGGAATTTATATTCAGGCGGCAGATCCGATAGTTTTCAGACAGATCCATGTAATAGATAAAACCGTCACTGTATGCGGGATTCCACATGTTTCCTGACCAGACGCGGGTGATCTGATCGGTCTGTATGTCAAGACGATAAAGATTGTGATCCTCTTTTGTCCCGTTAAAGTAGATATAATTTTGGTAGCCGCATGCCGGATTTGCTATGTAATCTGTTACCTGGGTATCTTCTTCACCGGTCGTGGAGATCCGGTACATGGAAAAGCCGCTTGATTTATCATAGAATTGATAGTAGATCCGGTTTCCGTTGACAAGCAGTGTATCCATAACACCCCTTTTCAAACAATGGATATTTTTACCGTTTGTATCACAGCGGTACAGTCCCGTGGACTGGATGGCGCTGCCAAGATCCGAGCCGTTCAGATTCTTCGCCTGAAAGTAATACAGATGGGTTCCTGCAGCATTTAAAAATTGGACAGTCTGATTGGAAAGCTTTTTGATATCGGATTCATCGGCATTCATACAATAGAGTGTGCCGTTATCATAGAAGTTGGAAAAATAGACTTTTCCGTCTTCTTCACAAAAATAACCTCCGTTATTTAAATTACCTGCGGTATTGCCGAGATATCCGTCAGGAATATCTTCTATCCGATCCTTTGTCAGGTGGTTCAGAATAACAAGTACACAGATTAAAATGACAAAGCATAATAAGAAAATATAGTTCCGAAGCTTCATGAATAGACAAATCCCTTCTGTTAAAATTGTTTAGGCGATTGCAAAACTCTGCCTGTGGGATGGAATCGGTGCTTATAGATCTGTCAGTGGCAGGCACGCTTTCGCTACACCTCGTCCGTAGCGGTACATAAGGCACCAAAATACGGTGCCTAAGTACCGACGGACTCCCAGTACCTGCCACAGACAGATCTATAAGCACCGGTTCCATCCCACAGGCAGAGTTTCGTGATTACCTGATAAAATATTTAAAGAATTCTTACTCTGACATAATTATAGTCGTATCTTTCAAAAAAGGCAAATACTGCCTTGTTTGAAAATGTAATTAGGTATAAAATATTTTTAATACCAAAGGAAGGATGATACAAAAAGAATGCAGAAGGATTTAGGTGAATTACGCGGGCGGATCGATGAGATCGATGAGCAGATTGTCAGACTTTATGAAGAACGAATGGATGTATGCCGCGGAGTTGCGGAATATAAGATCGCTAATGGGAAAAAGGTATTTGACCGTGCAAGGGAAGAAGAGAAGATCAGTAAGGTAAAATCACTGACACACACGGATTTTACGCGTCAGGGAATCGAGGAATTATTTGAGCAGATCATGTCCATGAGCCGTAAGATGCAGTATCAGATGCTGACGGAGAGCGGAAGTATCGGAAGGCTACCGTTTATGGAAGTGGACAAGCTGGATACCGGGAATGCCAGAATTGTATTTCAGGGAGCAGAAGGTTCCTATTCTCAGGCTGCGATGCAACAGTATTTCGGTGATCATATCAACAGCTGTCATGTGGATACTTTCCGGGATGCCATGGGAGCGATCGAAGAAGGCAGTGCGGATTTTGCGGTGTTGCCGATTGAGAATTCTACGGCAGGGGTTGTAAGTGAGATCTATGATCTTTTGGTAGAATTTGAAAATTATATTGTCGGAGAGCAGATCATTCCGATTAAGCACTGCCTGATGACATTGCCCGGTACAAAACTGACTGACATTAAGACGGTCTATTCTCATCCGCAGTCCCTGATGCAGAGCGCAAGATATCTGCAGGACCATCCGGACTGGAAACAGGTGAGCATGAAGAATAATGCGTTTGCTGCAAAGAAGATCATGGAGGATCAGGATCATTCACAGGCAGCGATTGCCAGTGCATATGCAGCAAAGGTTTACGGATTGGAGGTCTTGGAAGAGGGTATCAATGACAGCACGAGTAATTCTACCAGATTTATCATTGTGTCCAATCAGAAGATCTTTAAAAAGGATGCAAACAAGATCAGCATTTGTTTGGAGATCCCTCACAGAAGCGGCTCTTTGTATCATATCCTGTCCCATTTTATTTATAATCATCTGAATATGACTAAGATCGAAAGCCGTCCAATCGAGGATCGTAACTGGGAGTATCGATTCTTCATTGATTTTGAAGGAAATCTGTCCCAGAGTGCCGTGAAGAATGCACTTCGCGGACTTCGTGAGGAAACGCGCAATATGAAGATTCTGGGGAATTATTAAAGTGAAAGCTGGTATTTGTAACATGCGAGAGAAAGAATTGATCTTATACAGAAATTTTGAAAACGGAAAAGTGCTTCAGGATATGGCATGGCTCATGGAGCATTATGCGAGTGAATTTTATAATAAAGAGGATATGGCATCTCTTTGCTATGAAAGCATTGCAGCACTGCTTGAGATGGCGGTTTCCCATGGATTTTACGGAAACCTCTGGCATTGTTATCTGGCGGACCTGATGGTTAACAATGAGAACGCCTATAGTACTTCCTGTGAGATTGTGGGTGTAATCGAAGGAACAATCAATGAAGCTGCTCTGCATGATTTCACCATTTTGCGTGAATTTTTTGAATATGATTTTACCGATATGATGGAGCATTTGGGGATTTCCGTATTTCCTATGCTGACCGACTATGAAAAAAATGAATCGGCAGGAAAAGTCTATAATCTGCGGGTGCGTGACAGGATCTGTCATGTGGCAAAGCAGCTTGTGGAATGCAGCGATGCAAGTCAGATGAAGGATGTCATGACCCAGTTTTACAAGGAATACGGTGTCGGGAAGCTCGGACTGCACAAGGCTTTCCGCGTGGAACACGGTGAACACGGCGCGGTTATTAAACCGATCTTAAATATCCAGCACGTCTATCTGGAAGATCTGGTCGGCTATGAGATCGCAAAGCAGAAGCTCATTGATAATACCGAAGCGTTTGTGGAAGGCAGGAGTGCCAATAACTGCCTGCTGTTCGGTGATGCCGGAACAGGAAAATCCTCCAGTATCAAAGGTATTTTGAACCGTTATTATGATAAAGGTCTCAGGATCATCGAGATATACAAGCATCAGTTTAAAGATCTGAACGATGTCATCAGTCAGGTCAAGAACCGGAACTATAAATTTATCATCTATATGGATGATTTAAGCTTTGAAGAATTTGAAATCGAGTATAAATATTTGAAAGCCGTGATCGAAGGCGGATTGGAGAAAAAACCGAAGAATGTTTTGATCTATGCGACGTCTAACCGGAGACACCTGATCAGAGAGACGTTTAAGGATAAAGAGGATCGGGATGAAGAACTGCATACCAATGATACGGTACAGGAGAAGCTGTCTTTGGTTTCCAGATTCGGCGTTACGATTTTCTTCGGTTCACCGGGTAAGAAGGAATTTGAGAAGATCGTTGTGACATTAGCCAAGCGGCATGGGATCACGATGCCGGAGCAGGAGCTTTTACAGGAAGCAAATAAATGGGAACTGTCTCACGGCGGTATGTCCGGACGATGTGCACAGCAATTTATTGATTATCTGCTCGGAAAAGGTGAATGATCGCAGAGATTGGATACAATAGATAAAAAGACCAAAGGAGTGCGGCAGTATGGCGGTGAAGATGTTTGCGGCAATAGATGTGGGTTCTTATGAGCTTGCAATGAAAATATTTGAGCTTTCCAAAAAGAACGGTGTCAGGGAAATCGATCATATCAGACATCGCGTGGATCTGGGATCGGATACCTTTGCAAATGGGAAAATCAGCTATGATAATATGGACGAGCTGTGCCGTGTGCTGCGGGACTTTACGGGAATTATGGAGGAATATCAGGTCAGCGAATACAAGGCATACGGAACAAGTGCGATCCGTGAGACAGCGAATACGACGATCGTATTGGATCAGATCAGAATTCGTACCGGTATCAATATTGATGTGCTCAGCAATTCAGAGCAACGTTTTCTGGATTATAAGGCCATTGCTCTAAAGGGTGAGGACTTTAACAGGATTATTGAGGAAGGGGCGGCGATCGTAGATATCGGCGGCGGTTCCATACAGATCTCCCTGTTTGATAACAATGCGCTTGTTGCGACGCAGAATCTGAAGCTGGGCGTACTGCGTCTGGCAGATTGTATCAATCGGATTAAACCGAGAGTCAATCAGATTGATGAGCTGTTATCGGAAATGATAGACAATCAGCTTGAGGTTTTTCGGAAATTGTACTTAAAAGACAGCAATATCAAGCATATTATAGTGGTGGACGATTATATTTCCCAGATTTTACAGAAGCGTCCGGGCAAAGAGTTTGAGCCGGGATATATTGATATTGCCGGATTTGACAGGTTTATGTCATCTATTAAAAGCCGTACCAATGAACAGATTGCCGGGGCACTCGGTATTCCGGAGGAGAATGCCCCTCTTTTATATATTTCATCGGTTCTTACAAGACAGGTTATGAATATCTGCGGAGCTAAGATGATCTGGGCGCCGGGTGTGACGCTCTGTGACGGAATTGCGTATGAATATGCACAGACACATAAGCTGATCCCGGTCACCCATGATTTTGAGCAGGATATTATTGCCTGCGCCAGAAATATCAGCAAACGTTATATGGGAAGCCGCAAGCGTAGCGATACATTAGAGACGATCGCACTTACGATTTATGACAGTATGAAGAAAGTACACGGACTCGGAAAAAGAGAACGCCTGCTTCTGCAAATCGCAACAAGACTGCATGATTGCGGAAAGTATATCAGTCTGATGACGCTTGGAGAGTGTTCTTACAGCATTATTATGGGAACTGAGATCATCGGTTTGTCCCATACAGAGCGTGAGATCGTTGCCAATGTGGTCAAATATAATCATCTGGATTTTGAATACTATGAAACGATTGGAAAAAAGTCGGAACTGGATAAGAGTTCCTATCTTGTGATTGCAAAGCTGACCGCGATCCTGCGTCTAGCAAACGGTCTGGACCGTAGTCATAAGCAGAAGTTTCGGAATATTCGTGCAACAGTTAAGGACAGTGAGTTGATTTTATCGGTCGATACCGATCTGGATATTACATTGGAAAGGGGCTTATTTTCCGCAAAGGCAGATTTCTTTGAAGAGGTATTCAGTATCCGCCCTGTGATTCATCAGCGTAAAATAGGTTGATAGTATGGAAGGAAAGGAAATCAGGTATGGAAGCAATCATGAATTTTAAGGATCCGGCTTATTATTATAATCGGGAACTGAGTTGGATTTTATTTGATAAGCGTGTTCTTTCCGAGGCAAAGGATAAAACCAATCCGCTTTTTGAACGGTTGAAATTTCTGGCGATCACGGCATCGAATCTCGATGAGTTTTTTATGGTGCGTGTCGCATCTTTAAAGGATATGGTGGATGCCGGATATAAAAAGCCGGATATTGCAGGTTATACGGCAAAGCAGCAGCTTCAGATGCTGGGAGAAGCAACGCATGAAATCGTGAAAGAGCAGTATACGGTGTATAAGCGATCGTTATTGCCCCAGCTTGCGCAGAATCATTTGCGTGTCGTGGAGCATCATGAGCAGCTGACGGAGGAAGAAGAAAAATATATCGACCGTTATTTTATTGATAACGTCTATCCCGTGCTGACTCCGATGGCAGTGGATTCTTCCAGACCGTTTCCACTGATCCGTAATAAATCCCTGAATATCGGGGCATTACTTTCCAAGAAAGGAAAAGATGATGAACTGGAGTTTGCGACGGTACAGGTTCCGAGTGTACTTCCGCGAATTGTCAGAATCCCGGGAGAAGAGGGCGAAACGGTAGTGATCCTGTTGGAAGAGATCATTGAGCGCAATATCAGAAAGCTTTTCTTAAATTATGATATAGTTTGTGCACACCCGTTCCGTATTATGAGAAATGCCGATCTGACGATTGAGGAAGATGAAGCGGAGGATCTGTTAAAAGAAATTGAAAAGCAAATCAAAAAGCGTCAATGGGGGCAGGCAATCCGTCTGGAAGTGGAAGACGGTATGGATAAACGACTGCTAAAGATTATTCGGGATGAGCTGGAGATCGGTACGGATAATATTTATGAGATCAACGGTCCTCTGGATCTGACGTTTTTGATGAAAATGTACGGCATGGAAGGCTTTGATGCTTTGAAGAAAAAGCCGTATACACCGCAGAATCATCCGAGAATTCCTCAGGATTGCAATATTTTTGAACAGATCAAGGAAGGAGATATCCTGTTACACCATCCGTATCAGACCTTTACACCGGTGGTAGACTTTATCAGACAGGCGGCAAAAGATCCTGATGTACTGGCGATCAAGCAGACGCTTTACCGTGTCAGCGGAAATTCACCGATTATTGCAGCACTTGCTCAGGCAGCCGAAAACGGTAAACAGGTAACGGTGTTGGTAGAGTTAAAAGCGCGTTTTGATGAAGAAAACAATATTGTTTGGGCCAGAAAGCTGGAAAAGGCAGGCTGCCATGTTATTTATGGTCTGGTGGGACTCAAGACGCACAGCAAGATCACGCTGGTAGTCCGCAGGGAGGAAGACGGCATCCGCCGTTATGTTCACCTCGGAACAGGAAACTATAATGATGCAACGGCAAAGATCTATACGGATCTTGGATTGTTGACCTGCCGTGAAGCGATCGGAGAAGATGCGACGGCGGTATTCAATATGCTGTCAGGCTATTCCGAGCCGTTGTCATGGAATAAGCTGTCGCTGGCGCCGCTTTGGTTAAAGCAGAGATTTTTGCACCTGATCAGGAGAGAAACACAGAATGCGCGTGAAGGAGTTCCGGCAAGGATCATTGCAAAGATGAATTCGCTGTGTGACCGGGATGTGATTGCGGCGTTGTACGAAGCGTCTTCGGCAGGCGTAGAGATCGATCTGATCGTCAGGGGAATCTGTTGCCTGAAGGTCGGAATCCCGGGTGTGAGCGAGCATATCAGAGTCCGCTCTATTGTTGGTAATTTTCTGGAGCATGGACGTATTTTTTACTTTGAAAATGCAGGTAAGCATGAGATCTATATGGGAAGTGCGGACTGGATGCCGCGTAATCTGGAACGCCGCGTGGAGATTTTATTCCCGATAGAAGATGAGACTCTCAAAAAAGAAGTATTGCATGTGCTGGAGGCTCAGCTAAAGGATAATCTGAAGGCACATCTTTTACAAAAAGATGGTACTTATCAGAAGGTTGACAGACGGGGTAAGGAACCCTATTCTTATCAGGAAGCATTTTGCGGGGAAGCGGTTGCTGCCGCGCAGGTAAAGGATGTGACTGTGAGCAAGCGGGTATTTATTCCTGAGACGCATATTCCGTCATAGGAAGGAAAGTGACTGCTGTCTGCGGACAGCAGCGAGAATGATATGGACTTAAATAAAATACAACAGGACTATAGGATCGTGCTGGCATCGGCATCGCCCAGAAGAAGGGAGATCCTGATGCAGGCAGGACTTGTTTTTGAAATTATTCCGAGTAAAAAAGAAGAACATATTACCAAGACAAAGCCGGAGCAGGTTGTCATGGAACTGTCGGCACAGAAGGCAGAAGATGTGTTTGACAGATTGCAGGCAGATATGGCATCGGATGACCGACAGCAGGATGCCGGGAAAAACTTGCTGGTAATTGGGGCAGATACGATTGTTGCTTATGAGGATCGGATCCTCGGAAAGCCTAAGGATGAGGAAGATGCGATTCGTATGCTTCGTATGCTACAGGGCAACAGGCATCAGGTCTATACGGGGGTTACGCTGGTTCGTGCCGGAAGAACTGTTACGTTTTATGAAAGAACGGATGTATTGGTATATCCTATGACAGACGAAGAGATCAGGGCATATATTGATACAAAAGAATCGATAGATAAAGCCGGATCGTATGGAATCCAGGGAAAATTCGCCATGTATGTAAGCGGTATTCGGGGTGATTATCTGAATGTGGTCGGGCTGCCGCTTGCAAGGCTGATGCATGAATTGCAGGGATTTGTAAAAAAACCACGAATTGGTCTGGTTGCAACGGACATAGACGGAACACTGGTGAAGGAATCTTCGCCGGAGGTGGATCCGGAGGTGCCAAAGCTCCTGCACGAGCTGACTAAGAGAGGCGTTTTATGCTGCGTGGCAAGCGGAAGACAGTATTACAGCATTCGTTCCATGTTTGCTGATATTGCGGATGAAATTGTGTATATTGCAGAAAATGGTGCCCATATCGTATATCAGGGCAGGGATTTGTCCGTCACACAGATGGAGCCTGAGTTTGCCAAAAAGATCATAGAAGTGCAGCGCTCTTATGGAAAAGGATATGATTTTGTCGTATCCACACCGGAGGGCAGCCTGGTAGAATCAAAGGAAGACAGCTTTGTATCTCTGATCCGTGACGGATACAGGAACCGTATGAAGGTTGTGGATGATGTCCTCGCCGGAAATCCCAGAATCATGAAAACAGCACTGTTTCATAAAGGTTCCATCCGCGATATCGGTGAGAAGGAACTGATTCCGTCATGGAAGGACAAGGTGAAGGTCTGCATGGCGGGTGAAGAATGGGTGGATTTTATGGATGCATCCGTGGATAAGGGAAATGCCATCCGCTTTTTGCAGGATTATTTTAAAATTGGATATGACAGAACCATGACATTTGGTGACAATGAAAATGACATTGGACTGATGGAGGCGGCAGGTGAGAGCTATGCCGTGGAGAATGCACGGGATGTTGTGAAAAAAGCAGCGAAACACATATGCCCTGATTATACACAAAAGGGTGTGTGTCAGGTGCTTCGTAATTTATTAGATGAAATATCGGATGATCCGGAAGATAACGTATAAGGATAAAGACAGGAGGAAGAAAACATGCAGGAATATGATGATGCGGTATTGGATGCTTTTTTGAAGCATCAGAGCCAGCTATTTGATGAGGATGTTGCCACGAACAGAGAGGAAGCAGAGAGCTTCCTTGAGGAATGCATGGCGGTTGTTGTAAACTCGCCGAAGGAAGTGTGGGAGTATTTTGAAGAAGAGGGCGTGGATATGGAAGGCGCCGATGAGGAAGAGATTTTAAGCGCTGATGAAGTCTTTGAGGTCGGCGACGGCAGATACCTTATTGTAGAAGGATAAAGGAGCATAGGAGATTGAGGGACTCTGCCCGCGGAATGGAACCGGTGCTTATCAATCTGTCAGTGGCAGGCACGCTTTCGCTACACCTCGTCCGTAGCGGTACATAAGGCGCCAAAACACGGCGCCTAAGTACCGACGGACTCCCAGTGCCTGCCACTGACAGATTGATAAGTACCGGCTCCATCCCGCGGGCAGAGTTTTATAATCGTTTGGATAAAGGAGTAAAAAGAAGGAGTTGTGAAAACGCTCCCCCCAAAAATATCGCTGTAAGCGTTATGCTTATAGCGATATTTTTGAGGGAGCGTTTTTTTGTAGCTTTTTTGCAAACATAAATTGGAATTCTTTAGCAAGTGCAGTTTGATTTTTTGCACAACCGTATCTTAGTCTTCTGTGTCCATATGTGCAATGGCATATTCCACACATTGGATAATGACCTTGTTAAAGGACATATCATTCTTATTTGCAAGTGCCTGTACCGTCTCAATTAAATCTTTCGGTAATCGTAAAGATTTATTTTCGTATTCGATATTATCGGGCTTTAATTGAAACATTTGGATACCACCTTTCATGTTTTATATTGTATTTGAAAAAGTGGTGTGCTAATATATTATTTATAGTATTATAAAATATATTATATTTTATAATAAAAAATTAAAAAGGAGAGGAAACTATGGGAATGAAAAAACTGAAACTGGTATTATCGGCGCTAATCGTTTTCTGCGGTCTGGGGCTGGCAGATGTTGAGGCAGATGCAGCGCCAAAGAAAATGGCGGACGGCACGATCTTTGATGCGGAGTATTATGCTAATACCTATCCGGATGTTAAGGCTGCTTTTGGTACAAATGAGACCTTGCTGTACCAGCATTATAAGAATTACGGCAGGGCAGAGGGCAGAAAGGCATGTGAGATCGCGTTTGATCCGGTCTATTATGCTAATACTTATCCGGATGTAAAAGCAGCATTCGGGGATAATGCGGATCTGTTGTATCAGCACTATATTCAATATGGTATTGCAGAAGGAAGAAAAGGAACGGCGGATACAGAAGCAGTGACGGAAACAGAAAATGTGGCAGCAGCACCGCAGGTTGGCGGAACAGCCCTTGTGCCTGTTATTATTGAAGCAGGGGATGAGATGTATGTCAGACGTGGCGAGCGAGCTTATTTTGGCGGAGATTTGGATTATCAATATCCGATTGAACCGGGCAGTACGTTTGATCCTGCCAATGGATTTGTCAGAAGCGACTGGTCTTCGGATCCGACTTATTGTGCGCTCAGGGATTACATGGTTGCCCAGATCATGGCAGCACCTGCCGGAGAAACAAAAGGAAAATATCCGATTGTATTGACTTGGAATAGCCGAGAAGACTGTGCTCAGTGTATTCAAATATATAAGAATCTTGTAGTGGATCTGTATAAGAGCGGTTTATGTAGGGCAGTTGACATCTTTAGTAATCCAGCGGATGATTATTTGGGAGAAAGATATCCTCGTGAAATCATCATATTATATGGAATTTGGAAATAATGTACCCAGAAGAAAGGAGCATAAGAAATACATGGCAAAAAGTTGGAGAATGTTAAATGCAGAGGATAGGAAAATGTTATCTGCAAGTGCTTTACTGGATATGGTCTCTGCACTTGTACCCGGGCCGATCGGAGTCACACTTCCCATCATCGGCAATGTGTTGCTTTCTGCAATTGATAAAATCGGATATCACCGTGATCATGATATGGCAGCGATCCAAGAACAGGTGAATAGGATGAGTTCGGATGAACAGGAACAGGTCAAAGAAGAATTGTTGCGTATCGGTGATCTGGAGGAAATGACTCATCCTGAAGAACAGGAAAGGAATCTGCGGAAGGAAATTTATTCGGTTGATGCGGTGGAGATCATTTTCCGGGCTGAACTGGATATAGATTTGATCGAAAGAATGCAGCAAGTTCTTTATGCTTATATCAAAGGCGGTGTGGATTGTGGAGATCGGTGGCTGGATAATGAAGACAGCAACTGTCCGGTCGATATGGTATATACGACTGAAAGCGGAGCAGTTTTTAATCTGCTTGATTCTGTGACCAGAGCTGCTGTGCAGGCATTACTGGAAGATGTGGATATGCTGATCCATGCAGAAGATTGCGGAAATCAGATCAAGAGCGTGATTTTATACTAACTTTTGTCATTATTATGTTTCTTAAGCAGGGTTACGAAACCGGAAAATCGGTACCGTAACCCTTTTCTGTGCAGTCATATTATACTTTTCAATCATCCCCAATATATTCTCTGGTTTCTGACTCACTGAGCTCAAAATTGTCCATCAGTCTGGAAATGGTCTCTTCTTCTGAAATATGGAAGTCCCGGCAGATGCTGATCAAGGCCTTGATACCTTGTTCGCGTCCCTGTTCAAGACCTTGTTCAAGACCTTCCGCAAGACCTTCTTTACGGCCTTCTGTCAGCCCTTCTTCTTTGGCTTCGCTGCGATAGATTTGTTCAAGTTCCCATGATTTCATATAACGAATGCCGACCTCCTTTCTGCGTTTTACCTTTTCGACGAGTTGATGAATAGCTTCAATATCTTTGTTGGTTACATTTTCCTCGGTTGTTGTTTCTATGTATTTTAGCATGTCTTGGAGTTCCTGACTAGGATTTCCCTCCGTACCCTTTGTATAGAGAAAGATTTTCTTGGCGCCGTCGTCATAAGGTACAGAAGAATCTTCCATACATTGGTTTTGAATCGTATAGCGCATACGGTTTTTCCCGAACGGATCATAGGGCAGAATCATAAAGATGATGACATTTTGCATATCTGTATAAGCCGATCCTATATTTAGTCATCCATGAGATTCAGCTCGGAAAGCGGCCGATGGTCTGTAGTTACTGCTTGCGTATGTTGCATAGGCATAGTTCTCCTTTGAAGTGATGTAATAGATGAAATGTGTACAGAAGCTGTACTTACGGCGAATTGCCGGATGCGGTAATGACCGCATAAAAGACGGAAACATCGAAATGATTCCGAAAATGATATAGAAATGGGCACACGGCCTTTCTTATGACACCAGTATAACCGAAGTGTCAGGCGATTTCAAGTATCAATATGTGATACGATCATAGAATGGTATGATTTATATTGTTTTCATCTTTTTGTCCCAGTCATCAGAAGCAGCAGTTCTTCAATGCCGTCATGGTTATTATCCTGCGTTGTAACAAAATCTGCGACAGCCTTCACGCAGTCTTTTGCATTTGCCATGGCACAGCCGAGTCCGGCGGCCTCGATCATGGAAATATCGTTGCTTTCATCACCGATCGCAGCGCTGTTTTCAACCGGAATATGCAGATATTGGCATAGATCCAATACAGCATTTCCCTTTCCAGAATCAGCCGGATAGAATTCAAGGTAACGGTCATTGGAAAATACGGCAGTGATACGTCCCTGTGTCAGGGAAAGAACCTGTGCCTGTAGCTGCTCTAAACGGGCATGATCGGTCAGATGAATGGCGATCAGCTTGTAGGGTGTTTTGGCAAGAGCAGAAGGGATGTCCGAAACAAGCCGAAACGGCAGATGAATATGCTGTCTGTAGTAGGCAAGTTCGGGTGTTTCGTGTTCAGAGATAATGCAGTCATTTTCATAGGTGTGGCAGTGGATATCAAGACGGTGCGCTTCTCTCATAATAGTCTGCACATCAGAAATATCGATGGTATGCTCCCGGACCGGAGACTGACTGTCGCAGTGATAGGTCAGACTGCCGTTATAGGAGATGATATAGGAATTGGGAAAAGAAATCCCAAGTGCATCGCGAACCTCTAAAATACTGGACAGCGGTCTGCCGGAGGTGAGCACCAGGATATGTCCTTTTTGGTGAAATTCAAAGAGTGCATTTTTTACACGTTCGGAAATCTTTTTTTCATCATTTAATAGAGTTCCGTCCAGATCGGTAAACAGTATTTTCTGTGACATAGCAGGAATCCTTTCCATTATTCAGGCAATTGCGAAACTTTGTCGGCGGGATGAATCGGTGCTTTATAGATCTGTCGGTGGCAGGCACGCTTTCGCTACACCTCGTCCGTAGCGGTACATAAGGCACCAAAATACGGTGCCTAAGTACCGACGGACTCACAGTACCTGCCACCGACAGATCTATAAAGCACCGGTTCAATCTCACAGACGGAGTTTTGCAATTGCCTGATTTTCTCTTATTTGAGCAGCTCTGTCAGCAGGGCGAAAAGGAAAGCTACAGGTATATCTCAGCCGGGTACTGTGAGTCCGTCGGTACTTAGGTGCCGTATTTTGGCACCTTATGTACCGCTACGGACGAGGTGTAGCGAAAGCGTGCCCGGCCGGGATATACCTGTGGCTTTCCTTTTCGCCCTGCTGACAGAGCTGCTCAATCTTTCCCCGCTGCGATCAGATTGTCCAGAATTGTTTCCGGTACAAACAGGGAGCCGTAGCCGGTTGCAAGATCCAGTCCCGGTTTGGCACTTCCGTGAAAATCCGATCCGCCGCTGTAGGCCAGTCCGAATTTATCGGCGATGCGTTTCATATCACGTTCTTCCGAAGAACTGTAAGAGCTGTAGATGCATTCCATCCCGATCAGACCGGCATCCTTTAACTGTGCGACCAGTTCCTCCAAAGCAGCATCGCTCATATGGTAGAGTACCGGATGAGCCAGGATCGGAATGCCGCCGGCGTGTAAGATGAGCGAGACTGCCTGCGCCGGAGTGACCTTTTCCCGCGGGACAAAGTATTTTGTATGGTCTCCGACATAGCGGTCAAAGGCTTCCTTGAGAGAGGCGACATAGCCGTGTGCCAGCAGATAGCGTGCATAGTGTGCACGGGTGATCACACTGTCCGGAAATTCTGCCTGCAGTTTTTCAAAAGAAATATCGATTCCGGCATCCGCGAGATTATTGCACATTTTTTCATTGCGTAGGATACGGGAGTTTTGAAAATCGATCAGGTGTTTTTGAAAAGCAGGATCCTCGTAACGAATATAAAGACCGACGATATGGATATCGCGGCCTTTGTATTCTGTTGATAATTCAATTCCGGGGATCACTTTCAGATCGGGAAATTGTCTGGCAGCTTCCATTGCTTCGACAAGTCCGTCCACGGTATCATGATCCGTCAGGGCATAAGCGCGCAGCCCTTTTTGTGCGGCATAGGCAGTCAGCGCTGCCGGAGACATGGAACCGTCAGATTTGTCGGAATGTACGTGTAAATCAACAGCTTTCATTAATTTTCATCGTCCTCTTTATCTTTGTCCGCATTATATACGGTACGTTTTCTTGCCATGGCATCGCTTGCCAGATACTCATCATAGGTCGTGATCTTATCGATCAGAGAGCCGTCCGGAAGGATTTCCATGATACGGTTTGCCGTTGTCTGTACGAACTGGTGATCATGGCAGGAGAACAGGATTACGCCGCCAAATTTGATCAGACCATTGTTTAAGGCGGTGATGGACTCCATGTCCAGATGGTTGGTCGGCTCGTCGAGTACGAGACAGTTGGCGCCGGAGATCATCATTTTACTGAGCAGACAGCGGACTTTTTCACCTCCGGAGAGTACCTTGACACGTTTAACACCGTCATCTCCGGCAAACAGCATACGTCCGAGGAATCCGCGGACATAGGTCACATCCTTGACAGGAGAGTAGCCGGTCAGCCAGTCCGTAATGGTTAAGTCATTATTGAATTCTTCCGTATTATCCTTCGGGAAGTATGCCTGCGAGGTGGTAACACCCCATTTATAGCTGCCTTCGTCCGGCTCCAGTTCACCGACAAGGATCTTGAACAGTGTGGTGATGGCAAGCTCGTTACTGCCGACAAATGCGACCTTATCATCGTGATTTAAGATAAAGGATACATGATCCAGAACCTTTTCACCGTTGATGGTCTTGCTGATATTGTCTACGCAAAGAACTTCGTTGCCGATCTCGCGGTCCGGGCGGAAATCAATGTACGGATATTTTCTGCTGGACGGACGGATTGTATCCAGTTCAATTTTTTCCAATGCACGTTTTCTGGAGGTTGCCTGTTTGGATTTACTTGCGTTTGCGGAGAAACGGGAGATAAATTCCTGTAATTCTTTGATCTTTTCTTCTTTTTTCTTGTTGGCTTCCTTCATCTGTTTGATGAGCAGCTGGCTGGATTCAAACCAGAAATCATAGTTGCCGGCATACAGCTGGATCTTGCCGTAGTCGATATCTGCGATATGAGTGCAGACTTTATTTAAGAAATAACGGTCGTGGGAAACCACGATAACGGTATTTTCAAAATCAATTAAAAATTCTTCCAGCCATGCGATCGCATCCAGATCCAGATGGTTGGTAGGCTCGTCGAGCAGCAGAATGTCCGGATTGCCAAACAACGCTTTCGCAAGCAGGATCTTGACTTTTTCGTTACCGTTTAAGTCACCCATTAAGGCATAGTGCAGATCGGTCTCGATGCCGAGTCCGTTTAAGAGCATAGCGGCATTGGATTCTGCTTCCCAGCCGTCCATCTCGGCAAATTCCGCCTCCAGCTCGCTGGCACGGATCCCGTCTTCATCCGTAAAGTCTTCCTTTGCATAGATGGCATCCTTTTCCTTCATGACCTGATACAGACGCTCATTTCCGAGAATGACGGTGTCCATAACGGTATAGGAATCGTATTTGAAATGATCCTGCTCAAGGAAGGACAGGCGCTGTCCGGGAGTGATCGTAATATCCCCGTTCGTCGTTTCCAGCTGACCGGAGAGAATCTTTAAAAAGGTGGATTTTCCTGCACCGTTTGCTCCGATGAGACCGTAGCAGTTTCCTTCCGTAAATTTGATGTTGACTTCTTCAAATAAAGCTTTTTTACCTACACGGTAGGTGACGTTGTTTGCACTGATCATAAAATTACCTTTCTATTTTATATAGTGTTGCATACAGTATTACCTTTTCCATTGTACCGTAAAAAATAAATTTTGCAAGGAGAATACGGAAAATGGAAAAAAGCAGAAAAGATACACAAAATATAGTGTATTTTATGGGGGATTATGTTATAATTTAAACAAAAATGTGCAGGGGGAGCCATGATAAAAAAGAATGTTGACAAAATAAAACAAAAACGAAAAGTATCTTTTATTCATTCCCAATGTCTGAGAATGATATTATTAGTGTTGTTTTCTGTGATCAGTACGAGCCTTATTTGCGGAATTATCGTTATACCGCGGAGCAAACAGATCATTTTAGATTCTGCCAAAGATAATATGGTATCTATGGAGCGTGCATATGCAGATGTTATGAATAAGGCAATAGAGGATGAGACACTGATTTCCTATGGTTATGATGCATATCATGATATCCTGCAATCTGCGGGAATTGAGGGATTGAGTTCATCCTATGCCTATTGTGTAGCTCCGGACGGTATTATGCTGTATCATCCGACACAGGAAAAAGTTGGTGCATTGGTCGAAAATGTAGTGATTACACAGGTTGTGGCAGAGATTGAAGCAGGCAATATTCCGGAGGGAATCAATGTGGCTGATTATGATTTTCGCGGAACACAGAAGTATGCAGTATATACTGTTTTGGCAGATCAAAGTATTTTGGTCATTTCGGCAGATGAGGATGAAATTCTTGCTGATATCGAGAGTGTAAAGAAGATGATGTACACAGGCGTATACCTGTCGGTTATCCTGATCGGTCTGATAGGATTTGTTTTTGCTAAGATTTTGCTTCGTCCGTTGACGTTGATTACGCATATTATTCAGGATACTGCACAATTTCAATTTAAAAAGCAGCCGGCGATGGATCGTTTGTGCAAGAGAAAAGATGAGATTGGATACATAGGGCGTGCGGTGTATGAGATGACTGAGAATTTGCGGGGGATTGTCGGAGATATAGAAGATGTTAGCGGACAGATTACCCACAATGTGCAGGAAGTTCGTGCTATTTCCAATGAGATTAATAGTAAATGTACAGATAACAGTGCAACAACCGAGGAACTGGCAGCCGGTATGCAGGAAACCGCGGCAACAACCGAAACTATTAATCAAAATATTGAACAGATGCAAAATGGTGCCGGTGAGATCAAGAAGCTGTCCAGAAGCGGTGAAGAGCTATCCGAAGAAGTAAAGAAACGTGCTGATGAATTAAAGCAGACAACGTTAGATGCAACCGAAAGGACTTCCAAGCTGTATGTGTCGGTCAAGGATAGAACAGAAAAGGCAATGGAAGAGTCCAAGGCAGTGGAAAAAATTAATGAGCTGACAAGTGCCATTATGTCTATTTCTTCCCAGACGAGTCTGCTTGCTTTGAATGCATCTATTGAAGCTGCCAGAGCGGGAGAAGCAGGGCGAGGGTTTGCAGTGGTTGCAACGGAAATCGGAAATCTGGCAGGCCAGACATCTGAGACAGTCGGAAGCATCAATGAGATTGTAACGGAGGTTAATCAGGCAGTTAAGAGTCTGGCGGAGGCACTTCAGGATACGATTGAGTTTTTGGAAAAGGTTGTATTAAAGGATTATGATCAGTTCGCATCCGTAGGGGAACAGTATGACAGTGATGCCAATGTTTTTGCTCAGAGTATGGGTGCAATAGAAGACTCAATTAATTCTTTGACAGATACAATTACAGAGATTACAAGCGCATTGAATGGTATCAATTCTACTGTTAATGAGGCCACGATTGGTGTAACGGATATTGCAGATAAGACCACGAACGTAGTGGAACAGACTGTGCAGAACAATGAACTGGTAGAAGACTGTATGGAATCGGTGGAGAAGTTACATGCAATTGCAGCAATGTTTACACTTCAGTAGCTTCCATTTCAGGGGATAATCTGATATACTGTTATTATTATTTGATTGTGTATGGGGACGATATGAGGGAAACTTGGAAATCTTTTATCAGAAAAATAACGGGGCAGGAATTGCTGACACAGAAGGCAAAGCTGCGGTATCTGGTAATTGCAGTGATGTTTGTGCATGTCGTACTGTTGGGACTGACTCTGTTTTATGTTATCTTCCCGATGGTGCTTTATAATCTGATTGTGATTCCTTTTTATTCATTTATTTATAGCAATATAAAAAAGGATCGTATCATATTATTATCATACATGCTGACATTTTTGGAACTGGTAGTCCAGATTGTACTCGGAACGCTGATGCTTGGCTGGAATTCGGGATTTGTACTGTATATTTTCTGTGTTGTGACAGTCAGCTTTTATATGCTGATGTCAATGTCAAATATGCAGAAGAAATTGTTTTTTCCGCCTTTGGTCACGATTGCCTGTCTTGTATTTTACATAGCATTATACAGATATGCATATGCACAGCCGGCGTATTATGAAATCGGCGAAAAAGGCATCCGGGTATTTTATATCTTTAATGCCTTTGTAACATTTTCTTTGTTGGGAGCGTTGTCCTATTGTTTTGTACTCGAAATTATGAATTCCCAGAACGTTCTTACTACCCAGAACAGGAATCTGGAGCATATTGCGGGGGTGGATCCGTTAACCGGACTTTTAAACCGCAGATGCATGGAAGAGTTTCTGGAAGAAGCTATGACGAAGGCGAAACAGAAGGGAACGTTATTCAGTCTGATCATGGGTGATATTGATAATTTCAAACGTATTAATGACACTTATGGTCATGATTGCGGGGATCAGGCACTGGTGCATGTGGCGGAAATCATGCGGCATTGTGTCCGTGACGGTGACGCCATATGTCGATGGGGCGGAGAAGAATTCCTGATCCTGATTCAGGGGAATATGAGCACAGCCGCGGTTGTCGGTGAGCGTATCCGTGCAATGATCGAAGAAGAGGTGATCTCTTATCATAATGAGAAGATACCGTTTACGATCACATTCGGAGTGTCTACATATGTACCGGGATACCGCATGGAGACGTTAATTCATAAAGCAGATGAATGCTTATATAACGGAAAGCAGAACGGCAAGAATCAGGTAGTGACAGCATAACGGGAGGAAGAAAAAATGGAGTATCATAATGTCTCGTTGGAGCAAAGAATTGCAGATAATATCAAAGGATACAATGTTGAACATTTATATCCGGTAGAAGGATTAAGAAAGTATTTGTCTGATCTGGCTGTATTTACAAGGGCAGAATTTCTGTTGACGGACAGACATGGCACGCATATTGCGGAAACAAAAGATTTTTCGGATTATGAGCCCGATGTGGTGAATGAACCGGGAACAAAGATCAAGGTTGAGAACAGAACGATTGCACATTTGTATCTGAGACTGGATCAGGTAGAAGCCGGGCAGAGAGAAACTGTGGAACGGTTATTTCAGGAAACGGCTGAAGGACTCAGTGCATACGGGCAGGAATGTTATCTGCATAAAGAGTTGGATCTGTACAGTAATATTCTGGAACAGAAGCTGGAAAAAGAGAAATATCGTGTTACACATGGGGATAAAGAAGATGTGCTGACGGGGACCTTAAACCGCACTTATTTTGTGAACCGCAGACAGATTATCGATCGCTCCGAGGTACTTCCGGTCGCAGAGCTTTGTATCAATATCAATGACTGGAAGTATGTTTATGATCATTTCGGCAATGAAGAAAGTGACAGATTGATCCGTATTGTGGCAGAATTGATCAAACAGTATGCAAAGCCGGATTACGTGATCGGCAGAACGGATGGAGACTGCTTTACGGTACTCATTCCGATGGCAGAAGAAGGTGAAGCCAAGGCTTACGCGCGCAAGGTGCAGGAAGCCTGCGAAGCATTTGAGGATCCTATGATCGCACCGTCTGTTGCATGTGGAATCGTGATCAAAAATAATGTGGAGCAGAATCTGGAAGATCTGTATTCTGATGCGGAATATGAGATGTTCGATAATAAGTATCAGATTAAAAATGCCCCCGGGTATCGTGAAAGATTGGAAAAAGCCGGTAAATAGAGCATAAAGTCGGAAAGTGTGCATATGATGTGCTGTATGGGTATTAGCCTGTGCAGCACTTTTTTTATGTGGAAAGTTTTGAAAAAAATTGGTGTTAAAATGCTTTACCTGATACCAAATGTATCTGCTTTATAAAAAGTCTAAAAAAAATATAAAAACACACTATTTATGGAAAAGTGAGAAAACAAGAGAAAACAAAAGAAAATAAGAGCATAAAAGAGAAAATAGATGCGTATTTTCCGCTGTAGCGGTTGCAATCAGGTTACAAAATAACTAATATATGAATCAGTAATTAGCACTCAGTAAAAGTGAGTGCTAACAAAAACAGCAGAAAGAAAATTTGCATAATGATGTAAGGAGGCTTTATCATGAAATTAGTACCTTTAGGCGACAGAGTCGTACTGAAACAGTTAGTAGCAGAGGAAACGACCAAATCCGGGATCGTACTTCCGGGACAGAACAAAGAAAAACCCCAGCAGGCAGAAGTTCTTGCAGTAGGACCGGGTGGCGTGATCGACGGCAAAGAAGTAAAGATGGAAGTAAAGGTCGGAGATCAGGTGATCTATTCTAAATATTCCGGAACAGAAGTCAAGGTTGAGGATGAGGAATATATCATTGTAAAACAGGACGACATTCTGGCAATTATTCAGTAAAAAAAGAACATCAATCAGGAGGCAAATATCATGGCAAAAGAAATTAAATATGGTGCAGAGGCACGTAAAGCATTAGAGTCCGGCGTGAATCAGCTGGCAGACACTGTAAGAGTCACATTGGGACCGAAAGGAAGAAATGTAGTATTGGATAAATCTTTCGGCGCTCCGCTTATCACAAATGACGGCGTTACGATCGCAAAAGAGATCGAATTGGAAGATCCGTTTGAAAATATGGGTGCACAGCTTGTTAAGGAAGTTGCTACCAAGACGAATGATGTAGCCGGTGACGGAACCACAACTGCAACCGTTCTTGCACAAGCGATGATCAATGCAGGTATGAAGAACCTTGCAGCAGGTGCAAATCCGATTATTCTTCGTAAAGGTATGAAGAAAGCTACTGATTGTGCAGTAGAAGCAATCGCAAAAATGAGTTCTAAGGTAAACGGCAAGGAGCACATTGCACGTGTTGCTGCAATTTCCGCAGGTGATGAGGCAGTCGGAAATATGGTGGCAGATGCAATGGAAAAGGTTTCCGGAGACGGTGTCATCACCATTGAGGAAAGCAAGACCATGAAGACAGAGCTTGACCTTGTAGAAGGTATGCAGTTTGACCGTGGTTATATCTCCGCATATATGGCAACCGATATGGATAAGATGGAAGCAGTTCTGGATAATCCGTACATCCTGATCACCGATAAGAAGATTTCCAATATTCAGGAGATTCTGCCGTTATTGGAGCAGATCGTTCAGTCCGGTGCAAAGCTTCTCATCATTGCTGAGGATGTAGAAGGTGAAGCATTGACCACTCTGATCGTTAATAAGCTGCGTGGAACCTTTAATGTAGTAGCTGTTAAGGCTCCGGGATACGGTGACAGAAGAAAAGCAATGCTTGAGGATATCGCAATCTTAACAGGCGGTACAGTGATCAGCTCCGATCTGGGTCTGGAACTGAAGGATACGACAAAGGATCAGCTTGGTCGTGCAAAATCCGTTAAGGTTCAGAAAGAAAATACGATCATTGTTGATGGCGAAGGTGACAAAGCAGCAATCCAGAGCCGTATTGCACAGATCAAGAATCAGATTGACGAGACCACATCTGATTTTGATCGTGAAAAATTACAGGAAAGACTTGCAAAGATGGCAGGCGGCGTAGCAGTTATCCGTGTAGGTGCAGCTACCGAGACCGAGATGAAGGAAGCAAAGCTTCGTATGGAAGATGCACTTGCAGCAACCAGAGCAGCAGTGGAAGAAGGCATTATCTGCGGTGGTGGTTCTGCTTATATTCATGCATCCAAAGAAGTTGCAAAGCTGGCTAAGGAATTGAGCGGCGACGAGAAGACAGGTGCAGAGATTATCTTAAAAGCACTGGAAGCACCGATGTATCATATTGCAGCCAATGCAGGTCTGGAAGGCAGTGTGATCATCAACAAAGTGCGTGAATCCGAGGTTGGTGTCGGCTTTGATGCACTGAAGGAAGAATATGTAGATATGGTTGCTGACGGTATTCTGGATCCTGCAAAGGTTACCAGAAGTGCACTGCAGAATGCATGCTCCGTAGCAAGCACACTTCTGACAACAGAATCTGTTGTTGCAAATATCAAAGAAGAAACACCTGCTATGCCTGCAAACGGCGGCGGTATGGGCGGAATGATGTAAATTCAGTCTATGGTAAAAAATGTGGCATGAATTTAGCATATGTATGACACATATATAGCGTAGAAAAAAGCTTCGATTATGGTGCAAACCATATCGGAGCTTTTTTTACACACAAAATTCACACAATAACCACTTTTTGGAAAAAAATAACTGATATGATACAAAAATGAAAAACACATGTTGATCTATAAGCAGCATTTAGGTGATTGCGAAACTCCGTCCTCAGGATAACAGGGTGCCCATACCCAGACAGTGGCAGGTACTGTGAGTCCGTCGGTACTTAGGTGCCGTATTTTGGCACCTTA
>JBJFCE010000102.1:0-27698 GCA_051888775.1 Lachnospiraceae bacterium | reverse complement strand
AAGTACCGACGGACTCACAGTGCCGGTCACCGATAGGTTGATCAGCACCGGTTCTCCTTACGGACAGAGTTTTGCAATCGCCTATTAATAAAAGAAAGTTTTTTGGTAATTTATGTTATCGGGTCATTCTCCTTGTTCAACCCTTTTTGTTTTCTAAAAAATATGATATAATGTGCACGTAGGCAATGAGCCATGCGTCTGCAGCCGGAGTCAAATCGACTGCTTGCAGGCGAATTTGACTCTGGTCGCAGACATAGGGCGAAGCCCGTGAATGAGGGTGCCTCAAGCCTGCCTATGCTATTGGTACAACCCTAACCCGGATCACTTTAACGGTTTACATAACACAGTCTTAGCGATACCTGCAACCATTCAACACCCGAGAAAAAACGGAGGATCCACATGATAGAAGTTACCAAGCTAAACGATATCAAAATCCTGATAAACCCCGATCTGATCGAGATGGTTGAGGAAACCCCCGATACTGTCGTAACGCTCACTACGGGGCGCAAAATAATTGTAAAAGAAAGTAGACAAGATGTGAAAAATCTAGTAAAATCATATAGAAAGGAAATTTTTGCGGACTAAAGCAAAAACGGAGTGGTGGACAACGTGGATATAGCATCTTTAGCTGGACTGGTCGTCTGTATTGTGCTTGTCCTGTGGGCAATCATAACCGGTGCCGGTGTTTCCGGATTAATTAATAACTTTGTTGATGTCCAGTCTGTTCTGATTACATTTGGTGGTGCTTTCTGTTCTGTTTTGGCATCCAATACCTTAAAGGACTTTCTGGGAGGTCTGAAAAGTTTTACACTCGTGTTGAAATCATCTTCTGTAAATACCTCAGAAGTTATAGCAAAGATAATAGATCTTTCTAACGTAGCACGTAAGGAAGGTCTTCTTCAGCTGGAAGAAGCAGCCGGAGAATTGGATGACGAGTTCATGAAGAAAGGGATTCTGCTGATTGTAGACGGCACGGATCCTGAACTTGTGCGTGCAATTATGGAAACCGAGATCATCAGCCTTGAAAGCAGACATAAAAAGAATATCAAGTTCTGGGAGGATGTTGCTTCCATGGGACCGGCGTGGGGTATGATCGGTACACTGGTCGGTCTTGTAAATATGCTTCAAACCATGGATGATCCGTCCAATATCGGACCGCAGATGTCTGTTGCACTTTTAACAACCTTGTACGGATCTTTGCTGGCAAACTGGATCTGTACGCCGGTAGCAAGTAAGCTGAAGGTAAAGAATGAAGCTGAAATGCAGGTAAAAGAAATTATGATAGAAGGACTTCTTTCCATACAGGCAGGTGAAAATCCGCGTGTTATTGAGGAAAAACTGAAATCCTTCATGTCTCCTTCTGATCGTGTATCGGCAACGGATGAAGGCGGTGAGGATAATGGCTAAACGCAGAGAAGAAGAACCGAAAAAGGGCGCACCTGAGTGGCAGTGTACATTTGGTGATTTGATGAATCTGCTCCTCTGCTTTTTTGTGTTATTATTTTCTATGTCTTCTATTGATGCGGAGAAGTGGAAGGAAGTTGTAGCATCCTTTAATAATACATTCAGCGTATTTGACGGCGGAGCATCGGCGATCGGGGATGGTATCCTGATCAGTAACGGTGTGAGCCAGCTGAATGAATTGTCGGATTATATGAACAGTACAGGTGTGGCACAAGAGGTAGAAGATCCCGATCCTGACAGCTTGTATGAGCAGATGGAAAAGGAAGGAATGATAGAGTCCGAGCAAATGGCGGAACAGATTCAGGAAGCACTGGGAGAAATGAATCTGGAGGACAGCATTGACATTGATTTCACATCGCAATATGTACTGCTGACAATGAAAGGCGCCATATTATTTGACTCCGGAAGCGCAAAGTTAAAGGACAATGTTTACCCGATGCTCGATAAGCTGGGATTGATTCTGATGACCTATCCGGACAGCCTGATCGAAATTGAAGGACATACGGACAATGTGCCGATACATAACAGTGTTTATGCAAATAATGACGAATTGTCCAGTGCGAGAGCATTATCGGTATTCCAGTACTTTATGGATACCACAACACTTGATCCGGCGAATATCAAGCATTCCGGAAGAGGGGAGTATGTGCCGGTTGCGGATAACAGCACCGAAGAGGGAAGAGCACATAACCGGCGTGTAGAGATCAGAATTTATAATACGCTTAGTACGGAACGTTAGATTGGAGGTACATCCTTGAAAAAGAATTTGTTATCAATTTTGATATTGGCGCTGTTGGTCGTGAATCTGATCATGACCGGCATTATGATGTTTTCCGTATTGAATCAGTCACGTAAAACAGCAGATCTGGTAGGGAAAATCGCACAGGCGGTGGATCTGGAACTGAGTGCGGAAGAAGGAGAAGAGGAAGAAACGGCTGTTTCCATGGGAGATACGGCAGTTTATGTGCTTTCCGAGGAGCTGACTATTCCGCTGGCAAGGGGCGAGGACGATAGAGATCACTATTTCATTGTATCGGTATCTTTGTCGATGAATATGAAGGATAAGGACTATAAGACCTATGGAACGGAAGAAGCAATGCAGGAGAAGGAAGGACTGATCCGCGCAGAGATTATTTCCGTAATAGGACAATATACTTTAGATGAATGCAGGGCAAATATGGATATGATTCGTCAGGAAATTCTGGAAAGACTCCAGACCATGTACGGTTCCAAATTCATTTTCAATGTCAGCTTCAGTGATACGGTATTTTCCTGACAGAAGACATTGAAAGAGAGAAAGGCAAGGAGGTGAGCCACTGTGGGTGAAGTCTTGTCCCAAAATGAGATAGACAGTCTGCTGCAAGCCCTGAGTTCCGGTGAACTGGACATGGACGAGGTGAAGGACAGTCCGGATAAGCAGGTAAAGAATTATGACTTTAACAGACCTGCCAAGTTCTCGAAAGAACATTTACGTACGCTTGAGATCATTTTTGAACATTACGGAAGACTGTTATCTACCAATCTTCCGGTATACTTAAGAAAAAATATACAGGTTACGGTGGCAAGCTCGGAAACGGTTACTTTTTCAGAATTTTCCAATTCCCTTGCCAATCCGGTTATTTTGGGAATCGTAAACTTTCAGCCGCTGAGCGGCAATATTATTATCGAACTCGGCAGTTCTTTGGGTTATGCGATGATCGACAGAATGCTTGGAGGTCAGGGACAGCCGCTAGCAAAAAGCAGGGACTTTTCACAGATTGAAATGACCATTGTGGAAAAGATCATGGTTGTCTGTGTCCAGCTTTTGCGTGAACCATGGAAAAATGTATTGGATATTAATCCTTATCTGGACCGGATCGAAACGAACACACAGTTCGCGCAGATCATTTCACCGACCGATATGATAGCGATGGTTACATTGAATCTGAAGATCGGTGATGTAGAAGGATTTATGAATATTTGTCTTCCGTATTTTACACTGGAAAGCATTATGGATCGCCTGAACACCAAGTTCTGGTATGCCAATATGCAGGAAAAAGCGGATGAGAATTATGAGGATCATATTGAGACATTGATTCGCAGAGTGGATGTGCCGATCAAGGCGATTCTTGGCAGGAGCAATGTTGCGGTCAATGATTTCCTGAACTTGCAGGTGGGAGATGTGATCCGTTTGGATTCCAGAGTAGACAGTGAGCTTTCTGTGTATGTAGGAAATATCAAAAAATTTATGGCATTGCCCGGATCGCAGGAAGATCATTTTGCAGTTCGGGTCACATCCGTAATAAGAGAGGAGGAATAGGCAGATGGATGGAATGTTATCTCAGGATGAGATAAATGCGCTGTTAAGCGGTCTGAATGCTTCCGATAGTTCTGATAATTCTGATAATGCGGAAGAAAAGAGTGCCGCGCCAACGGAAATTCCGGAAATCGATGAAAGTCTTTTGACGGACATCGAAAAGGATGCCATTGGAGAAGTTGCCAATATCAGTATGGGAACCTCTGCGACAACGTTGTATTCTCTGGTCAACAGAAAAGTTGACATTACAATTCCTGTTGTAACGTTATCAAATTGGAGTACTGTTGTTGAAGATTATCATCGTCCGTGTGTCTTTATCTATATTAAGTATACGGAGGGACTGGAGGGCAGTAATATTCTGGTCCTGAAAGAGCAGGATGTAAAAGTCATTACCGACCTGATGATGGGCGGCGACGGAACCAATACGGAAGGAGAACTCAGTGAATTGCATTTGAGTGCGATTTCCGAGGCGATGAACCAGATGATGGGTTCCGCAGCGACTTCTCTTTCTTCCATGCTCGGCAAGAAAATCGATATCAGCCCGCCGGAAGCAAATCTGGTGGATCTGAATGAGTTGGAAGCAAAAGGAGAGCTGTCCAAATTTCTGGAGGGCACCTTTGTAAAGATCTCATTCCGTATGCAGATCGGGGATTTGGTGGACAGTACGATCATGCAGCTGTATCCGATTGACTTTGCAAAATCGTTGTACGAGACCTTTATGAGTACACAGCATGCGGAGGCAAAGCCGGAGCCCAAGGAAGAACCAAAAGCAGAGCCTTATGAACCGCCGAAGGCAGAGCCGATGCCCGATATGAATCAGGGATATGCAGCTCAGGATACGAGCCAGATGGGTATGAACCAGGCGGGCATGAATCCGATGATGGGTCAGATGGGTATGAACCCGATGATGAATCAGGCAGGCATGAATCCGATGATGAATCAGATGGGTATGAATCCAATGATGGGTCAGGCAGGCATGAATCCGATGATGGGCCAGATGGGTATGAACCCAATGATGGGGCAGCAGATGCCACAGATGCAGAATGTCAATGTTCAGCCCGCACAATTCCAATCATTCTCCAATGATTACGGAAATATGGTAAGCCAGGAAAATATCGGATTGATCAAGGATGTTCCGCTGGAGGTTACGGTTGAGCTGGGAAGAACGAGCAAATCTATTGCAGAGATTCTTGACTTTGCTCCCGGAACCATCATAGAACTGGATAAGATTGCCGGAGAACCGATAGATGTGCTGGTAAACGGTAAGTTTGTTGCAAAAGGTGAAGTTGTAGTCATTGAAGAAAGTTTTGGTGTTCGTGTCACCGAGATTATTAAGTAGAGGGAATAGGAGAAAACGCTATGGCAAAGAATATTTTAATTTGTGATGATGCAGCATTTATGAGAATGATGATCAAGGATATCCTGACCAAGAACGGATATAATGTCGTCGGAGAAGCTGAAAATGGTGCTAAGGGTGTGGAAAAATACGTGGAACTGAAACCGGATCTGGTGTTGATGGATATCACAATGCCGGAGATGGACGGTATTCAGGCATTAAAGAAGATCAAGGAAGCAGATGCCTCCGCAACGGTTATTATGTGTTCTGCAATGGGTCAGCAGGCAATGGTTATTGAATCCATTCAGGCAGGAGCAAAGGACTTTATCGTAAAACCGTTCCAGGCAGATCGTGTACTGGAAGCGGTAAAGAAAGTAGTTGGCTGATATGCTTTTAAGTTCATTGGATTCTTTTTTTCAGCTTTTGACGCTCCTATTTATCTTTGTTGTGATATTGGTATTAACCTATTTTACGACAAGGTTTATAGCGGGCTATCAGAAGGGAAAAGGTTTGGGGCGTAATATTGAGGTGATTGAGACCTACAAGGTTACGACCAATAAGTATATACAGATTATCAGAACAGGTGACAAATATTTCGCTATCGGAATCGGAAAGGACGAGATTCATATGCTTACCGAAATTGAGCCGGAGCAGTTGCATCTTGTAAAAGAGGAAAAGGCGGAATCACCTGTATTTAAGGACTTTTTAAACAAAGCAAAACACCTGAGAGAAAATAAAAAGAATGAAGAAGAATAGTTTTTTTTCCGGAAAAAGAATTGTTCATGTGATATGCCTGCTGATTACGGTAGGCATATTGTTTATGGGGAGTGGCTTTACTTCCCTGGCCCTTGGCAGCGTGGACAGTCATCTGACCGGTGAGTCGGATACACAGACGTATATTGAAGAACCGGGAACAGCGCAGACACCGGAAGATCTGAACCAACTGAATATTACGGACAATCTGAATATCACTTATTCGAGTAACAACGGTACGATATCGGGGGCGTTGCGGATTCTGTTAATTTTAACTGCGATCGCTTTGCTGCCGCTGTTGTTGATCTGTCTGACATCATTTACCAGAATTCTGATCGTTCTTCACTTTACGAGAAGTGCGCTTAATACCCAAACAGCACCGCCGAATCAAGTGCTGATTGGGTTAACTTTGTTTCTGACCTTTTTCATTATGAGCCCTACGATTAACCAGATCTATAATGAGGCGCTTGTGCCGTTTGACCAAGGAGAGATCACACAGGAGGAGGCTTTAGAGGCAGGAATTGAGCCACTTCGCGAGTTTATGTACGGTCAGACACAGAGAAAGGATGTCAGTATGTTCATGGAGATCGCGGGACTTTCATGGGATGCAACTGCTGAGGATGCTGCTGATGCGGTTCCGACCTACGTGCTGATCCCAAGCTTTATGGTCAGCGAGCTTCGGACAGCCTTTATCATAGGTTTCCTGATCTATATTCCGTTCCTTGTCATAGATATGGTAGTGTCATCTGTCCTGATGGGTATGGGTATGATGATGCTTCCGCCAACGACAATTTCTCTGCCGTTTAAGATCCTGTTGTTTGTACTGGCAGACGGCTGGAACCTGATTATAGGAAATGTAGTAAAATCGTTTTATTAGGGAGGTAGCGTATGACAGCTGAAGACGTGATTATGATCAGCAGAGATGCATTATTTACTGTAATAAAAACAGCGGCGCCGATTCTGCTGGTATCGCTTGCGGTCGGTTTGATTGTCAGTATTTTTCAGACCGTAACCTCTATACAGGAGCAGACATTGACTTACATTCCGAAGATTCTCAGCGTATTTTTGGTGATGATGCTGCTTGGACACTGGATGTTAAATAATATGTCGGATTTTATGGTTCAGCTTTGGTCTGACTTTTCGGTTTACATAAGATAGTGATACTATGGTAGATTTTTCATTTTCAACTTCTGATCTGGAATATTTTTTGCTGATTTTTATACGTATGACAGCATTTATGTATCTGGCACCGTTTTATGGAGATACCAGTATACCGAGCCGTTTCAAAGTGGCTCTCAGCATTTTTCTGGCATATCTTGTGTATATGACTACGGAGCCGGTAGAACTGGTGTATGACACGGTTTTTGAATATGCCTTGCTTGTGCTGAAAGAAGTGGTGGTAGGCTTGCTGATCGGTCTGGCAGCCGGAATCTGTATGCATATTGTGGCATTTGCCGGACGTATCATTGATATGGAGATAGGGCTGTCGGCAGCGAGTCTGATGGATCCTACTTTCCATGACAATGTAACGGTAAGCGGTATGTTCTTAAAATATATTTTCTCTTTGCTGTTGATTACGTCCGGAATGTACCAGTATATTATCAAGGCGCTGATTGAGACTTATACACTGATTCCGATTAACGGAGCAAAGTTTGCAATCGGTAATATTATGTCAACCATGCTTTCTTTTATGACACAATATTTCGTGATCGGTTTTCAGATTGCACTGCCGGTATTTGCAGTGATCATGGTGATGAACGCGGTGCTTGCGATTTTGGCAAAGGTCGCACCGCAGATGAATCTGTTTGCTGTAGGTATGCAGATCAAGATTTTGAGTGGTTTTGCGGTTCTGTATTTATCCATGTGGCTCGTACCAACCGCATCGGAACTGCTTTTTAAAGAAATGAAACGGATGATTGTAGCAATGGTGGAGGCCATGATGTGATTTTAGAGTATAATCTGCAATTTTTTGCAAAAGAGGGCCCCGGCGGAGAAAAAACCGAGCAGCCCACCAGTAAAAAGTTAAAAGACAGCAGGAAAGAGGGACAGGTTGCAAAGAGCAAGGAGATTGGAAATTGTGTGATCCTGCTTGCATTGTTTCTCATATTGAAGGTATGGATCGGCAAGCTCGGAACGGGCTTTATGGAAACTTTCCAGGCAGTGTATAATAAGATCCCGGAAATCTCCAAATCGCGCGGCGGTCTGGATCAGGTCGGTATGTGGGGGTTACTTCAGGATGTGATTCAGCAGCTTTTAACGATTTTGCTGCCGATTCTGCTGATCGCTTTTGGTGTTGCATTTGTTGCAGATCTGGTGCAGGTCAAGTGGGCACCGACAACGAAACCGTTAAAGCCGAAATTCAGTAAGCTGAATCCGGTCAAGGGTATTAAAAAGATTTTTTCCAAGCAGGCTTTGGTGGAACTGTTAAAGTCTGTTTTAAAGATTGCATTGATTACATATATTGTTTATTCCACATTAAAGGATAGTATCGGTTTGATTTTTCTGATCTTTGATATGCCGCTGATGCAGGCGATCGGAAATATCGGAAATATCGTGATCAATCTCGGAATAAAGATTTCCATGTTCTATATTGTCATTGCGGGAGCGGACTTTATCTATCAGAAATGGAAATTTAACGAAGACATGAAGATGACCAAGCAGGAAGTCAAGGATGAGTTCAAGAATGCAGAAGGAGATCCTCAGATTAAGGGCAAGATTCGCCAGAAGATGAGGGAAGTATCCCAGCGGCGTATGATGCAGGCGGTTCCGCAGGCGGATGTTGTTATTACAAACCCGACGCATTATGCAGTTGCACTCCGCTATGAGCCGGACAAGTATGATGCACCTTACGTCGTGGCAAAAGGCGAAGATTATCTGGCGCAGAAGATTAAGGAAGTTGCAAGGGAGAATCATGTTGAAATTGTAGAAAACAAACCGCTTGCGCGAATGCTTTACCACAATGTGGATTTGGGAGCACAGGTTCCTCCGGAGCTGTTTCAGGCTGTGGCAGAGGTGCTTGCAATGGTATACAGTATGCGGGGAACGAATCCTCCCACGGCAAAGAAAAAGGGAACGGCATAGGCAGAGTACAATGTGTAAGCTGTCTGCGTATTGACACAAATATACGGGAAAGGAGGAGCATAAATGAAGAATTTTAAGAATATTCTTTCGGGCGATATTTTTGTTGCAGCATATATCCTGACAGCATTTGTTATGCTGATCGTACCGCTGCCGACCTGGCTTTTGGATGTTCTGCTTGCTTTTGATATGTCTCTTGCTTTCACGATCATGTTTGCGTGTATGTTGTCCAAAGAAGTACTGGATATGGCATTCTTCCCGACAATTTTGCTCTTTACGACTATTTTCCGTATCGCGCTGAATGTTTCTTCCACGCGTTTGATTTTGTCTCAGGGTTATGCCGGAAATGTGGTACAGACTTTCGGTGAATTTGTCGGCGGCGGTGATCTGGTAATCGGTACGATCGTGTTCCTGATCCTGATTCTGGTGCAGTTCATGGTCATCAATAAAGGCTCCGAACGAGTTGCAGAAGTAACTGCACGATTTACGCTGGATGCAATGCCCGGTAAACAGATGGCAATCGATGCCGATTTAAATACCGGAGCGATTGATGATGCGGAAGCAAAGAGAAGGAGAGACAAGATTCAGGAGGAATCCAGTTTCTTTGGTAATATGGATGGTGCTGTAAAGTATGTAAAGGGAGATGCGACGGCAGGCCTGATGATCACGGCGGTCAATATCATCGGCGGTATCCTGATGGGTGTACTCAGAATGGATATGAGCATCAGTGAGGCGTTGAACAAATATGCTATCCTGACAATTGGTGACGGTCTGGTCAGCCAGATTCCGTCCCTGCTGATTTCACTTTCTACCGGTATTCTTGTTACAAAAGGATCTAAGGAAGCAGATTTCGGAAATGCGTTGATCAGCGAGCTGTTCGGTATCCCGAAGGTTCTTTATATCGTAGGCGCCGTTATGATCCTGATGGGTGTGATTACACCGTTAAATACAGTCTTATTTGTTTTGCTGGGAGCAGCTTTTCTGATTGCTGCTGCTATGATGCAGAGAGAGATCCGATCGGCGCAGATTGAGGAGGCTGTGGATACGGAAGAACGGGAAGCAGAGGAAATCCGTCAGCCGGAAAATGTTAATTCTTTGTTGTCCGTAGACCCCATCGAGTTGGAATTCGGCTATGGAATCATCCCGCTTGCGGATGTAAATCAGGGCGGTGATCTGCTCGACCGTGTCGTTATGATCAGGCGGCAGATTGCGCTGGAACTTGGTACGGTAGTACCGATTATCCGATTAAGAGATAATATCCAGCTCAATCCAAATCAATATATTATCAAGATTAAAGGTATTCAGGTATCGGAAGGCGAGATTCTGTTCGATCACTATATGGCGATGAATCCCGGATTTGTACAGGAGGAGATCACGGGAATCCCGACGTTTGAACCCTCCTTCCATCTGCCGGCGATCTGGATCACGGAAGGGCAGAGGGAGCGTGCGGAAAGTCTGGGATATACCGTTGTAGACCCGCCGTCCATTATTGCAACACATCTGACCGAGGTGATCAGACATCATATCGCAGAGCTTTTGACAAGACAGGACGTTCAGAATCTGGTCAACAACCTGAAAGAAAGCAATCCTTCCGTTGTGGAGGAACTCGTCCCGAAGCTTCTTGGGCTCGGTGAAGTACAGAAAGTATTGCAGAATCTGCTCAGAGAAGGTGTTTCCATCAGAGATCTGCTGACTGTTTTTGAAACGCTTGCGGACTATGCAACAACAACGCGAGATACCGATATCCTGACCGAGTATGTCAGACAGAGCCTAAAGCGGGCAATCTCGAGCAAATATTTTCCGGCAAACGAGACGACCAGCGTGGTAACGCTCGATCCGAAGGTGGAGCAGGAGATCATGAACAGCGTCAAGCAGACGGAACAGGGATCTTATCTGAATCTGAATCCGGAGAGAACGAAGGCAATCATGGATTCGGTCGGAGCAGAGATTTCAAAGCTGGAAAATCTGGGCAAGAATCCGATTATTATTACTTCGCCCATTGTGCGTATATACTTTAAGAAATTAACGGAGGACTACTTCAAAGATCTGATCGTGGTATCGTATAATGAAGTAGAGTCCAATGTGGAATTACAGTCGGTAGGGATGGTGACGGCATAAATGATTATCAAAAAGTACTTGGCGGATACGGAGGCAGAAGCGGTAAATACTGCCAAAAAAGAATTAGGGCAGGGCATTGTGATCATGAATGTCCGGAATGTCAAGCGAAAAGGGCTGATGCGTTTCTTTAAGAACCCGTTAAAAGAAGTGACAGTTGCGCTGGAGGAGGAGAGTGAGCGGTTCTCATCTGCAGTCAGGGACATTGCGCGGGTAGTGAAAGAAAACGAAGAAGAGAAAGGTCAAAAAGCGCTTGCAAAAGAAAGTGTAGAGAGCTTACCTAAAAAAGATGAGGCAAAGTCTGTCATCCAGAAGGATGCAGCGGTCTCCTATAGTCAGGATCAGAGTCAGAATGGATATCAGAACAATACGGAAGCAGATGCGATCGTTGATATGGAAGCAAGACTGGAATCCATTCGCAATCTTTTACAGGAGACGATCGGTATGAACGAGGAACCGCAGGAGCAGACGGAGGAACCGAGCGAATCGGAGAACTTCATGAAGCTTTTGTATAATACCATGATCGAAAATGAAGTACACGAACGCTATGCCAATATGATCATTGATGATCTGGATAAAAACAGAAAGAACAACACGCCGATCGATTATCTGCTTGCCAATGTGTATCAGAAAATGGTACTGAAATTCGGCAAACCGTCGGTGATTACACCGGCGAAGAACGGTGCCAAAATCGTGTTCTTTATCGGACCGACCGGTGTCGGCAAGACAACAACGATTGCCAAGCTGGCGTCCCGGTTCTGTGTGGAAGAAAAGAAGCGCGTAGTACTTCTGACTACGGATACTTACCGGATCGCAGCGGCGGAGCAGCTTCGTACCTATGCCAATATTCTGGATGTTCCGTTCCGGGTGATTTATTCCGTGGAGGAAATCGTGACGGCATGGAATGATTTTAAGGATTATGATTATATTCTGGTAGATACTGCGGGACATTCCCATCAGAATGAAGAACAGAAGCAGATGATGAAAGATTATCTGGATGCCATCAGCGATGAACAGGGAAAAGAGGTCTATCTGGTGCTCAGTGCTACGACAAAGTACAGGGATCTGGTGAATATTGCGGATACCTATGCCGAGATGGCAGACTATAAGTTGATTTTCACCAAACTGGATGAAACGATGACGCTTGGAAATCTGTTCAATCTGAGAATGCATACGGGAGCGGAAATGTCCTATATTACATGTGGACAGAATGTACCGAATGATATTGCAGAGTTTAATCCGCAGTCAACTGTCAGACAGCTGCTTGGGGGAAGAAAGAAATAGCAGGCGGATACAGAACAAAAGGAAAGTGTGTTACAGGAGATACTAAATGGATCAGGCAGAACAGTTACGTAATATTATAAAGGCCAGTCAGGTGAACCGACCGCTTGCACGGGTCATTACCGTTACGAGCGGTAAGGGCGGCGTTGGAAAATCCAATACGGCGATCAATCTGGCCATTCAGTTTAGAAAACAGGGAAAAAGAGTGATTATATTGGATGCCGATTTCGGTCTTGCCAATATTGAGATCATGTTCGGTGCCGTACCAAAGCATAATTTATGTGATTTGATCTATCACGGTAAAAATATCAAGGACATCATCACATGGGGACCGATGGAAGTCGGATTTATTTCGGGTGGGTCCGGTATCGTGGGTCTGTCGAATCTGAATAGGGATTACCTTACCTATATTATTCAGAATCTGGCACAGTTGGATGCCATTACAGATATTATTATCGTAGATACGGGCGCCGGAATTGCAGATGCGGTGCTGGAGTTCCTGGTTGCAAGCGGGGAGATCCTGCTGGTGACGACACCGGAACCGACTTCCATTACGGATTCATATTCTTTATTAAAGGCATTGAACCGTCATCCGAGGTTTTCCAGTGAAAATTCCCAGATTAAAGTGATTGCCAATAAAGTGGACAGTCTGGAGGAAGGGAAGAACCTTTTTAACAAACTTAATACGGTGGTTACCAGATACCTGAATATTCCGATCAGTTATCTGGGGGCAGTTCCTCAGGACACGCTGCTGGCAAAGGCGGTCATGCAGCAGATGCCGGTTTCTTTACAGAATCCTACGGCAAAGTCTGCAAAGGCATATGAAGAAATTGCAGCAATATTGATGGATAAAGAGATCAGTCAGAGTGTGCCGAAGCGGGGAATGGCAGCATTCTTTTCTCATATTGCAATTGGAAGAAAAAATCAGTAAAACAGACATAGAGCAGGAGGGTATTGTATGTTATCAATGTATGTCACTCCCGGACAGAAACTGGAATTGAAGGCAAAGTCGGGACATGGTGAAAACACGTCAAATCAGAAGACTTATGTGAGCAGGGTATTTGAGGTATTGTCTGAGGACCGTTTGGAGGTTACCATGCCAATGGAGCAGACAAAGTTGATTCTGTTACCTGTGGACGGAGAGTATGATGTCTATTTTTATACGGAGCATGGTCTGTATCAGTGTGCCTGCCGTATTATTGACAGATATAAGAGCAATAACGTATATATCCTGGTATTGGAGCTGATCAGTAATCTGAGAAAATATCAGCGGAGAGAATATTACCGGTTCAGCTGTGCACTTGATATGAGTGCAAGAAGTCTGGAGGAGGAAGAAATTGCGGCACTGGAAGAACGTAAGGATTATCTGGTACCGGGACTTCCGTTAAAACGCAGTATTATTGTGGATATCAGCGGCGGCGGACTTCGCTTTATAGCAAATCAGCGTTATGAGGAGAATTCCATGATTTACTGCAAATACCAGCTTCAGGTGGCCGGTGAAAATAAAGAGTATAATCTGGTCGGTCAGGTATTAAAGGTTTCCGAACTGGAAAATCGTAAAGGCATTTATGAGCATCGTGTAAAATACATAAATATTAATGCGGTGGAACGAGAGGAAATTATAAAATATATTTTTGAAGAGGAACGGAAAAACCGCCAGAAGAGCCGAAAATAGAATGGAATAGAAGAAAAGGACGAAGGTCTATGAAAATGATCGACAAATCCGAAAAAAATGTAAAAAAAATTCTGGTAGTTGATGATTCTGCACTCATGAGAAGTGTGCTGTGTGATATAATCAACTCAGATGAACGATTCAAGGTAGAAGACCGGGCAATTAACGGTTTGGATGCGCTGGATCTTTTGAGCAGAAAAAAGTATGACGGCGTGGTGTTGGATGTCAACATGCCGAAGATGACAGGACTGGAGCTGCTCAGAGAATTGCAACGGCTGAAAATATCCGCGCGGATCATGATGGCAAGCACGGATACCAGTCAGGGTGCACAGATAACGCTGGATTGTTTGGAGTTAGGGGCACTTGATTTTATTCACAAACCGGACAGAGCGGCAGATGCAAGAAACGAGAAGTTCAGACAACGCTTTCTGGAAATCCTGACTGCGGTTACACAGTCGAATTTACCGTCTGTATCAAAGAGCTTTAGTCTGGAGGAAATCAAAGCAACCAAAAAAGTGGTGGATCTGGTATCAAAACACGGATCCCAGTTTAACACCTCCCAGATTATCGCGATCGCGAGCTCTACAGGCGGTCCGAAAGCGTTACAGCACGTGATCCCGAACCTTCCGGAGAATTTAAGAGCTCCGGTACTGATCGTACAGCATATGCCGGCAGGTTTTACACAGTCGCTGGCGGAACGTATGGATTCTCTGTCTGCGCTTCATGTAAAGGAAGCGGAGGAAGGAGATGTCTTAAGCGCGGGAAACGTTTATATTGCGCGCGGCGGCTTCCATATGAATATTGTACGTCAGGGGAAGGATTGTGTGGTTCGTTATACTTCGGAGCCACCGAGAGAAGGTGTCAGACCGTGTGCGAATTATATGTATGAATCGCTTCGCGAGATGCCGTATGAGCAGATCATCTGTGTGGTCCTGACCGGTATGGGAGCGGACGGAACAAAAGGAATCGTTTCACTGAAAGAAAAGAAAAAAGTGCATGTCATAGCACAGGAGGAAAGTACCTGTGCGGTGTATGGTATGCCGAAGAGCATTGTAAATGCAGGTCTGGCGGATCAGATTTTACCGATCGACCAGATTGCCCGTGAAATCATTATGAACGTGGGGGTAAAGTGAGATGGATGTAAGTCAGTATCTTGAGATTTTTATCGATGAGACAAAGGAACATTTACAGAATCTGAACACACAGATTCTGGAGCTGGAGCAGGATCCGGAAAACGAGAATACGATCAACGAGATCTTCCGTGCGGCACATTCCTTAAAAGGTATGGCAGGTACGATGGGTTATAAGAGGATGCAGACCTTGACGCACGATATGGAAAATGTATTCTCCGAGGTCAGAAACGGAACGGTCAAGGTCAATGGAGATATGATCGATATTCTGTTCCAGTGTCTGGATGCGTTGGATGAATATCTGACCAACATCCAGTCCAGTGCGGATGAGGGAACCAACGATAACGAGAATCTGATCAAAGCACTGAATGATCAGATGAGCGGGAAAAGCGCACCGGCTGAGAAACCGGCAGCAGAAGCGGCTCCTCAGCCGGCAAAACAGGAAGCAGTACAGGCTGCAGGCGATCGCCATAAATGGCGGGAGATTAAGCTCGATGACAGCCAGAAGAATGTGATGGGACAGGCTGTTGCTCAGGGAATGAATCTCTACGGCATTACGGTATATGTGCAGGAATCCTGCCTGTTAAAAGCAGCAAGAGCATTTCTGGTATTTAAAGCAATCGAGGAAGTCGGAGAGATTATCGTATCCAGCCCGAGCGCACAGGATGTTGAAGATGAAAGATTCGATCTGGATTTTAGTCTGGTGGTAGTATCCAAGGAAAGCATCGATAAAGTCCTTGCTGCGATCAAAAATGTATCCGAGATCGAGGATGCGGTCGGTGATGTCATTCCTTCCGAAAGCTATCAGAGTGCAGCGGCACAGACAACGGAATCAACAGCTGTAGCAACTACTTCCGATAAGACAGAGCAGACGAAGCCGGAGGCAGCAAAAGCAAAGGATAAGAAAGCTCAGGCACCTGCGAAACCGGTTGTTAACCGTACAGTCCGTGTGGATATTGAAAAATTGGATGTGCTGATGAATCTTGTCAGCGAGCTGATCATTGCAAAGAACTCTCTGGTATCCGTATCCGGCAATGAAAGCGCAAAGAGCGCAGCTTTCAATGAGCAGATCGAGTATTTGGAAAGTGTTACGACCAATCTGCATGAATCGGTTATGAAGGTTCGAATGGTGCCGATTGAAAGTGTTGTTAATAAGTTCCCGAGAATGATCCGTGATCTGTCCAAAAAACTGGACAAGAAGATGGAATTGTATATGACGGGTGAGGAAACCGAACTTGACCGTACCGTAGTAGATGAGATCGGCGATCCGTTGATGCACTTACTCAGAAATTCCGCAGATCATGGTCTGGAGTCGGCAGAGGTCAGAAAACAGCGCGGCAAGTCTGAGACGGGATCTATTTTCTTAAATGCATATCAGGATGGTAATAACGTTGTTATCGAGGTGGGGGATGACGGTAACGGTATCGATACGGAAGCGGTCAAGAACAAGGCAATCGAGCGAGGCGTCGTTACACCGGAACAGGCAGACAACATGAGCGAGAAGGATATTATCGATCTGTTGTTCCATGCCGGTTTCTCTACCGCAAAGACGGTATCCGATGTATCCGGAAGAGGTGTCGGACTGGATGTCGTGAAGTCCAAGATCGAATCCTTAAGCGGTGAGGTGGAAGTTAAGACCAAGCTTGGCGAAGGCAGTACCTTTATTATCCGTCTGCCGTTGACGCTTGCAATCATTCAGGCACTGATGGTTGTTGTCGGCGGTGAGAAATATGCTATTTCCCTTGGTTCGATCCAGACAATCGAGGACATTCCGGTATCTGATATTAAATTTGTACAGGCAAAAGAAGTGATTCATCTGCGCGGAAGCGTTATTCCGCTGATCCGTCTGGATAAGATGTTAGATACGCAGAGTGTAAAAGGACCGGATGAAAACCTGATGGTTGTGATTGTGAAGAAGGGCGAGAAACTGGCAGGTCTTGTTGTGGATGATCTGATCGGACAACAGGAAATCGTTATCAAATCGCTCGGAAAATATATTAACAAGTGCAAATTCATCAGTGGTGCGACGATCCTCGGTGATGGTGAGGTTGCATTGATCCTTGATACCAATGCAATGCTGTAAGATAGAAAAGAGAGGGACTGGATATGGAAGAATTAGCAGTAAAAAATGAATTTCAGACCACACAGTATATCGTGATTCAGCTGGGGGATGAAAAATACGGAATAGATATTCAGTATGTAGATAACATCGTCAGAATGCAGCGGATCACAAGAGTGCCGAAGGTGGCAAAATATTTTAAAGGAGTGATCAATCTCCGTGGTGAAGTGGTTCCTGTTATGAATATCCGTATTAAGATGGACCTGGACGAGGCACAGGAAACCAAAGACACCAGAATTATTATCTTAAAACTGGACGGCATGGATAAAATCGGAGTGATCGTAGATGAAGTACGTGAAGTTGTAGAACTGAATGATTCCGAGGTGGAGAAGGTTGCTTATGATTCCAGAGAAGAAAAGCAACAGTTCGTAAGTGCCGTCGGAAAGGTCGGAGAAGATTTGATCTCTTTACTGGATTTACATACGGTAATTGCAGAATAAACAGGAGGTTTTATATGGCTGATCAACTGAACTTGGAGGTCATGTCGGAAACCTATTATGATGTGCTGAAGGAACTCGGTAATATCGGCGCGGGAAATGCGACGACGGCGCTTGCTACCATGCTTGGCTGTAAGATTGATATGAAGGTTCCACAGGTTCGGCTGCTTGAGTTTAAGGAAGTAGGCTCTGCAATTGGCGGTGAAGAGCAGATCATGACCGGTGTATATCTTGCCGTGGAAGGAGATATAACCGGAAGCATCATGTTTTTGCTACCGACAGAAGCAGCAAGGCATTTGATAGGGAAGCTGATGGGAATGGCACCGGAGGGAGATACTTTTAGCGAAATGGAGCTTTCCGCTTTAAAAGAGATCGGGAATATTATTACGGGGTCATACCTGAATTCACTTTCCACAATGACAAATTTGACAATATTGCCATCCGTTCCGGAACTGGCGATTGATATGGCGGGTGCAATTTTAAGTGTACCTGCCATTGAGTTCGGAACGATGGGGGATAACATCCTGTTGATAGAAACACAGTTTACAGACGATCAGGATATGAGCGGTTATTTCATACTGGTTCCGGATCTGGAATCTTACGGAAAGATTTTAGGCTCGCTTGGCATCTGCTGAGTGTTTTGCGGTGGGAGAGAAAGTGACAAGTAGGATGAAATTATGGGTGAAATAATTAAAGTCGGAATGGCAGACTTAAAGACCTGTAAGAGCCCGGACGGAATTACAACGTTGGGGCTTGGCTCCTGTGTCGGGATCGCGATCAGGGATCCGATAACAAAAGTGGGAGGGCTTGCGCATATTATGCTGCCCGACAGCACTGCAATCGCAAACAACTCCAATAAGCCCAAATTTGCGGATACGGGAATAGAGCTTTTGGTAGAAAAAATTGTGGAAGAAGGAGCAAACCGTGCCAGACTGGTAGCAAAGATCGCGGGCGGGGCACAGATGTTCTCATTTCAGAATAAAGTCGATATGGTCAGGGTCGGAGAAAGAAATGTGGAAGCAACAAAAAATAAATTGAAAGAGATGAGGATTCCTATTCTGGCAGAGGATACGGGAGCAAATTTCGGACGTACAGTGATCTTTTATCCGGAAAGCGGGGATTTTATCATTCGGGCGGTAGGAAAAGATGAAAGAACAATCTAAGGAACAAAAGCATCGCACGAAAAAACAGGAAGAAGCTGTCAGCAATGACAATTCGGCAGGGGAAGAAAAAGTCGGAGAAGAAAAGGAAGAGAAGACTTATCGGCTGAATACAGGGGCATTGCCGGCAATTATGATGCTGACAGGCGGTGCTTTGTCCAGTATCGTAACTTTTATCAATCATTATACTTTGGCGGAAACACTGAAAATCGTGTTTCTGTCACTGATTGCCTTTTATCTTCTCGGTGTAGTCATTAAGAAGATATTTGATTCTTTCCGCATTACAGTCAAAAAGAAAGCGGAAGATTCTGCCGAGGGAGAGGTGATCGAAAAAGATCCGAATACTTCAAAAGAAGAAACTTCCGAAGCAGGCAGAGAGTAGGAAACGAATCACATCGGTATCAGTAAGAAACAAGTGGGGACAGCATGGAAGAATCAGGAAGAAAGAAGCTCTGGGAGGATTATACCAGAACGAAATCGACTGAATTACGGGAAAAGATCATCATGGAATATGCGCCGTTAGTCAAGGTGGTGGCGGGCAGACTCAGCATGTATCTCGGATATAATGTAGAGTATGATGATCTGGTCAGTTATGGGATATTCGGACTGATTGATGCAATTGATAAGTTCGATATGACCAAGGATGTTAAATTTGAAACATACGCCAGTCTGCGAATTCGAGGAACGATTTTGGATCAGATCCGTAAGATGGACTGGATTCCGAGGACGATCCGGCAAAAACAGAAGCAGATCGATGCTGCCATGCGTGAGGTGGAAGCCGAGAAGGGCTTTTGTGCAACGGATCAGGAGGTAGCAGATAAGCTGGGCATCAGCGAAGAGGAGTATATTGACTGGCAGGGTCAGATGAAGGTCACAAATCTGATCTCTTTGAATGAATATCTGGAGCAGGGCGGAAGTGAGCTTGCCAGCGATAAGGGTGCATCAGGATATTTTGACACCCCGGAGGAAGTGGTGGAGCAGGAAGAACTGAAAGAAGTTCTGGAGGCTGCACTTGAACTTTTGACAGAAAAAGAAAAAAAGGTGATTTTATTATATTATTATGAAGACCTGACCTTAAAAGAGATCAGTCGTGTATTAGAGGTCTCGGAATCAAGAGTTTCACAACTGCATACGCGGGGATTGCAGAAGATGAAGGAGAAAATGGGTAAGTATATGGGACTGCTTCAGGGAAAATAAAGTACAGAACAGCAGTAATGCCGGAGAGGGGCGCGGATGAACGGATATTTTCAATTATGTATGAATGAGCAGGGAACGTTTTTAAAACTGATTCCGGAGACGGATGGGGGAGAACCGATTGAAATCGGTGAAGTTGCGGAATATCTGGAATTCGAGAAGATTCCCTTTGAATTGACAGATATTCGTGATGCTGTCCTGAGCGGAAAGGAAACAACGATCCCTTTGTGCAGGGAAAGAAAGTTTCCTGTAAATGAGAGATCGATTATCAAGGTTTCAGCTGACAGAATGACTGCAGAGATTCGGTTTTATGCACCTTCTGACGATGGAATTGTGATGGACAGAAAAGAGATCCTGGGAGATCTTGCCTATCAGAAGATTGTATATGGAATACAGGAGGACGTTATTGATCAGTTCCTCTTATCAAGAGAGTATTGCCGAACTTTTGTGATCGCGGTCGGCGATAAGATCGTTCCCGGAAAAGATGCATGGATTGAGTATTTCTTTAATACGGATCTGCGTGCACGTCCTACATTACAGGAAGACGGAAGTGTGGATTTCTTCCATCTGAATATTATGAATAATTGCCGGAAAGGTGATCTTTTGGCAAAACTGCATCCTGAGATACCGGGACAGAACGGAAAGGATGTTTTTGGTGAGCAGATGCAGGCTCCGGCGGTAAAAAAAGCGGTTCTGCGCTTTGGCAGAAATATTGCATTATCAGAGGATAAAACAGAGCTTACATCAGAGGTCAACGGTCATGTGACACTTGTGGATGACCGTGTATTTGTGGCTGATATTTATGAAGTGGAAAATGTAGATATCGGAACCGGAAATATCGAATATGAAGGAACGGTCAAAGTCAGAGGAAATGTGTGCGCCAACTTTCAGATCAAAGCATCCGGTGATATCGTGGTAGACGGATTGGTGGAAGGTGCATATCTGGAAGCCGGCGGCAATATTATTATTGGCAGAGGCATGAACGGCATGGAGCGTGGTGTGTTAAAGGCGGGCGGTAATGTTGTCACTAAGTTTTTGGAGAATGCGACTGTATCTGCAAAGGGATATGTGGAAACGGAGTCTATCCTGCACTGTCATGTAATGGCGGGAACGGATATACAGGTTACCGGTAAAAGGGCATTTATCACGGGAGGAACGGTCAGTGCACTGCGGGAGATCAGCGTTAAGACACTTGGTTCACCGATGGCGGCAGCTACGACTGTAGAAGTCGGCATAGATCCGAACAGTAAGGCAAGAGCGCAGGAATTGCAAAAAGAAATCATGGAATTGCAGCAATCCCTGAAAAAGATAGATCCGGTATTGACGGCGACTGTACAGAAGTTGAAGCAGGGCATTAAGATTTCACCCGAGCAGAGTAGTTATATGAGGACACTTGCACAGAAAAGCAAGGAAATGCATGAGAAGCTGGATCAGGATATTAAAGAATCGGAAAGGCTGAAGGAAGCAATTGAGGCAGGAACGGATGCTTCTGTTGTGGTGACAGGAGTGGTCTATCCGGGAACTAAGATTGTGATTTCCGGTGCTTCTCTCATGATCAAGGAAGCATATAAATATTGCCGATATAAAAAAGTACGCGGCGACGTTAAGGCACAGGCGCTTTGATAGAAAAAATGTGCGGGAAAAGGATGTGATCATATGGCAATCAGTCCGATAGAGCATCTCGGAACAATCGGAAGAACACAGGATTTTTCTGTTATGAAACAGCAGGAGGATGCAAAAGCGGCCGGCAATCAGACGATCATTCAGACCCAGATCGAGAAAAATGCGGAAGAACGGCTGACGCAGGTAAGACAGGCGGATCGCTCCGAAATGACCGAAAAGAAATTTGATGCGAAGGAAAAAGGGGATAATCAGTATACCGGTGACGGCGGACGAAACAGGAAAAAATCTCCTGATAAAGCATCAGACGGAAAAGTCGTGCTGAAAAGCAGTGGTTCCTTTGATATCAAGATTTAATGAAGAAGGATATACATAGGTAAAATATATGACAATCATGGAAATTATATTGCTGATCATCGGAATTGTCGTATTTGTGGCGAGTTTCCGGATACCGGTCGGCAGAGAAGAAACGCTGACGGAAGGTCAGATTAAAGCAACAGAGGAAGAAATCAGTAAATTAGTACAGGTGAAGGTGGATGAGGCTTCAACACAGCTTTCCGATCATATGGATGAAACAGTAAATTATGCGGTGGAAAAAGCAGAACGTTCCCTTGACCGCCTGACCAATGAGAAGATCATGGCAGTCAGTGAATATGCGGATACGGTATTGTCCGATATTCATAAAAATCATGAGGAAGTTGTATTCCTTTATGATATGTTGAACGATAAGCAGACACACTTGAAAAACACAGTTAAGGAAGCGGAGCAGACGGCAAAGACTGTCACCAAGAAGGTGAATGAAGCGAAGGCAGAGACACCGAAAGCAGAGGAATCCAAGGCAGAGGAAAGCAAAACAGAAAGATCTAAAACTGAGGAGTTTAGACCGTTTGTTATTCCGCAGATCAGGGTGGAAGAGAAAAAACGGACAGATTCCGGACGGGCAGCCGGAATCTATGAAACAGCGGAAAAAAATACTATTCCTGCCGGTGGGCGGAAAAAAGTATCTGAAAAGAAAAAAGAAGAAGGGGAAGTTCCTTCAAAAGCGGCAAGACGGACAAAGGCTATGCCGGAATTACTTTCTACGGACAGCTTGAATGACGGAAATACAGATCGGAACAGTAATGAAGCAATTCTCAAACTTCATAAAGAGGGAAAATCCAATATGGCAATTGCGAGAGAACTCGGATTGGGTGTCGGAGAAGTGAAACTGGTGATTGATCTGTTCAAGGGAATGTAAACATGAAACTGAAATATTATTTGCGCGGTCTCGGAGTCGGTATTATTGTGACACTGATTCTGACAGGAATCGCAGGAAATAAAAAACAGGAAATGACAAATGAGGAGATCAAGGCGCGTGCGGCGGAACTTGGAATGATTGAAGGCACCACACTGTCAGGAGAGCTGGCGCAGGAATCGGTGCAGGAAGATATACAGACACCGATGCCGGAGCCGACAGCGGAACTGACGGATACACCGAGTCCTATCCCGGAATCGACAGATACGCCGAGTCCGACAGCGGATCCAACGGATACACCAACACCGACGCCGGAGCCGACGGATACACCGAGTCCTATTCCGGAACCGACAGATACACCGAGTCCTACGCCGGAGCCGACGAATACACCGACTCCCACATCGAAACCGACTGACACAGCAATACCGACGCAGGGTAGTGGGGGAGATGAAGAAACCGTGACGATCACTGTCAGCAGGGGCGACAGCTCTGTAAAAGTCAGCCGTATGGTGCAAGAAGCAGGACTGGTAGAGAATGCACAGGACTTTGACCGTTATCTGTGTGAAAACGGATATGATAAGAAAATCTCGGTTGGTTATCATGAGATTCCCGTGGGAGCATCCTATGAGGAAATTGCAGAGATCCTGACCGGGAGATAGGGAGCTTTGAAAATTGTCCGGTTTGTTGTAAATGTTGCAAAGGCACGCCGGGACAGCGCAAATATTCCTACGTCACCATGCTTTCGCTCCGTGAAAAACGCAGCAGATGCTAAGCTCAAAAGAACCTCGCTAAGCACTGGCGTTTTTCAAGGGGGTCCTTTAGGAATATTTGCGCTGTCCCGGCTGTTTTATGCCTGTTATATAGGATAGCAATCCGGTCTAAAGCCAACAGGAGGCTTCTTGGGGCTAGTTTTGATACGATTTTCGGGAAAATTTCAATATAAATTCTTGCATCTGCTTTTAACGTATGGTATAATCTTCACGTTGTGACTAAATACACACGTATCCGGATGTGTCGCCGGTGCTTCTTGCTCGGAGGTGGCAGATGCAGAGGAAGGGTACGGAAGAAATTTTAACCAAACGGAGGTAAAGACATGAGCGTTATTTCAATGAAGCAGTTATTAGAAGCAGGTGTTCATTTCGGACATCAGACCAGAAGATGGAACCCTAAGATGGCTCCTTATATCTTCACAGAGAGAAACGGTATCTATATCATCGACTTACAGAAGTCCGTAGTAAAGGTTGACGAAGCTTACAAAGCAGTTTCCGAGATCGCAGCACAGGGCGGAACGATTCTGTTCGTAGGTACCAAGAAGCAGGCTCAGGATGCTGTTAAGACAGAGGCAGAGCGTTGCGGTATGTTTTATGTAAACGAGAGATGGCTTGGCGGTATGCTGACCAACTTTAAGACGATCCAGTCCCGTGTGGCTAAACTGAAAAAGATTGAAGAGATGTCTCAGGACGGAACCTTTGATGTGCTGCCTAAGAAAGAGGTTATCGCATTAAAGAAGGAGTGGGAGAAGCTGGAGAAGAACCTTGGCGGTATCAAGGAAATGAAGAAGATCCCCGATGCAATTTTCGTAGTAGATCCTAAGAAGGAAAGAATCTGTGTTCAGGAAGCACATGCACTCGGTATTCCTCTGATCGGTATTGCAGATACCAACTGTGATCCTGAGGAACTGGATTATGTTATTCCGGGTAACGATGATGCAATCAGAGCCGTAAAGCTGATCGTAGCAAAGATGGCAGATGCAGTAATCGAAGCAAATCAGGGTGAAGCTGTTTACACTGAGGAAGAAGTAGCTGCAGCTGAAGGCGAAGCTACCGATATCGAAGAAGTAGCAGAGACAGCAGAGGCATAAGTATAAGATGTGACCATGACAAGGGGACGATGAAAACCGTCCCTTTGTGTGGATTCAGAATAAAATTGTATCATATGGAGGAAATCAAAATGGCTATTACAGCAGCAATGGTAAAAGAGTTAAGAGAAATGACCGGTGCAGGTATGATGGACTGTAAAAAGGCATTAGCTGAGACCGATGGAAATATGGATGAAGCTGTTGAGTTCTTAAGAAAGAACGGACAGGCAAAGGCAGAGAAGAAGGCAGGAAGAATTGCCGCAGAAGGTATCTGCCGCGTGATCACCAAAGATAATAAGACCGCAGCAGTTGTTGAAGTAAACTCCGAGACCGACTTCGTTGCAAAGAATGAAAAGTTCCAGACTTATGTAGAAGCTGTTGCAGAACAGGCACTTGCTTCTGATGCAGCCGATATGGATGCATTTATGGAAGAAGCTTGGAAAGCAGATACAGCCAAGACAGTAAAGGATGTACTGGTAGAGCAGATCGCAGTGATCGGTGAAAATTTAAAGATCAGAAGATTTGAAAAAGTATCCGCAGAGAACGGAATGGTTGTTACTTATTTACACGGTGGCGGAAGAATCGGTGTTCTGGTTGCAGCCGATACTGATGTTACCAACGATGCAGTAAAGGAAGCACTCGTAAATGTAGCAATGCAGGTTGCAGCACTTGCTCCGAAGTATGTTTCCAGAGATGAGATCGATGCTGATTACATTGCGCATGAGAAGGAAATTCTGTTAGCACAGATCAAGAATGATCCGAAGGAATCCTCCAAGCCGGAGAAGGTAATCGAGGGCATGATCAACGGACGTATCAACAAAGAACTGAAGGAAATCTGTCTTGTTGATCAGATTTATGTAAAAGCAGAGGATGGCAAGCAGACTGTTGCTCAGTATATTGCACAGGTTGCAAAAGAGAATAATGCAAACATCGCTCTGAAGAAATTCGTTCGTTATGAGACCGGTGAAGGCCTTGAGAAGAAGAATGAAGACTTCGCAGCAGAGGTTGCAGCTCAGATGGCAGGGAACTAAAGTTCCCAAGAATTAAAGTTCCCAGAAACTAAAGTTTTGCAGGGAATGAGCATTGATTGCTGTTTTAAATATATGAAAACAGTATATATTGTTAATGATAAGACATCATCATCTATAGAAATATAGGTGATGATGTTTTTTTGATAGTTATTTTTGAGCGGGAATTGAAAATTGGGAATGATGATTTGAAGAGGAGAATATGTATGGCGGACACTAAGAGAAAATCAAAAGAGGGAGAAGCAGTTTTTCATACAGGAGAAAGGAATAAGAGTCTGTTTTTTACAATTATGCAGGCGGATGAATTCCGGCAAAAAAAGAAAGATTTTTCTCATTACCAAGGTTTTTTGAATAGTCTTGGATCAATTCGCTATTGTAAAGCAGAGGTATTCAGAAATTGTATTACGGGAACCTTAAGGATTCCTCAGAAAAGTGAACAGCGTACTCCGCAGATTGCATGTGGGTTTTACCTGACCGATCAGGAACTGATTCTGGTTGAGGACAGCGGTGACTTAAAACATTGGCTGGAGAAGCAGGCGGACATGTTTCAGGATGTGCAGTCATCGGATCAGCTTCTTTTGCAATTTATAGAGCAGATAACGAAAAATGATATTCTTTATTTGTCACATTTGGAACAGGAACTGGAAAAGCTGGAAGAAAAACTGATGCATGGTATGTCGAGGGATTTCTTTTCTGTAATTATAAAATATCGTCAAAAACTTTCAGAGTTGAATGCCTATTATGAGCAGTTAACTGCCATTGGAACTTTGCTACAGTCCCATGATGGACATCCGCTGGTCACAAGTGCAGAACAATGGGATCGTTATGCACTGCGTACGGAACGGCTCCAGAATCATGTACAGCTTTTGAGGGAAAATATTTTACAGCTGCGTGAATTATATCAGTCCCAGCAGGATGCAAAGCAAAACAAGATTATGTGTATTTTAACTGTTGTAACTACATTGTTTTTGCCGCTTACCCTTCTGACAGGCTGGTATGGCATGAATTTTGCTTATATGCCGGAATTGCATTGGAAGTACGGTTATCCTGCGGTAATCTTTGCTGCCGTTTTGATTGTATCTTTGGAAATTGCCTATTTTAAGAAGAAAAAATTCTTTTAGGTGTTCACACAAACTTCACAAAAAAAATTAGCACTCACTATTGACGATTGCTAATATATGTGTTATATTATAAATAGAACAAAAGAAGAGGAAAAAAGAATAGGTATGGAATAAAAATTCTGAATCCGATTGTTCGGCAAAACGACACCTCGGACTTCTCCGATAGTGCTAAACAAATTGTTTTATGCCATTGAAAGGAGAAATGACTTATGTTAATGCCAAGTATTTTTGATGAAAGTTTGTTTGATGATTTTATGGATGATTTTCCGGTTTACAACGACCGTGACATGAAAAAGATCCAGAAGAAGTTATACGGACATCGTGTCGGTAATATGATGAAGACCGATGTAAAAGAAAGTGATGCCGGTTATGAACTGGAAATGGATCTGCCCGGATTTAAAAAGGAGGACGTAAAGGTTTCTCTGGATGACGGTTATCTGACCATCAGTGCGGAGAAAGGACTGGATCAGAATGAAGAAGAGAAGAAGAGCGGAAAATACATCCGAAGAGAACGTTATGTTGGAGCTTGTGAGCGTTCTTTCTATGTGGGTGAGGATGTGACACGAGAAGATATTAAAGGTGAATTCAAGCACGGAATCCTGAAGTTATCGATTCCTAAGAAACAGCCGTCTGTTGTGGAAGAAAAGAAATACATTCCCATTGAAGGTTGATTTTATTTCAAAAATCACAAGGACTGCATATCAGCTTGCATATGCAGTCCTCTTTTATTGCTTGAATTTTCCGAAAATGCTGAGAGTAATGAAAAAGGCTTAAATTATTTTTGGCTGGATAAATAGAGATA
>JBJFCE010000101.1:0-5545 GCA_051888775.1 Lachnospiraceae bacterium | reverse complement strand
GGCGGTGCCGGTGTAGGTAAGACCGTATTGATTCAGGAGCTGATCCGTAACATTGCGACCGAGCATGGCGGATATTCCGTATTTACCGGAGTCGGCGAGCGTACGAGAGAGGGTAACGACCTTTATCATGAAATGATGGAGTCCGGCGTTATCGATAAGACCACCATGGTATTCGGACAGATGAACGAGCCGCCCGGAGCGAGAATGCGTGTCGGTCTGACCGGTCTGACAATGGCAGAGTACTTCCGTGATAAAGGCGGTAAGGATGTACTGTTATTCATTGATAATATTTTCCGATTTACACAGGCAGGTTCCGAGGTGTCCGCACTTTTGGGACGTATGCCTTCCGCAGTAGGTTATCAGCCGACACTGCAGACGGAAATGGGTGCTTTGCAGGAGCGTATTACTTCTACAAAGAACGGTTCCATTACATCCGTTCAGGCAGTTTATGTACCGGCCGATGACCTGACTGACCCGGCTCCGGCAACGACCTTCGCACACTTGGATGCGACCACCGTATTGTCCCGTTCTATTGTAGAGCTCGGTATCTATCCGGCAGTTGATCCTCTGGAGTCTACCTCCAGAATTCTGGATCCGAGAATCGTCGGACAGGAGCATTACGAAGTAGCCCGCGGCGTACAGGAAATCCTTCAGAAGTATAAAGAGCTGCAGGATATCATCGCGATCCTCGGTATGGATGAACTTTCCGAAGACGATAAGTTGGTCGTAAACCGTGCAAGAAAGGTACAGAGATTCCTTTCCCAGCCGTTCTTCGTAGCAGGACAGTTTACCGGAATGGAAGGTAAGTATGTACCGATCGCCGAGACGATCCGTGGCTTTAAGGAGATTCTGGAAGGAAAACATGATGATATTCCGGAGTCCTATTTCTTGAATGCCGGCAGCATTGATGATGTTGTAGCCCGCGTGAAATAAGAGGTGGCTGTATGGCAGATGAGAATCGTTTTGTAATCCGAATCATTACGCCGGACCGTGTTTTTTACGAAGGAAAGGCGGAAATGGTAGAATTCAATACCGTTGAAGGCGAAGTCGGTATCTACAAGAATCACATCCCGATGACGATGATCATCAAACCGGGAATTCTGTGCATTACCGACGGAGAAGAAGAAAAGATCGCGGCGCTGCATGCCGGATTTGTCGAGGTTCTGCCGGATAAGATCACCATTCTGGCTGAGATCATCGAGTGGCCGGATGAGATTGATGTTGAAAGAGCCGAAGCGGCAAAAGAGCGTGCCGAAAAGCGTTTGCGGGAAAAGAATCCTAAAACGGATATGGTAAGAGCCGAAGCTGCACTGCAAAGATCCATTGCGCGTATTTCGGTTATTCGGTAAGCTGGCTTATTATAGTAAATATGACAGAGGGGAAGCTTCCATGCGGAAGGTTCCCCTCTGTGCTTGAAAAGCAGAAATGGGAATGAGCCTGAGAAACGGGCGATATGAACCTTTGTGCTTTTCTCACATATTATAATAAAAACTGAAATCTGGAGTAAATAATGAATCAGCATAGAATCATACCGTTTTATCAGGCATTTCAGATACCGCCATATTCGATGCAGGGTTATATGCCGTTCCTTATGGCGCAGGATGATACGGCAGAGCAGGATTTACAATATTTACAGGAAATTTTTCCGGAAGCTTCGAGACGTTATGCGAAGAAAATTTCCGATGTCGTGGACAGACTGGACTATAAGGGAAGCATGATTTATGATGAATTTCCCGACCGCATGAGGATACAGAGGCTTGCCGAAGAAATTTTAAAAATGATTGAGAAAGAAGAAGCAGACGGCAACAGTGGTCATACCGATGCAAATGGAACGGATGGGACCGTTACGGGTGAGCATCAGACAATGGACCGAAACTGCAGACTGGAACTGATTTACGTATTGCTTTGCTATGAAATCTATAAAAGGCGGCACGGATCGAGTCGCACGGATATGTCAAGATTTTACGGAACATCTTTTTAGAAGATTTGCATACAATATCTTATTGGAGATTTACGTATAAGTTTTAGGAGATTCGCTTATAAGTGTTGTGAAAAAACTGAATTTGGCATAAAATATGAGGGTATACAGCCCTCATATTTTTTGACATAATAAAAATTTCGGGAAAGATGCAGTATGAAAAAAACAATAATACGAATCTGCGTGATCATTGTCGTATTTTTTGCGTCATTGGTGGTGATCAGCAATTTTATGAATAAGGGAAATACGGATATGACCGAGGAGATGAGTGCCGCAAGTCTGCCGCTTATCTATATGAATATCGGCGGGGAGCGGATGAACTGTCTGCGCGGTTATACTTTGCAGCCGGATGTCAGCTATGAACGGGAAACGATCAGCCCGCTCGGAGAGGGACGCAGTATTTCCTGTGAGATCGAGAAGTTCGGAAGGAAGATTGAACGAATCTCCTTTGAGGTACGGAGTGTGGACGGTAAACGTCTGATCGAAGAAGGCGAGCTTTCCGGCTATACGGAGACAGAAGATACCGTTGCGCTCGAGTTTAAGATCAAGGATCTGATCGATGAATATACGGAATATAATCTGACGCTGATACTGGAATTGGAAGATGAGCAGAAGGTATATTACAATACACGGATCATCATGGCAGAGGATTACCATACGTTGGAAAAAGTAACCTTTGCCAGAGAATTTTCCGAAAAAACATTTGATAAAGAGGAAGCGCAGGATCTGGTTAAGTATCTGGAATCTAACGCTCAGGGTGATAACAGTACCTTTGGTGTAGTTACGATTCACAGCAGTTTTAATCAGATTACGTGGGGCAGCCTGAATGTGACACAGGAAACGGAGCCGGATTTCTATATCCGGGAACTGGCAGAGCAGACGGCATCCATTGAAGGAGAATATCTGGTGTCCGTTCGCGGTTTAACAGGGATTTATTATTATCGGGTCAAGGAATTTTATCGGTTAAGATATACGGTAGATCGTATTTATTTATTGAATTTTGAACGGACGATGACACAGATCTTTGATGCCGGGAACGAGGATAATTATGTCGGCAATAAGATCATGCTCGGTATTCAAAGCGAGGATACGGAGCTTGTGGAGTCAGACGGCGGCAATACCTTTGCTTTTGTGAATGACGGCAGACTGTATATGTATCATGCGTCCGAAAGCAAGCTGGCGGTATTATATAGCTTTTATGATGAACAGAATGCCGATGCACGTACCTTGTATGATGCACACGGAATCAAGATCTTAAGCATCGATGAAACGGGTAATGTCTGCTTTGCGGTATACGGCTATATGAACCGGGGACATCATGAGGGACAGGTCGGAATCGCGGTCTATTATTATAACAGCATGCTCAATACCGTTGAGGAGGAAGTGTATATTCCATACGGAAAATCACATGCCATTTTGGAAACGGAAATGAAGCAGCTGTCTTATGTGAGCAAGAGCAATATTTATTATTTCATCTTAAACGGAGATATCTATGCGATCAGTCTGGACAGCAGGTCCTATGAGGTCATTGCCCAGAATCTGGAGGAGGGGCAGTTCCAGATTTCGGCTGATCAGAGTATGCTGGTATGGCAGGAGGGTGAAGATCTTGACAGCAGTACGAAACTTGTACTGATGAATCTGAATACACAGGCAAGGACGACGATTGAGGCAGGAACCGGCAATTATGTAAAGCCGCTTGGCTTCATGGGAAATGACTTAATCTACGGAATTGCTCACAGAGAGGATCTGTATACGGATAATACGGGGATTACTACATTCCCGATGTATATGGTCAAAATTCAGGATGAGAGTGGAAATATCCTGAAAGAATACTGTAACGAAGGCATTTACGTGACAGGCGGCAGTATTGTTGAAAATCAGCTGATCTTAAAACGTGCAGTCAAGAACGAGGACGGAGTATCCTATTTAGAGACAACGGATGATCAGATCCTGAATAATATTGAGCCCGAAGAGGGTGTTAATGTACTGGAGAAACCGGTTACGGAAACATATGAGACCATTCAGCAGATTGCGGTTAAGGATGTGATCCAGACCAAGAAATTAAAACTGCTGACACCCAAAGAAGTGATCTTTGAAGGGGTGCGCACATTGGATATCAGCGAAGATACGGATATTGCGAGGTATTATGTCTATGCCAAGGATGGCGTGATCGGTATTTATAGTAAGGTTTCCACAGCAATCACAGTGGCGGATTCTAATGCGGGAGTTGTGATGGATGATCACGGAAGATATGTCTGGATCAGGGGAAATCGCAGCACCAGAAATCAGATCATGGCGATCAAGGCGGCACAGGTATCTGAAGACCGGGGCAGTATCGCAGTTTGTCTGGATACGATGCTGGCTTACGAGGGGATTTCACGAAATTGTCAGTATCTTATGGATGAAGGACAGCATATCCTGTCTATTTTGGAGGAAAATCTGGAGGATGCGCAGATTCTGGATTTGTCAGGCTGTAGTCTGGATGCGATTCTGTATTATGTGAATCGGGATATTCCGGTTCTGGCGTTGATGGGTGACGAAGCGGTTCTGATCATCGGTTATAATGACTCACAGATCGTGCTGATGGATCCTCTTGCGGAAACATTATACAAGAAAAATATCACCGAAGCTGCGGCATGGTTTACCGAGAATCGGGCGGTATTTCTATCCTATCTGAAAAATGAATCATAAAAAATGGCTTCTCAAAGTCGGAAGATGACAGAGAGAAGCCATTTTTTATTGTATTTATTTACCTCAAAGTAAGGAATCTATATTTGCGATTCGTAAACCTTCTGCATAAAGCAGAGTGCTTATTGACTCTTAGTCCATGGAAAAAATCTGTTTTCTGTATTTCTGCAACGTAAACAGCAGAAGCATTCCGAGGACACCTGCAGAAATGATCTCTCCGGCACATACTGTAAAAAAGGACAGCCAGATCGGTCCGATACCATAGGCATATTTAATGACAAAAGGGATGATCAGTGTGTTGCATACGATCGGCGGAACCGGCGCGAGCCATTTGAACCGGCGCAATAAATAGGTGAAGACAGCCGCGATCAGCGTAGCCAGACTGCCGAAAACAATATCGAGCAGAGCGCCACCTGCCAATAGATTACTCATGAGGCAGCCGATAAAGACACCCGGAATAGCAGCGGGAGTAAAGTAGGGCAGAATCGTCAGTGCTTCAGAGAAGCGGACCTGAATCTGCATGGAAGCCAGTCCCAGAGCATTTGAGATCATGGTTAAGACGACATACAGCGCTCCGATCAGCGCTGCCTGTGTCAGGAACAGGATTTGTTTGTTTTTCATTATGAAGTTCTCCTTTAGTTTTGTTTTTTTTGCCGCCCACAGGGCGGGTTGGTGAGGAAGGTCTCGAACTCACCGTGTATCTGGCCGGAAAGCCTATATTAATAGGTTTTCCAAAAGCTTATTATACTTAGGCGATTGTGAACTTCTGTCATCCGGTTGGAACACGGTTCATACATCAGCCGGTGACAGGCACTCTTTCACTCCACCTCGTCAGTAGCTGTACATAAGGTGCCAAAGTCCGGCACCTAAGTACCGACG
>JBJFCE010000100.1:4075-28337 GCA_051888775.1 Lachnospiraceae bacterium | reverse complement strand
GTATTTTGGCACCTTATGTACCGCTACGGACGAAGTGTAGCGAGAGCGTGCCCGCCGCGGCAGAGCTGTGAGTACCCGCCATATTCTGCTGACAGAGCTGTTCAACCCCGCAAACATGTGCAGAAAAGGAGCCCTATGGCTGGAACATTATATTTGTGTGCAACACCGATCGGGAATCTCTCGGATATGACATTTCGCGTACTGGAGACCTTGCAGCAGGTGGATCTGATCGCTGCGGAGGATACGCGCAACAGCTTAAAGCTGCTCAATCATTTCGAGATCCATACACCGATGACGAGCTATCATGAATACAATAAGGTGGAGAAGGCTTATACGCTGATCCGGAAGCTGCAGGAAGGGCAGGATATTGCCCTGATCACCGATGCCGGAACACCGGGTATTTCCGATCCCGGAGAGGTACTGGTGGCAATGTGTATGAAGGAAGGAATCCGTGTCACGAGCCTTCCCGGTCCGGCAGCATGTATCACGGCGCTGACCATGTCGGGACTGCCGACCAGACGCTTTTGCTTTGAAGGATTTCTGCCTTCTGACAATAAAGATAAAAAAGATGTGCTAAAAGACTTGCAGGAAGAAAGCAGAACGATTATTATTTATGAAGCACCACATCATTTAAAGAAGACCCTGAAGGAGCTTCTGGAAGTACTCGGCGACAGACGTATCAGCATCTGCCGCGAGCTGACCAAGAAATTTGAGACCGTAGTGGCGACCACGCTTGAAGCCGCGCTTACCATGTATGAGGCTGAGGAGCCGCGCGGAGAATATGTGTTGGTGATTGAAGGAAAGAGCTTTGATGAGCAGAAGAAGGAGCTTGAGGAAAGCTATCAGGAGCTGCCCATTGAGGAACACATGAAGCGCTACGAGGATCAGGGCATGGACCGCAAGGAAGCCATGAAGCAGGTCGCCAAAGATCGTGGGATCACAAAACGAGAGGTATACGGGTATTTACTCGGAAAATCTTAACAAAGTCAGATGAAGAAGCATACGTTGTAATGCTTCAGCCTAAAGGATTGCCGACATGGTATGACTGTGTGTCCGGCGGTCCTTGAAAAACGCTGAGACTGAAACAATACAATAAGCTTCTTATCATCATAGAAAATGTGTTGACAAATTGTATATCATCCAATATACTTTGAGTGTCAAACTATCCTAAAAAAGAATAAAAGGAGAATGAATCATGTTAGAAAGAGTAAAAGAAATCATCACAGAGCAGTTAAATCTTGACGGAGTAGAGATCACCGAAGAATCCAGCTTTAAGGACGATCTGGGTGCAGATTCCCTTGACCTGTTTGAGCTGGTTATGGCATTTGAAGAAGAATACGGTGTAGAAATTCCTTCCGAAGATCTGGAGAAGATCACAACCGTCGGAGCTGTTATTGAATATATGAAGAGCAAGGGCGTAGAGGCTTAATCAATGAAGACAAGAGTCACTGAATTATTGGGAATTGAATATCCGATTATTCAGGGTGGTATGGCATGGGTTGCAGACTATCATCTTGCGGCTGCGGTTGCAAATGCAGGTGGACTGGGACTCATTGGCGCAGGCGGTGCTCCGGCAGAGTTTGTACGGGAGCAGATCCGTGAAGCCAGAAAATTAACAGACAAACCTTTTGGCGTAAATATCATGCTCATGAATCCGGAAGCGGACGGCATTGCCAAGGTGATCGTGGAAGAGGGTATTCAGGTCGTTACGACCGGTGCCGGTAATCCCGGTAAATATATGGCGATGTGGAAAGAAGCCGGAGTGAAGGTCATTCCTGTTGTTGCAAGTGTCGGTCTTGCAAAGCTCATGGAGCGTGCAGGTGCCGATGCTGTCGTAGCGGAAGGAACGGAGTCCGGAGGACATATCGGTTCCGCAACGACCATGACACTGGTTCCGCAGGTCGTGGATGCAGTGAACATCCCGGTAATCGCAGCGGGCGGTATCGCGGACGGCAGAGGCTTTGCGGCAGCATTGATGCTCGGTGCAGAAGCGGTTCAGATGGGAACCCGTTTTGTCGTAGCAACGGAAAGCATCGTACATGAGAATTATAAGCAGAAGATTCTGTCTGCCAAGGATATTGATACAGAGGTCACCGGAAGAAGCCACGGGCATCCGGTACGTCAGATCCGTAACAAGATGTCCAGAGAATATATCAAGCTGGAACAGTCGGGTGCTTCCATGGAGGAACTCGAAAAGCTTGCGTTGGGCGCATTGAGAAAGGCCGTTGTGGACGGAGATGTTGTCAACGGTACGATGATGGCAGGACAGATTGCAGGTCTTGTAAAGAAGGAACAAAGCTGTGCGGAGATGATCAACGAGATCATGGCACAGGCAGAGGACTTATTACAGGGCAGCCGATTTGCATAAGTCATGACAGCGATAGCAGTATTGACAGGTTTGTATAACAGGTGGACACACCGCCCATAACACAGGCAATACATGGACAGAGATCCGGTGCGCCGGGTCTCTGATTTTTTACTATAATACTTTGAATTTCAAAATAATAAGGAGAAGGAATCATGGGAAAGACTGCATTTATCTTCCCCGGGCAGGGTGCCCAGTATGTGGGGATGGCAAAGGATTTTTATGATGCACTTCCGGTAAGCCGGAATGTATTTGAAGCAGCATCCGCAGCAAGCGGGCTGAACGTGGAAGAACTTTGCTTTACGGAAAATGAGGAGTTAAACATTACGGAATATACGCAGACAGCGATGCTGGCAGCCGAGGTGGCTATTCTAAAGGCGCTGGAGGAAAAGGGCTGTAAGCCCGATGTAACTGCCGGGCTGAGCCTTGGGGAGTATGCGGCACTTGTTGCAAGCGGTGTCCTGACAATGGAGGATGCATTCAAAGTTGTCCGTAAAAGAGGAATCTATATGCAAAAGGCGGTTCCCAACGGCGGCGCCATGGTTGCCGTACTGGGTCTGGATACGGCAGTGATCGAGGAAGTGCTTGCCGGAATCGAAGGACAGATCAGCATTGCCAATTATAACTGCCCAGGACAGATCGTCATTACCGGAGAAGAGGTAGCGGCAGCGGAAGCATCTGAGAAATTAAAAGCGGCGGGGGCAAAGCGCTGTCTGACCTTAAATGTCAGCGGACCGTTCCATTCTCCGATGTTAGTCGGTGCAGGCGAAAAGCTTGGTGAGGTATTAGATACAGTGGAGATTCATGATATCACAGTTCCGTATCTGACCAATGTAACGGCAGACTATGTAACCGACAAGTCTCAGGTAAAGGAACTTTTGATGAAACAGGTATCTTCATCCGTCAGATGGCAGCAGACGATCGAGCGTATGATCGCAGACGGCGTGGACACCTTCGTAGAGATCGGACCGGGCAGAACGTTGTCCGGATTCATGAAAAAGATCGATCCGACCAAGAGAATGCTTCATCTGGAAAAACTCGAGGAACTCGATCAGGTTGTTGCCCAGTTACAGGCATAAGCCGGGCAGAAGAAAAGGAGAAGAGCTATGTTAAGTGGGAAGGTCGCACTTGTAACAGGTGCAGGACGCGGAATCGGCAGAGAGATCGCATTGACACTGGCATCCTACGGTGCGGATGTGATCGTCAATTATAACGGTTCCAAGGATGCGGCAGAGGAAGTGGTCGCAAAGATCCGTGAGATGGGCAGACATGCACAGGCAATGCAGTGCTCCGTTGCGGACTATGAAGCATGCAGTGCTATGATCAAGGAAGCACAGGCACAGTTTGGCAAGATCGATATTTTGGTCAATAATGCAGGCATTACAAGGGATAACCTGATGATGATGATGAAGCCGGAGGATTTCGATGCGGTCATCAATACCAATCTGAAGGGAACCTTCAATACGATGCAGTTATTATACCGTTCTTTCGTAAAGCAGCGCGCAGGGCGTATCATCAATCTGTCCAGCGTCAGCGGACTTGGCGGAAATGCGGGTCAGGCAAATTACGCAGCTTCCAAAGCAGGTGTGATCGGACTGACCAAGACCGCAGCGAAGGAGCTTGCAGGCAGGGGCATTACCGTGAATGCGGTAGCGCCGGGATTTATCGCAACCGATATGACGGATGCCATGACGGATGCAGCAAAGGAAGCCGTTGTTGCAGCGATTCCGATGAAACGCGTTGGTATGCCGAAGGATATTGCAGAGACCGTGGCATTTCTTGCCAGTGACAAAGCAGCTTATATTACGGGACAGGTGATCGCTGTGGACGGCGGATTGTCCATGTAAGGAAAAGGGGACAACGGAGGCGGTTTTGTAAAAGCCAGTTTCGTACAAGACAGGAGGAAAATATGAAGCGAAGAGTAGTTGTAACAGGACTTGGTGCCATTACACCGATCGGAAACAGTGTGGATGCTTTTTTTGAAGGCTTAAAAGAACAGAAGCTCGGTTTCGGACCGATCACAAGATTTGATACGACGGATTATAAATGCAAGCTGGCAGCCGAGGTCAAGGATTTTGATGCCAAGAATTATATGGACTTTAAGGCTGCTAAGCGTATGGAGCTGTTCAGCCAGTATGCGGTTGCGGCAGCAAAGGAAGCGATGGAAGATGCAAAGCTTACGATGGAAACAGAAGATGCTTACCGCGTGGGTGTGTCCATCGGAAACGGTATCGGTTCCTTACAGCAGATGGAGACTGCCTATGGTAAGATTCTTGAGAAAGGACCTTCCAGAGTAAATCCGTTGCTGGTACCGATGATGATCAGTAATATGGCAGCAGGAAATGTATCCATTTATTTCGGTTTAAAGGGCAAGAGCTTAAATGTTGTGACTGCGTGCGCGACAGGTACCAATTCCATCGGAGAAGCATTCCGTTCCATTCAGTACGGAGATGCCGATGTGATGCTGGCGGGCGGAACGGAAAGCAGCATTTCCCAGGTTGGTATTGCAGGATTTACCGCGCTGACCGCACTTTCCATCTCCGAGGATCCCAAGCGTTGTTCCATTCCGTTTGATAAAGAGCGAAACGGCTTTGTCATGGGAGAAGGTGCAGGTATCGTTGTTTTAGAGGAACTGGAGCATGCCTTAAACAGAGGCGCAAAAATATACGCAGAGGTAGTCGGCTACGGCTGTACCTCCGACGCTTATCACATCACGTCTCCGGCAGAGGACGGCTCCGGTGCGGCAAAAGCAATGCAGTACGCAATGGAAGATGCGGGCGTTGCACCTGAAGAAGTAACCTACATCAATGCACACGGAACTTCTACCCACCATAACGATCTGTTTGAGACAAGAGCAATCAAACTGGCATTCGGTGAGCATGCAAAGGACGTAAAGATCAATTCCACCAAATCCATGATCGGACATCTGCTCGGTGCAGCCGGAGCCGTGGAATTTGTAGCCTGCGTTAAAGAGATGGAGCAGGGCTACCTTCACGCAACCGCAGGCTATCAGGTACCCGATGAAGAATGCGATCTCGACTATTGTATAGAGCCCGTTTCCATGAATGTTCCGTATGCCCTGTCCAACTCTCTCGGATTTGGCGGACACAACGCAAGCATCCTGATTGCACAATACAATGGCTAATATGCTATAATATTGATTGGTATTTATAAAGCATACTTTGTGTGGGGCGGTTGTGCAAACAGAACAGACGCGTTTTCGGCACGCTCTCGCTCCGCTTCAAACGTAGCGGTACATAAGGTGCCAAAATACGGCACCTAAGTACCGACGTTTTCAGAGGGCCTCAGACGCGTCTGTTCTGTTTGCACAACCGTTGCGACATAGTATTTTTTGCAAAGTACCGAGGATAGAATGTGCTAATAGAAAGGGGTTTGTTTATGTCTTTATTATCAACGAAAGAAATCATGGAGATTATTCCGCACAGACAGCCGTTTTTGCTGATCGATACGATCGAGGAGCTGGAGCCGGGCGTGCGTGCGGTAGCAACCAAGTGTGTAAGCTATAATGAGCCGTTTTTTGCGGGACATTTTCCGCAGGAGCCGGTGATGCCGGGAGTGCTGATCATCGAAGCACTGGCGCAGGCAGGAGCGGTCGCTATTTTAAGTGTACCGGAGAACAAAGGAAAGCTGGCGTTCTTTGCGGCGATCAATCATGCAAAATTCAAAGGAAAAGTAGTGCCGGGCGATGTCCTGCGCCTTGAGACAGTGATGACAAAGGTCAAGGGTCCCATGGGCGTCGGTGAAGCTAAGGCATATGTGGGTGACAAGCTGGTAGCCAGCGCAGAGCTGACATTTGCAATCGGCTAGTCATCGGGAGAGGAGTAACATTACAACATGACAACCAGAATCATAGGAACGGGCAACTATTTGCCGGAGACAATCGTAACAAATGATGATTTGTCCAAGATCATGGACACTTCGGATGAGTGGATCCGTACCAGAACCGGAATCAGAGAGAGACATCTGGTCAAAGAAGAAACAACGGTCAGCATGTCGGCAGAAGCTGCAAGAAGGGCTTTGCAGGATGCGGGAGTCGCACCGGAGGAGCTGGATCTTGTGATTGTTGCGACGGTATCGGGCGATCATATTACTCCGGCGGCAGCTTGTATGGTACAGGCACAGATCGGAGCGGTTCATGCGACAGCTTTTGACATCAACGGAGCCTGTTCCGGGTTCATCTTTGCACTGCATACCGTGCATGCCTATATTCAGGCAGGAATGTGCAGGACTGCGCTGATCATCGGTGCGGAAACCCTCAGTAAGATCATGGACTGGACAGACAGAAGTACCTGTGTTCTGTTCGGAGACGGTGCGGGTGCAGCAGTCGTGAGGGCCGATGAAACGGGTCTTCTGGCCTTTGATCATGGCAGTGACGGCAGCAGGGGTATGGTGTTGGCAGGAAGAAACCGCCTGAACAACAATCCGCTTGTTACAAACAGCAAGGAACCGGATTATGTCCGCATGGACGGTCAGGAAGTCTATAAATTTGCCGTAACTGCCGTACCGGAAAGTATCCACCGTGCTTTGGACAATGCGGGACTTACGACAGACGATATTCGTTATTTTATTCTGCATCAGGCCAATATTCGGATTCTTCAGTCCGTTGCAAAGCGTCTGAAGGTATCCGAGGAGAAGTTCCCGATCAGTCTTGATCACTGCGGAAATGTGTCGGCAGCCAGCGTACCGATCCTGTTGGATGAGGTACATAAAAAAGGCATGCTGCAAAAAGGTGACAAGATTGTTTTGTCCGGCTTTGGCGGCGGACTGACATGGGGCTCTACGGTGCTTGTGTGGTAATCGTGTCCTTAAATTCAAAAATTTGTTTTTATCATAACAGTTCAGCCTTGGATATCCGGTCTTACCCGGAAGATGTCCGGAGCTGAACTGTTTTATTTTGCCCCTTTTCAGAAGGATGTTTCCGGTAAATGGCAATCGGTAGTGGTTTATCGCATGAATAGCCGAAACAGCCATTTCATTTTGTTTTTTTAAATGGTAAAATAAAAAAATGGCAAAAGGCAGAAATCCTGTATGCCGGAGAGAGGAACAGAGTGCGAAATCAGAAATTTTGAGGTGGTGAACATATGACGATTGAAACAAATCGGTTGATTTTGCGGGAAATGACAGAAGAAGACTACGATGCACTGTATGCGGTACTTGCCGATTCAGATATCATGCAGCATTATCCATATACTTTTGATGAAGCAAGAGTTAAAGGGTGGATAACCAAAAATATAGAAAGATACCAAACATTTGGTTTTGGCTTGTGGGCTGTCTGCCTGAAAGATACAGGAGAGATGATTGGTGATTGCGGTCTTACCATGCAGATGATTCATGACAAGGTAAAGCCTGAGATTGGCTACCATATCAGGAAGGATATGCAATGTAAAGGATATGCAAAAGAAGCTGCATCTGCCGTCAGGGATTGGACATTCGAGAATACACCTTTCAATGAAATTTACTCGTATATGAAGTATACTAATGTCCCATCTTACAAAACTGCTATTTCATGGGGATGTCATCAGGTGGATGAGTATGAAGATGATGTGAATGAAATAACGAAGGTATTTGCAATGACCCGAGAAGAATGGAGTAAGAAATAGATCGGAATTTATAACAGAGGAGAAGAAAATGAAAATCGAGATCAAAAAAGTTCAGGATACAAGAGAAATATATGATTACATGGCAAAAATGACATTTCCGTATCATTACAAAGCGGATTATAAAATATGGGAAAAATCCTACCTTTATGATATCGACGGCAATGGGAGGGTTTTATTTTCTGAGTTGGAAACCATGGGAGCATATTCTGATGGTAAACTGGCAGGATTCATTCAGTATGGAAAGACTGCATTCGGTTTTGACAGTAATGGAGAAATATCCAACGCTGTTTCCTATCCGATTATACGCAATTTCTATTTTCCCGAAGAACAGAAGGACATCGGAAACAGCTTGATGAACGAAGCTGTATATGCACTTTCAGGCATCTCGGCAGATAGAATATACGCATTTTTTCATTACTTTGGAATGTCGTGTTATGCAAGACATGGAAAATTATCCGAGAAATTTGCAAATATTCATAATCTATTATTACAAAACGGATTTACCATAGAACATGAGAATGTATTTTATTCATCAACATTAAACAGTGAAAGGAGCTCGTCGGTTGAACTTAATTGGCATGGAAAAACTCCGGGAAATCAGCAATATTGTGATTTTATTCTTGATAAATCAATAGTAGGCGGTTGCGAGTTGCACTTTCTTGAGCAGGACAATACGGCATATCTCAGGTGGATCTTCATAAATGACCAAAAGCGTGGCAAAGGAATTGGTTCAAAATGTATGGATGCATTAAAGACATATCTGTTTTCCAAAGGCATAACAAGATTTGATACCGATACTGCATTCACAAATAAAGCAGCACAGCATTTTTACGAAAAAAATGGTTTTATAAACGAAGGGATCACAAGAAGTTATTACAAAGATATGGCAAATGAAGAGAAGAAGGATTTTAATGCAATGCTGCATGACAGCAAGGATATGCCAAAGATACAGATCATCACGGATGAAAAAAGTATCGAAAAATACGGCGGGGACAGGATGTATTTTGCACCGCCGATTGACTATGATAACATTATGAAACGCGTTCCTTTTGGAAAAGTCACTACGGTTGGTGAGATTCGGGCATATTTTGCAAAGTTAAACGATGCAGATTTTACGGAACCTATTACTGCCGGAATCTTTGTTTCCATTGCAGCATGGGCAAGTAAGCAGCGCACACAGGACCTGACACCCTATTGGAGAACATTAAAGGCAAACGGTGAACTGAATGCAAAATATCCCGGTGGAGTCGAAGCACAGAAGGAGAAGCTGGAAGCCGAGGGACATACCGTTATCAAAAGGGGCAGAACGAATATCAAATACTATGTGAAAGACTATGAACAGGCACTGTTTCTATTGTGATTGTGTGGTGATAAGTGCAGTCAGTGCTTCCTGAAAGCGCTCTTTTACCTCTGCCTCCGAATCGGAAAAATCTCTGTATATGATTGCACGGAGGAGTCCCATCCAGAGACCGGCGCCCGAATATTTGACATAATAGAAACCGATATTTTCAAAAGAATCATCCTGCGGACCATAGACGGAGAGGATAAAAGAGTCCAGAATGTGCAGCAGATGATTCTTTTTTAGTAAAAGAAGCTCTGTTTTTATTGAAAAAATAAAGGAAAAAAAGGCCTGATCGGTTTGGGCTAAGGATAATGTCCGGTAGCCGGTATATGCTTCCCAGCGGTTGATCAGCCAGTAATAAACAGCATCTTCCTTTCCGCTTTTATTTCCGTAGTATCGATAATAGGTGGTTCTTCCGACACCGGCTCTGGTACAAATATCACATACGCTGATCTCGCCGAAGTCCTGTGTGCTCAGAATCGATAAAATCGCTTCTCCGATCGATTCTCTTATGATTTTTGATTTCTCGTCTTCATATCGTTCCATTGAAACAATTCTCCTGTATTTGTTCCTTTTTTGCACAGAGCCACAATTTTTGTTGAACTGTCTGTCCGGATGTTTTACAATCTGGTGGAACAATTGTTTCACAATCGATATCAAATGTCAAGTATATCGGTTGCACAATAATTTCAGAGACGGAGGAAAAGATGAAAAAGGTGCTGAAAGGAATCAAATATGTGGTCATATTTTTAATCGTGATAATCGTTTTACTGATCTTGTTATTGCTGTATCTTTCCAAAAAGCCGTCAATTCCGAGCAACTATGTAAAACAACAGGAAACGGGTGGAAGTATCGAGGAAACCTACGCGGGAGCAGGAGCATATGAGATTACTTCGGCAGAATATGATGCCGGTAAAGAAGGAAACAGGCAAAGGCATTTTAAAGTATGGTATCCCGTTGCAGAAGGACAATATCCGTTAGTGGTCATGGTGAACGGAACAGGAGTTCCTTATCAGAAGTACGAAGAGTTATTTGAGCATCTGGCAAGCTGGGGCTTTGTGGTGATCGGAAACGACTATGAAACATCATGGGACGGAGAAGCCGCATCCCTGAGCCTTACATTTGCATTGGAAAATGAAGAACTGTCCAAAATCATAGATGCAGACAGAATCGGAATCGGCGGTCATTCACAGGGTGGAGAAGGTGCTTTTAATGCTGTTTTGGAGCAGGAAAACGGAAGTCTGTATCAGGTGATGTTCTCTTTGAGCCCGACCAATCAGGATCTGGCGGTTGCACTGGGATGGGGATATGATCTGGAGACGGATCATCCATACGGATATGACCTGAGCAGGGTGACGATCCCAACGCTGATGTTGGCGGGTACCGGTGATTTTGACGCCCAGACCGTGATACCGTTAGAAAAACTGGAGGAAAATTTTGAAGCGATCCCGGATACGGTTCCAAAGGTGGCGGCCAGAAGAAAAGATACGGAGCATGGCGATATGTTGTGGAGAAGTGACGGTTATGTTACGGCATGGCTCCGGTACTATTTGTACGGCGATGAAGAGGCAGGCAGAGCATTTTTCGGACCGGATGCGGAACTGGCGAATAATGTATATTGGCAGGATTTTACTTGCAATCCCATAAAAAATGGGCTATATTAAAACAAGAATAATTCCTGATAATCATTCATAAAAAACTACAGAGAAAACAAATTGCAAAAAGGAGAGGTACTCAGTTATGGCACAGTTAAAAGGATCTAAGACAGAAGCAAATTTATGGACCGCTTTTGCAGGCGAGTCTCAGGCAAGAAACAAATATACATACTTTGCATCCAAGGCGAAGAAGGACGGTTATGAGCAGATTGCAGCGATCTTTGAGGAGACCGCACTGAATGAAAAAGAGCATGCCAAGATGTGGTTTAAGCTGCTTGGCGGCATCGGAAGTACACCGGAGAATTTAAGAGCTGCTGCGGAGGGTGAAAATTACGAGTGGACCGACATGTATGCACAGTTTGCAAAGGAAGCCCGCGAGGAAGGCTTTGATGCAATTGCAGCTCAGTTTGAGGGCGTTGCAGCGATCGAGAAAGAGCACGAGGAAAGATATCGCAAGCTGTTAGCCAATATTGAAGATGAAGTAGTATTTTCCAAAGAGGGAGATGTGATCTGGCAGTGCCGCAACTGCGGACATATCTGCATCGGAAAGAAAGCACCTGAGGTTTGCCCGGTATGTGCACATCCTCAGTCTTATTTCCAGATCAAAGCTGAGAATTACTAAGAAAATCAGGCAGGGTTCTTTTGAGCGGAGAAAAAGACTTCGTAAAAAGGAACCCTGCTTTTTTATATCAGCAGATCTTTTCCGCGGACATCATCATTTTTCAGATAGACAGTCAATTGATTTTGCATATCAACAGTCGCTAAAAGCACATCGGCAACGGAATCGGCGCCCTGTGCTTTTAATTGCTGGTGCAGCCAGATATCGTTTTTCCCGGTATGGTGAAGATTTTTTTCCATGATGTGACCGTCGATGATAATGTTGGCAACCATCGTATCCTGCGTGGGTTCCATGTTCATATCTCCCGGTGTCAGCGGTCGGTCTGTGGATAACGGCAGGAAGCTGATACGTCCGTCCGGTTCCAGAACGGCAGTCTGAAGCTTGGAGATATCAAAATATCCGCTGACACGGCACTGCGTCAGAAATTCATTAATATCGATTTTGGCTTTTTTCAGATTTCGTTCATAGATTTCGCCGTTATTTAACAGGATCACGGGCTTACCCACGATAAAACGTCGGATTTTAATTGATTTATTGGACAGATAAGACAGGAGAGCTACAGCAAGTGCATATACGATCATTGCCGTGAGCGGCTGGAGTGGATTGTCTTCCAAAGAGGTTGCCATTTCTGCGGCAATAGAGCCAATGGTGATACCGTTGATATAGTCAAACATGCACATCTGGCTGATCTGGCGGTAGCCCATGATCTTGGACAGCAGAAACAGTGCTACTAAAGAACTAAGTGACAGCACGATAATATATAAAATCTCTTTCATAAAAAGTCCTTTCCGCGGCTGGTCTGTTACAGCAACGCATTTCTTATGGTTGATAGCCGAAGGTTCCGTTGACGGGATCCTGAAACAGCGGAATCTCCGGTGTGATAAAGGTAAATACAATAAAAAGAAGCAGCATGAGAAACAGCAGAATGCCACCCAGAGCGGATAGAAAAGCGGCGGGCGGATCGCGCTGAAGAAGTCTGCCATAGAGTGTACAGCTGAGAAGAACAGCGATCACAAAAATGATAATATTGAACCAGTCAGCCTGTATACCAAGTGCTCCGGTGTAGGTATAATAAATACCGGGAATGAATACCAATCCTGTTAAAACGGCAGACATACAGGGGAATGTCCATGCGGATATTTTTTTGCGTCGTGACAGGAACCATGCACCGGCAGTAAACGGATAAAATAACAGCTTTTCGTGTTCCCATACAGATTCATTGACCGGAGCAAAGAGCGCTACAATGGGTGAATCTCCGCTCCATGTGAATGCGAAATGCAGCAGGAAACCGGCGGCAGTACAGAATAACATGAACAGCCGGATGGATTTTTGCAGATCATGTGAAGAAATTTTCATCTAACTGTTTCCTCTCTGATTTTAAATCCGGTTAGGCGATTGCAAAACTCTGTCCGTAAGGCAGCACCGGTTCCGCCTTACGGACAGAGTTTCGTAACCACCGATTTGAATCCAGTATATGCAGAAAATCTTTTTTTAATCGAAATAAAAAATAGTTATCCGATTCTGACTTTTGCCTGAGGGCCGCCGTCTAAAGAATGTAAGCGGCTTACAAATACTAAGGGGATGAGAAATAATGTCAGATGTATATGAAGAATTAACAGAATATATCATACAGAATCAGCGTCAGTTTTACCGCCTGGCATATAGCTATGTAAAAGAAGAACAGGCAGCGCTGGATGTGGTCCAGAATGCGATCATGAAAGCACTGGAAGGATATCAATCACTGCGGAACTGGCATTACATGAAGACATGGTTTTACCGGATCGTAGTGAACGAAAGCCTGAATGTACTTCGGAAAGCGGGGCGGGAAATGCCGTGTGAGGAAGAAACATTACTCGAGACATCCCAGGAAATTCAAATGAAACAGGATGCACAATACGGCAATCCGGAAACGATTGTGACCGGAAAGCCGGAAGAACTGTATGCGGCGATCCTGAATCTGCCGGAGACCATGCAGACCGTGATTAAGCTGTATTTCTTTGAAGAGATGACCCTGTTGGAAATATCCGATATAACGGGAGTGAATCTGAGTACGGTTAAGTATCGGTTATATCAAGGGTTAAAACGCTTGAAAGGATATCTGAAGGAGGGCGTCGCATGAAAGAACGATTAACAGCACAGGAAGAGGAAGAATTAAATACCATGACAAAGCTGGAGCAGGAGTTAGGGTTTTATGAGGCTGCGAAGCAGTACGAACATATCCTGGTTCCGGAAAAACTGGATGATCTGGTTCGCAGAACGATTCAGGAGCAGACTGCAAAGAAGGAGAAGAATATGAAAAAAGCGGCATTTAAGAGAAGTATGCGGATTGCGGCACGCACTATCGGTGCTATGGCAGCGGCGTTGCTGCTGTTCTGTATTCCGTTAAATACAAGCGAGGCATTTGCAAAGCAGATGCAGAGTATTCCCGTACTGGGCAGACTGGCAAAAGTATTGACGATCAGATCTTATTCTTATACAGAGAATGATACAAATGTGGACGTCAATGTGCCGGAAATTGTTACTTATGAGACAGATGAAGAGGATACTGTGGCAACAGACTTTACGGAGGAAGTAAACGCACAGATCCGGACAATTGTGGAGAACTATGAAGCGGATGCAAAAGCACGCTTTGAGGAATATAAAGAAGCATTTTTTGCAACCGGCGGAACAGAGGAAGAGTGGGGCGGAAGAACCTGTGACGTGACAGTGGATTATGAGATCACCTATCAGGAAGGAAGTACGCTGTCCCTGATTTTGACGACCAGTGAATCATGGATTGCAGCATACAGTGAACGCCACTATTATAATCTGGATGTGGAAAGCGGCAAATATCTCACACTGCAGGATCTCCTTGGCGAGGACTGGATGAATATCTGTAACGAGAGCATTATCGGACAGATTGAGGAGCGTCTGGCACAGGATACGGAAGGACAGCTCACATACTGGGGTTACGGCAATGATACGGAGGATGAATTTGCAAGCAAGTTCACAACTGTAAACGAAGAGACCTCATTCTATATCAATGCAGCAGGCAATCCGGTTGTCTGCTTCCCGAAATATGAAATTGCACCGGGCTATATGGGTGTACAGGAATTTGAAATTGCCAGATAATGCGGCTGACAGGACAGAAGGGTTCCCCCACAGACGTTTCCGCAGCGGGCACTGTGAGCCCGTCGGTACTTAGGCGCCGTATTTTGGCGCCTTATGTACCGTTACGGGCGAGGTGTAGCAAAAGCGTGCCCGCCGCGGAAACGTCTGTGAGGGAACCCTTCTGTCCTGCCGGCTGCGTGACTACCTATTCTTTCAGAACAACAGGAGGTATTCTTTTTCGAACCGAAAGATAGGATGTTATTACCGAGTCTAAGACCGCCGCTGTGCGTATAATATTATTCACCCAAAAACATAATCGTACATAATCCTTTTGCCTGTTCCTTGGTCGGCATTTTCAGCACGCCCATATCAAGCAGGGCTTTCATCACTCTCGTATGCAGCGAGCCCGTAGCGGTTTTGCTCAAGCTTTTTATCAGCTCGTGCATATGTTCGGGCTGACCGATAAGCTCTGCTTTCTCAACCTCTGAGGCATATTGGCAGGATAACTTCTTTATTTTCTCTGTGGCTCCGGGGATATATTCAAGCCACTTTCTTTCGCTGTCACAAAGGATAAGATTGCACTTGTACCCGTCGTCATTTTTAATAAGATAGCCCTTTTCGAGCAGGCGGGCGTAGCTTTCGGCATTTGCTGTGGTTTCCGGAAGCTGATTTTTCATTCGGAAATATATTTTATCATAATCCTCGCTAAGATTATCTCGCCAGCCGCCTGTTCTTCCGGTCCAATAACAGTCATATTGCCAGCTTTTCCACCATATTTCGTCTGTTAAGTTTTCTCGCCTCATACCGCCGCATGACCAGTAAATATTTGGCTCGGAGTCGCTTGTGTCCCAATCGGGTTTAACATCAAGAGTTGCAAATGCAATATAATCGCCGCCGTCGGGGCGCTTGATGCAAAACTTAGAAAGATCGGTTTCATCGGAAATATTGAGTTTATGAATCATAAAGCACACAAGGCACCATTTCATTAGATTTATGTCATTATCGGGAACGTGAAGCTATTCGGGTATTTCGGTTATTGTATCAAGAATTGGTGCGATACTTGCCGTTCTGAAGCTTATCCATAAAACCATATTCTTCGAGTACAACAACCTCGTCCTCAACGAATATCGGGTTTATACCAAGCTCTTCGGCAATCTCGTTTATACTCCTCGGCTGATGATACGCAGCATAAGCGATATTCTGCGTGATAACCTTTGCAAGAAAATCTGCGGTATCGCCCTTGCTTCCCGGCGAACCTCCATGTCCCATAGAGTTGAAACATATCGGCTCTGTGCCGAGAGTTCCTGTTATTCTTGTCTTTTCCATACCCAGTTTTAACTCCTTTCGTGAGCAGGCTAAATGCCATTTTACCGTATTTTCGTTGAGGGAAAGAAGCACTGCAATTTCCTTGACCTTTTTGTCGTGGAAATAATGCAGGACAATTATCTCACGCTGCTGCTTTGAAAGAAAAGTTATCTCACGCCGCAGAATACCATAGCTTTCGCTGTCAATTATTTCCTGTGCGAAATCTCTGCTGTCAGGAATATACTCAAGCCCGTCAACGGCGGTGATTTGCTTTTTGCCGTCGATATACCTTGCATAAACGTTTCGGGCAATGCGGTAGATATAGCTGTCCGGGTTTTCAATGTTGTCCTGTTTTATCAAGGAAGCATACACCTGAAAGGTAATCTCCGCCGTAAGCTCCTCTGCCTCGTCGATTTTCGACAGCCTTGACATTGCGAAACCAAACAGCCTCTTAACATACGAAGCTATGATTATATCAGCATCTTGCTTGTTCATTGCTTTTCCCTCGCTTTAAGAACGTTCTCAATAATATAGTGGGGAGTTTTCAAAAATGGTTGGTAAGCTTATAATAATACTTTTTTCGGTGATTTTTCAGCAGATTTTAACAAAACTGTTTTAAACGAAGAAGTAGCTTGTCGATTTTGACTCATATAGATTTGTGATGTCTCCGATGCCAAAAAATCATGCGAATAAAAATAGGTCATGCTACAGATTGACAGCTTATCAGTGGAAAGTTATAGTAAAATCAAATAGTGACCGGGGTGGTTTGGGCGATATGCACGAAAAAAGAAGGAGTAAAACATACATAATAGAGGCAATCATTTTGCTGCTTTCCATGGGAATCGGAGGCTGTGGCAGGGAAACGGAGGATACAGATGCGTTAATCCTTGTAGAGCAGGAAGCAGAGGAAGAGGAATTCAGCCTTTGTGTTGCAACGCGATGTGATATTGAGCAGTCCGTTACGATCAATTGCCAGTATGTAGCGGTTCATTCGGAGGGGATTTCATACGATACTGACGGGCAGGTCATTCGTGAGGTCTTTGTCAGGGAAGGAGATACGGTAGCGGCGGGACAGTTGTTGGTGTCTCTTGCGAAAGAAGATATTGCAGAGCAGATAACGGAACTGGAATATACCATTGCCCGGAATGAAATTCTGTTGGAGCAGGTGTTGGCACAAAAACAGGAGCAGATTGATATTGCCGAGCTGGAATATTCTTATACCAATCAGTGGTATATGGATCTGGAGGCACATGAAGAGCGTCTTGCACAGATCGAAGAGGATTATGCGTATACGATTGAAGACTATGAGGATCGTTTATATATAGACCGTTTAAAGCTGGAGCAGCTTCAGGCAGAACTAAACGAGGGGAAGCTTTATGCAGGAATCAGCGGAACGGTGGTTTATGTAAAACCTGAGCTGGAAGGTTCCGTTACGGTAGCGGATGAACGCATTATCACTATTACAGACAGTAATGAATGCGTTTTTTCTACTGACAGAGTGGAGGAAGCAGTATATTTTGAAGAAGGAATGCCTGTAACGATAGAGATTCCGGTAGGTATGAGCGCGGGAAGCTATGAAGTACTTCCGATTTTGCCAAAGCAGGAGGGAGACAGTCTTCAATTTGTATTATCCGGTGAGGATGCGGATACGCAGATTGATATCGGTACCCGCGGTAATATTACGGTGGTACTGGAGCGTCGGGAGGATGTACTGAGTATTCGTCCGGAGGCACTTTACAGTTCGGACGGAAAGTATTATGTGTATGTACTGAAAGAGGATGGCACGCAGCAGGTGGCATGGGTCGAGATCGGTATGAAGACAAAATATGAAGTCGAAATCTTAAGCGGTCTTGAGGAAGGGGACAAGGTTATTTTACAATGAAAAAGCAAAGCTTACGATATCGCATGACCGCAATCGCAGCAGTGCTTGCTGTCCTGACAGGCTGTGGGCGGACCGAAACGCCGGTCGGCTCGGAATCCATTGAACTGCTGGATCCGGTTCATGCATCTGCCAATACAGAAAAAGCGGCATGCCGCCATCTGTATGAATATGAGACCTTTATGAGTGTGGTATATCCAAAAACAGAGACCTATGCATTTGGGAAAGATGTGACGTTTGATCATTTTGTCAGATTTCCGGGAGAGAGCGTGGCAGCAGGAGATATCCTTGCTTATGCGGACAATACGGCACTTGCTCAACAAACGGAGCAGATAGAAGAAATTCTGGAGGAGCTTCAGGATACTTATGAAGCCGATTTAAAGGAGTTGCTCAGGCGAATCGAAGAAAAGCAGACACTGATAGACCAGAAAAACGAATGGGCAGCGATTGCATTGGGAGAAGCGGATACCATCGGACAGGAAGTGGCGCTCTTGGAGCTTGAGCTGGGTGGGATCTATCACGAATACGAAATCAGACAGCAGCTCTATGAGCTGGATTATACTTACTATGCAGAAAAGCTGGCAGTACTGCGGGAAGAGGGAACACAGATCGCAGTGACGGCTTCCGCACCCGGTGTCATTGCAGCGATTGGGGAGTATAAAAAAGGTGACCGGATAGAGGAGGATACTGCAGTCATTGCAGTTGCAGATGACTCCGAGAAGCGTATCAGGTGCGATTATATCTCACAGGAGGAACTGGACGAAGCTGCCAGAGTATATGCGGTTGTAAACGGAGAGCGGTATGAAGTGGAATACATTCCGTATGAAGCAGAGGAATACAGAAGCATAGTACTTTCCGGAAAAGCAGCAGAGTCACAATTTATCATTGCAGATCCGGAGAATAAAATCGAGTACGGTTCTCTGGCAGTTCTTACGCTGATTTATGAGGAGATGCCCGATGCACTGAGCGTTCCGGTGTCCGCACTGCACACGGATGAAGAAGGCGTTTATGTGTACGTGGTAAAAAATGATGAAAACAGAAAGGTCTATGTGGAAGAAGGCTTTTCCGACGGTGTCTATACACAGATTGTAGGCGGCATTGAGGAAGGGGATGATATTCTGCTCCCTGCCTATAAAGCATACGGGAATCAGACACTGGAACTGAAAAAGGAGCAGTTTTCCGGAAGCTTTGACGGTGGCGGTTATATTATATATCCGGATTATGAGGTAGTCACTTACGATATAGAGTACGGGGAAGGGCAGTTTGTGCAGTATGAGGTAGAGCGCTATGATACCGTGCAGAAGGGGGAGCCGGTTGCAACAATTACCGTACAGGGAGACGATCTTTTAATAGAGGAAAAAGAGCTGCGCCTTCAGAGGATGCAGGAACGGCTGATGGATCTGGATGAGGAACTGAAAGATCCGGATGCGGAACTGACTGCCGGAGAACGGGAAAATCTGTATGAGCAGATGGTGATCGCGCAGGAAAATATTGCCGAGCTTTCCGCGGAGATCGAGGAGATCAAAGCAGATTATGAGACCACGCAGCTTTTTGCAAATGAAGACGGAATCGTAATATGGATCAATGAAAAGCAGGAGGGAGAACCGCTTTCCGCACAGGAGAATCTGGTATATATTGCATCTCCCGACACCTGTTATTTACAGATCAGCAATACGACACAAGTGTTAAATTACGGAGATCGTATGCAGATGCACTATATAGACGGTAACGGTCAGGATGCGGTAGTACAGACAGAGGTTTTGACCGTAACTACGGAAGCGTTATCCGGCGAACTTCGCTGTGAACAGGCATATTTAAGGCTTCCGGAGGAGGTATTGTCCTATCTGGAGCAGGTGGAGGAACAGGGTGGTTACCATGAACAACTCAGGGTAACAGGAACTCCCAGAACGGTATCCGGTGTCATTCTGATTCCGAAGAAAGCGGTTTTTGTAGAAGCGGGGCAGACCTATGTCTATGTCAGAAATGCAGACGGAACAGTGACTGCACGCAGCTTTATTGCAGGCGGATACGATGTGGAATATTACTGGGTAGTAGAAGGTCTTGAGGAAGGTATGACGATATGCTGGGAGTAATGATACGAAAAATGTGGCATAAAAAATGGCTGTTCTTCTGCCTGTTGCTGGGGAGCATTCTGTTGATCGCAACGGCAGCAAGCTATCCGATGTACCGTAATGCTGTCTATGACCGCATGCTTCAGGATGAATTTGATGAGTATTTACAGACAAACAGCAAATGGCCTGCGGTGCTGGAAATGGTGACTATGTCCGAAAAGGAAAGCGGCGGAAAGACCATGACAAAACTGGAGGACTTTACCGAAGCACTGCCCGGTCTTTTGGGGGTTCGCTCTAAGGAGCGGGTTGTCTATTACGCGCTGCTTTCATCGGGGGCAGATTCCGAGCATGAGAGAGAGGACCGGGATGCCAAGGATATGCGTCTGTCCTATCTGTCCGGACTACCGGAGCATGCAAGGATCATTGCGGGAGAGATGTATTCCGAGGACGGAGTGGATGAAGAAGGCTATATTGAAGTCATCATCAGTGAAGCAACCATGCTGAATCTGGGTCTGTATGTGGGTGACTGTTATCAGTTTGAATGGTTGGTCTATGCAGACGGAACCCCTGTCAGAGTCAGAATCGTCGGAGTGTTCTGTGAAGAGGATGCCTCGGACTTTTACTGGCAGGTCAAGCCGGATGAAGTAAAAAGCGGGCTGTTCATGAATGAAGACCTGTTTCGTGCTTTCTTTACGGGAGAGAATGCAGGACGCTACAGCCTGACCTGTAAGTATTATGTGCTGTTTGAATATCAGGATATTCATGCGGCGCATGTATCAGAGCTTTTGGACACGACCGAATATCTGACAGAGGAAAGTGAATATCGGAGTATGATTTCCAAAGTGGTATATCCGGAAGTGCTGACAAGCTATATGTCCAAAGAAACAAGAATCAGCACGACCCTGTTTATCTTACAGGTTCCGGTCATGCTGTTACTGTGCGCATTCTTATTTATGATTTCCTGTCAGATGTATGAAACGGAAAGAAATGACATATCTGTCATGAAAAGCCGCGGGGCGTCGAGGGGACAGATCTTCAGATTGTATCTGTATCAGAGCATCCTGCTGACCGGGCTGGGGATTCTGGGAGGCCTGCCTCTGGGAAGTATTTTCTGCCGGATCCTAGGATCGGCAGATCATTTTCTGGAATTCGGGATCAGACGGAAGCTGGAGATATCTTATTCTGCGGATGTATACACATATGCGTTTGCTTCGGCTGTCGTTTGTGTGCTGATCATGACGATTCCCGCATTAAAGCACAGTAAGGTATCCATCGTGCATTTAAAGCAGCAGAAGGCGCTGAAAAAGAGAGCATGGTGGGAAGTCTGCTTTTTGGATCTTATTTTTATCGGAATTTCCCTGTATGGGTATTACAATTATTCCAAGCATACGGACAGCCTGCTGCAAAGCGCGCTGAAAGGCGAAGCATTGGACCCGCTTTTGTATGTCAGCTCTTCCTTGTTTATTCTGGGAATGGGAATGCTGTTTTTGCGCATTCAGCCATGGATTGTCAACGGAATCTATCTGATCGGAAAAAACAGATGGAAGCCCGCAATGTATGCATCCTTTCGTGAGATTGTAAAAAACGGACGCAGGCAGCAGTATATCATGCTGTTCATGATTTTAACGGTTTCGCTTGGTATGTTCAATGCGGTATCCGCCCGGACGATTCAGCAGAATACACTGAACAATACGGAATATCTTAAGGGTGCGGATATCGTTATGCAGGAGGTATGGGAGGACAACTCCATGCTGACCCGTATGGACCCTTCCATCGAATTCCAATATTACGAGCCGGACTACGGGCGCTTTGAAATGCTGGAAGGGGCAGAGCATTATACCAAGGTTTATGTGGATGAACGGGGCTATATCAGCGGAAGTGCCAACAAACAGAGTACCGTGACGATCATGGGAATCCATACCAAGGAGTTTGGGCAGGTGACCATGGTGGAGGATGCGCTGCTTGAGCAGCCGTATTATCAATATCTAAATGATCTGGCAGTGTCGGCAAACGGAATCCTGGTCTCTGCAAATTTTCATGATGTGCTCAGATACCGGGAGGGAGATTATGTTTCCTTCAGCAACGGACAGGGAGAAAGTGCGGGCGGAGTGATCGTCGGTTTCTTTGATTATTGGCCGACCTATGAGCCAAAGTCTGTGACATTGGATAAGAATAACGAGATTAAGGAAAACGATAACTATATGATCGTGGCGCATCTGTCGAATCTGCAGCAGTTTTGGGGATTAAAGCCTTATCAGGTCTGGATCGATATGAATGACGAAGAAGGCACGGATGCTTTTTATAGATGGGTGAAAGAATATAAAGTTCCGTTAAAGATGTATGTGGACCGAACAGTGGAAACGCAGAAGGTGATTGAGGATCCGCTGCTACAGGGTATGAACGGCGTGCTTACCATGAGCTTTATCGTAATGATCCTTCTGTGTGCGGCAGGATATCTGATCTACTGGATTATGTCTATTCGTTCCAGAGAGCTGATGTTCGGCGCCCTGCGGGCATTCGGTATGCATAAGGAAGAAGTACTGCATATGCTGATCAATGAGCAGTTGTTTTCCGGAGGATATGCAGTTCTTGCAGGAATCGGCATCGGTACCGTGGCATACCGGCTGTATGTGCCGATTTTACAGACAGCCTATGCCACGACAAATCAGGTATTGCCGTTGACGCTGATCACACAGAAATCGGATATGATCCGCTTGTACGGAGTTGTGGGCGTCACAATGGTAGTGTGTCTGATCGTGCTGGCGGTGATCGTATGGAAGCTGAATATAACCAAAGCATTGAAATTGGGTGAAGAATGATGAAAGCAGCAGTAGAAATCATAGGAGTCGGCAGGGACTTTACCATAAACGGAAGTACCCTGCGGGCATTGAACAATATCAATCTGAATGTGCCGGAAAGTCATCTGACGATTCTTCGGGGAAAGTCCGGATCGGGAAAGACGACGTTGATGAATCTGATCGGCGCGCTGGATTATCCGACAAGAGGAAAGATCCTTCTGGACGGTCAGGATATTACAGTACTTTCGGAGCGCAGAAGGGAAAGCCTGAGAAGGACGCAGTTTGGTTTTGTCTTTCAGTCGGTGTCTTTGATTCCAACGATGAATGCATACCAAAATGTGGAGTACGCTATGAGAATGGCGGGAATCAAGGGAAATCATAAAGCACGCGTGGAAGAATGCCTGAAAATGGTCGGATTGGGCAGCCGTATGACGCATATGCCGTCCGAACTGTCGGGCGGCGAGCAGCAAAGAGTTGCCATAGCACGCGCGATCGCACACAGACCGCGGATCCTGTTGGCGGACGAACCGACCGCAGAGCTGGACAGTGCCATGGCCGCAGAGGTCACGGAGCTGTTCAAGCGCATGACAAGACAGGAACAAGTAACGATTCTTATGACAACGCATGATGTCGGACTGATGGATGCAGGAGATGTGATCGTCGAACTGCAGGATGGAGAACAGATATGTCAGAAGTAATGATACAGGCAGAGGGTCTGGTCAAAATTTATAAGACAAAGCAGACAGAGGTTCTGGCACTGCAGGGGTTGGATCTGACAGTGGAGCGGGGAGAACTGACCGCACTGATCGGAAACAGCGGCAGCGGGAAATCGACCTTCTTAAACATGATCGGCGGTCTGGACCGCCCCAGTGCGGGAAGCCTGACGGTAGACGGCAAAAATCTCTTTACGATGAGTGACAGAGAACTGGTTTATTATAAACGGAATACGGTGGGTTTTGTCTGGCAGAATAATGCACGCAATTTGTTCCCGTATCTTTCAGCATTGGAAAATGTGATGCTGCCGATGAATCTTTCAGGGGAACATAAAAAGCGTCAAAAGGCATTGGAATTGTTGGAACTGGTAGGCATGTCCCACAGAAAGCACAGCAGACTGAGCATGCTGTCCGGAGGAGAGCAACAGCGGATTGCGATCGCGATCGCGCTTGCCAATTCTCCCGGTCTGTTGCTGGCGGATGAGCCGACAGGAAGCGTGGACAGTAAAACAGCAAATATGATCTTTGATATTTTTTCGGAACTTCATGCGGGCGGGCAGACGATTCTGATCGTAACGCATGATATTGCCCTGTCCAAAAAAGTACAGCGCGTGGTGGCAATTCGTGACGGTAAGATCAGCAGCGAGCGAATCTTAAAAGAAAAGTATGCGGATCGTTTGAAGGAGGCTTCTTTCGACTGGAGTACGGAAGAAACGCAGGAAGAGTATGTGATCATGGACAAGGCAGGACGGGTACAGATTCCCCGGGAAATGTTGCAGCAGATGGGGCTTAGCGATAACCGG
>JBJFCE010000100.1:0-3975 GCA_051888775.1 Lachnospiraceae bacterium | reverse complement strand
ACGGGTACAGATTCCCCGGGAAATGTTGCAGCAGATGGGGCTTAGCGATAACCGGATGCAGGTAGAATATCATGAAGGCAGGGTGATTCTCAGCTGCCCGAAGGAAACACAGGTCTGATTTACAGATAACGGCTGCTCCAAAGAGCCATTTCATAAAAAACAGGATAAAGCTCTTTTCCGCTGTCCGAAAGAGAGTATTCGACATGCGGAAAAGTGTACATGAAACTATACATTTATAATGATAATAATAACTATTTTTGCGAAAATATCTAAAAAATATAGCAATTTTCTCTAAAAAGTAATATAATACAGATAAAATATTTGCATATTATGGACGATATAATAACATATTGAAAAATCCAACAAGTGTAAGCTAAACGGGGAAAGAAAAACACCAGATAAGGGGGATTAGAAATGAAAAAGAAAAAGAAAAAACTGAATTTCATGAGGATATTGTTAATGTTTGGTATGCTCCCGTTAATTATATCCGTAACCATTGTTGATACAATGGCGTGTGAGTTTCTGAAGAGTAATTTAAGAAAAGATACAGAGACAATGCTTCAGATCGCATCGGAAAATCTGGCAAATTATTATCAACATGAATTAGTCAATAACGAAGAAATCTCAGAAGACAGAACCTATATCGACAGCTTTTTGGAAAAGAATATTGAGCTTACTTTATTTGTCGGTGATACCAGAGCGTTGTCTTCCATCAGGGATGCTGCCGGGAACAGGATCGAAGGAACAAAGGCCGATGAGACTGTGGCGGCTGAGGTGATCACAAATGGGAATACTCTCTTTAGTGATAATGTCAATATCAATAATAAAGAGTATTATGCATATTATACACCGATCAAGGATGCGGATGGGAATGTTATCGGTATGGCATTTGCCGGTAAAACAGTAGAAAATGTACAAACCGTAGCTGATGAGTTATTCCAAAAATTCATGGTTATCGGAACGATCAATATTGTGGTATTTACCATTATCATTATCGTCCTTGCCAGAATCGTAAAGAAGCCGTTCGGCAAAATAGCGGACAGTCTGGAAGTTTTTGCGAACGGAGATTTAAGTCAGGATATTCAGATCAAAAGTGTTATTGATGAAACAAGCCGTATAATCGATTCTACGAAAAAGCTGCAGAGCAGCCTGCGCAGTACGGTTTCCAATGTAAGAGAAACGGCATTGGCATTGTCAGGCAGTGTGGATGAGGTTGATGAATTAAGTAATCATATTGCAGGAGGAACCGATCAGATCACAAGTGCCGTTGCCGAGTTATCTTCGGGAGCAGTCAATATGGCCGGCAATGTGCAGGACGTTAATGCAAAAGTGGTCAATATCGGACAGAGTATTAATGATATTACCGGCAATGTTGAAAACCTGAGCACCAGTTCTTCTGTGATCAAGCAGGCGAGTGACGAAGCGGAAGTCAGCATCAACGGAGTATTGGAGAGCAGTACGGAGTCTGTGGATGCTGTTGAACGTATTGCGGCACAGATTCAGTTAACGAACCAGACGATTTCCAAGATTACAGAGACGGTTGAGATGATCAGCGACATAAGCAGTGAGACGCAGTTATTGAGCCTAAATGCAAGTATAGAGGCTTCTCATGCCGGAGATGCAGGAAAAGGCTTCGCGGTAGTTGCTGAGAGTATCAAGAAGTTAAGTGAACAGAGTGGAGAGAGTGCGAATATCATTAAAGCACTTGCGGACGATATGATCAAACAGTCTGCATTAAGCGTATCGCTGGCAAATGATATTAAACGGATTATTGCAAAAGAGCAGTCAGAGATATCTGATACACAGGCAAAATTTGAGACATTGAATCAGGAGATCGAGGCTTCCATCCAGAAAATAGAGGTAATCGGCAGTATGACGGAAAGCATCGACAGCGTAAAGAATGATATTGTTGAAAATATGTCCGAGTTGAGCTCTATATCGGAAGAAAATGCAGCAACGAACCAGGAGGTTACGGCTTCTGTTGAGACCATGAGCGGTTCCATTGTTGACATTAGTAAAAAAACAGGTGAGATGAAGGCATTGGCTGATAATCTGAATGAGGCGATCAGCGTATTCAAACAGTAAACAGGTGATTGAAAAGAGCCGGATCTGTTCGTTGTATGAACGGATCCGGCTCTTTTTTAATGTATAAAATCCCATTAAGATTTTTAGTCATACTTTAAATCAGAAAACGTATATTTATCTGAATACTCAATGATTAAAGAGTTAAAGCCATAATACCTTGCAGCTGAATGGTTACAATTGCAATTAGGATCTGTTGTAATTCCCATTCCGTACATAATATTGGAATGGGGAACCATTGGCACTTTCAGATAGACATCTGTACCTTCTTCACTCTGTTCAAGAAGTGATAGTATATTTAGCCGAAACTCATAAAGTGCTTGTATGCTTCCATTATGCAGTTCTTTTGCCGCTTGATATGAGAAGCCGTTCGAAATATCTTTTAATATATTGTTACCGGGTATCACCAAAATTATAACGATCAAGGCTGTAGCGATTGGTACGAGTATATGTTTTGTATGTTCTCTCAGCCACTGGGCAAAGCAAATTAAGCCAAATAGTAATGTTAATTTTGTTAAAAGCTCATAGGTATATGTTGTCCGGCAATAAATGAGAGCGCTGCCATGATAACCAAGAATGACAGGAAACGCAGTAAAATACTGAATTAAAAATATTGCAGGTATCAGCAAAAGCATTTTTCCGGTAGAAATTCCCTTTTGGAATATTTGTGTTTTACATATTAGGCATGCGATGAAAATAAGTGAAAAAAGCACAATTAAAAATTTGTTATCAAATATTGAGTTCCATTCATATCGCCAGCATGAAAATGTATCTTTTATTGCATCCAGAATACTATAATTGATGCCACCCATCGTAAGATTACTTCTGGTAAAATTTCCCTTTGCACAAGCATTGATCAATGCACCTATGAAAGATGAGATAAAAGGAGCTGCTATAATCTTTTTTCGGGGAATTTCCTTATAACACAGAACCAACTCAAGCAGTAGCCATGAGCAATTAAAGGATGCCACTTCCAGTGTGCCACCACTGGCGAGAAAACCGGTAATGATACTGGTAACCGTTAGGAAATATAATTGTTTCTTGTTTTCTTCGTTTTTCAATCGAAGTGCAAGTGCGAGCGTAATACAGGAAAGCGCAAATTCTAATTGATAAGTCAACGCACCCGTATACCAATAGAAGAACTCTTTTTCCAATCCGGTCTTGGAAGAATTAAAGATTATGATATAGGTAGTCAGGACCAATATGAGCATACTCATTTTATCTTTTGTAAGTGTTTTTACTAATAAGAATACTGCCCATACAAACAGTAGAAGAACAAGAATCATAACCAGATGAAAACCAATGATGTTCCATCTATCATATGCGCGGATAAAATATAATAAAAAGTTTGGAACATAAGTTCCTTGCCAACCAACATAATATTCATAGGCACCAACTAAGGCACCCAACAAATTTCCGTATCGATTGGCGTATATTTTTCCTCCCGCTTCATAGCCGAAATCATCTTCACAAGGGTAGGTGTAACCTGCACCAATAATTACCGGAATTAAAATTGCCAATATGGCGATTATTAGTATGATATATACAGCTATGCGTAATATTTTTTCTTTTTTGGTCATAATTTATTCCTCTTCTTTTTGTTTTATGAGTTAATTTATTATAATCTAATAGTAATAAAAATACAATAATAACGAAAGATGATGGGAGAGGTTCTGGAGCTGATGAAGGAACTTACAAGGCTCGTTATGGGGATGGCAGTTGTAATCCATGAGATGGGTTTTGCCAAGGAAGTCGACATACGGACTGGCTATTAATTTTATGTGACAACTCTTATATAGTATATTGTTAAAGCCTTAAACAGCGAATAGGTTTATACGATTTTTAGGGGTGTTCATTCTATACTATCAGGATAGTGCATGCTATACTGGCTTC
>JBJFCE010000099.1:19798-29137 GCA_051888775.1 Lachnospiraceae bacterium | reverse complement strand
TGATTATGTATGTTAACAAAAGATATTTTATTAGTCTTTTCGTATTCATTCAGTTTTCCTTCTTCTGTTACAATAATAGAAATAAGCTATTCAACAAATTCCGATTTTTCAATTTGTTTCTTAAGGTTCCATTTAATAATATAGAATGAAATGACTATTCATGCTACTGATAACTATACATCGTTATTCAGTGGGAACATAATTCCGAAAAAGGACAAAATTAAAAATAATTGTCAGGGCAGTATGATCTGCCTGCCGAGTGCAAACGAATAGATCAGTTTCTCCTTTACCCGACGGTGCATCAGGCGCTCCAATGCCTCCGCGTAATAATCAAGCTGCGTATGATACCGCTCGATCAGCTCCTGTGGCGTATCTACACGATCTGTCTTGTAATCTAATACAACCAGTCCGTCCGCTTCCTCCCAGAACACGTCGATGATCCCCTGTATCAGGATCGTCTCCGTCTCCGGAAATTCAGACTTCAGACGATTGGCGGGAAGACCGAACACAAACGGCTGCTCCCTGTAAAGCCGTCCCGTTTCCTGTGCCTGCGCCATCCGCTTCGCCAGCGGACTTTGTAAAAACCGGGACAGTCGGTCCATTCGTAACAGTTCCAGATAGTCGCTTGTCAGCGTACCGCTTTCCACCTGCCCTTCCAGATAGCGGCGGATTTCGTTTTCCTCGGGTGCCATGGTAAAATCAAGCAGCTCCATTGCCTTGTGATACGCATTTCCTCGGTTCGTCCCGCCCTTTTCCTGAGCTTCCCGAAATGCCGGTACATATTCCTTCGTCTGTGTTTCCGGAAACAGCAGTGCTGCCGTTTCGGTCACTTCTTTGCTTTCCTCCAATGCTGCAAGCTTTAACTCCGATACCGTAGTCTTGGTGTAAAGCTTTTCCAACTGCCGGTACGGATAAGAAAACGCAAACCTTGAACGAAGTTCTTCCTCCAGTGCTGCATTTGTTTTTTCCGAATCTAACAGCCGCTTATAACGAAGCTGCTCCTGCACCTGCGCTTTGATCTGCATACCCTCAAGATCTGCAGCATTCCTATAGCATACCTGCAGAATCTTTTCATCAATACCGCCCACATAAACGGCTGCCAGAATCCAGTCCAGCATACATTTTGCATCCCGGATCAGTTGCACCGGGAGAGGTGCCGGAATCTGATCTTCTGCATCTGCACTCTCCTGTGACTCAACAGACAGCATCCGCCTGTCCGAATACTCCTGCTTTCTCTTTTCATAATCCTTTACGGTTCCTGTTATGATCAGCTTTTCCTTCGCACGCGTCAGGGCAACATACAGCACTCTCAGTTCTTCGCCAAGATTTTCTTCATGCTCCTTTAGATTCATCACATTTTTAAACAGATTCCTCGTTCTCGTGCGCTCTACCGGATTTACATAATCCAATCCGATACCAAGCAACAGATTGGTCACGATCGGCTTTCTCTCATCCTGCATATTGAACAGTTTTCCCGTTCCGCAGACAAAGCAGATCGGGAATTCCAGTCCCTTGCTGGCATGAATAGTCATAATGCGTACCAGATCGGAGCCTTCGTCCGCAAGGTCCGCTTCTCCGTAATCCACTTCATACTTTTTCAAATGATCGATATAGCGCATGAAGTGAAACAGTCCGTGGAAGCTCGTCTGCTCATAGGCAACCGCCTTATCGATCAGTGCCTCCAGATTTGCTTTTCTCCTGCTGCCCCCGGGCATCGCTTCCACGAGCTTATCGTATCCCGTCTCCCGTATGATCATCCGCAAAAGCTCATGGATCGGTGTATACAGCATACAGGCACGGAAATGTGCATACTGTGCAAGGAATGCCTGCGCTTTTTGCTGCAATTCCCCATCAACGCTGTTATTTGCCGCCTCCTGCAATTCCTCATACAGATATGTATGCTTTCCGCTTTTTAATCTGACAACTTCTTCCTCAGTAAAGCCGCCGATCGGTGAAATCATTGCTCCATACATAGGGATATCCTGAAGGGGATTATCCAGAATCTTCAGATAATTAAAAACAGTCCGTATCTCCGCCGCCGAAAAATAGCCGGTTTTTGTCGCCACATATGCCGGAATGCCTTCTTCCTCAAACACCTGCCTGTAGATATCAAACCAGTCTCCCGCAGTCCGAAGAAGGATCACGATATCCCGGTACTGTGCCGGCCGCAGTACGGTCTCTTCTTCCCCTGTCTGTGGATTCTTTCTGCGCTCCGTTACCTGTGCATGCCCTACCAGTTCCCTGATCCTTCCGGCACACAGACGAGCCTCCGCTGCAATGCGCCCTTTTCTGTCGAGTGCTTCCGTATTTTCTTCTGCATTTTCTTCTAATAACAGCAATTCCGCTGTATTATCCGTATGGGTATCTTCCGGATATCCTGCTCCCGGATACAATGCTGCCTGCTCATCATAGCGGATATGCCCGATCTGCGGGCGCATGATCCGATAAAAGATCTCATTGACGCAGGATAAGACTTCCTTTCTGCTTCGGAAGTTCTGATGCAGATCGATCTTTTGGAAACTGCTGTCTTCACCGGAATATGCTTCGTATTTTTCCAAAAAGATCTCCGGACGCGCCAGACGGAAACGATAGATGCTCTGCTTTACATCTCCCACCATGAAACGGTTCGGTCTGCCCTCATCCTCTCCTGATATACTCTGCAACAAAAGCTCCTGCACCATATTGCTGTCCTGATACTCATCGATCAGGATCTCTTCAAAGCATGCACGGTAATCCAGTGCTGCCTGCGTCGGAACGATACGCTCTCCATCTCTTTCCAACAGAATCTCCAATGCCATATGCTCCATATCGGAAAAGTCGACTGTATTCAGTTCCCGTTTGCGCGCCCGGAAACGTTCATCAAACTGAAGCACCAGTGACACCAGCGTCTCAACAGTGGGCGCACACAACTGTAAGATCTCACATAAACGCTCCAAAGAAAGTGCAAAATACTGCTTTTTGATCTTTTCAAGCTCTGCATAGACCTTCTTTCGTATGTCTGCAACACGCACTTTGAGTACTTCATCGCAACTGCCGGAACGGATTGCCGAAAGCTTTCCCTTTTGCAGTTCACAAAGCCCTTTCCGAAGCCCGTCATAGGTCTTCTTTTCACACAAAAGGACAAGCTGGTTTTCATCCTCCTGAATGGTCTTTTCATACGCAAGAGGACCTTCCGGCTTAAGGCACAGGCTATGCGCCTCCTGTAACTGTATGGTAAGCTCTGAAAGCTTCTGTCTGACAGTCTCTAACAGATCCTGCATCCACGGTTCCTGTTCCAGTGTCGCCGCATCCGCTATGCGGTAGTGTGCCACACAGCCCTCCAGCCATTCTTTCGGCCACGGAAAGCTCAGGGCATATTCATAGATATCCAGCAAAATATCTTCAATCCTGCCATCCCTTCCCTTTCCCTGATAACCGTCGATCAGGTTGAGAAACGCTTCCTCTCCCGCTTCAAAATGTTCCTCTAACAGTTCCTCCAGAATATCCTCTTTCATCAGGCGGATTTCGTTCTGATCCGCCACACGAAAGCCCGGATCCAGACCGATTCTGTCAAAGTTATTGCGAAGCACGGACTGACAGAAGCTGTCAATCGTCGTAATCTGGGCATGGTGCAACAACGCAGCCTGTTTTTCCAGATGTTCATTCTCCGGCTGCTCCGTCAGCTGCTTTTCAATTGCAATACTGATCCTCTCACGCATCTCTGCCGCTGCCGCCTTGGTAAATGTCACGACAAGCAGGCGGTCAATATCGACCGGATGCTCCTTTTGCAGCAGCATCTGCACGATACGTTCTACAAGCACCGCTGTCTTTCCGGAACCGGCTGCCGCCGATACAAGCAGATTCCTGTGATGCAGGCGGATCACCTTTTGCTGGTCTATCGTATATTCCATATATTCCTCCCTATTTCCTTCCAAGCGGACTGCGAATCGCTCCGGTGCATCTGCAATACGGACGATCAGTCAGTCTGCCGCATCCTGCAAAGAATCTCCTGCTCGTCCGTATCGGTAATCTTTCGATACCCGTATCCGTGCTGTGTCTCGTCAAAGCCGCATACTTCCCGATACCTGCAATACTCACAGGCATTTTGCTCCTTATATTCATAAGGATTCTTTTCTATCTTTCCCTGTAAAATATCATGAGAAATATCCCTGATCTTCCAGTTTACATAATTCGATATTGTTTCAAGCGCCTCTTCTGGATATGCTTTAGAGGCTGCTGCCATCGTTCCGTCCGCCTTGATCTGTACCGGAATGGTATCCGATCTGCCGCCTCCTGCTATTGTTCCGTCCATTTTAGTCACCACATCCGTATCGGCGTTGACAATGCCTGCCATACGCAGTTCCTTGTGGATCGCCTGATTGATCGCTTCCTCCTCCATCGCTTCTTCGCGTTCAATGATCGGATTGTCCAGGCGATAATACAACAGCCCGGCAGGTACGATCTTTTTGTCCGGATGAAGCTTGGCTTCCCGTTCCAGCGCAACATTCATATACAACACAAGCTGTAATGTCAGACCGTGATATACCGAGATCAGGTCAAAATCCTTCTTTCCCGATTTGTAATCGATCACTTTCACATACACATGATCGGCATCCTCACAAAGATCCAACCGGTCGATCCTTCCCTTCAGCCGTACACGTTCTTCACCGGACAATTGGAAGTTCACGCTTCCGAGATCTTCCAGCGTCTGGAAGCTTAGTTCAAATCCTTTTGGAGAAAAGACACCCTTTTTCAGCTGATACTGCAGCGTCTCAATCGTACGTCCCATCACCTGCCTGAGCATATGGATCGTGTATTCGTTACGGGCAGAACTATATAAGATACTCTTTTCATATTCCGCCGCATAGCTTTGGATCGCTTCCTCCAGAATTGCTTCTCCCTGCTCTTTTGTAAAATCCTTCCATGACAGCCCTTGCGCCGTAAGTCCTTCCGAAAAGCGGCTCAAAAGCTCGTGATACAATGTTCCCATATCCCGGCTTGTGATCTCAAATTCTTCCCGTTCCTTTAACTGCAGCCCATATTCCATGAAGTGCCTGTACTGGCATGCCGCAAAGCATTCCATCCGGCTGACCGAATTCGTTATGAGCGTACCGTATAATGCCTCGGCTATCGCTTTCCCGAGCGGTGTGTTCCGATAGCTGTAAAAAGCCGTCCGAAGCAGCGTATCTGCAAGCTTTCGATTCTGCTCATCCTCCTGAAACATATGATACAGCAAAAATACCTGCTGCTCCTTTTCCTCCTGCGTATCATAGAGTCCTGCAGCATAATCCCGAAGCATCGGAACAAAGATCCTGACTGCATCCTGTCCGGACTGGGCATAGGCAAGCTCTTTTGTATTCATTTCATGTAACACAGACAGCTTCGGATACATCTTCTGCATCGTCTGGATCAAATAAGCCGGCTTAACCGACTTGCCGTCGCTTCCGACCGCCGCATAGGTCATATATAAATGCTCCGTCGGCTTGGTCAGGTTCATATACAGATACAGTCTTTGCGTATACATCTTCTGTCTCGGGGTCGGTGCCAGCTCCCAATCTGCCTGATGCAGAAACTCTCTGTCCAGATCCGAGATCATGCCGCCGCCTGTACCGCTCGCCGGTATGATACCGTCATTCACACCGATGAAAAACAGCACCTTCACCTCACTCAGTCTCGTTCTTTCGATATCGCCGCACACGACCCGGTCCACATTCTGCGGAATCGCACCCGCTTTCATCTCGGAAAGCCCGGCCTCCAGAATCTCATAGAACTCCTTCCATGACAGCTTTTCATCTCCGAGCAAACCGATCATCTGCTCCAAAAGCTGCATGACCAGCCGGTAAATCTGTGCATACTCCTTTTCCCGAACCGTATCCCCTGCTTTTGCAAACTGCTTTTCATACTGTTGCAGTTTATCCTCAATTCCTGCCTGCACGATAAAATCATACAGAAGATTTACACGCTCCGCCATCGTCTGTGCCGGTTGATGCAATACCGCAAGGGAAGCAACAAAACGCTCCCTGATATCATTTAAAGCCTGCAACTTCTCTCCGTCTCCTCCGGTTTCCTCCGTATGCTTGGTAAACAGACAATCATACTGCTTTTTTCCCCGGATACCGAGCGCACGCACATAATTCTCCAGTCTGTCCGCTTCCTCCATGGAGATTCCGGTCATACCGCTTCGCAAATAGTGGAACACCGCTTCATAGGAATACTGCTTTAACAGCACCTGAACGGCGCTTTTGATATACTCTACAAAAGGATTCAATAAGATCCCGGTTGTCTGATCAATAAAGCATGGAATCCCATATTCGGAAAATTCATCCCGCAACAGATCCGCATATCGGTTCAGATCCCCAGTCACAACCGCAACATCACGGTACTGTATCCCCGCTGTACGGACCAGCTCTCGGATTCTGTGACAGACGAACCGAACCTCGCTCTCCGGATTTTCCAGCTTGTATAAGGAAATCCGATCCGGCAAAGCCTCATAAGGGGTTCTCCCGTACCGGAACAGATTCTGCTCCAGATAATCAAAACAGGGCTTCTCACGATACCGGAATACCGGCGCCGACGGCAAAAATACATCCGTCTCCCTTTGTACACCTGCCTGATCGCAAAGTTTACATAAAGAGTTTACTGTTTTTTTACTCAAATGAAAGAGTCGCTGTTCTCCGTCCAGTTGATATGGATCTTCTGCCGGATCAACAATCACAGTAACGCACACTTGTTTACATAACATTATCAATTCCCGAATGACACGGTTCTGTACCGGTGTAAATCCCGTAAAACCGTCAAATACAACGACGCTATCCTTGATCCATTTCGATTTTGACAAAGAACGGCACAACAGATCCAGAGATTCCTCGGATGTGATAAATTTCTCTTGGATATAATCAAGGAAGCTTTGATACAGCAGCTGCAGATCTTTCAGTTTTGCGCACAGCACACCGCGCTTTTCAGACTGCTCTGCCATTTCGCCCACCTGTTTTGGTGAGATTCCGTACTGCATAAATTCCGAAATCACGGATTTGACTTCATGAATATAACCGGTCCGGTTCAGATTCGCACCGATCACAGGCATCTGCTCCTTTTGCATCGCCGCAACCTTGCGCAGCACCAGATTTTTTCCGGTATCATCCAGCACAGGAATATTCTCTCCGCCGACCTCCTCCAGAATCCGGTGCGTCAAACGCCCAAAACTGAGCACGTCGATATTCATGATACCGCAGTCCGGATGCAGACATACCAGTTCCTTCTGTGTCTGCATGGTAAACTGATCCGGTACCAATACCACAAATTTTCTCTGCGGTTCTTTCACCGACCATTTTATAATATCCTGATAGATTCTTGTGCTTTTTCCGGCTCCCGAGCCTCCAAAGTAAAATTTCAGTCCCATCCGTACCTCTCCGCGGTTTTTTCCCGATCAGTTCCTACCGATCATTCTTTTTCTTCATTGTATATGATTTTTATCAAAAAGAAAAGCAGTCCCAAACCGTGTGCCGGTCTGATGGCTGCCCTGTTTCCTAAAAATAAGTTTTCTCTACGGGTTTCCCGATCATCTCTACCTTATCCCCAAGGTTTAGCGAATGGAAAACCTCCTCTGCCTTTTCTTTCTGCATCTCATTGATACAGATCGTACATTCCGGACGGCTCCCGAGAAGACGCCTCAGAAATCCCGGCTCCTCCCATTTCTCACAATACGAAATCCGATTCTTCAGAAATTCTTTTTCTATTTTTTCTTTTACTTCACGGTTTGTTACGGAACATAACGCAATTTCATTATGTACTTTCACGTTAGCATACGTCATCTGTTTCATAATTCACCTCTATGATTTGTTTGCCGTTCTAAAAAAGCCCTAACGATACTGTAACTCTTTTAGGTCAAAATTTCAAGAAGGAATATCGGTTCTGCGAAGAATTCTGTCATGGGTTAAACCGGAAGCGACCGTCGGGTCCCGCTCATGGAATGCTGCTTGGTTCTGCGGCACGCTCTCGCTCCGTGAAAAAGCGCAGCGGACACTAGGCTCGAAAGAACCTCGCCAAGTGCCGGCGTTTTTCAAGGACCGCAGAACCAAGCAGCATTCCATGAGCGAGACCCGACGGTCACTTCAGCCTAAAGCATGACAGAATTCTTTGGAAAAATCCAAGCAAGCAGTTCCATTCTGCCGGAAACGATCGGAAACATAACATCTACCGCATAATCTCTATCCTGCTTCCGCCTTCTCCGGCTTTGGCAGGCGTGACGATCAGTTTGACCGGAACGCGTTCTTTGATGGCATCTACGTGGCTGATGATACCGATCTTTCTGCGGTCATGGTGCAGGGTGTCCAGGGAATCCATTACGGTGTCAAGCAGATTATCATCCAGTGTTCCGAAACCTTCATCCAGAAAGAAAAATTCAAGCGGCGCGGTTCCTTTTAGCTGGATCTGTGTGGACAATGCCAGCGCCAGAGACAGTGATACAAGAAACAATTCACCACCGGAAAGGCTGTTGACATTTCTGGCAATGCCCCCGTTTTTATAGTCTCTGATGACAAATTCACCACTTTCCCGTAATTCCAGTCCGAATACGCCGCCGGTAATTTCCAACAGCGTCTCGGAAGCCTCACCTGCTACATAGTTTAACCGCTCTCTTGCCACATATTCCACAAATTTCTTGCCTTTAAAAAGTGTCATGAGCTCGGAAAGAATTGCTTTTTTATGCTCCAGTGCTTTCTTTTCCTCCTCTAACTGCTTTACGATCACAAGGGATTCCTGTAATTGCTTTAACCGTTCCGTATAGACTGCGATCTGTTCCGCACCGGATGTCAGTTTTTCTTCCAGTTCATCCTTTGTCTGAAGCATCTCTTCATACGCTCTTTCATCCAGTCTCTGATCTCCCGTTTTTGCTTTCAGAAGCTCTACCTCATGAAGTACTCTTCCATAGCGCTCTTCACAGCTTTGCAGCTGCGCTCTTGTCCGCTCTATTTGTTCCGGTTCCCAGATACTCTGCTCTATTTGCTCCTGATCATCAAATTTTTGCTCTGCCATTTTCCGGTCGAGAACTTCTTTTGCATCCCGCAGTGTCTTTTCCTGTTCCTCTTTTCTCGCAAGCTCACGTGCATTACGGATCTCCAGCTCGGTCAGCTGCGCTTTTTTCGTTTCAAGCTCCCGCCTGCTCTTTTCATACAAAACACAGACATTCTGATAATCGGCCACCAGCTCTTTTTTGTATTGCTGTGGATTTTCTTTGATTCCGCATTCCGCCATCAGTTTACATAACTCATTTTTCTGTTCTTCACAGGTCTGCTCCAAAGAATGAAACGTTCCTTGTTTGGCTGCGATGTCGGTTCTGACCTCAAGCTGGCTCTGTCTGAC
>JBJFCE010000099.1:8739-19698 GCA_051888775.1 Lachnospiraceae bacterium | reverse complement strand
TCCTCTTCTCCGGATTTTTCCCCATGATATACATTTCCGCAAATCGGGCAGACTCCCTCCTGCTCCATCTGCTCATGTAAATGCATTCTGACCGTTTCTTCCATATGCGCATAGTATGCCCGTTCCGTCTCTGCCAAAAGAGCTTTCTGCTCCTGCAAAAATATCTCCTGCTCCTGTGCATCCCGGTCGATGCTCTCTCCCGTTTTTAACTGCTTTTCGAGCTCTATGCGCAGTGTTTCCAGCCTTTTTGACTGTTCCTTGTGCTGCTGCTCCAGTTCACAGGCACGTTCCAATTTCCGCAGCTTCTCCTGATAGCCGTTTTCTACTGCTGACTTTTGCTCTGTGACAGCGGCTGCAGACTGTTCCAATTCTTTCAGTTTTTCCCTTTCCTGCTCCAGTTCTCCCGCATACCGGATGCAGTGCTCATTGGTCTTCTGAAATTCTGTCTGTGCCCGTTTCTTCTGTTCCCAAAAGGGTCTTACGATCGCAGCTCTTTCTGCCGCCTCTAAACGAAGCTTTGTTTCTTTGGCATCCGCCTTTTCCTGCTCCAGAATCCGGTATTCCTCCAATTTTTCGTCCAGTTCCTTTTGCAATTCCCACAATGCTTTATTTTTCTCAAAATCACGCAAAAAAAGCTGCTGCTTTTTCTGATTTTCTTCCTGCTCTTTCTTGATGCGTAAAAGAGTTTCCCGCATCGACTGATATGCTTCCTCGTTTTCTCCTGCATGCTCTGCCAGTTTTCCGATACACACACGATACAACAGATCATTCTGTTCCGTTTTCCGCTTGACCTTATCGATCAATGCCATTCCGTAATCATATAAGTGGAACAGACGCTCCAGCATCTGATTTCTGTCACTTCCGGACAGTTTCAAAAACTCGCTGAACTTTCCCTGCGGCAGTACGACCGTCCGCGTAAAATCATCAAATTCCAGACCGACGATCTTCTGAATACGATCCTTCACTCCGGAAATAGAGTCTTCCAATACCACTTCCCGGCAGACATCCTCCGTCTCATCCTGCGCATCCTGTTCTCCGTCTTCCACGCCCGTTACAAGCTCACACAGCCTTGCCTTTGCCGCCACACTGTAGCCGTTCTCTTTTTTTACTTTAAAAGTCCGAAATACCCGGTATACCTTTGTCTCCTTTTCGGTAATGGAAAAAGTAAAGCTGACCGATGCACTGTCACTTCCCACATGGATAAAGTTCTTGGATTTGCGCGCAAGCTCCCCATATAAGGCAAGCGTAATTCCGTCCAGAATCGTAGACTTGCCGCTCCCGGTCGGTCCGAAGATCCCAAAGATCCCTTCCTTCGTCAACTCCCGAAAATCTATGGTCTGTTCTTCGCTGTAACTATTGATTCCTTTGATTGTCAGTTCAATCGGCCTCAAGCTCCTGCTCCTCTCCTGCGATTTCCAAAAACAACTTCAGGGTTTCCTCGGAAACTTCCGTTCCTTTTTCCTGTCTGTAAAAATTGCGGAATAACTCTTCCATGCTCTGCTCCGCAACCGCCTTTGATCCGTTTTCTTTCGCATCCGTTTTTTTCAGGATCGGTTTGATCTCCATGATATCCTGCTTCCACTGCTTCATTTCCTTCATTTCATCCTCGCGGATATAGCGGTCGGTTTCGATCTCCAGATACACATAGGAGGCATCCTCATGATGTGCTTCACACTTTTTCAAAGCATCCTCGACTCCGTCGCACCGCCAGATCTCAATCGGTTTATATACCGGAACCGGTATGGATGTGATCTGCGGCTTCTGCCCCGGATGAAGCTCCGCCAACAAGCATACATTCTTATATGCTGCCTCGTTTTTGTGATAATGAAGCGGTGCCCCCACATATCTTGCCCTTCCGCCCGTATGCGGTACCTTCTGCGGCTTATGGATATGTCCGAGTGCAATATAATCCGCTTTCTTTGGGAACAGCGCACCGTCGATCAGATAACTGTTTCCTAGGGAAAGGCTTCTCTCCGATCCGGCACTGATGCTGCCCATGGCAAACAGATGTGCACACATCAGATTCACACTCTGCTCTTCAAAATGCACTTCTAACATCCGAAACATCCGGTCCATCCTGACAGCGTAATCTTCGGCATCCTTCTTTTCGTCCTCCTGCTCTTCATAAAGGACCTCAGCTAGCCGTTTTTCACTCGGATACGGTACCATGGTGCAGACCAGACGTTCCTTCACGCCGTCCGCACATGCCACTTCGGCTTTAAAATAGCCCGCTCCGCTTTCCGTAATCCGATGTTTTCCGTACTTTCCTACGCGGATCACGGTACCGGGGAGTCCTGCCATGATGATTCCGTGCTCCATCGCAAGCGGTCCCGCCGCGACCAGACGCTCCGGATTATCATGATTACCGGCAATAACGATGATCAGACGTTCCCCTTTGGGAGATAATTTTTTCAGTGTATCATAAAACAGCATTTCTGCCTTTGCCGGAGGATTGACCGAATCATAAATATCGCCTGCAATGACAATCACATCTGCCCGCTCATCCTCTGCCATACGCACAAAATCCCGTAAAAAAAGCCCCTGTTCTTCTAATCTGGACTGTCCCTCCAGTGTTTTTCCAAGATGCCAGTCCGCTGTATGCAATATTCTCATAAGCAGCTCCCATGTGATCTTTGCTGATCCAACAGTTCCTTTAACGCATCCTCACCGATGCTGATCCATGCATCTTCCTCCTCACTGTTTAACCCAAGATACTGTGCAAGCGTTCTCTCATCGTCTCCCATGCCCCACGCATAGCTGTAATCATCAATTTCTTCAAAGGATACCTCTCCTGCAAGATAGCGCTCCTTAAAATTTTTCATTTCTGCCATGTTTTACTTCCTCTCTTTATCTCTGAACCTTCCGGCTGCTCTGTTCATTCAACTGTTCATCCGACTGTTCCGCACGCGTCATTTGCCTCACACATACTGCATAATCCGGATGCTCAGACGCCCTTTTCCGGTCGTCCCCAGAATCTGTGCAAACAGGAATTTTCCGTATCCCCTGACAGACACGCTGTCCTGCTCCTTGCAGACATAGCTGTTATTCTCACATTGTCTGCCGTTCACAAAGATCTTTTTCTCCCGAAACAGAGTAAGGCTCTGACTTCTTGATAAATGATAGAGCTTTGCAATCACCGCATCCAGACGTTCGGAATTCACCACGATCGTCTGCTCCTTTAACACCGGGTGGATCGAATCCGGAAGCTCCTTCGCCTCATATACCCGGACGTGAGTATGACGTACCTGGTCCAGCTGCTCCATGATATAGGGTGCAATCCTCTCCAGACAGAACAGATATCCTGTCCGTTCCCTGACAATGATATCTCCCAACAATTCCCGCTCTATGCCAAGATTCATCAACGCACCCAAAAAGTCGCGATGTGTCAACTCATCCGCAAACTTCAAGATCAACGGTTCCATGACCAGACACACGATCGGAAATGCTTCTTCGTAACCGAGCTGTTCCTGAGATCCGAAACGCACAACCTGCCGCTCTGTCTCTTCCATGCCTCCAAACAGCGTGATACCGGCATAAGAAAGCTCCTGCTTCATCTGTCCGAAGATTTCAAGCTGTGCCTGACTCAAAAAATTGGTAAACGTATAAATACCGTTCTGATATGATTTTTGTGCAAGCTCCGTCAGTCTTTTTTGCAATACTTCTTCTTCCGTCATGCGTTCGCCTTTCCTCCCGTCTTCAATTCTTTTCGGATCATAACGAGAAGAGGGATCACCATAAAGATCCATGTCAGCGGCTCGGAAATCATAATTGCCATATACCCTAAGCGCGGTGCCAGTAAAAATGCCACGACCACCTTACCGACCAGCTCGATAAAGCTTGATACGATCGGTGTCACACTGTCACCGATTCCCTGCATGCCGTTACGCACAAGGCAGATCACCGTGCAGATAAAATAAAGCGGCGTATTGATCCTCAAATAACGTGATGCCGTATCAATGATCTCCTGATTTTCCGTTGCCGTCACCATTCTGATCATCCACGGCGCTACCGTATACGCCGCCAGAATGACAAACAGGCACCATACCCAGACCAACAGGATACTTTGAAGCAAGCCCTTTCTGACACGGTCTATCCTTCCTGCGCCTTTATTCTGACCGCAATAGGTTGCCATTGTAATACCGAATACCGAGAACGGCAGCATAAACAGTTCGGAAATTTTTCTTGCTGCCGTATGTGCTACAATAATACTGTCTCCAAACGTATTGATCGCACTTTGCAGCGCTACGGAGCCGATGTTGACAAGACATCCCATAAAGCCCATGGAAAGACCTGTCGCATACATTTCCCTGACCAGCTCCCCGCTCAGCTTTAGCTGCTCCTTTCCGAAATGCAGGATAGGGTATTTCTTCCACAGATAAATCAGACAGGATACAAATGCAATTCCCTGAGATAATACCGTTGCATAGGCCGCACCTTCCACGCCCATGCCGAATCCCTTGATCAAGAGCAAATTCAGGCCGACATTTAAGAACGTGGAAAGGATCAGGAAGATCAGCGGTGTCACCGTATCACCGATAGCCCGCAGTAATCCGGAGCAGACATTATATAACATCGAAACGGTCATACCAAGTAAAATCACCCGGAAATATCTGACCGCAAGCGGTATCAGATTCTCCGGAGTATTTAACAGTTTCAGTATCTGCGGTAAGAATGACACACTCACTATGGTAAGTGCCAAAGACGTCAGGATTCCCAATTCAAAAGTCGCAGCAACCGCCCTTTTCAGATGCTTTTCATCCTTTGCACCAAAGCTTCTTGCCGATATGATGGCAAATCCGTTCGTCAGACCGAGTAAGAATCCGACAATCATACTATTTAAAGAGCTGGTCGAACCGACTGCGGCAAGTGCTTCTTCTCCCAGACAGCTTCCGACGATTCTTGTATCCGCCAGCGAATAAAATAGCTGAAATATGTTGCCGAGCATAACCGGTATCGCAAACTGCAGGATCAGTTTGATCGGCTTTCCCTTTGTTAAATCTTTCATATTTTCTCCCTATGCATAGCCAAAAAGAATCCGGGATGCAAACCATTTCCCATTGGAAATGCTTCACATTCCGGACTATTCTTTCGCAAAATACTACACGTAAATCTCCAGATATCCTTTGATCTTCGACAGATCATAATGCTCCAGAATTCCCAAATTGGAATCGTAGCCTTTGCCTTCAAAGTAAACAAGATAGTGGCTGTAGCGTCCCATCTTTTCCAAAATGACACAGCACCTCGGCAATGTAATATTCTCTTTGCCGTTCGTATAAATAATCTCTTCGGAATGATCAATGCCAAAATAATTCAGTGCGCTGACAATCTTATCAATCGTCGCCTGCCACTCACCGCAGTGCATCGTGTTGATTGCTTCCTCCAGCGTGATTCCGGCAAGCATGGCCACACAAGACTGTCCGCACAGACCGTCATGCGGCTGGATGATTACATCCATACTATCAATTTTCCGGATCGGATTGGATGTACTATAGGGGCTGTCCTGTGCACTGGACTTCGTAATGCGGAAAGTGACCGGATATTCCTTTCCGATCTCAAACTGCTGTAAGATGCTTCCCTGAATCGGGATACGATAATAACCGTTTCCCTCGGGTTCCAGATTGCATACGAAAACGGTTTCGCCGATCCGTACCTTAACGGGAACATCGCCTTCTTTCTTACAGATCTCCCATACATTGAACGGAATCTTCATCGTGCCGCCGTTCTCCGTTTTATCGATTGATGCTTCAAATGTGTACTTCATAACTTGTAACCTCACCCATACCATAAATCTTTTAGGTCATTTTATCACATCGCTTCCCTGTTTTAAAGTACTTTACGTGTCAGAAAAAGAAAAAATTAGGGCTTGCTATCCTACATACACCTATGCTATAATACAGTTCGGCGGTTCTATACCGAATAATTTCATAGGGGAATCATACAGCGGCAGTATTGCGGTCTCCAAAACCGTTCACGGGGGTTCGAATCCCTCTTCCCCTGCTAAAGTAAAACATCCGAACTCATTCGTGGGTTCGGATGTTTTTACTTTAAATGTATCAGACTGATTGCAGCCCATTAACAAGATACAAAGTATGACGGCAAAAATCAGAAACTACTTTTTCATCTATATTCCTCCAAATTTTATTTTTTCTGTTCTATATCTCCCTCTTGTTGTGTACTTTCCGTCTTCGGCCTCTGATCAAACCGCCAATCATCAGTCCCAAGCCGACTATGACCGTTACAAGCAAAATACAGATATAGATATTACCGTTTATCGTCTGCCAATTGCTCCAGTCAAGCAGATTCGCATACTTCAGACTTACCTGCTCCGGCTCCTGTATGATCCATGAGATCACATCATTGACAACTGCCGTAAAAGCACCGCAGAGAATCGTACAGATTCCTGCTCTGACCAGTCCGTCCGCCCGAAGATAGCGGATTACCGGAAACATCGCCCACGGTAGCAGGAGACAAAAGCTTGTGATTTTTAGCTTAATATCAAGCGGTCCCCCACACAGAAAAATCAAGGCATATAAAAGCAGGGTATCTACAATCATAACGATCAGACCCTTATGATGAAACGATGCATGATTTTTGGAAATCCGGCACACAACATAAGGCAAAAACAGAACCGACAGACCAAATAATACCGAGACCGCCACAATCGGGAACCATGTTCCGTTCACATAAATGCAGATTGTCAACAGCATGAGCAGCAGGCTTCCCGTAAAGCCAAGGATCGTGACCAGCCCACGATTTTCTTCAATAACAAGCGGTACGACCGTAACCGATGCAAATACCAACAGTGCAGTCAGTACAATAAAAAACCAGTCAAGAGAATGTCCGACTGCAATATTGCAGATCAGGCATACAACAACCGGAATCATCAGCACTGCTGCCAGACTGATCCCTATGAGAAAGGACCTCCTCTTCTCCTTTTTCACATGTTTTCCGACCACATCTTCGCATTCTTCCCGAAGGGTACGCTCCACACCGGCATCCGCAAGCTGCTCTGCGATTTTGCGGCAGTCCTCACATTCTTCCAAGTGTTCCTTTACGATCTGCATGCTTTCCGCACTGCAGACCTGATCCTGATATAACGGAAGTAAATCTCTGATGACATCACATCCATATTTCATAACTGCTCCATCCTTTCCTGAATCTTTAATCTTGCCCGGTGATACGTGACTCTCGCCCAGTTCTCGGTCTTTCCGAATATCAGACTGATCTTCTGAAACGAAAGCTCTCCGAATACTCTCAGCTGAAACACTTCCTTATAAGGCTCTTCCAACGTGTGAAGCACCCTGTGGATCCGGAGTGCCTGGTCTTCATCCTCCACTATCTGCTCAAGATTGGTCTGATCAGCGGCTTCTTCATCGGTATCCCCGAATCTGCCTGCCAGTCTCAGTTCGTCTATTGCCAGATTCTTCGCAATCGCGCACAGCCATGTCAGCTCACCGGATTCCCTGCGGAAGGACGACTTGGAAAGCATTGCCTTATAAAAAGTCTTCTGCGTGATCTCCTCTGCCTGTTCCCGGTTCTTCACTATGGTCATGACATAGGAATAGACCTCCATATAATACAGGCGATACAGCTTTTCAGTATCCATGAACGTATCTCACCTCCTTTTCACCGATTAGACGGAGCAAAGTCAGTTTCGTTACAAACTTTTTTCATTTTTTAAATTTTTTTATTTTTCAAATTCTACCGCGACCTCTTTCAATAAATCACGGATCGGAAGATGCTGCGGGCAGACATGCTCACATTTGCCGCATGCAATGCAATCGGACGCTTTCCCTCCTTCTGCGGTATGAACACCATAATAAAAATCACTGTTCCAGTCCTGATACTGCTTCTTGGCATTATAGCAGGAAAACAGATCGGGAATCGAGATTTTGCGCGGACAGCCCGCCGTACAATAACGGCATGCGGTACAGGCAATGCTGTCCTGTCCCTTTAAGATCCGCCGTACCTGTTCCACAGCTTCATACTCTGCATCACAAAACGGCACAAACTCCTTCATATAGCTGATATTGTCCTCCATCTGCGCCAGATCGCTCATGCCGCTCAATACCATAAAGATCTGAGGGAACGAAGCACAATAACGGATCGCGTAGCTTGCATAGCTTCCGCCGTTTAAATCGTCCAGTACTTTCTTTGCCTCTTCGGGCAGATTGATCAGACTGCCGCCCTTGACAGGCTCCATGACGATCACGGGTTTATGATACTTTTCACATACCTGATAGCAGGCATAACTCTGAATCCCCGGATCATCATAGTCCGCATAATTGAACTGAAGCTGCACGACCTCGATCTCCGGATGCTCCGATAAGATCCGGTCAAGCACCTGAGCCTTGTCGTGGAAAGACATACCGATATGACGGATTTTTCCCTCCGCTTTTAATTCCTGTGCGATCTCAAAGGCATGGCATGCAACATACTTAGGATAATATTCTGCTGTCATCGCATGCATCAGATAATAGTCAAAATAAGTGACACCGCATGCCGCAAGCTGGCTTTCAAAAAGCGGTCGGATATCCTCTTCCTTCTCAAAATAATTCTGTGTCAGTTTATCGGTCAGCTGGTAGCGTTCCCGCGGATAGCGCGCTGTCAGGCACTCTCTGATCGCCGTTTCACTTTTGCCGTCCAGATATCCGTGCGCCGTATCGAAATAAGTAAAGCCCTCTTCCAAAAAACGGTCTATCATCCGCTTAAACTGCTCGGTATCCACCTCGCTGCCGTTCATCGGCAGACGCATACATCCAAAGCCGAAATTTTTCATACTATAACCTCCTTTTTGCCTTATATCAGATCCACCGCATCGGCTACCGACTTCACGCCGATCACCTTGATTCCCGATACTTTTTTCAGTACATCCTTGTTGGCTGCCGGCAAAATACATGTTGTAAAACCGAGTTTTTTTGCCTCCTGCACACGTTGCTCTGCCATACTGACTGCACGTACTTCTCCGCTTAACCCGACTTCTCCGAATGCAATGGTATGCTCATCGATCGCACGATTCTTAAAGCTCGATACGACCGCCATCGCAATGCCAAGATCCAGTGCCGGCTCATTGATCCGCATACCACCCGCCAGATTGACATACGCATCACAATCGGACAGCTGCACTCCGACTCTCTTTTCCAAAACTGCCATCAGAAGATTGACACGGTTAAAGTCCGTACCGATCGCCTGTCTTCTCGGAATTCCGAAATTACTGCGGCATACCAGTGCCTGAACCTCCAGAAGCATCGGTCTTGTTCCTTCCATCGAGCAGGACACCACGGAACCGCTTGCATCCTCCGGTCTGCCGCTCAACATGAATTCGGACGGATTCTTAACCTCTACCAGTCCTTCCTGACACATCTCAAACACACCGATCTCATTCGTAGAACCAAAACGGTTCTTAACGCCGCGTAAGATCCGGTAGGAAGCGTGTCTGTCCCCTTCAAAATACAGCACAGTATCCACCATGTGCTCAAGCACTCTCGGACCGGCAACCGTGCCTTCTTTTGTCACATGTCCAACGATAAAGACAGAAATTCCCATGCCCTTCGCCATCTGTAAAAAGACATTTGTTGCTTCACGTACCTGCGATACACTGCCCGGTGCCGCAGAGACTTCCTCACTGTACATCGTCTGGATAGAATCGATGACCACGACCTCCGGTTCTGTCTGACGGATCACTTCCTCAATGATACCCAGATTGGTTTCACATAAAAAGAGCAGACTGTCTGAAAAATCCCCGATTCTGACTGCCCTCAGTTTAATCTGTTTTAAGGATTCCTCCCCTGATATGTATAAGATCTTTTTATTGGTTAATGACAGTTTTCTGCAAACCTGTAATAATAACGTAGACTTTCCGATCCCCGGGTCGCCGCCGACCAATGTCAGCGATCCCGGTACGATACCTCCGCCAAGCACTCTGTCCAGTTCCGCAATTCCGGTCTGTACCCGTTCTTCCTGCTCCATGGACACCTCGGAAAGTGTTGCAGGCTTTCTGTGTGCTGTATTATGCATTCCCTGAGTATACTTTCCTGATGCAGATCCGGTCACCTTTGTCTCTTCCACAAAGGTATTCCACTCTCGGCAGCCCGGACATTGTCCCATCCACTTGGATGACTCATAACCACAATTTTGACAAAAATATGCGGTCATTGATTTACTCTTTGCCATTGCTTCACTCCTAACTCTGTCAGACACTCATTTATGATATTGCACTTTGGGCAATATCATTTTTACGAATCGTGCCTGATATGAAAAATGCCGCATGAAGCAGCAGCTTCATACGGCACTTACATGCTCACTTATTTTACGATCTTTACCTTTACTTCTCCCGCACCCGCAAGCTCCACACTCATATTCAGTTTTCCTCCGAGATTGGTTTTCATCTTACCGACACTCTCACCATTGATAAACACTTCATATTCCGTATCATCTTCAAGTCCGACCGTGATCTGGGCATCCTCATCGCCTTCTACCACAAAAGATACACCGTCGCTGTTCTCCTGAAAGTTCAATACGCTGGTTCCCGGTACGGATTCATATACAAACATTCCGTTCTTCTCAAGCTTTGTCATCGTCTGGTAGGTCTTTACTTTATACAGATCTCCTGCATGCGGAAAATCCTCCAGTTTTGCCTTCGCTGCCAGCTTGTGATTGCCAAAGCTGATTGTACCGTCGCTCTCGGCACGAAGTAACTGCTCTACTACTGCCATCTTTGTATCCTCCTGATTCCTTTGTATTTATATCAATTCTGTTGATTTTTCTGTATACCGCAAATTCGCCTGCGAGCAGTCGATTTGCTTCTCACGCATCCGATATCCGCCATGCACATTCGGGCGCCTGCGGCTCCCTCATTCACGGGCTTCGCCCTATGTCGGCAGCTATAAGCAAATTCGCCTGCAAGCAGTCGATTTGCTTCTCACGCATCCGATATCCGCCATGCACATTCGGGCGCCT
>JBJFCE010000099.1:0-8639 GCA_051888775.1 Lachnospiraceae bacterium | reverse complement strand
AGCAGTCGATTTGCTTCTCACGCATCCGATATCCGCCATGCACATTCGGGCGCCTGCGGCTCCCTCATTCACGGGCTTCGCCCTATGTCGGCAGTTATAAGCAAATTCGCCTGCGAGCAGTCGATTTGCTTATAGCTGCCGACGCATGGCTCATTGCCTATGTGTACATTATACCTTATTTATGGTTATTTTTCTACCGTATTTTTTACGAGAAAGACAATCTTTTTATCACGCAGGGAGGCGGAGACTTTGTCGCCGGGTTTTACGTTTCCGGCAAGGATTTCCTCGGCAAGCGGATCCTCCAGCTGGGTCTGGATCGCACGGCGTAAGGGTCTTGCTCCCATCTTAAGATCGGTATATTTTTTCACCAGATATTCACGGACCGCAGGTGTTACGGACAGCTCGATACTGAGCTGTTTTTCACAGCGGGCACACAGGTTTCTGGTAAGCATTGTCACGATCTGCTCCATATGCTTTTGATTTAAAGCAGAGAATACCATGATCTCGTCTATACGGTTGATGAATTCCGGCTTAAACAGGCGCTTGACTTCCTCCATGACGCCTTCTTTCATCTTTTCATAATCCTGCTTTTCCGAAGTCTCTGCCGCAAATCCGAGGTTCTTTGGTGACACGATCCGCTGAGCTCCGGCGTTGGAGGTCATGATAATGATCGTATTTTTAAAGTTTACTTTGCGCCCCTTGGAATCGGTAATATGACCGTCATCCAGCACCTGTAACAAAATGTTGAACACATCCGGATGCGCTTTTTCCACTTCATCAAATAAAATCACGGAATACGGATTTCTGCGCACCTTGTCACTAAGCTGTCCGCCATCTTCAAAGCCGACATACCCGGGCGGTGAACCTATCATCTTGGAGACCGAATGGGACTCCATATATTCACTCATATCCACACGGATCAAGGCATTCTCCGTACCGAACATCGCCTCTGCAAGAGCTTTGCTCAGCTCTGTTTTTCCGACTCCGGTCGGTCCTAAGAATAAGAAAGATGCGATCGGTCTGTTCGGATCCTGCAGTCCGACCCTTCCCCTGCGGATAGCTCTGGAAACTGCAGTTACTGCTTCCTCCTGTCCAATGACGCGTTTATGAAGAATGGATTCCATCTTTAATAAACGGCTGCTTTCCTTCTCCGTCAGTTTGTTCACCGGAATCTTGGTCCAAAGTGCCACTGCTTCCGCAATATTCTGTTCCGTTACCGTCAGACAGCTTTCCTGCTGCTTCTTACGATAACGATCCATCGCCCTGCGATACTTCTTGATCAGCTGCTCCTGTTCGCGCCTCTGCTCACCTGCCTGTGCAAAAGCCTCAAATTTAAGGGAACGGTCAATCAGGACATTATAATGTTCGATTTCTTCCTCCATATCCTTCAGATTCTGAGGAAGCTCCATTCCGCGCAGAGAAAGTGCTGCTGCCGCTTCATCGATCAAATCAATTGCTTTATCGGGCAGATTCCGGTCATTGATATAACGCTCGGACAGCTTCACGGCTGCTACGACCGCCTCATCTGAGATTCTGACACCGTGATGTTCCTCATATTTTTCCTTAATTCCCATCAGGATGCCGATGGCTTCCTCCTGCGTCGGTTCCTCCACCGTAACAGGCTGGAATCTGCGTTCCAGTGCTGCATCCTTTTCAATATATTTACGATACTCCGCAATCGTGGTTGCTCCGATCAGCTGGATCTCACCTCTCGCCAGAGAAGGCTTTAAGATATTGGACGCATCAATCGCTCCCTCCGCACCTCCTGCACCGATCAGTGTATGAAGCTCATCCAGAAACAGCAGCACATTGCCCTCCTGAATGACTTCCTTAATCACTTTTTTGATTCGTTCCTCAAACTCACCGCGGTATTTGCTACCTGCCACCATGCCGGACAGATCAAGTGTCATCACCTGCTTGCCCTTTACGGTATCCGGTACTTCTCCGGCTACGATCCGAAGTGCCAGTCCTTCCGCAATCGCCGTCTTTCCGACTCCCGGCTCACCGATCAGACATGGATTATTCTTGGTACGCCTGCTGAGGATCTGAATGACACGCTGAATCTCTTTTTCACGCCCGATTACCGGATCCAACTTGCCGTTTTTAGCAAGTTCCGTCAGATTGCGGCTGTACTGGCTCAAAACGCTGACCTGCTCCTTTTTACTGCCGCGACCTTTTTGTTTTCTGTTTGCAAGATCTTCTTTATAGAGTGTCCCGTCCTCGCCCATTGCAACAAGCAGATCCACATACAGCTTCTGCACACTCAATCCGAGGGAATTTAAAAGCCGGACTGCTACATTATCGCCATCTTTTAACAATGCAAGCAGGATATGCTCCGTTCCTGTTTCTGCCGAATCAAAGCGTGCCGCCTGTCTGTGGCTCTCTTCCAGAATCTCTGCTGCCTTTGGAGAATATCCGTCTTTCTCGCGCAGCATGGTCGTTCCGACCGGCACTACCAGATCCCGAATCATCTCAATGATCTTCTGCTCATCGGCGCCGTTATCCGATAAGACCCTTGCCGCAACTCCGGTGCGTTCCCGCAAAAGTCCCACCAAAATATGTTCCGTTCCCACATAATTTTGATATAGAGAAGCTGCCGTACGTGCTGCCAGATGCAGCGCCGTCTTTGCTTTATCCGTAAATTTTGGCTGCATTATTCCAGTCCTCCGTATTCGTCATAAATTTCGTCAATCAGCTCATGGATATCCTCTTTGGATATATTTTTACAAGCGGCTCCCGCAAGCAATAGTCTGAGCTGTTTCTTCAGTCCTTCCAAAGCTTCGATGCGATCCCTGTCCAAAGACACAACAGTTCCCTTTCTGTGATCGACACGAAGATATCCTTCCTGCTTTAAAATATTATATGCCTTATTCACAGTATGCATGTTGATCCCGACCTCATCCGCAAGCTGTCTCACAGACGGGAGTGTATCACCTTCATGCAGTACAGACATGGCAATTCCCATGATAATCTGATTGCGAAGCTGCATATAAATCGCTTCATCACTTTCAAAATCAATCTCTATGATCATGTGTTTCCTGCTCCTTCCATGCATCCTGTAAACAGGTGATTGCGAAGCTTTGTCAACAAAATGAGAAGGGTACCCACAAAACTGTCAGCTACGGGTACTGTGAGTCCGTCGGTACTTAGGTGCCGTATTTTGGCACCTTATGTACCGTTACGGACGAAGTGTAGCGAAAGCGTGCCCGCAGCTGACAGTTCTGTGGGTACCCTTCTCATTTTGCTGACAGAGCTTTACAAATTCCTGATCCTGTAACTATACAGGGATGCTTACAAAAAGCAAACTTTCGTTACTATAAGATCAAATGGGCTATCGCATGAAATAATCGTTTTGCCGGCACGCAGGCAGGATTTTATTTCGTGCAATAGCCCTTGTATGCTGCTCAAATATTATTCGTTTTCATCTTCAAGTTCAATAAACTCAAATTCCAGATCATCCGACGGCGTCATGAAATTGACAGATTTCCAAACTTCTTTTCCGTTGTCCCGATCCGTGATCGTCGCATTCCGTTCCATGATGTCTTCCAGTTCATCATCCTCCGGTTCAATATCAGGCTCATCAGAAGACTGATACCTCATGCCGGGGTCCTGAATCTGAGCCGCATCCTCAGCGGTCTGTCTGACATCATACATAAAGTCCTGTGTTTCTTCCGAAGCTGCCTCATGAACATCCTCGTCATCATACACATCGTCATCTTCATATACGTCGGCTTCATAGGCATCATCTTCCTCATCCGGATCTTGTTTCACATGCAGACGGCTTGTGCGAGTTTTTCTTTCTTCTCTTCCGAAGGTCCTTTCGGTTTTCTGCGAAAATACTTTTCGGAATACACTGTTATCCGGTAATGCATCTTTCAGATGAAACTCCTCCGGATCTTCACCGTAAAGTTCCCTGCGGTAATCCCGAAGACGCAACCCCATCAGCACAATGACTGCTGCCATCGCAAGGATCACTACCAGTAAAAATACGATCCAGCCGCTGTTTCCGCCCTTACGCGCATTCTGAGCCGCATCCGCTTGACCGCTCTGCGTTCCCTCTCCGTCCGTTCCCGGCTGTGCATAATGGATTTCCGCACTCGCTTCTCCGCGATTGACCGTAAAGTAATAGCTTTTGGTCGTGCCATCTGCTGCCTGTACGGTAATGACTGCCATATTGCTGCCCCGCTTCAGATCGTCAAAGCCGTAATTTTCCGTTACGGAAGCACCCTCTGCCGGAACACCGAATACCGCAATCGAAGTGGTATTCTCGTCTACCAAAATCGTATATTCCGTCACATCCGGCGAAAAAGCAGGTGTCATGGACACATTGCTGCCAAGTCCGATGGATTGTAACTTCGCTCCTTCAACAGTAGCTACAGGTGTTGTATCCACCGGAAGATCCGTTGTATCTTGCGGTATCTCTATATCATCCGGTGTGTCCTGCGGATCTTCTGCTATGACTGTATCCTGAGGGGTATCCTGGGAATTATCATCCTGAGGCGTATTCGTATTCTGACCTGCATTGCCCGTCACATGATCATCCGTCACGCCCCCGGTCTTTTCTCCGGTATCTGTTATGCGGTCACTTCTGACATAGCCGATCGTACTGCGGTCAACATAGACCTTATACCAAGTATACCCATCCGCGCCCGTTTCCATGCCGCAGATCTCAAGTCTGTCCCCGGAAAGCACACTTGCAAGAACGGTACTGTCCGTAGAAGATGATGAACGGATTCTGGCATCTCCTTCTTTGACAACTCCGATCGTATTCTCATATGCGTATGCATTGGTTCCTCCGACAGACATTGCCAAAAACACAGCTGCTGCCAATGCCAGAAATGTACCATGCAGTATTCCACGTCTTTTCCTGTTTCCTCTCATACCGACTCCTCTGATTTGATTCCCCTGTTCTACATTGCTATATGTCTTTATGCTTCATCTATCGCTTTCCCGATATCATGTCGCATATATTTATTGGCAAAATCAACCCATTCGGTTGCTTCATATGCCTTTGCTCTGGCAGTTTTCAGATCTTTTCCCGTTGCGGTAATACCGAGTACACGACCGCCGTTTGTCACGATCCTGCCTTCCGCATCAAGCTTGGTTCCCGCATGGAAGCAATAATAATCCTCTTTGCCTTCAAACTTCTCCAATCCGTTTATAACAAAGCCTTTCTCATATGCGACCGGATAGCCGTCGGAAGCAAGTACAACACAGACCGCCGCATTGTCTTCAAACTGAAGATAGATCTGATCCAGCGTACCGTTAATACATGCTTCGCATACATCAATAATATCGTTCTTCATTCTCGGCAGTACAACCTGTGCTTCCGGATCTCCGAAGCGTGCATTGTATTCCAGTACGCGCGGTCCCTTTTCGGTCAGCATCAGACCAAAGAAAATCACGCCCTTGAACGGCCTGTCTTCTGCCGCCATCGCATCCACGGTTGCCTGATAAATATATTTTTTACAGAATGCATCCACCTCAGGTGTATAGAACGGGCTGGGTGAAAAATTGCCCATACCTCCGGTATTAAGTCCCTGATCTCCGTCCTTTGCCCGCTTATGATCCTGTGCGGAGGACATGATCTTGATCGTCTTTCCGTCCACAAAGGAAAGAACGCTGACCTCGCGCCCCGTCATGAATTCCTCAATCACCATACGGTTTCCGGCACTCCCAAACTTCTTATCCTCCATGATCTCCCTGACACCATCCAGTGCTTCCTCAAGCGTATTGCAGATCAGAACGCCCTTGCCCAGTGCCAGACCGTCCGCCTTTAATACGATAGGGAACTCTGCCTTGGTCTTTAAATATTCCGTTGCCGCATCTGCATTGTCAAAGGTTTCATAGGCTGCTGTCGGAATATTATATTTCTTCATCAGATCTTTTGAAAATGCCTTGCTGCCTTCCAGAATTGCCGCATTCTTCTTCGGTCCGAAAGCAGGAATACCCGCCTTTTCCAGCTCGTCCACAAGTCCGCCCACTAAAGGATCGTCCATGCCGACGATTACCATATCAATTGCTTTTTCCTTTGCAAAAGCAACAAGCTTGTCAAATTCCATGGCACCGATCGGAACACACTCCGCAATCATACCGATTCCGGCATTCCCCGGTGCGCAGTAGATCTGATCCACACGTTTGCTCTTTGCTACACTTGTTGCTATGGCGTGCTCTCTGCCGCCGCTTCCAACGATTAATATCTTCATCTATGTATGCTCCTGTTTTGTTTTTCCCTGTGCCGCTCTTTTCCTGTGGCACTGTTTTCCTGATCTGCTTTCTCGCTGTACCGTTATCTTATGATACTACCTGTACCTTGCCGTCCTCGATCCGGACTCTGCCGTTTGCAATGGCATCAATCGCACGCGGCAGGATGATCCATTCCGCCTGCTCCATAACCCGGCGCTGCAATATTTCGGGTGTATCGCCGTCACAGACCTCCACGGCCTTCTGGAAAATAATCGGTCCCGTATCGGTTCCTTCATCTACAAAATGTACGGTCGCTCCAGTTACCTTCACGCCCCTTGCCAGTGCACCCTCATGTACCTTCAGCCCGTAATAACCTGTTCCGCAAAAAGAGGGGATCAGGGACGGATGAATATTGATGATCCGGTTTCTGTATCTAGTAATCATTTCCTGCGGGATCACTACCAGAAAACCTGCAAGTACAATTAAATCCGGTTCTGCCTCTTCCACCGCCTGCAAAAAAGCTTCATGAAAGGCTGCCCGCGTCTCATACGCTTTCGGCGATACGCATACCGCATCAATACCATGCTTTTTTGCCCGCTCCAACGCATATGCCCCGGGATTATTGCTGATCACGCGCACAATCTGCGTATTCGTGATCGTTCCGTTTAAAGTACCGTCTATAATTGCCTGTAAATTGGTTCCTCCGCCGGATACACACACAAGCACTCTTAACATAAGGTTACTCCTTTTTCTCCTGCCTCGGTATGTCCGATCACATACGGAGTCTCTCCTGCTGCCCGCATTGCTTCCATGGTCTTGTCCACATCCGCAGGATCTACGGCAACGATCATACCGATACCCATGTTATAGGTATTGTACATCATCTGATCTTCAATATTGCCCTTTTTCTGAAGCATCTTAAAGATTGCCGGAACCTCATAGCTGTCTTTTTCAATCACGGCACGGATACCATCCTTTAACATACGCGGTACATTTTCATAAAATCCGCCGCCCGTAATATGGCTGCATGCCTTTACGGTAACACCGGCATCCTTTACGCTCTTTAATGCTTTCACATAAATCTTGGTCGGTGCAATCAGCGCCTCGCCAAGTGTCTTTCCGAGTTCGTCATAATACGTGTTCAGACTTTCCTTTGTCATCTCAAACACTTTACGTACAAGAGAGAAGCCGTTGCTGTGGACACCGCTGGATGCCATACCGATCAGTACATCCCCTGCCTTTAAGTTTTCACCCGTGATCAGATCCTTTTCATCTACGACACCGACTGCAAAACCTGCCAGATCGTACTCGTCTTCCGGATAAAAGCCGGGCATTTCTGCAGTCTCACCGCCGATCAGTGCTGCACCGGACTGGATACAGCCGTCTGCCACACCCTTTACGATCGTCGCGATCTTCTCCGGATAGTTCTTACCGCATGCAATATAATCAAGGAAAAATAACGGTTCGCCGCCCGCACATGCAATGTCGTTCACACACATTGCCACGCAGTCGATTCCGACCGTATCGTGCTTGTCCAAAAGAAATGCCAGCTTCAATTTCGTTCCGACACCGTCCGTACCGGATACTAATGTCGGCTTTTCCATGCCTTTGATCTTTTCAAGTGAAAACGCACCGGAAAATCCGCCAAGACCGCCTAATACTTCCGGTCTCATCGTTTCCTTGACATACTTCTTCATCAGCTCCACCGACTTGTAACCGGCTTCGATATCAACACCTGCATTCTTGTAATCCATGTTATCCTCCGTTCCATGCACCTTCGGCATGTCATTATTTTCTGATTCTCTAATTAATAATTTTTATAGCCGACTTCTTTCAGTCTGGCATCTTTTTTCTGGACACTCTCTTTCAGCGTCTTGGAATACTCTTTTAACCTTGCAAGCAGCTGCGCATCAGAAGTTGCAAGGATCTTGGCTGCCAGAAGTCCCGCATTGGCGCCACCGTTAATGGCAACAGTCGCAACAGGAATGCCCGACGGCATCTGTACGATAGAGTACAAAGAATCTCTTCCGCCAAGCGATGTCGTATGCATCGGAATACCGATGACCGGCATCGGAAAGATCGCTGCACACATACCCGGAAGATGGGCTGCCATTCCCGCTCCTGCAATGATAACCTTGAAGCCTTTCTCTTCTGCCGACTTTGCATATTCAAAGAACACATCCGGTTCTCTGTGGGCGGAGATGATCGTCATCTCATATGAAATTCCAAGCTCCTCCAAAATGTCTGCTGCTTTTGCCATAACGGGCATATCCGAATCACTGCCCATGACAATTCCTACCTGTGCCATAGCGGTACTCCTCCTTATGTCATATCTTCATAGTCATTTGTAGAACTCTGTCAGAAGGACACAAACGGTTGCCCTGCTGTTTCTGTCAGTGTGGGCACGCTTTCGCTACACCTCGTCCGTAACGGTACATAAGGTGCCAAAATAC
>JBJFCE010000098.1:0-6027 GCA_051888775.1 Lachnospiraceae bacterium | reverse complement strand
CACACACTCAGCGAGTATGCCGGAAAGAAAGTAATCTTATATTTTTACCCGAAGGATAATACCCCCGGTTGCACAAAACAGGCATGCGGCTTTAGCGAGCTGTATCCGCAGTTCACACAAAAAGGAGCAGTAGTACTCGGTATCAGCAAAGATTCCGTGCAGTCTCATAAGAAATTTGAGGAAAAGTATCATCTGGGCTTTACACTGCTGTCGGATCAGGAGCTGACGGCAATCCGGGCATATGATGTCTGGCAGGAAAAGAAGAATTACGGCAAAGTATCCATGGGTGTGGTACGCACGACATATCTGATCGATGAAAACGGAATCATTGTCAAAGCACTCGGAAAAGTAAAAGCTGCCGAGAATCCGGCACAGATGCTTGAGGAACTGGCATGAGGATCATCATTTCTCCTGCTAAAAAGATGAAAGTAGAGGAAGATCTGCTCGATTGGCAGGAGCTGCCTGTATTTATACAGGAGGCAGAGCATATCGCACAGTGGCTTCAGTCTCTGCGCTTTGAGGAGGCAAAGGCACTCTGGGAATGCAATGATAAGATTGCACAGCTGAATTATGAGAGACTGAGAGACATGCAGTTAAAAAACAGGCTGACGCCGGCGATCCTTTCTTACGAAGGGATTCAGTATCAGTATATGGCGCCGGCTGTGTTTGAGGATGGGATGCTATCTTATGTGCAGGAGCATTTGCGGATACTTTCCGGATTTTACGGAGTATTAAAGCCAATGGACGGTGTTACGCCGTATCGGTTGGAAATGCAGGCAAAGACTACGATTGACGGCAGGAACGGATTATATGATTTCTGGGGAAAACGTCTGTACGGGGAAGTGATCGATAACTCCCGCGTGATTGTGAATCTTGCATCCAAAGAATATGCCAAATGCATAGAGCGCTATCTGACACCGGAGGACAGATTTATCACTTGTATTTTCGGAGAATTGTCGGACGGAAAGGTGATTCAAAAGGGCGTCTATGCCAAGATGGCAAGGGGTGAAATGGTTCGTTTCATGGCACAGAATGAGATTATCGAACCCGAGGATATGCAGACGTTTGACAGACTCGGATATCGGTTTGACCGGGCATTATCAACAGCTACGGAATATGTTTTCATCAGATAGAAACAGGGTGCAAAAGTTCCGGAAAAGAAGCAATCTTGAACCGGCGGCCAAAGCAGCACATATTCTTTTTTCGTACATACAATAACAATAAAAATAAATGGAAAACGGAACATGTATTTGCGAGTTGATTGCGGAGGCAGTCCGCAGGTAATCAATGTCGGACGGGTGGCGGCAGAAAATGACAATTTCCGTGCAGCTGTCTGGACCGGAAGCTACATGCAGATGACAGTGATGTGCATACCGCCGGGAGGAGAGATCGGCGTGGAAATGCATGACGATACGGATCAGTTCCTGCGGGTAGAGCAGGGATGCGGCGTTGTCAGGATGGGAAATGACCGGTGTGTGCGGGATATCCGGGAGAGCATCGGACCGGGAGACGCAGTCTTCGTCCCTGCCGGCACATGGCATAATATTATCAATGCAGGGAGATATCCGTTAAAGCTGTCTTCAATCTATGCACCGCCGAAACATCCGAAAGGAACCGTGCATCGGACAAAGGAAGAGGCGAATGAGGCAGAGTATTAAATACGGCAGCATTTTATAAATCTTTAATAATCATCCCGCCTGAGGTGTGGTACGATACCAATATTGAAAGCATGATCGGATAGAACAGAAACGGAGGAGATATCATGTTGGAGATATTGGTATGTTTTTTTGCTGGAATGGGCGCCGGACTCGGAACGGGGTTTGCGGGAATGAGTGCGGCAGCAGTGATCAGTCCGATGCTGATTACCTTTTTGGGAATGCCGGCATATGAAGCAGTCGGAATTGCACTGGCATCCGATGTACTGGCAAGTGCAGTATCTGCCTATACCTATGGAAAGAATAAAAATCTGGATATCAGGAACGGTCTTGTTATGATGATCAGCGTTCTTGCCTTTACTTTTGTGGGCAGCTATGTTTCCAGTCTTGTTCCCAATTCTGCCATGGGAGGCTTTTCTACATGTATGACACTGCTTCTGGGTATCAAATTTATTGTTAAGCCCGTTATGACGACCAAGGAAAACATGAATCGGATTTCCGCAAAAAAGCGATTGATTCAGTCTGTTGTATGCGGTATTGTGATCGGATTTATCTGCGGCTTTGTCGGTGCGGGCGGCGGAATGATGATGTTATTGATTTTGACGAGTGTACTCGGCTATGAGTTAAAAACAGCAGTCGGCACCAGTGTATTCATTATGACCTTTACGGCGTTCACGGGAGCTCTGTCCCATTTTGCGATCGGCGGGGCACCGGACTGGAAGATCATGGGGTTGTGTGTATTGTTTACACTTTTCTGGGCACGGATTGCAGCACGGTTTGCAAACCGGGCTCCGGCAAAAACATTGAACCGCGCAACAGGCATTGTATTAAGTGTTCTCGGCATTGCAATATTGGCATTTCAGTATCTGTTTTGATATAATGTGCATGTAGGAAATGAGCCGTGCGTCGGCAGTCAGAGTCGATTGACTGCCTTGACTCTGACTGTATACATAGGGGGATACGCTTATGAAACAGAAAACGGGACGTAAATTTTGGATTTCCCTGATCTTATTCGGGCTGATCGGGCAGGTCGCATGGGTTGTGGAAAACATGTACCTGAATGTGTTTATATATAAAATGTTCCATGCATCCGCTGCCCAGATCTCCTTTATGGTGGGAGCGAGTGCGGTTGTAGCTGCCGTAACGACGCTGCTTGTGGGGGCATGGTCTGATAAAGTCGGTAAGAGAAAGATATTCATCTGCCTTGGTTATGCTTTGTGGGGAATGACAATATTCGGTTTCGGGCTCGTGCGGATGGATATTCTGACTCCGGTTGCGGGAAGTATGGCAGCGGCGGCATCCATGGGTGTGACGATTGTGATCCTGTTAGACTGTGTGATGACTTTCTTTGGCTCCGGTGCCAATGATGCCTGCTACAATGCATGGCTGACCGACTGCGGAGACGAAACGAACCGCGGAAAGATCGAAGGAATCAATTCCATGATGCCGTTATTGGCGATTCTGGTCGTATTTGGCGGCTTTATGGGATTTGATCTGGAACGGGCAGATAACTGGAGTATGATCTATACAATCATCGGGGCAGTGGTTCTGGTGACGGGGCTACTCGGGCTTTTTCTGATCAAGGAGCCGGATACAAAAAAAGAATCCCATTCCTTTTGGGAAACACTTCGATACAGCTTCCGCCCATCAGTGGTGCGGGAAAATAAACTGCTGTATTCGGTACTGGGCGCTTTTGCATTGTTCGGTATTTCGATTCAGGTGTTTATGCCGTATCTGATCTTATATTATGAACAGAGCCTTGGCATGAAAAACTATGTGATGATCATGGCACCGGCGATCCTGCTTGCAGCCGTGATCACAGCTTTATACGGAAAAGTATATGATATGCTCGGATTCCGTACCAGTGTGATCCCTTGTCTGGTCATGCTGATGAGCGGATACGTGGTATTATTTTTTTCAAAAACGACACTTCCTGTTTTTATCGGATCATTGCTTATGATGAGCGGCTATCTGACCGGTATGGCAGTCTTTGGTGCGATGATCAGGGATCATATTCCGGAGCATAAGGCAGGACAGTTTCAGGGCGTGCGTATTATCGGGCAGGTTCTGATTCCGGGTAGCATCGGGCCCGCGATCGGGGCGTTTGTTTTAAGGAATGCCGCAAAGATTGAAAATTCGGACGGAACCTATTCTTTCCTGCCGAATCGAAGTATCTGGGCAGCGGCATTCGTAACAGCCGTGGTGCTGTGCGTAGTATTGTGCCTGATCTTTTATCTGATGCGAATGGGTCACTATGAGCTGTGGACGCAGGCGGGTGAAGAGCTGATGAATCAGTGCCGCGGGATGAAGGCGGACGGAGGAACCGCCGGCACGGAAGCGGAACAAAAGAAAGCTGATAAGGAGCATGCCGGAAAAAATCAGGACGGTGTCTGTGAGGGAAAGATCTGGCAGGAATATCCGCGTCCGCAGATGAAGCGGGAAGCTTTTTTGTCATTAAACGGAGAGTGGCACTTGAACCGGCATACGGTACTCGTTCCGTTTCCGCCGCAGTCGTTATTGTCAGGATATGACAGGCATGTCAGTGAAAGACTGACGTATGAAAAAGAATTTACGGTTCCGGACAGCTTTTTCGGAAATCGGATTCTGTTGCATTTCGGGGCGGTCGATCAGATCGCCGAAGTATGGCTGAACGGTGTCTATATCGGAAGACATGAAGGCGGATATCTGCCGTTTACTTATGATGTTACGGAACATATCGAGAAGGAAAATCTGCTGTTGGTGAAGGTTACAGATACTTTATCTGAGCGATATCCCTACGGAAAACAGCGAAAAAAACGCGGTGGGATGTGGTATACACCTGTAAGCGGTATCTGGCAGAGTGTCTGGCTGGAGCCGGTACCGGAGCAGTATATAGGCGGACTGACGATCACACCGGATCTGAGCGGGATTGATATCGCCGTGGAGCTTGCAGGGGGGACTGCAGCAACTATGACACCGGAATTGGCAACGCAAAATGCGGCTACACCGGTTACGGTAGAAATCCTGTTGGATAACGGAGAATGGATCAAAAAAGGTCTTGAAGGGAATTCGGGAAGGATCGATCTGACAGAGCATATCTGCGCGGACGGAACGCCGTATCAACCGAAATTGTGGAGCCCGGAGCATCCGTATCTGTATGAAATGCGGATTATGACTGCGCAGGATATGGTGATGTCTTATTTTGCACTGCGGACAATAGAGGTGCAAAAGATACATGATGTGAATCGCGTATGCCTAAACGGAAAGCCGATCTTTTTAAATGGGGTGCTGGATCAGGGATATTATAGTGACGGCATTTATCTGCCTGCGGAGGAAACGGAATACGAGCGTGATATTCTTCGGATGAAGGAGCTTGGTTACAACATGCTCAGGAAACATATCAAGGTGGAGCCGGAATATTTTTATTATGCTTGTGATAAGCATGGCATGCTCGTGATGCAGGATATGGTCAACAGCGGACATTATTCTTTCCTGAAAGATACGGCACTGCCGACGATCGGTGTCCGAAGCAGAAATGACAGGAAAGGAAACAGTGTAAGCAGAAGGAAGAACTTCTTCAGGCAGCATGTCAAAGATACGATCCGGCAGCTGTATAATCATCCCTGCCTGATCGCCTATACGATCTTTAACGAGGGCTGGGGTCAGTTTGAAAGCGACCTGATGTATGATACGGTGAAAGAGACGGATGCGACACGTCTGATTGATGCCACATCAGGTTGGTTTGCACAGCAAAAGAGCGATTTTGACAGTGAGCATATCTATTTTAAGCTTATGAAGCTCAATCCGGATAAGCGCCCGATGCTCGTATCGGAATGCGGCGGCTATTCCTATCTGGTGGACGGACATTTCTATGCAAAGTACAATCATTACGGTTACGGCAACTGTACGGATTCCGCGCAGCTGACACAGACCATTGCACATATGTATCGGAAAATGCTACTTCCGGCAATTAAAGGTGGTGTATGCGGCTGCATTTATACACAGCTGAGTGATGTGGAGGATGAGACAAACGGCCTGTATACCTATGACAGACGTGTATGCAAGGTCGACAGAGAAGCGATGCGGGAGACTGCGGCGGCTTTAGAGGCAGAACTTCGGGAAGTGACGGGAATGCAGTAACGACTAGAAAGGGAAGCTTCCGCCCAAGGTATCATCATGTGTCCGGCGGCACGTTTTCACTCCGTGAAAAACGCAGCGGTCACTGGACTCGAAAGTACCTCGCCAAGTGCCGGCGTTTTTCAAGGACCGCCGGACACATGATGATACCTTGGGTGGAAGCTTCTTTGGCTAAACGGTTACGGGAATGTTGCGTAATCCCGAATTTGATATTGATTATTAGGAGGACATGTGCTATTTTAAATGTGTTGCCATG
>JBJFCE010000097.1:0-6081 GCA_051888775.1 Lachnospiraceae bacterium | reverse complement strand
GGCGGAATACACAATACTGCCAACAGTACGATTCCTGCAACGCCGACAGCATTCTTTACCAGTACCGCAGAACCGTATACTACTTCTGTTGCCGTATTGATATATCCGCCGATTCCCGGTATGATCGATACGATTTTTTGAATGGAATTTGATTTTACGCTATCAATTACAGGTGTTATCATTGCTTGTAACACGCCAAAACATGAAATCACTGTCAGAATCAGTTTCAACAAAGTCTGAATACCCTTTTTCAAAAGATTCAGGATTCCATCCATACGTCCGTCCGTTCCGATTCCGTTCATTGCTGCCAGAAAGACATAAGTATAGATCATCGGTACGATCAAAATAACCAGAATCTTTTCAATGATAAAGATGATCACAAGTGCGATCTCATAGAAAACGATTGCCGTTGTACTTCCTCCCGCAAGTCCTATCGACAAACAATAGGTCGGAATCAGTATTTTGGAAAAATCCGAGATATCGCCAAGAATCTGCGTCGTAATCTCAAGCCCCTGCTCCGTGACCTGCAGCAGTACCATGATCATCATCAGATAGATCAGATAATAACTCATATCTGCAATCTGACGATTCTCAAACAATCTTCCCAGTTCCGAAAAGACTGCCGATAACAGCCCCAATAATAATACCGATACAAAGATTGTCTTAAAATCACCGATCTCCGAAAATAGAGTAGCTTTCACGCAAGTCAGCAATTGTTCCGCCGTATCTGCATTGTTTCCGGAAAGCGCGTTTGTTATAATTTCATTTAATGTCGGTGCTTCTTCATGAAACAAACCTTTCAGCTGCTGTGCTACTTCATCCAGATGTAATTCCTCCATATTACCGGATACCCCTGCAATATCCATTACAGCTTCCCCCTATGCACTGCACTATATGACTCACTACAGTGAAAATTCCTGAATGGTCTGAATTACCGCCAGTATAATCGGCATTCCCGATAACAACACGGACAATTTTCCAAACACTTCTATCTGCCCCGCAACTGCCTGATAGCCTGCATCCTTACAGATTCCGGCAGCAAACTCGCATAAATATGTAATTCCGATCACCTTGAGCAGAATATTCAGATATTCCTGATTTTCCGAATACATCTTCTGCATCAACTCCATCTCTGCCAGTATTCCTTCCATTTTCTCAAGCCCGGCACCCAGAATCAGCATACATAATACCATTCCGATATAGATCGAAAACTCCTGCTTGGAACTGCGGAACTGGATTCCGAGCAACACTCCGGCAATCGCTAATAAAAGCAGTTTTACAAGTTCCATACGTCCACCGCCTTATATTGAAAACAATTTCTGGATTGTCAGAAACAATTCATAGATATACGGTACGATCCACATCAATACAAGGATCAGACCTGCAAGACTGACCAAAAACGCATGCTCTTCTCTCCCGCTATGCTTTAATACCTGGCTCAGTATCGTAACCAGAATACCGACTGCCGCTATTTTAAAAATGATATTGATCTCCATAGGCACCTCAAATCAGAATAATACTGACCACCATTCCGGACAGCATCCCCACGCAGAGATAGATTCTTCCTTTTTGCTGAAGCTCTGCCTCCAGCCGATTCTTTATCTGCTCCAACCGCTCCCGTATCATCTGTATCTGCATTAACTGCATATGTACATCCTGATATCCCTGCGTTGCAAATTCCCTGATAACAGCAAGCTCTTCCTCAAGCATCCCGTTTTCTTTTTCTTCTCCCGCCCATTCCTCCTGCCAGATTTTCTTAAAATCTTCTCCGTTTCGTAATTGTAACCGTTTTGCTACCCGATGTAAGATTTTCGAAAATCCGCCCTCCATTCTGTCAGCTGCCCGTTCAAAAACAACCGCCAGCTCACTTTTCTGATATCCGATTTCACTTTCCATAAACCGAAAGAGCCAGATTACCTGTCCCAGATATCGTATCCGTGCCTTCAGGCGTTCCCGCATATAATAGCCGGCTCCCGTCGTTCCAAGTATAACCAAAAGCATTCCTGCTATCTTCATCTAACTCCACCCTTTGATAATTCTGATCCAATACCAGATCAATTCTGCCCGGTTTTTTCCGGTTCCCCAAAATTACATATCTTTCAAAGACCTTATCCTGTAGCAGTTCCCCGATCCCGTGTTTTCCTTCCAGCTGTCCGATACTGTCACCATGAATAGTTGCAATGACATAACAACCGCTTCTGATCGCCTGTCCGATCGCCCGCGCATCTTCTCCCGTTCCGATCTCATCCACCGCCAGAATCTGCGGATTCATGGAACGCAACAACATCGTCATGCCGATCTCTTTCGGACAACCGTCCAATACATCCGTCCTTGGACCCAGATCATTTTGTACTTCGCCGCAAAAGCTTCCCCCGATCTCGCTGCGTTCATCCACAACACCGACCGTATACGCATTTTTTCCGTCTTTTTCTCCTTCGGAAAGCTGCCTGATCAGATCCCGTAAAAGTGTTGTCTTACCGCACCCCGGCGGTGATATGATCAATACATTCCGAATACTCGTGCCTTCGCGTACATAACGGATCAGTGCATCCGCTGCTCCTTTGATCTGATGGGATATGCGAATATTCATGGCATTCAGATGCTTCATACTGACAATTTCCTGACCGGACAGCACGGTCTCTCCTGCAAGTCCGATCCGATGCCCTCCCGGTACAGTTAAAAATCCTCTCCGAATTTCCTCCTCAAAGGCATATGCAGAATATCCGCAGATATGGTTTAAAACCTTGTCCATATACACGCGATCCGGACAAAATGCCGTACCTGTCCCATAAAGGATCTCCCCTTCCCGGGACAGATAATATTCCCTGCCCTGCCCATAGACCATAACCGGTCTTCCAACTCTGAGCCTGATTTCCTGTATCCGTTCCAGCTTTGCAGCCACCTGCTCGTAGGTTCCTTGCAGCTCCTTGGGAAACAATGCAAGTAATTCCCTTTCTCTGCCCATGTAACACTCACCTCATATCCTCAATATATGATACTTTGTCCAAATTATGCTTTTGTTTCTTTTCTGATTTTTAAAAACGGATTGTATGTAAAAAGAAACAATCTTTTTTCACTACACATATGGACTTTTAATCAAAATATGATATTATAATAATAACAGTAATGATTATCATTTATACTTTCAAAAGGAGGAATTATCATGAATACAAATCAGGCACAGGTAGACAATCTTGTAAACTTACTGGACGGCTATGCTACAAAGGGCGGTCATCATTTAAATGTCAATGTATTAAACCGTGACACTCTGGTCGATGCCCAGAAGCATCCCGAGAATTATCCTCAGCTGACAATCCGTGTATCCGGTTATGCAGTAAACTTCATTAAACTGACTCCGGAGCAGCAGGCAGACGTTATCAGCAGAACTTTCCATGAATCTATGTAAGAATTAAGAATCATTTTTTTCTTCCTTTCAATTCTCTGAGAGCAACATCAAAAAGGCAGGGGCAACCGATATATTTCGATTGTCCCTGCCCTTCTATTTTGGATAGATTGTCCCTGCGCTTGTATTTCTGATAAATTCTTCTCGATATTCTCTATACAACAAAAGCGAGAACACATCTGCGTCCCCGCTTTTTACTATGGTATATTGTCTGTTTTACATCAGGTGCTTACTGCTGTGCAACATCCTTCATAGAGAAGCTGATTCTGCCCATCTTGTCCTTACCCAGACATACGACAGTGACAACATCTCCGAGTGTCAGTACATCTTCCACACGGTTGATTCTTTCTTTTGCAATCTTGGAGATGTGTACCATACCCTCTTTTCCGGGTGCAAACTCGAGGAATGCACCGAATTCTTTAATGCTGACAACCTTGCCTTTGAAGATCTGTCCTTCTTCAAAATCGGTCGTGATGATCTTGATCATCTCAACAGCCTGATCCATCATTGCCTGATCGGTTCCGCATACGCTGACTGCACCGTCATCGGTAATATCGATCTTCACACCGGTTCTTGCAATGATCTCATTGATCGTCTTTCCTCTCTGACCTACTACATCACCGATCTTCTCAGGATCGATCTTGATCTGAATGATCTTCGGTGCATACTTGCCGACAGTCGGGCGCGGAGCTGAGATTGCCGGCTTCATACAGGTCTCCATGATAAACTCACGTGCCTGACGGCATCTTTCGATAGCACCCTCTACAATCGGTCTGGTCAGACCGTGGATCTTAATATCCATCTGGATCGCAGTAATACCGGTATCCGTACCGGTTACCTTAAAGTCCATATCTCCGAAGAAATCTTCCAGACCCTGAATATCGGTCAAAAGTACAAAATCATCATCGGTATCCCCGGTTACAAGACCACAGGAAATACCGGCTACCATCTTCTTGATCGGAACACCGGCAGCCATCAGTGACATACAGGATGCACAGGTAGATGCCATGGAGGTGGATCCGTTAGATTCAAATGTTTCGGATACGGTACGGATTGCGTACGGGAATTCTTCTTCGGAAGGAAGTACCGGAAGAAGTGCTCTCTCGGCAAGTGCTCCGTGACCGATCTCACGACGTCCCGGACCGCGGCTGACCTTTGTCTCACCTACGGAATATGACGGGAAGTTGTAATGATGCATATAACGCTTGCTGGTCGTGTTTTCATCCAGACCGTCCACCTTCTGCATTTCGGACAGCGGTGCCAGTGTACATACGTTACAGATCTGTGTCTGTCCACGGGTAAACATTGCAGAGCCGTGAACTCTCGGAATCAGATCCACTTCTGCTGCAAGAGGTCTGATCTGGGTAATGGTACGACCGTCCGGACGCTTCTGATCCTTTAAGATCATCTTGCGGACAGTCTTCTTCTGATACTGATAGATTGCTTCGCCAAGGATCGCAAGCCATTCTTCATTATCCGCAAATGCCTCCTCCAGCTTTGCGGTAATCACACGGATATTCTCCTCGCGAACCTGCTTTTCATCTGTAAATACTGCATTTTCCATTTCCTCAGGTGTTACGATCTTCTTCATTTCCTCGAACATCTCTGCAGGAATTGCACAACTGGTGTATTCATGCTTCGGCTTTCCGACCTCTGCTACGATCTGATTAATGAACTCAATGATCTTCTTGTTTACTGCATCTGCAGTGTAGATTGCTTCGATCATCTTTGCTTCCGGAATCTCATTTGCTCCGGCTTCGATCATGATGACCTTCTCTGCGGTAGAAGCAACGGTCAGTCTCAGATCACCGTTTTTCCATACTTCCTGAGACGGATTGATGATAAACTCGCCGTCTACCATGCCGACCTGTGTCATTGCACACGGACCGTCAAACGGAATATCGGAAATGCAGGTAGAGATTGCAGCACCCAGCATACCGACCAGTTCAGGACGGCACTCGGGATCTACAGACATTACCATACAGTCCAAAGTTACATCATTTCTGTAATCCTTCGGGAATAACGGACGCATCGGACGGTCAATGACACGGCTGGTCAGAACCGCATTTTCAGATGCCTTTCCCTCTCTCTTGTTAAAGCCCCCCGGAATCTTGCCTACTGCATATAATTTTTCTTCATACTCCACGCTTAATGGGAAGAAATCAATTCCGTCACGCGGTTTCTCGGAAGCGGTTGCTGTACATAATACAGTCGTATCACCATAATGCATAAATGCACAACCGTTTGCCTGTTTGCCGACTCTGCCGATATCCACACTCAGTGTACGTCCGGCAAGTTCCATTGAATAAGTCTTGTACATGTTTCTTTCTCCTTCTTTCTCTTTTTTGCTCATTTTCGTGTTCCGGTTCGGAATACTCACGTTGGCAGAAGAAGTCGAAACTACTGATACATTCATGATGATCTGCTCCCATGAACTATGGGCAAGGCAAAAATCATAACCATATCAGTGGTCTCGAAAACCTCCTCTGCCATTCGATAAAGTGCTGTGTCCACGCACATCCAAAAGCATTTTGTCGTATGAAAATTCACGATTTCCATACAACAAAAAACAAGGACGGGAGTATTCCCGTCCTCATCATTTTTTACTTTCTGATCTCAAGTCTTTCAATCAAAGTACGGTATCTTTCAATATCGGTTTTCTTTAAGTAGTCAAGTAA
>JBJFCE010000096.1:0-6108 GCA_051888775.1 Lachnospiraceae bacterium | reverse complement strand
AGTGGTATGGCAGCAAAGAAAAGGCAATGGAAGCAGTCATGCAGTCAACCGGGAATACCGAAGAAATAAAACAGGAGCAGGATGAAAATGCCAAAATCTATAAGCAGTTTATGGCGGCAAAGGAAGCTGACAATATAGATATGGCATATTCCGCTGTTAAAATGCTTGCAGAAAATTACAAAGCAATGTTTGCACTTGATAATGCAAGAAATATTTTGCTCGATTTAGCAAAAGAATATTTGCAGGGCGAAAAACTTGCGGAAATAACCGACAATCAGTATGGAAAAGGCTGCTCCGAATATGTTGCACATGCTATTCAGCATTATTATGGGGTATAATAATATACGATACGCCGTTTCATGCGTACTGCCCTGCCTGTACGCGCCACATCTGTGCATATTTGCCGCCCTGTGCCAACAGCTGTGCGTGGGTGCCTTCCTCGATGATACGTCCCTGCTCCAGCATATAGATGCGGTCTGCAAGCCGCGTTGTGGAAAGGCGGTGCGAGATCAGGACGACGGATTTATGCTCCGCAGCATGTAACATGGAACGGTTTAAATGGTATTCTGCGAGCGGGTCAAGCGCACTGGACGGTTCATCCAGAATGATCAGATTTGCATTCTTGTAAAAGACGCGTGCCACGGCGAGCTTCTGGGCTTCCCCGCCGGAGAGGTTGACGCCTTTTTCTTCAAATTCCGTTGTCAGATCTGTGGAAAGGCCGTCCGAAAGCGTGGAAAGCCGGTCGGAAAAGCCGCTTTTTTCAAGGGAAGAAATAACTGCTTCGTCTGAACCGGTATCCGCAAAGTCAAGCAGGACATTTTCTTTGACGGTTGCGGCAAAGATCTTAAAGTCCTGAAAGACCGTTCCGATCTTGCGGCGGTATTCCTCTACATCATATTCTTTGATATTGACGCCGTTTAACAGGATCTCGCCTTCATTCGGATCATAAAGCCTCATGATCAGCTTGATGAGTGTGGTTTTGCCCGCGCCGTTATAGCCGACGATGGCGATCTTACTGCACGGATTGATCGTCATGTTGATATTTTTCAGGATATAGCCGTCCTTTTCATGATACCCGAAGGAGACATTGCGAAGAGTAAGTTCTGTCGGGATGTCGGGTAAAGGGCGTTTTTCCTGACTGACGATACTCGGCTTTAACGCAAGGAAAGTCTGAATCTTTTCGATATAAAGGCTGATCTCCAGCATTTTCGGGTATACGTCGGAAAACTGGCGCATCCGGTTCTTCATGCGGTTGGTCGTTCCCCGCATGACGGCGACATTGCTGTAGGAAATCCGGTGCAGAACCGCTGCGTTGTATACAAGATAGATCATATAGACAACATCGATCAGAAACGCATTGCACAGATAGTCCTTCATAAATTGCAGAAAGAAGCGTTTCTTTGCATATTTGCGGTCGATATCGCGCACCTGATCATTGGTGCTGTCAAAGTCCTTTAGCAGTTCGCCGGACACTTCCGTGTTCAGGCGGATTTCTTTTGCATAATTGTTGAGATAAAAAACACGGTTCACGTAGCCGAGTTTCCGTTCATACGGGTTTTTCTCATTGCGGATCTTAAAGTTCAGTCTGCTTAATGCTTTTCCCGAGGTTAAAGAGGCAATAAAGGAAATTGCGACAAACAGCAGGGAGACCGGGTCGTTTCCGATGAAAAAAGCACCCGATAACAGGATCGAGGTCAGTCCGGTAAACAGGGAGGAAAGCATATTGAACATGCGGTCAATCTGATTTTCCGCTTCGGAAACCGCCAGTACATAATCATTATAAAAGGCGGGATCGTCATAGCATGCAAGATCGATCTCCTTTGCCTTTTGGTACAGCATCTTCTTCAATGCCTGCTTGATCTTTGGCTGTGCTTTCATTTGCAGCTTTTGGAACAAGAAAGCGTTAAAGAGCAGCCCGAGGACGACGAAGGAAAGCAATCCGACCAAAAACAGGGCGGCATCCCGGAAAGGTCTGCCGAATTCCGCGCACTCCAGAACATAGTTTAAGGCAAAGGTAAATTCAAGGAATACGACCAGCTCATTGCGGATTGTTTCAACAATATATAGCGAGGTATAGCCCGGTGCGGCACGAAAGCAGAGCCGCAACAGATAAAGATTATTTTTGAGTACGGTTATAAAGGTCTGCTTCTCTTTTTTCATACGGCGGTCTCCTTTCCGTAGCTTTCATCCGCAAGATAGTTCTGTGCCTGCTTGGTGAACATTTCACAGTATTTTCCGTGAGTCTGCATAAGCGCTTCATGGCTGCCCTGCTCGATTACCTGTCCGTTTTCCAGCATGAAGACCATGTCGGCATCCTTGACGGAGGAGAGGCGATGAGAGATAAACAGCGTGATATGTCCTTTGCTTTCTTTCATGATATCATTGTAAAGTTCGTATTCCGCGATCGGGTCAAGTGCACTGGAGGGTTCATCGAATACCTTTACGCAGGCTTCCTGTGCAAAGGCTCTTGCAACCACGATTTTTTGCTGCTCGCCGCCGGAAAGGACTGCTCCGTCCTTGTCAAATTCTTTTGTCATAATTGTGTTCATGCCGTTTGGCAGGGAGCTTACCTTATCCCATACGCCCGCACAGCGAAGCGCGCGTTCGGCGATCTTATCGGCATGCGCTCTGGCAGAATCAGGGGATACTGCAGAGTCCGCGTTTGCGATATCGGCAGACTCCGGCTCATCCGCAAATGCACCCATCAGCACATTGTCCCGGACGGACATTGCCATGACCTGATAATCCTGAAAGGCAGCCGAGAACAGGCGGCGATATGCTTTCAGGTTGTATTCTTTGATATTGATGTCGTTGACGAGGATTTCGCCTTCGGTCGGATCGTAGAGCCGGAAGAGCAGCTTGATGATCGTAGACTTTCCGGCACCGTTATGACCGACAAGTGCACAGATCTTATCTCCTTCGATCCGAAGAGACAGATTCCGGATAACGGGTTCGTCTTTTTTATAAGCAAAAGAAACATTGCGAAATTCAATGCTATGTACCTTTTTATCAGGTAAAATGCCGTCCTGATCTTCCGGAATGGCTTCCCGGTATTCCATGAAGGCACGGAAGTATTCCAGAAACTCACCGTTTTTCAAAGCATCGATCATGTTGTTGAAAATACCGATCAGAATCCAGGAGGATGTGGACATGGCTGTGAACATGATTGCCAGCTCCGCAAGCCCCATGGTACGGGATACGATCGTGCGGTAGGCGGCATAGATCATGATGCCCTCAAACACAAGTGCAAAGGTGGTTACATTCTGCGCCCATGTGTAAAGAATCCCCTTCTTTGCATATTTATCCGCAACCGCGCGGTTGCCCTCGACCGTTTCATCATAGCGGCGCATCATCAGCTCATGAATATTGGAATAGCGGATTTCCTTTGCATATTCGGCAAGATGCATAACACGGTTGACATAGTCCGCTTTACGGTTATGTGTTACATTATCCTGATAGCGTCCGCCCCAGATCCTGTTCATCAGTCCGCCAAAAACGAAATTGCCGATAATCGGGGAAATTACAAAGAGAACGGAAAACGGGTCGATAAGAAACATAGAGTAAAATGCTGCTGCCGCGGCAAGTACACCGAACAGCACATCAAAAAAGCAACTGACGGATTTGGTCATTTTCTGTGCGGCACCGTCCAGCGCCATGGTATAACGATTATAAAACGCAGCGTCCTCAAAGCAGCGGAGCTCGACATTGCGCGCTTTTGCGTAGAGCTTTTTATAGAGAGCGCGGTAGATCGTATTATCCGTAAGAGGAACGACAACGGAATCCATATAGGCGGTATACATGGAAAGCAGACCGAACACGGCAAAACAGATGCCGATAAAACAAAGGATCGTTTTAAACGGCTGCTGTGTTTCAATGGCATGGATGACAAAGCGCAGGAAAAAGATGCTCATGAAGATCCATTCCGCATAGCCCGCAACAGAATAAAGCGCTGTATGCAGTACGCGCCGTTTGCTAAGCTGCCATACGGTTTTGACCGCATAGGCATTGTTGGCAAAGATTCTTGCCTTGTTCTTTTCGGTATGTTCTGTTCGGTTTTTGGCAGATGTTTTTCTGTGCTTCCCTGCCCGGATCGGTTCCTGAGTGTTTGCCATGATGACCTCCCTTCTGTGGTGTTTTCATTTTACTATAGGGATTGGTTGAGAGCAAGCAATTATAGAGCAGTATGGTAAAGGGGAAGAAGTCAATATTAAATTATGAGACCATTTTCGTGAGGTTACGAAAATGGTCTCGTTAGGAAGTCTTATAAATTTTGTCCTTGATATTGTACTGTTACAACATATACTGTTTTTTCCATATCATCAATGCGAAAAATAGCGATATAATTATCGATTAGTAACTGTCTATAACCTTTTCCGGCATACCTGCCTTCGTTACGCTCTTGATGAGATTGCGGAAATGTGTCCAAATTTAGAATAAGCTTTTTTATTCTGTCAACCTGCCCTTTTGCGTTTTCAGGTGCCAATTTTTCATTTGCGATATATTCATAAATGCTGTTTAATTCGCGTATTGCTCTGGGATTGAGCTTTACTTTGTATTTATCCAAAATGTTTTTTCTCCAATTCTGCAAATACTATCTCTGCATCGATTGCTTCTGCGCCATTAGCCATTTCCTGCTCAGATTCGTAGATGGCTTGGTCGATGCGGTTGATTCTTGCGAATTTATCATATAACTCACTACTCATTATAACTAAATCACTATATCCATTTTTTGTAATAAAAATAGGCTCTTGTTCTTTGTGTGCAATATTAGAAATCTCGGTTGTATTACGTAAATCCTTAATAGGCATTATAAGTGGCATGATGCTTCACTCCTTTCTATGACATAATTATAGCATAATTATGTTTTGCTCGCAATGAAAACATGCACATGAAATACAGGTATGTTTATCCAAAATTAAATAATTGAACAATACGCCTTAATTGTGTATCACTAAACAAAATTGGGGCTAAAAACAAATATCTTTTAAATATTATTCTACAGCAACTACAGTAATAAGCTAATAAACCATATTCTATTCATAGCAGCCTGCTATACATTATCATTGACTCTCGGACTATATTAAAAAATGAATTGCAATCAACCGTCAATCGGGTTAATCTGAAAATGAATGATCGATGAAGCAACAACGATCAAGCACGAACAGGAGAAAACGTATGGGAGCATCGAAAAAGAAAAAACGCTGTCTTTGGCTCAGTGTAGCAGCAGTCGGAATCGTTGCTGTTGCAGTGATTATCCGGTTGATCGGCCCTGCAAAGCCGCAGGAGGAAAGCACAGAAGCAGACGCAGGCGGGGAAGCAATGCGACGTTTTATGGCACTTGATTGGGATGAAATCGAGCCGCGTGAGTTCCTGACGGATCCGGACTGGTCCACAAATGTGATCTGTCTTGGGGAGATTCCGGAAGAAGACATTGCATTATACGGTTATAATGATGAGGATTACTATGGTGTAGGTGTTGCAATTGAAGTGGCAGGAAATGTAAATTATTTTGACTGGTATTATATGACACCGCGGGCAATTATGCCAAAACTGTATTTTAATGATGAAAATCAACAGCTGCAAATATCAATGACAACATTTACCGGAACGGGTGTCAATGCCGAAGAACTCCACATATTGCAGCTGAAGGAGTCGAAGATAGAGAACGAATGGCAATTCAGTATCAATGACTATTCTAAATTATTGGAGGAACGTATCGGATATTCTTATGATGCGGATACGCAGATACTGACCTATTATGATACCGCAAATGATCAGGAGCTTGTCCGGGTAGATGTAAGCTGGTTGGAAGAAAATCCGGTTACCGGAATTGCAGAAGGTAACATTGTGGGTTTCCGGCTCGGAGATGAGATATGGATGGATTTTGAGATCGGCTATATGGTGGAAGGCTGGGCAATACCTCAATATGAGGAGGTTCCGGTAATGGAAGCCAAGGTGTATACAGAGATTGATGAAAGTACCGGGGAATTGGTGTTTTCTTTGGGAGAGATACATGTACAATAATCTGCAACGGATGCGTTTGCTATTAGATGAGAATGAATAGTTAAAAAGGAAGATCCCTCCACCATGCATTTAACGCAAGGGAAG
>JBJFCE010000095.1:0-30807 GCA_051888775.1 Lachnospiraceae bacterium | reverse complement strand
AACAATTTATAGAAACGATCGGTGGCATGTACTATAATAGATATAGCGTATCTGCGGGGAGAGAAAAATGAAACTACGAACCAGATTAATGGTAACATTTTTGATCATCGTTATATTGCCGATCCTGTTGACAAGTGTTGCCTATAGTGTTGTAAGAATTGCGACAAAGCAGAATATTCGGGAGACATATGGTGTGGAAAACGTCAGTATGTCATTGATTTCCAATCCGGTAGAAGGCTTTAGTGAACTGACCGATGCCGAATATGAGGAACTGAAGGTAGTTGCCCGGACAGCGCCGGAGCAGTTTTCAAATGAGGGATTTTTGGAGCAAACGAATCATTTGTTACAGGAAAAAGCATCCTGTCTGGTGATTGTGCAGGATGGTAATATCATATATAATGGCGGCAAGCTGAACAATGAAGTATATGAGTTTTTGACCGAAGAAGAGAGCGGGTCGAATTTCGGAAACCAAGGGCATTATCTGGACGGACTGGAGGTCCTGATCAAGCAGATTAACTATACGGATATGTATGGTGCACAGGCGCGTGCATATATTGTTACAACCGTAAAAAATATTGTATCGTCAAGCCTGTTGATCTCGATTGTGCTGGTTGTGATTTTTGTATTGGTGGTGACAGGACTGTTTCTTACCAGATGGATCAGAAACGGTGTATTCGTACCGTTGACTCAGTTAAATACGGCAATGCAGCATATTGCGGACGGAGACTTTGATTATGTTATGGAGTCAAAGGGTACGGGAGAAATTGCAAACCTGTATGAAAACTATAATCAGATGCGTCTGCGTTTAAAGGAATCTGCGGAAGAAAAGGTTCAGGCAGACAGACAGAACCGAGAGCTGATCAGTAATATTTCCCATGATCTGAAAACACCGATCACTTCTATCAAGGGTTATGTAGAAGGAATTATGGACGGCGTAGCGGACACGCCGGAAAAAATGGATCGCTATATTAAGACCATTTACAACAAAGCAAATGATATGAACCGGCTGATCAATGAGCTGACCATTTATTCCGGAATTGACTCCAACCGGATACCGTATAACTTCCATAAACTGAATGTGGCGGACTATTTTAATGATTGTGTGGAAGAAGTCGGTCTGGATCTGGAATCAAAGAACATCAAGCTCAATTATACCAATATGGTATCACCTGACACGGTTGTCATTGCAGATCCCGAGCAGATGAAACGGGTGATCAATAACATTGTCGGAAACAGTATTAAATATATGAACAAGCCGCATGGAGTAATTGATATCCGTATTTTGGATGAGATCGATTCTATCCGTGTCGAGATAGAGGATAACGGAAAAGGTGTGTCAGCCAAAGAAATCGGACGTATCTTTGAGCGGTTTTACCGAACGGATGCTTCACGTAATTCTTCACAGGGCGGCAGCGGAATCGGTTTGTCGATCGTAAAGAAGATTATTGAAGATCATGGCGGTTATATCTGGGCAACCAGCAAGGAAAATGAAGGAACCTGTATGCATTTTGTACTCCGCAAGTATATTGAGAGTACGGAAACGGTACAGTAAGTATAAAATGAAAGTATAACGGAGGAAAATGTATGAGCCGTATTCTGATTATTGAAGATGAAAAAGAGATTGCAGATCTGGAAAAGGATTACCTTGAACTTTCGGAGTTTCAGGTAGAAATTGCAAATTCAGGTGATGTCGGACTGGAAAAGGCTTTGAATGAAGAGTATGATCTGATCGTGCTGGATCTGATGCTTCCGGGCATGGATGGATTTGAGGTATGCCGCAGAATCCGCGAGCAAAAGAATATTCCGATTCTGATGGTATCTGCCAAAAAGGATGATATTGACAAGATCCGGGGACTGGGACTCGGAGCGGACGATTATATGACCAAGCCGTTCAGTCCGAGTGAACTGGTAGCACGTGTAAAAGCACATCTTTCCAGATATGACAGGCTTGTCGGTTCCGGACAGAAGCAAAATGATATCGTGGAGATCCGTGGCATCAAAATCGATAAAACCGCCCGCCGTGTTTATGTGGATGGGGAGGAAAAGAATTTCACGACCAAAGAATTTGATCTTCTGACATTCCTTGCGGAGAATCCGAACCATGTATTTACCAAAGAAGAATTGTTCCGCGAGATCTGGGATATGGATTCCATCGGCGATATTGCAACAGTTACCGTGCATATCAAGAAGATCCGTGAAAAGATCGAGTATGATACTTCCAAACCGCAGTATATCGAAACGATTTGGGGAGTAGGCTATAGGTTTAAAGTATAAAAAGGTCCCAAATCGTTTTGCGATTCTGGGGAGTAGGTTACAGATTTAAAGTATAAAGATGATGAAAGATAAATGAAAGTACGAGCCACGCAATCGCGTGGCTCGTTATCTTTTTTCTAATATACCTGATAATTTGAAATAGGGTTAAATCCTCATGAGGAGATATCTCCACCGTTATCATACAGTATCCACAGCGCATACGGGCAGTTTCCAAAACTATGATGTTAGTGGCGTGGATAAAGAATCAACTTATGGATGCAACCCTCATCATAGCCACCCACACATGCATTCCAGCTGCTTCCGCCGAAATAGTCGATATCGTAATCACTCATATAGGTAGAATAGAAAGCATCTGTTTTGGAGGTGTCAAAGTTAACCATATTACCGTCCAGCCAGCCAACATGATTGGTTGCAACATATGCGGTATAGCTGCCGTCACCGTTATCGATCAAGGTGTAAAGCGGATAAGGGAATGGTCCGGATGAGGCAACACAGCAGTCTTCATCTCTTAAGTTATTGCCGCAGGCATTTACATATAAGACACCGTAATAACGCCATACGCCATCGCCGAGGTCATAGCAATTATCCGGAATGGACGGAGTCGGAGTGGCTGTTGGCTTTGGAGTTGCAGTCGGTTCAGGGGTCTCAGTCGGTTCAGGGGTCTCAGTCGGTTTAGGAGTCGCAGTCGGTTCCGGCGTTGCAGTTGGTTCGGGAGTCGCAGTCGGTTCCGGCGTTGCGGTCGGCTCGGGAGTCTCGGTCGCTTCTTCGGTTGGGGCAGTATTATCATCTTCTGCCTGATTTTCAGATGTTGTCGCAAGGGAATCAGTATTGGTGGCAGTTTCTTTTTTATTTCCACATCCCCCGAGAAGAGATGCAGTCAGAGCGGAAAGGATGAATAGTGTGAGCAGATTTTTCTTCATCAGTAGAGTTCTCCTTATTTTTACAATAGTATTAGGCGATTACGAAACTCTGTACGTAAGGCGGAACGGATGCTGATAAATCTATCGGTGACCGGCACGCTTGCGCTACACTTCGTCCGTAGCGGTACATAAGGTGCCAAAATACGGCACCTAAGTACCGACGGACTCACAGTGCCGGTCACTGATAGATTTATCAGCATCCGTTCTGCCTTACAGATAGAGTTTCGCAATCATCTGACAATAGCATATAGATATATTTTTCCCTCATCATAACATAGTGCATGCAAAATTGAAATACCAACATGGATGCCGGAGTATTTGGAAAAAGGACAGGGCAGATGATTATGAGGTTGAAGGGATAAATGCGGTAAGATATAATCAGATAGAATCAAAAAATTATTTTTCCAAAAATAAAACCCGGAGAAACTGTAGCTCGTCTGATAAGGGAAAGGAGGACGGGCGATGAGTGGAATACAGTTATTTCAAAAGCTGATCAGAAAAGATATGGAAAATGATGATCTTCCATTGGAAAAAGCAAAAACCATATTCCAAAGAATTCTAAAGAGACTGAAACAACAAAAACACGAGAATGAGGAGGGGATCTGATGACTTGGACGGAAGCGATCAGTTTAGCAAAGGAAGGAAAAGACCAGGGGTATTATTTTTTGTATGAACAGACCTACAGGGCGAGTTATTATATTGCACTTAAATATATGAAGCAGGAGGATGCAGCACAGGATGTGCTTCAGGATGCCTATATCAAGGCATTTGATCATCTGGATACATTACAGGATGCAGACAAGTTTCCGGGCTGGATTGCACGTATTGTGACAACAACAGCATTGGATGAATTGAAGAAAAGAAAGGTCGTGCTATTTTCACAGCTTCAGACAGAAGATGAAGAAATCAGTATGGAAGAAATACTGGAGGATGAAAGGACGGATACACAGCCTGAGCTTGCGATTGATCAGAAGGAAACCAAACGGCTTGTTCAGGAAATGATCGATACGTTATCGGATGAACAGAAATTTTGCGTCATGATGTACTATGTCGAAGAACTGTCGGTAAAAGAAATCGCGCAGACACTGAATGTATCGGAGAACACAGTAAAGAGCCGTTTAAAATACGGCAGAAAGAACATCGAGGAAAAAGTGCGGGAACTGGAAAAGAAGGGCACAAAATTATACAGCTTTGCACCGTTTACCTTCTTCCTTTATTTACTGCATCAGGATGTTATGGCTGTGCAGACGGAGCAGGTGCCGTTAAACGCCGTATGGAAAGGAAAAACTTCATCGGCTGTCGGCAGCGTCGGAAAAACGGTTGCATCCAAAGCAACGGCATTCACTGTTAAAAAGGCGGTGATAGGAATTACGATAGGAGCAGCAGTATGCGGCGGCGCTGTTGCAGTCAGTCATTTTGTAAAAGAGAAAGATATCGACAGGCAGGATACGATTGTAGAAGCACCGATAGAGGAGGTGCAGGAAGTACAGCCCACAATAGAGCCGGAAACACAGGAAGAAGAACCGACTAATGACAGATGGCAGGAAGCCTATATGGAATTTGCGGACGAGCTGCAATCCGATGGAAACGGGTATGCGCTGTTGGAAGTAACAGGCTGTGAGGAGCCTATTCTGGTTGTTATGCCGGAGCTGTTTGAGCAATCGTTCGGCGATACCTCAGATTGGGAGCTGTGGGGATTTGAATCAGAGGAAGCTTATGCTGCAGTTTTGAACGCAACAAATCCTATGAAGCTGCTGACAGAGGATAGTTGTCTTTATACTGAAGGCTATTGGCTTGAACTGTATTATTATGATGCAAAAGCAGATAAAGTAAGACAGATCATGAATGCAGAAAGTGACAGTCCGGACGGTGCGTTGATCGATTATTATATGGATGGCTTTTATCTGACTTATCTGAGAGATGAAAAATTGCTTGTCGGAGAATTGGTGGGAAGTTCGGCTATACTGGAGACATATTCTTTTCATACAGCAACAGGGAATTTGCAGACGGCAGACACCTATTTGGACGAAGCGGTAAATGAGGTCAACAGAGCGGACATTGTATATTACCGTTCCGTGGAGCAGGCATTGGAACATATAGGAGCATCAAAGAACCATCAGACAGAAGATCCGGCATCCGAAACCGATTGGGAGCAGGAGCCGGCGGATGAAACGGCACAGGATCCCGAACCTACAGAAATACCGCAGGCTGACAGCATACCGGAAGAGAATGCGGTTGAGACGACAACGCAGACGCAAAGTGCACCAGCTGACGGTTATAACACGCTGTATATGGAAAATGACAGGATCAGCTATTATGCATCGGCGGATGGTCTGACTTGCGTTGAAGTCGTAAAAGAAACCGGTGAGAGAGGTTCTGTTCTGTATACTGTGGAAGGCATCAGAACCTATTATCCCGAAATCGGACAGATCATATATAATGAGGACGGATCCATTAAAATCATGGCTTGCGGATGCTGTGCAAGTGTAGCTACTTATTATGGGATTACCTCTTTTATAGAGTCGCAGGCGCTTGCCGAGTCTTTGGGATATCAGTATGATCATTCCGAGTTCCACCCGGATTTTGTAAACATGAGCTGGGTAGGAAATGTGACCGGTACATGGCCGCATAATCTTTGCTGGTATTATTATGTAAAATAAAGGGTGCAACAATCTTTGATAAAGAAACAGTCAGGTAAATGATTGCTGTAAGGGGACGCTATGAAAACAAAAATAGTCTATGAAGACAGAGACATCATTGTCTGCCATAAACCGGCAGGGCTGGCAACACAGAGTGCGAGACCGATGAGTCCGGATGTGGAAAGTGAACTGAAGAATTATCTTCGCGGCGGAGAACTGCATGTGATCCACAGACTGGATCAGCCTGTAGAGGGGCTTCTTGTGTTTGCAAAAAATCAAAAAACGGCGGCAGATTTGAGCGCACAGGTAAATGACGGTCGGATGGAAAAAATCTATCATGTACTTGTATGCGGGCAGACGGAGCCGGAATGCGCAGAGCTGACGGATTATTTGATAAAAACAAAAAACGGTCTGGGTCAGGTTGTAAGTGAGCAGCAGAAAAAGCAGCCACAGTATCGTGATGCAAAGCAGGCAGTATTGTCTTATCGGGTGCTGCAACAATTTTATGACAAAAATGTCACAAAATTAGAGGTTCGTTTAAAGACAGGGAGATTTCATCAGATCAGACTTCAGATGAGTCATGCGGGATATCCGCTAATTGGAGATGCAAAATACGGTGGTGAGAGTGCCGTGAGAAAGGCAGCAGAGCTTGGACTTCGCTATGTAGCATTGGCTGCGTGCCGGCTAGTCTTTCGGCATCCTGCCACCCAAAAAGAAATGTGCTTTGAGATCGTACCGGAGTTTGAACAGAAAACGGAAAATGAATCACAAGCCTGATATTGTCGGATGATCATATGATCTAAATGAATCAGAAAATAAAAAATTTCTCATACTACTCTTGAGTGAAACATGATGCATCTAAGATGTTACAGCGCGGAGACAGTATGGGGAATTTTTTTGATGATCTGAAAACAGAATATGCACAAAATCAGGCATTGCGGCTGGTTGCGTCAGCCGTGTTCGTATATCTTTTGATGAAGTATGGGCTGCCCTTATTTTTGCCGTTTTTATTGGGGATCGTTCTGGTTACATGGCTGCGACCGTTTCTTTCACGACTTTGCCGTGGTAGTAAGCTTTGCCGGAGTCTGGTCATGGGTGCGGTGTTGTTGGCATTTGCAAGTATCCCGTGTCTGTTGCTCTTTGTACTCTATCGCGCAGGCATGAATTGTATTAGTGTCTGTATGGATCATATGGAAGAAATGAAGACACAATGCGCAGCGATCCTGCATACCTGTTGTTGCTATCTGCAAAAATGGTCAGGTACGGACAGTGCGGTGATAGAAGACCGGATCATGCGCACGGCGGAGGGCATCGGGGAACAGATCAGCGATGAAGCGATCCCGGCAGCGCTGACAGTTTCAAGTGATGTAATAGTAAAAATCGGCAGTATCGGTGTACTGTGGGCAGTACTTTTTATTTTCAGTATCCTGCTTGCAAAGGATTATGAAGAAGTGCTGCAACAGCTTCGCCGGTATGGATGGTATCGCAGAATTGTGCAAATATATGACAAGACTGTCGGAATGTTATTGTCTTATGTCAAAGCGCAGTTGATCATTATGTCCGTAGTTGGCGGAATCTGCAGCATCACATTCTGGCTTATGGGATACCCTATTCCTTTTTTCTGGGGTTATCTGGTCGGTTTCTTAGATATGCTGCCGTTTATCGGAACGGGTATTACACTGATACCACTGGCGGTATTTGAACTGGTACTCGGAAAATTTTGGAAAGCAGTCGCAGCAGTAATTTTGTATGTAGTCTGCTATTTTGTGAGACAGTTCATGGAACCGCGCCTGATCGGAAAGCGGATCGGCATTCACCCGTTAATTATGCTGACCGTAGTATTTGTAGGAGTGAAGCTGTACGGTCTGTTCGGGATCCTGACAGGACCGCTGTCTTATCTGCTGATCAGGGAGCTTGCAAAAACATACGAAGAAGCGCTTTAAACAATCTGACGCGTGTAGAATCAAGCTTACAGTCCGGGTTCCGCCACCGCTTCTTTGTCTGTCCTATTTCGGCAGTGTATATCCGTTTTGCGGCCCTTGAAAAACGCCGGCACTTGGCGAGGTATTGTCGAGCCTAGTGTCCGCTGCGCTTTTTCACGGAGTGAGAACGTGCCGCAAAACGGATATACACTGCCGAAATAGGACAGACAAAGAAGCGGTGGCGGAACCCGGATTGTAAACTTGATTCTATATAGTCTGTATGCTTAAAACCTCTTGACAAATACTGCCGCGTGTCCTAAAATCGCAATATATCAATACAAGAATTGGCAATGAAAAGGGTTAGTACCTTTTGGAAGTGTTTCAGAGAGAGAATCATCGGTGCGAGATTCTTATGCGGAAGGAAGGGAACCTGCCTTGGAGCTGTGTATGTAAATACAACGTAATTCCGGCGTTAACGGGAGAAATGAGGAGAACGGAAGGCAGAATTGTCTGACCGTTAATCAGGGTGGTACCGCCGATAACCTTCGGTCCCTATGTTGTGGGGACGGGAGGATTTTTTATACTCTTTTATGCCCTGCGAAGCAGAAAAAGGACAGATATTACAGAAAGGAACAAGAGGAAATGGGAGACAAGAAATTAGTAGAAGCCATTACATCCATGGAAGACGATTTTGCACAGTGGTATACGGATGTAGTGAAGAAAGCAGAACTGATCGATTATACCAGTGTTAAAGGCTGCATGGTATTTAAACCGGCAGGCTATGCGATCTGGGAGCTGATCCAGCAGCAGTTGGATGCAAGGTTCAAAGAAACAGGCGTGCAGAATGTGTATCTGCCGATGTTCATTCCGGAAAGCCTGCTTCAGAAGGAAAAGGATCATGTAGAGGGATTTGCGCCTGAGGTCGCATGGGTAACCTACGGCGGCGGTCAGCAGCTGCAGGAAAGAATGTGCGTCAGACCGACTTCCGAGACGCTGTTCTGCGATTATTATAAGAATGTGGTACAGTCCTATCGTGATCTGCCTCAGCTGTGCAATCAGTGGTGTTCCGTAGTACGTTGGGAAAAGGAGACGAGACCGTTTTTGAGAAGCCGTGAATTCTTGTGGCAGGAAGGTCATACTGCGCATGCAACAGCAGAAGAAGCAGAAGAAAGAACGATTCAGATGCTGAACGTGTATGCGGAGTTTTTGGAAAATGTACTGGCAATTCCGGTCATCAAAGGACGTAAGACCGAGAAAGAAAAATTTGCCGGCGCAACGGCTACTTATACAATAGAAGCACTGATGCATGACGGAAAGGCATTACAGTCCGGAACCTCGCATAATTTCGGCGACGGTTTTGCAAAGGCGTTCGGTATCCAGTATACAGATAAAGACAATACTTTAAAATATGTGCATCAGACATCCTGGGGTATGACAACACGTTTGATCGGAGCCGTGATCATGGTTCATGGCGATAACTCCGGATTGAAACTGCCTCCGAAGGTAGCGCCTGTTCAGGTGATGGTCATTCCGATTCAGCAGAAGAAGGAAGGCGTACTGGATAAAGCGTATGAGATCGAAAAGGCATTGAAGGAAGCAGGAGTCCGCGTCAAGACCGATGATACGGACAAGAGTCCGGGATGGAAGTTCTCAGAGCAGGAGATGCGTGGTGTTCCTCTGCGTGTCGAGATTGGACCAAAGGATATTGAGGCAGGCAAGTGCGTACTCTGCCGCCGTGATACCGGTGAAAAGATCGAAGTGGCAATCGATGAGGTTGCAGCGAAGGTTCCCGTGCTGTTAGAGCAGATCCAGAAGGATATGTACGAAGCAGCAAAAGCCCATCGTGATGCGCATACCTATGTAGCAACGAACATGGAAGAGTTTGAGAAGTGCTTTACCGAAAAGTCCGGATTTGTCAAGGCAATGTGGTGCGGGGAGCAGGATTGTGAAGACAAGATCAAAGAAAAGCTTGCCGTAACGAGCCGCTGTATGCCTTTTGAGCAGGAGCATCTGGCTGATACCTGTGTCTGCTGCGGAAAACCTGCCAAGAAGATGGTTTATTGGGGAAGAGCATACTAAACAGAGATAAGAGACAAATAAAGGAAATACAGAAAGGCTGTCACAAATATACATACCGATTGTTGGTATGGAAACAGGATTCCTGTTTCATGTGGCAGCCTTTTTTGATTGCATTTAACAGGTGATATGTTATAATATATTTATCATCTGCAAGAGCAGAATTCTGAGCGGAGCCGATTCTGACGGTTTCCGGTTCTTTGAATCAACAGATTCATCTTTCATCCGAGAGGGTGTAAACGGCAGATCGCCGAACAATCTAAGAGCAAAATAAGATCAGTATATTTACGGACATTCCTGTCAGACGATTGTCAAACTCTACCTGCGGGATGGATCGCTGTTTTCGAACCTATCGGTGGCAGGCACTGTGAGTCCGTCGGTACTTAGGCCCCGTATTTTGGTGCCTTACGTACCGCTACGGACGAGGTGTAGCGAAAGCGTGCCTGCCACCAATAGGTTCGAAAGCAGCGATCCATCCCGAAGGCAGGGGTGGCAATCGCCTAACTAATCACATTACTGAAAGGAGAAAAGTGTATGAGCAATGATAAGGAGTTTCAAAAGTGGATCGAAGAATCCCTTGAGAAGGTGAGAAAGAAAAAAGCACGGCTGGAGACAATGGAGGTACGGGAGGCAGCAGCACAGTATGCGTCTGAGCGGAAATCGGAGGGCTATACAATTGAGGATTATTATGCGCTTCCGGATGAGCGAAGGGTAGAACTGATTGACGGTGTATTTTATGATATGGGAGCTCCTGCCTCGGTGCATCAGTTGTTTGCGGGAGAATTTTATCGGGTAATCAAGAATTATATTAAGGAGCATAAGGGAAAATGTATCCCGCTTATTTCTCCGGTAGATGTTCAGCTGAATTGCGATAACAGAACAATGGTACAGCCGGATGTGTTGATCGTATGTGACCGCAGCAAGGTCATTCGGCGCTGCGTTTTTGGAGCACCTGATTTTGTTATTGAAATATTGTCACCTTCAACGAAAAAGAAAGATATGGGCAAGAAGCTGCAAAAATATATGGATGCGGGAGTGCGCGAGTATTGGATCGTAGATCCGGAACAGAAAAGGGTTTTGGTGTATGATTTTTCTACGGAGAATTATCCGGTCATTTATGGATTTGAGGATGAAATTCCGATTGGTCTATACGGTGGAGATTTAAGGATTGACATGAAAGAAGTGTATGGGGAAGCGGAGTTTTTATATGAAGATGATTTATGTGAAGAAAATAAATGAGTGAGCTTATCAAAGCTCACTCAACCAGATGCAAAATGTTCAATAATAAGATCCATGTCAGTCCATAATAAGTTACAACTGCGACCAGGTCATTGATCGTAGAGATCAGAGGACCGGAGGCAACGGCGGGATCGACCTTGATCTTATGCAGAAACAGCGGGATCAGGGTGCCCATCATGCTGGAAATGATCATGGCAGCCCACATGGCAAGACCGATACAGCCGGATACGGCAAACGAGAAAAAGACGGATTTCCCGCGACCAAGCAGTATATAAGAGCCTACAAACAGGAATGCAAGCAGACCTACCAGAAATCCATTGACACATCCGATTCGGATTTCTTTTAATACCAGCTTCCACTTTTGGGCAGAATTTACGCTCTCATCAACGAGCACTCGGATGGTAACAGCCAGTGATTGGGTACCGACATTACCGGCCATACCGAGAATCAGGGACTGGAAGCTGACGATCAGCGTCAATTGAGAAATGACACTTTCAAACATTCCTACAACAGTGGATACTGCCAATCCAAGAAATAACAAAATGATCAACCAGGGCAGTCGCTTTTTAATACTGGCAGATAAAGGCTCCTGCAGATCTTCCTCTTCGGTCAGACCGGCAAGCTTTGCGTAGTCTTCTCCAAATTCTTCGTCGACAACTTCTACGATATCCTGTGCGGTGATAACACCGAGCAGGGTTTTGTCGTTGTCCAGAACGGGGATGGAATCTTCCGAGTATTCTTTCAGATCCTCAATACAGTCGCTGATGGTTTCCTTTGCATACACATAAGGAAAGGAAGTACTGATCAGGGATTCCAATTCGGTATACTGTCTTGCAACGATCAGATCCTTTAAGTCGATCGCGCCATAAAAATGCGCATCTTCATCCACAACATATATCGTGGAGATATTATCGTTGTCACCGGCCTGTTCAACAAGCGATTTCATTGCCTGTTTAATGTTTACATTATTTTGAATGACGATAAAGTTTGTAGTCATACGGCTACCGATCTCGTCATCAGCATAAGACTGGATCAGATCAATGTCATGCCTGGCTTCTTCGTCCATCAGACTGATCAGCTCATGACTCTTATTGTCTTCCAGTTCATCCAGAACATCGACTGCATCATCGGCATCCATGCTCTCGATGATATCGGCAGCTTTGTCGGAATCCAGTTCTTCGATATATTTACCGACATCTTCCAAATAGGTAAAGATCTCGGATACGGCATCAATACCAAGAACGCGGTAGAGTCTCCGCCTTTCAATGGGAGTCAGCCGTTCTAAAATGTTTGCGATATCATTTTCGTGATAGTCGCTTAACCGTTCCTTTAGCTCGGTATCGGAGAGGTTGCTTTCCATAATGGAAATCAATTCCTGCTCATAATCGGGCTTTTCGGGAAACGAAGCAGTCTCATCAAGGACTTCTAATTCTTTTTCTTCCATCACTCAGCCTCCTAATCTTTATTCTCGGCACAATGATGCCGGAAATAGGGCAGTACCCTTTGGTCAGTGATGGTATGATAATTATGAGAGAGGAGCAGGGGCAGCTTTGGGAACAGCTTCTCTATCCGAACTATCATACCGATTACTGTTACTTCGACCGCAACTGTCACAACTGTCCATGCCTCTCACCTCGCTTTTTTCTTATATTTTATAACACCATTTTATTATTATAGCGCAAAGAAAAGAAAACAACACCCCCAAAAATGTAAAAAACAGTTAAAAAATTATTTTTGTATAAACTCATTATGGAAATTGTGCGCAGACTGACGTAAAATAAGGGTTGGTAAATACAGCATGGAATCACCCTTTCAAAAGAAAGGATGACATATGCACTATATGGAAGGAAAAAAGAAATGATAAAAAAGATCAGTATATTTGTAGCGGCATTATTGTTGATGTCAGGTATGACAGCCTGCGGAGAAAAGGAAGATCCCACAAGGACCCCTTCGTTAGAAGGCAGTATGTTAGAAAATCAGCCATCCAAAGATCAGGAGGAGAGTAGCGGGGCCGGGCTTCACCATATTGAAATCGAAGTGGCCGGCTATGGAACGATTTATTGTGAACTGGATGCCGGTGCGGCACCGATCACAGTACAGAATTTTCTGGATCTGGCAGAAGCGGGATTTTATGACGGTCTGACATTTCACAGAGTGGTGGACGGCTTTGTGATTCAGGGAGGCGATCCGCTCGGCAACGGAACCGGAGGCTCTGAACAGAACATTACCGGAGAGTTTTCCGCAAACGGATATGAGAATACGCTTTCTCATACAAGAGGTGTATTATCAATGGCGAGAGCGCAGGACTATAACAGTGCGTCGTCCCAGTTCTTTATCATGCATCAGGATGCCACTTATCTGGATGGACAGTATGCGGCATTCGGCTATGTAACGGATGGTATGGATATTGTGGATGCGATTGTGGAAAACACCCCGGTACAGGATGTGCAGAGTGGATTTGTAGCGCCGGAAAACCAGCCGGTCATCACCAAAGTCACAGTCATAGACTGATAGAATGTTTGAAAATAATGTAGTCGTTTGCAAAACTCAGTCATCAGGACGAAACGGTTGCCCACAGACCTGTCAGCGGCGGGTACTGTGAGTCCGTCGGTACTTAGGTGCCGTACTGTGGCACCTTATGTACCGTTACGGACGAAGTGTAGCGAAAGCGTGCCCGCCGATGACAGGTCTGTGGGCAACCGTTTCGTCCTGATGACTGAGGATACAAGCGTCTATTTAATGAAAATTATGAGAAGCGAGGAGAGTAAAGCTATGAAAATTTTAGTTATTAACTGCGGAAGTTCATCGTTAAAGTATCAGCTGATCGACAGCGATACGGAGAAGGTTCTGGCAAAGGGACTTTGCGAGAGAATCGGGATTGAGGGAAGTCAGCTGACGCATCAGCCGGCAGGAAAGGATAAGGTTACGATTAAGGCGGAAATGCCCGATCATACCGTTGCGGTACAGATGGTCATCGATGCGCTGACTGATACGGAAAACGGTGTGATCGCTTCTTTGGATGAGATCGGTGCGGTAGGCCACCGTATTGTTCACGGCGGTGAAAAATTTGCAAGCAGTGTCGTGATCACGGACGAGGTCATGAAGGCGATTGAAGAATGTAACGATCTGGCACCGCTTCATAATCCGGCCAACCTGATCGGTATCAATTCCTGTAAGAAGATCATGCCGCAGGTACCGATGGTAGCGGTATTTGATACGGCATTTCATCAGACAATGCCGGAAAAAGCGTATTTATATGGTCTGCCTTACGAATACTATGAAAAGTATAAGGTGAGACGCTACGGTTTTCATGGCACCAGCCATGATTTTGTATCCAAGAGAGCTGCTGAGATCCTCGGTAAGGACCGTAAGGATCTGAAGATCATCGTATGCCATCTCGGAAACGGTGCAAGCGTTTCCGCCGTTATGAACGGACAGAGCGTAGATACGAGTATGGGTCTGACACCGTTAGAAGGACTCATCATGGGAACCCGTTCCGGAGATATCGATCCTGCAATCGTCAGCTTCATTGCGGAGAAGGAAGGTCTATCCTTTGCACAGATGTCCGATGTGTTAAATAAAAAGTCCGGTGTGCAGGGCTTGTCCGGTATTTCCAGCGATTTCCGCGATCTGTGTACCGCAGCGGAGGAAGGCAATCAGAGGGCAAAGATGACGCTGGAGACATATTCGTATCGTGTGGCAAAATATGTCGGTGCTTATACGGCAGCCATGAACGGCGTAGATATCATTGCATTTACGGCAGGAGTCGGAGAAAATAACGCAATTATCAGAGAGCAGGTCGGTGCATATCTGGGATATCTCGGTACCGCGATTGATCCTGAGAAAAACAGTATTCGCGGTGAGGAGACGATTATTTCCACACCGGACAGTAAGGTAACGGTGATGGTCGTGCCGACCAATGAAGAGCTTGCGATTGCAAGGGAAACACTGCGCCTGACGAAGAAATAGGAAGAAGCTTGGATGAAGATACAGTTACCCAAACAGGTAAAAAATATCATAGAGAAATTGCAGAGTGCCGGATATGAAGCATATGCGGTAGGCGGCTGTGTCCGGGATTCCATACTCGGACGCGTGCCGGATGACTGGGATATTACCACGAGTGCAAAGCCGCATGAGGTGAAAGCATTGTTTCGCAGAACGGTGGATACCGGGATCCAGCACGGAACCGTTACGGTCATGATAGATAAGGAAGGTTACGAGGTGACGACCTACCGTATTGACGGCGAGTATGAAGACGGCAGACATCCGAAAAACGTAACATTTACATCACAGCTGCGGGAGGATCTAAGACGCAGGGATTTTACGATCAATGCAATGGCGTACAATGACAGTGACGGACTGGTGGACTGCTTTGACGGAATCGGGGATCTGCAAAAGGGAGTGGTCCGCTGTGTCGGAGATCCCATGGAACGGTTTACGGAGGATGCGCTTCGTATGATGCGCGCCGTGCGTTTTTCTGCGCAGCTGTCCTTTACGATAGAGGAAAAGACTTTTCAGGCGATCACAAGTCTTGCACCGAATTTACAAAAAGTCAGTGCAGAGCGGATTCAGGTGGAGCTGGTGAAACTGCTGCTTTCACCGAATCCGGATTATCTCAGAAAATTATATGACGCCGGTGTCACAAAAGTATTCTTCCCGGAATTTGACGCATGCATGGAAACGTCTCAGAATAATCCGCATCATTGCTACAGTGTAGGTGAGCATATTCTTCATACGATGAAAGCAGTGGAATCGGACCGTGTCTTGCGGCTGGCAATGCTTTTTCATGATATCGGAAAGCCGGAAACGAAAACAACGGATGAAGCCGGCATAGATCACTTCCGCGGGCATGCCGTTGTCGGGGAAGAAATGACGCGGAACATCCTGAAGCGTCTGAAATTTGATACGGATACGCTTGTTATGACGGCAAAGCTTGTGCGAAATCATGACCGGAGAATCGAGCCTGATGTAAAGAGCCTGCGTCGTGCAATGGCGTCCATGGGATCGGAACTGTTTCCGGCGATTTTTGCAGTCAAAGAAGCGGATATTGCCGGGCAGAGTGATTACCATAGAAAAGAGAAAACAGAGGAGCTTGCGCGGCTGCGCGAGGCTTACGATCAGGTGCTTGCCAAGAAAGAGTGTGTCTGCATCAGGGATCTGGCGGTAAACGGCAGAGATCTGATAGAAGCCGGCATTTCGCCCGGACCGGAAATGGGGGGGATTTTGTCACAGCTTTTAGAGATCGTTGTCGAAGAACCGGAAAAAAATACAAAGGAGTACCTGCTTACAAGGATTCACGATCTTCCGCATACTTTCTGAAATGTGCACATATATTAGGGTATGTAACATTTGGGAGGTAGCATTTGTGAATGACCGGATGATCAGCATACTGGATAATTATGATATGACAGTGCTTCGCACCTGGAAGGGGCGGGGCGCTATTCTTTGTGAGACGGAAAAGGGCGTTCGAATCTTAAAGGAATATGCCGGACCCAAGGATAAGCTGTGTGTATTGGAGGCGGTTACGGAAAAACTGCGCGAGGCGGGTTTTCTGACGGATTGCCTTGTGCGGAATAAAGAAGGAATGTTATGTACCGAGGATCGGGATCATGCGCTCTATATTGTGAAAGAATATCGGGAAGGGCGGGAATGTTCCGTGTCTGATCTTTCGGACTGCGTACAGGCGGTACGAAGCCTTGCGGATATCCATAGACTTTTGCAAATTCCGAAGCAGGATGCAATCAGACCGTGGAAACTGATTCCTGACGGGACGCAGATGCAGGCAAATTCTGTCGTGCAGGAGAACCCCTTACAGGAGAGTGCTGCGGAGAATGTGGAAAAAGAGGAGTTATGCAGTGAAGGGGACACGCGCACCTATCAATTCCGGATGTTTATGCCGGAGCAGGAATATGAGCGCTATAATAAAGAATTAAAGAGAATCTGGAAGCATTTGAGAGAAAAAAGCGCAAAGACGGATTTTGAAGTGTTCTTATTGCGCCACTATGCTTTTTTTATGGATCAGGCAACAGAAGTTGTGGAGCGGATGAAGGCAGCCGGCAGTACGGACTATTGCTTACAACAGGCACAAAAAGGGATGCTGTGCCACGGAGATTTTCAGCACCATAATATTCTGTTCACATCGGGACAAATGATGATCGTCAATTATGAAAAGTGTATGCAGGATATACAGATCCGGGATTTTTATCTGTTTTTCCGAAAAATCATGGAGAAAAACAACTGGAATCCGGCAGTGGGTGATCAGCTGTTAAACGGATATGAGAGCCGGAGAACGATTGATCAAAAAGAAGGAGAGCAGCTTTTCTTAAGGCTGTCCTATCCCGAAAAATTCCGAAAGGTAGTCAGCTATTATTACAACAGCGGAAAATCATGGATTCCCGGAAAGAACAGGGAAAAGCTGGAAACCCTTCTTGCGCAGGAGCAGGCAAGGCAGAGTGTCCTGAGAGAACTGGAAAGAACGTTTTCTCATGCGTAAAACGTGTCCGCTCATGTGCAAAGCTTCCCTGATGGTATGGGCTGGGTGCCTGTGTCCGGCAGCACATTTTCATTCCGTGAAAAAGCGCAGCGGACACTAGGCTCGAAAGTACCTCGCCAAGTGCCGGCGTTTTTCAAGGGCCGCCGGACACAGGCACCCAGCCCTACCGTTAGGGAAGCTTTGCGTATGGATGGGCGCTGTAAGACGTATGAACCAATCCCTACAGATGACAGGAATGGGATGGTATGGTATACTGATGTCATGAGAAACCGAGGAAAGGAAGTGTAAGATACCGATGAAAAAGAAGTATAGGATATGGATGGTATGTCTGTTGTTGCTTATGCTTTCGGGCTGCACTTCCGAAACAACGATGCAGGGCAGCACGGCAGAGCCGACCCAGCCGGAACAGAGTGCTTTTGTTGCACCGTCTCCGGGCGATTATGACAGTGTGGATACTGCCATTGTTGTCAAAAAAGATACGGAGAACCGCACCATTTCTTTACGGAATCTGGAGACCGGCAGACAATATACCCTTTCTTATAACGGGACTTCCGTGCTGACTGACCGGAATGACCAGCCGTTGTCCATGGAACAGATTGCGATAGGAGATCTGGTGGAGGTAACCTTTTTAAGAACACCGAAAACGTTAACCTCTTTGCAGGAATCGCCGTCGGCGTTTCGCTATCAGACTTTGACAAATTTTGAAATATCGGAGAGCGGACGCTCTATGAAGATCAACGGAACCACATATCGTCTGGCATCGGACCTGGCAGTAGTTGCAGACGGTACGATCGGAAACCTGATGGATATCAATGAATATGATACGCTGACGATCAAAGGATTTGAAAATGTGGTACACAGCATTGTGATTGAAAAAGGACACGGTTATTTACGTCTGGAAAATGATGAATCCTTTATCGGCGGCTGGATCGAGGTGGGATCCTTTACAATTGTACCAATTACTGAAAATATGCTGCTGACTGTACCGGAAGGAACCTATGATGTCAGTGTCAGCTGTGGCGGAAGCGGCGGAACAAAGAGCGTGACCATTTGCCGCAATACGGAACAGACCATGGATGTCGGAGATCTGGTCAGCGAAGTGAAGGAAGGAAAGGTCCTGTTTGATGTGACTCCGGCAACCGCTACGGTATATATTGACGGGGAGAAGATCGATCCGTCAGAGGCAGTGACACTGACCTATGGGATTCACCAGCTGATCATCCGGGCAGACGGTTATGAAACATTGAGTAAGTATATTCGTGTCGGACAGGAAATGGCAACGCTTGTCATGGAAATGGAAAAATCAACTGTGACAGATTCGGGAGACAGTGATACCTCAGACAGTGAGGAAGAATCCGGCGAACAGAAGGATTCCGATGAGGACAGTGCCGATCAGAGCGGTTCGGAAGATGATGAGAACGGAACGGATTCGGACAGTGAAGGTGCGGAAGAAAGCAGTACGGACGATGAGATCATGGATGCCGGGAATGCTTCCTCGTACTATATCCGGATTGATGCACCGGAGGGAGCGGAGGTATATGTTGACGGTACCTATATCGGACTTGCGCCGATCAGCTTCCCGAAAGTGGCGGGCAGTCATGTGCTGACACTTAGACAGACAGGTTTTCAGACCAGAAGCTATACGATTGAAGTAGACAGCGAGGAAAAGGATGTGTCCTATTCGTTTTCCCAGCTGGCACCGATAGAATAAAAACGGGAGAATGTAATGGAACGGGACAAGAATACTTGTGATGAACTGGTAGAAGTTGTGCAGACACTGCGAAGTGAGCACGGATGTCCGTGGGACCGGGCGCAGACATTTCAAAGTCTTCGTCCGTGTATGCTGGAAGAAGCATATGAGTATCTCGCCGCAGTGCGCATATATGAGCAGACCGGAAATGCCGAAAATCTGTGTGAGGAACTGGGGGATCTGTTGCTACAGATTGTGATGAACAGTGAGATTGCAAAAGAACTGGGACTGTTTGATCTGTCCGATGTAGCTGCAAAGATCAGTGAAAAAATGATCCGCCGCCATCCGCATATTTTTGCGGGGCAGAGTACGGATCATGATGACGGCAGTCAGAAAAGTTGGGATGAGATAAAAAAACAGGAAAAAGAGGGAAAATCATGGATCGAATCGCCGTTACGTGAGATTCCGAAAGAACATCCGGCCCTGATCAGGGCCCCGAAGGTCTTAAAAAAAGCGGACAAGCTGTATGAAGCATGTCCCGATGAAACGCAGACTTTGGAAAATCTGGAAAGCAGGATTCAAAAACTGTGTGCAATGAGCGATCTGCAGGGAAATAATGAGAAAGCAACCGAGCAGCCTGAAGAACAGCGTAGCCGGCTGATGGGAGAACTTCTCATGGACATTTGTAATCTTGGAAGAATCTGGAAACTGCCATTGGAGCAGATCCTGCAGGATCGCATAGAAGAAGTGATTGAAAGAAATGAGCCGTTACCGGAGTGAACAATCATAGGTATAATTGCATCAATTATGTAATAGTTTAGCTTAAGAAGGAAACGGAGCGAGAGCGTGCAACCGGATACACAAGCATACGCTTCCGATTCCTTCTTGGGCTGAAATGTTACTAAATTATTGCTGTTTGGCGCTTTTTCCTTGACAAATACTGGCAAAAACGATATATATATGTATAGACGTCTTAGAAAGACGTTATAATACTAAAAACAATACTCAGTAAGAGGAGGAGTTCATAATGAACAAGACAGAATTAGTAGCAGCTATGGCTGATCAGGCTGGATTATCCAAAAAAGATGCAGAGGCAGCATTAAAGGCATTTACAGATGTTGTTGCAGCAGAGTTAAAGAAGGGTGAGAAGATTCAGTTAGTTGGATTCGGTACCTTCGAAGTAAGCGAGAGAGCAGCAAGAGAAGGAAGAAATCCTCAGACAGGTAAGTCTATGAAGATTGCAGCTTCCAAGGCTCCTAAGTTCAAAGCTGGTAAGGCATTAAAGGACTTAGTAAACGCATAAGATTGTATGAGATCAGAACGGCTGGCGTGCAAGCACATCAGCCGTTTTTTTACTGTAAAGGATCCGACGGGACGGTTATGGGTACTGTCCGGCGGGAGTGTTGGCGGATTGAAAAAAGAAAGAGGAAAAGGTATGAGACTGGATAAATATTTGAAGGTATCCAGACTGATCAAGCGCAGAACGGTTGCCAATGAGGCTTGTGATGCCGGGCGTGTGTCGATCAACGGAAAAACGGCAAGGGCATCTGCGGATGTCAAGGTGGGTGATGTGATCAGCATTCAGTTTGGAAATAAAGAGGTTAAGGTAGAGGTACTGAACGTGCAGGAGACCATTCACAAGGAAGAAGCAGCAGAGTTGTATAAATATTTGTAGATATTACACGGAAACTCATATTATAGGAATCTCCCGAATATACTTTTTAGGGAACAGGATTGCAGAAAGCATCTGTTCCGACAAAGATGGAGGGAGGTTCTTTTTTTGGAAGAGCTGAATCAGGTACAGAAAAAACCTCATAAGCTGATGCTGAACAATCGGAAAAATGCAGCAATTACGGGAGTTACGGATGTGTTGGCGTTTGATCTGCATGAAGTGCTGCTGGAAACCTCACAGGGAATGCTGATGATCCGGGGGGATGACCTTCATATCAGCAGACTGACGCTTGAGAAGGGCGAGGTGGATGTGGACGGCAGGATCGACAGCTTCACTTATTCGGAGACAAACGGATACGGCGGCAAACATGAATCATTATTTTCCAGATTGTTTAAATGATGCGGAGTGATTCTATGAGTCAAAGCATTGTGGTTGAGGCATTGTTCGCATTAAAGTGTATGGGCATGGGGGTGGTAATAGCCGTAGCATATGATTTGCTGAGAATCTGTAGAAAATGTGTCAGACACAGCCATTTTATGGTGTCGCTTGAGGATTTCTTTTTCTGGGTGATTTGTGCAATTTTCATATTTTCGGTTCTTTACCGTGAAAATAACGGAGTTCTGCGCTGGTATTGTGTTGCGGGCGCACTTTTGGGAATGCTCGTTTACGGCAAATTGATCAGTCCATATTTTGTGGGTATTATGTCAACAATCTGTAAAAAGACCATATATCTAGTGGGGCGTCTGGTTCGGATTCTGGCGAAGCCGTTTCAGTGGCTGTTTTGCGGGTTTCGGAGAGTTCGAAAGAAGTTATGTAAATTTTTCACAAAAAGAAAAAAGGCGGAGAATAAATAGTTGACGAGTTGCACATAAAAAGTTATCATAATATTATGTAAACAGAATAGAGGGGTATGATTATGGCTGGAAGAAGACCCGCTTATCGAAAGAAGCGGCATAACCGGCTGGGCATGATGCTTGTGACACTGTGTATTCTGATGATGACCGTTGTGGTAGGAATCAGCAGCATAGAGCTGAAGGCGAAACAGAAAAAATACGCAGCAGAAGAACAGGCGCTTGACCGGCAGATAGAAGAAGAAATTGCCAGAGCGGAAGAACTGGAAGAATATGAGAAATATACGAGAACAGATGCGTTTGTTGAAGAAACGGCAAAGGACAAGCTCGGGCTTGTATATGACGGAGAGATCATTTTCAGATCCAATAATTAGTGCGGATGATGTTATTTAGAGACATCATCCGCATTTTGTTTTGAAGGGGGGAGTGCGGACGGTGTTGCTGGCAGGCATGCTCTTTCGGTAAGACAGGAACGGTGCTGTTGACAGGCACGCTCTCGCTACGGTAAAAACGTAGCGGCACATAGGGCTGCAAAGTACGCAGTCCAAATGCCGACGTTTTTACAGTACCTGTCAACGGCACCGTTCCTGTCTTACCGAAAGAGCATGCCTGCCAGCAGCGCCGTCCGCGCCTATAGCACTAGGTCGTTTCTGATATGCAGAAATCTGTCAGAAAAAAATGCGGTGTGGGTTGCCTGCTTTGACAAATCTTGCGGGGACAGGCTTCTATAATATACCTTTACAGAAAGATAGGTGTCTGCTCAATTCTGTCCGCAGGACAAGCGGAGCACCCATAGATCTGTCAGGGGCGGGTACTGGGAGTCCGTCGGTACTCAGGTGCCGTATTTTGGCACCTTATGTACCGCTACGGACGAGGTGTAGCGAGAGCGTGCCCGCCCTGACAGGTCTGTGGGTGCCCTGCTTGTCCTGCGGACAGAGTTCCGCAAATGCCTGCTTATAGAATGAAACAGAAAGGTATGGGATCATTATGAAAAGACAGATGTCCGGAAAGGAAGCACAGGAGACGACGCTGTTGCCGGAATATGGGCGTAAACGTCTGCTTACATATGCGGATTCTTTCATGCAGCTGGCAAGGAGTTTTTACGGTATGACGCAGGAGGAGATACAGAAGAATCAGGATGGAACTGTGATACAGCCGTCCAGAGAGACCTACTTGTGGCAGAAACGGCTGATGGAGAACCGGGAGCTTTTGGCGGATCATCTGTTTGAAATGGCAAAGATCATGACGGGGCTGGCAACGGAGGCATTTCAGATGCAGCCGGCAGGAGACAGAGACCGTTATCGTATTGCTAAGGAGCTGAAAAAACGCGGGATCTATCTGCACCGGTTATTTTGCATCCGGAAAGAAAACGGGATCATGGAAGTTGCGGCAACGATGCGTACGAGAATGCCGGAACCGGGAGAGGAAGAATATACGGTAGCGGACATTGCAGGTTTGTTGTCTGTGATTTTGAAGGTACGTTTGATGCCGACGGCGGGAAGCCCCATGTATCTGAGGGATGAGCTGGATACGATACTGTTTGAAGAAGAAACGACCTACAGTGTCATGACCGGTGTGGCGCGCGCAGTAAAGGAAGGTGAAACTGTTTCGGGGGATAATTATACCTTTTGTAATCTGGACCGGGGGCGTTTTGCGGCAGCTCTGGCGGACGGCATGGGATCGGGAGAAACCGCGTGCCGCGGCAGTGAAATGGTCGTGGAATTATTTGAACAATTTCTGGAGTCCGGGTTTTCACCGGAGGGCGCGGCACAGCTGATTAACGGCGCATTGATGGCATCCATGCAGGAGACCAATGTATCGACGCTGGACGCCTGTTATATCGATCTTTACAGCGGGGATTGCAGTTTTATGAAGGTCGGAGCCGCCGGAACATATCTGAAACGGGACGGTATGGTGGAAAAAATCGAGTCTTCCAGTCTGCCGTTAGGTGTGTTTGGGCAGATGGAATCGGTGCAGGAAAGCAGGCAGCTCATGCACGGTGAATATGTGATCATGGTTTCGGACGGGATTACGGACTGTTTTGCGGGACCGGAGGGAGAAGCGCTGTTTGAGGACATGCTCGGAAGAATGACGTTGCAGGAGCCGAATGAAATGGCAGCGGCGATCCTGCGTCAGGCAATCTTTCAGAGTGGCGGAAAAGTGGCGGATGATATGACGGTTCTGGTGATCGGCTTGTGGGAAGCGGATTGACTTTTCCTGCCATATTGGCATATGATGGTAGCATTAGAAGAATACCGAATGATTGCGAAGCTCTGCCTGCGGGACGGAACCGGTGCCTACAGACCTGCCGGTGGCAGGCACGCTTTCGCTACACCTCGTCCGTAACGGTACATAAGGCATCAAAATACGATGCCTAAGTACCGACGGACTCCCAGTGCCTGCCACCGGCAGGTCTGTAGGCACCGGTTCCGTCCCGCAGGCAGAGTTTTGCAAGCGTTCAATTGGAAGAATACGAAAAAGAGGATGGACATGCTTCGGAAAATCATAGCATATGCAGAACAGGAGAATATATTTGCACAGGGGGAACGGATTGTCGCCGGAGTGTCCGGCGGAGCCGACTCTGTCTGCCTTTTTTATGTGCTGTTGGAACTGCAAAAACAGTTTTCGCTTGAACTTGCCGTGGTTCATGTCAATCACGGTATTCGTGCCGAAGCATGGGATGATGAGGAGTATGTTGCGAAGCTCTGTGAAGAAAACGGCATTGCGTTTTATCCGTTTCATGAGGATGTGCCGACGTTTGCACAAACAGAGCATCTGAGTGAGGAGGAAGCGGGGAGGATCGTACGCTACCGTGCCTTTGAGCAGATTTTAGATCAGGTATATCAGGGGAACGGTAAGATTGCGGTTGCCCATACGCAGAATGACCGGGCAGAGACAATGTTATTCAATCTGTTTCGGGGAACCGGCTTAAGCGGACTTGCAGGAATGGAACCGGTGAAAGGACGGATCGTCCGGCCGCTTCTGTGTGTGAACAGACAGGAAGTAGAGCACTTCCTGTCAGAGAGGGAGATCCCTTATTGTCAGGATGCGACAAACGACACGGATGCATATGCAAGAAACCGTATCAGGCGTCATATTCTGCCTTATGCAGACAAAGAGATCTGCAAGAATCCGGTCGGGCATCTGAATCAGACGGCAGAACAGTTACGGGAAGCATCGGATTATCTGAGACAGAAAATCGCTGAGGCGGAAGAAAAGGCTGTCATATATACACAGGAAGGTGCCCGGATCAGTGAAAAGGAATGGAACAGTCTGCATTCTTGTCTGCAAAAGGGGATCGTTCATGCGGTATTCCAAAGACTGACACCTGCGGCGAAGGATATTACATCGGTGCATATCAGGCAGGTATGTGAACTTTTTAAAAAGCAGACAGGACGGCGCATAGACCTGCCTTATCACATTTGCGCTGTGCGTAATTATGAGGGAGTCTGCATGAATCTGTGCAAGGATACCTTATCAAAAGCGGGTGATGCAAAGGAACCTGCGGAGGATGACCGGATATTTTGGAACCGGACAGCTTGTAAAAAAGAAGAGGCCCCTCTGGCGTTGGAAGGAACAGAGGGCAGAGTCTGTTTCGGAACTTATGAAGTCTGCTGGCGTATATTTGAAAATCATCAGGGAGAAGATATTCTGGGGCAGATTCCCAAAAACGATTTTACGAAATGGTTTGATTATGATAGAATAAATCAATCTGTTACAGTTCGATACCGCAGAACGGGAGATTTCCTTGTTGTCAACGCGCAGGGCGGAACAAAGAGCATCAAGCAATATATGATTGATGAGAAGATTCCTGCCGTCTGCCGGGCGCAGATTCCGCTGCTGACAAAGGGCGATGAAGTTCTGTGGGTGATCGGGCATCGGATCGGTGAAGATTGTAAGATATCGTCACAAACGAAAAATATCATGGAAATACAGATTTCAGGAGGAAACAAGAATGGCTGAAAGAATTAGTGTACTTCTGTCGGAAGAAGAGGTAGATGCAAAGATTCAGGAAATCGGTGACCGGATCAGCAAGGATTATGCCGGCAGACAAGTGCATCTGGTATGTGTTCTGAAAGGCGGCAGCTTCTTTATGTGCGAGCTTGCAAAACGGATCACGGTTCCGGTATCCCTTGATTTTATGTCGGTATCCAGTTACGGAAGCGACACGAAATCCAGCGGCGTGGTAAAGATCGTGAAAGATCTGGATGATCCGATCAAAGGCAAAGACGTTATTGTAGTGGAAGATATTGTGGATTCCGGAAGGACGCTGAGCTATTTGATGGAAATGCTCAGAAAACGGGAACCGGCAAGTCTGTCACTTTGTACGTTACTGGATAAGCCGGACCGCCGGGTGGTCGATGTCAGGGTGGATTATACGGGCTTCCAGATTCCGGATGAATTTGTGGTCGGCTACGGACTGGATTACGATCAGAAATACCGTAATCTTCCGTATATCGGAATCGTACATTTGGATGAGTGATCATAAAGGAGAATTAAGAATTGAAGACAAAAGGCAGAGGGAGCGGGATCTCTTTTACAATTATCCTGCTATTGTTGGTAGCGGCGATCTGGCTGAGTGTCAACCGCAGTGTACCGGCAAATTATAATTATGCGGATTTTACTCAGGATCTGGAAAACGGTCAGATTGAGGAAGTAACGATCCAACAGAACGAACAGGTTCCTACCGGCTCTTTGAAGATTACATTGAAGAGCGGAGAAGAGGAAGTGCTGTATGTGACGGATGTGAAAGAGGCAGAGGATCTGCTCCGGGATCACGGAATCGATGCAGTGGTTAAGAATGTTCCGCAGGAAAACTGGTTTTTGAATTATGTCCTTCCGATTCTGGTGGGGCTGATCGTGCTGGTATTTGTATTTGTCATGCTGAATGCACAGAATGCAAATGCGGGAAACAGCAGCAATAAAATGATGAATTTCGGCAAGAGCCGTGCCAAACTCTCCAGAGGAAATGATGTTACTTTAAAGGATGTGGCAGGACTTCGTGAGGAAAAAGAGGAGCTTGAGGAAATTATCGATTTTCTCAAAGATCCGGAAAAGTATACGAAGATCGGAGCCAGAATCCCGAAAGGCGTGTTGCTGGAAGGGCCGCCCGGAACCGGAAAGACACTTCTGGCAAAGGCGGTTGCGGGAGAAGCGGGTGTCCCCTTTTTCAGCATTTCTGGTTCGGATTTTGTGGAGATGTTCGTCGGTGTCGGTGCTTCCCGTGTGAGGGATCTGTTCGCCGATGCAAAGAAAAATGCGCCTTGTATTGTGTTCATTGATGAAATTGATGCCGTAGCAAGACGCCGGGGTACCGGTATGGGCGGCGGTCACGATGAGCGTGAGCAGACTTTGAATCAGATGTTGGTTGAAATGGACGGTTTCGGTGTCAATGCGGGAATTATTGTCATGGCAGCGACCAACCGTGTCGATATTCTGGATCCGGCAATTTTACGTCCGGGACGTTTTGACAGAAAGATTGCAGTCGGCAGACCGGATGTCGGAGGCAGAGAAGAAATCCTGCAGGTACATGCGAGAGGGAAACAGCTCGGTGATGACGTTGATTTGAAGCAGATTGCGCAGACGACGGCAGGATTTACCGGAGCGGATCTGGAGAACCTGTTAAATGAAGCAGCGATTCAGGCAGCAAAGGATGAACATGCCTTTATCAGACAGGCGGATATCAAAAAAGCATTTATCAAAGTAGGCATCGGTGCGGAGAAGAAAAGCCGTATTATTTCCGATAAGGAAAAGAAGATTACCGCATATCATGAGGCGGGACATGCGATCCTGTTTCATGTCCTGCCGGATGTGGGACCGGTCTATACGGTATCCATTATTCCGACGGGAATCGGTGCGGCGGGCTATACCATGCCGCTTCCGGAAAAAGATGAGATGTTTATGACTAAGGGCAGAATGCTGCAGGATATCATGGTATCTTTGGGCGGACGTATCGCAGAACAGCTTATTTTTGATGATATTACGACAGGAGCTTCCAGCGATATTAAGAAAGCGACCAAAGAAGCCAGAAGCATGGTAACACGTTACGGTATGTCCGATCATATCGGTGTCATCAACTACGATAGTGACGATGACGATGAGGTATTCATCGGAAGGGATCTGGCACATGCAAAGAATCACAGCGAAGAGATGTCCGGTGAAATCGACCGCGAAGTGAAGGCGATCGTAGATGATTGCTATAAGAGAGCAAAAGAGATTCTGGAGGAGCATATGGATGTACTTCATAAGTGCGCGCAGCTCCTACTGGAAAAAGAGCGTATCAATCGCGATGAATTTGAAGCACTTTTTGAATAATTGTGCAACATTAACAAAAACAGTGAAGCAAAATTGTAATATTTGTGAATTTCAAGAATAGATTTACAAAGGGGTGTTTGGTATTATACTACTTGTAACCCCCCAATACATTATATAGTTTTTTGCTATACCCCATAAGTAAGAAATACCTTCTCTAAAAAAGACAGAAGCGCAAGCAACTGTCTTTTTTACCGTTTATGGGGAAAATATAGCAATTTTGTCTGCCCGCCCTGCAAGCGCTGTCTTTCGGTCCTGTGGAAGTATTGCTTGTTTCGGACCTCGAAAAACGCCGGCACTTGGCGAGGTGTTTTCGAGCCTAGTGTCCGTTGCGCTTTTTCGCGGAGCGAGAGTGCGCCGAAACAAGCAATACTTCCACAGAACCGGAGACAGCGCTTGCAGGGCGGGCAGACAAAATTGCTGTAAAAAAGTCGTCTATCGGTAAGGTAATTGTTGAATTCGTTTTTGGGATAGTATAAAATAAGTGCCAGAGGTAAACGTATGGATTTCGAACGTATTATGAGGGCAGAGGAACAACAACAGTATATTACGAGAATGAGACCGCTGTTAAAAAAGCGGGCATTGTTTTCAGATACGACCGGAGATTATGTGATCCCTCCGGAACCGAGAAGCTACGACCAGATCAAGATTCGTTTTCGGTCCGGAGTAGATAATATCGACAGGGTATATTTTGTCTGCGGCGGTGTGAAGACACAGATGATAAAGGAAAGCTCGGATGAGCTGTTTGATTACTACGAGACAGAATATCAGCTGGAAAATGAGCGTATCTATTATTATTTTGAAATCCATGTCGGTCGGATTGTCTGTTACTATGATACACGCGGTGTCCAGAAGCAGGTGGATGAATACTATGATTTCTCGGTAATACCGGGATTTTCCACGCCGGACTGGGCGAAGGGCGCGGTAATGTATCAGATCTATGTGGATCGTTTCTGTAACGGTGATCCGAATAACGATGTTCAGACCAATGAGTATGTTTACATCAATCGTAAGACAGAACATGTGGATAACTGGTATGAATATCCGGCGCAGATGGATGTACATCGTTTTTACGGCGGAGATCTGCAGGGCGTCCTTGATAAAATGGATTATCTGCAGGATCTTGGCGTGGAAGTGATCTATTTTAATCCGCTGTTTGTATCGCCGTCCAATCATAAATATGATATTCAGGATTATGATTATATCGACCCGCATTTCGGAAAGATCGTAAACGAAAGCGGAGAACTGCTTCATCCCGAACAGAACGAAAATCGGTTTGCAACGAAATACATCAACCGTGTATCCAATCAGGAGAATCTGGAAGCAAGTAACCGCTTATTTGCCAAAGTGGTTGAAGAAGCACACAAGCGCGGTATGAAGGTGATTTTGGACGGTGTGTTCAATCACTGTGGTTCTTTTAATAAATGGCTGGATAAAGAGCGTATTTATGAAAACGCGCCCGGCTATGAAAAAGGTGCCTATGTGTCACAGGATAGCCCTTACCGCAATTATTTCTCTTTTCACAGAACGGACTGCTGGCCCTATAACCCTTCCTACGACGGATGGTGGGGGCATGATACCCTTCCGAAGTTAAACTATGAAGGTTCCCGTGAATTGTATGATTATATTCTGTATATCGGACGCAAGTGGGTGTCACCGCCGTATAACTGTGACGGATGGCGTCTGGATGTGGCGGCCGATCTCGGGCACACTCCGGAGGTCAATCATCAGTTCTGGAGAGATTTCAGAAGGAGCGTGAAGGAAGCGAATCCGAATGCGATCATACTGGCGGAACATTACGGTTCACCAAAAGAGTGGCTGCAGGGCGACCAGTGGGATACGGTGATGAACTATGATGCATTTATGGAGCCGCTGACATGGTTTTTGACCGGTATGCAAAAGCACAGCGATGACTTCAGACCGGATATGCTCGGAAATGCAGACGCCTTTTTCGGAGCTATGCGGCATCATATGGTGAATTTTACAATGCCGTCGCTTTATGTTTCCATGAACGAGCTTTCCAATCATGATCATTCGCGATTCCTGACACGTACGAACCATAAAGTCGGGCGTATGAACAATATGGGAAGTCAGGCAGCAAACGAGGGCATTAATAAGGCGGTCATGAGAGAAGCGGTTGTTGTGCAGATGACATGGCCCGGCGCACCGACTGTTTATTACGGTGATGAGGCAGGCGTTTGCGGCTTTACAGATCCGGATAACCGTCGGACCTATCCGTGGGGAAGAGAAGACCGGGAAATGATCGATTTTCACCGGGAAATGATCCGTATCCATAAGGAGAATCCCGAATTAAAGACAGGATCTCTCAAATATATGATCGGTGATTACAATGTTATCGGATACAGCCGCTTTAACAGAGAGGAACAAACCATTGTCATGGTCAACAATAATGATCATGAGTACAGCAAGGAGCTGTCCGTGTGGGAATTCGGAATTCCGAAGGAATGTACGATGGAACGTCTGATGCTGTCGACTGAGAACGGATATGATGTCACAAAAGCCGAGTATCATGTGGTAGCAGGCGTGATTAACTTTACGCTTCCAAAGTTTTCGGCAATCGTATTAAAACATCGCAAACCCGAAGAAACAGCAAAGAAAAAAGGCTTTTTCGGAACTTTTAAGGATAGATAATCAGGAGACTATGGGGCTCTGCCCTCAGAACGGAACGGGCGCTCATAGGACTTTCAATGGCAGGCAC
>JBJFCE010000094.1:0-6279 GCA_051888775.1 Lachnospiraceae bacterium | reverse complement strand
GATTGGTTCCAATACTTCCAGCCATAAAATCACTGGTCATTTTCTGATCTGCAAACGCATCTATACACGCAAACATATGGATAGCCATCGTAAATCTACTGGAAATTTGCATTGCAAGCACCTCCATTTCAACAATTATCATATCAGAACTCTGTTGTTATTTCAATGCACGGTCATAAGCAGAGGCGGCTGCCCACAGACCAGTCAGCGGCGGGTACTGTGAGTCCGTCGGTACTTAGGTGCCGTATTTTGGCACCTTACGTACCGCTACGGACGAAGTGTAGCGAGAGCGTGCCCGCCGCTGACTGGTCTGTGGGCAGCCGCCCCATCCTACCGACAAAATTCCGCAAACAAAAAATCGGAGACCTCCCGCATATTACGCAAAAGCATCTCCGATTTTATCATTCCTCTTATAAAATTGCCGTAAAGCGGTCAAATGCTGCCTGCCCTTTTTCATCGCGTTTATAGACGCCCGCATGCTCCAACACCTTGGAAAATACCAGACCCACTTCATCCTGCAATATTTTCATGACATTCGTGTCATCAATCTTTTCATATTTTCCTTTAAATTCATCCACCCAGTCGGCATGCTTTTCAATCGCCTCATTGGCACGGATATCCTTGCCGTTCACGATTGCATCTGCCAGCTGATCCAGCTCGGACACAAGTCTGGACGGCAGGATCGCAAGTCCCATGACCTCGATCAGTCCGATATTTTCTTTTTTGATATGATGCAACTCTGCGTGCGGATGATATACCCCGAGCGGATGCTCCTTGGTCGTGATGTTATTGCGAAGCACCAGATCCAGTTCATAACAGGTCCCGCGTTTTCGCGCAATCGGCGTAATCGTATTGTGCGGCTCCCCATCTGTTTCGGCATAGATAAAGGCTGCCTCATCCGTATAGCCGCGCCACTTTTCGAGAATATGATCGGCAAGCGCGATCAGCCTGTCAGTGTCCGCAGCTTTCAGCCGGATCACAGACATCGGCCACTTTACGATTCCCGCTTCAACATCCTCAAATCCCGAAACGCGGAACGTTCTTTCTACCGGTGCCTTCGCCATCGCAAACTCATAATTGCCGCCCTGAAAATGATCATGGCTTAAAATAGAACCGCCGACAATCGGCAGATCGGCATTCGAGCCGACAATGTAATGAGGAAACTGCTTTACAAAATCAAACATCTTGCAAAATGTCGCATGCTCGATCTTCATCGGCACATGCTCGGAATTAAATACGATGCAATGTTCGTTATAATATACATACGGCGAATACTGGAAGCCCCACCTGCTGCCGTTGATGGCGACCGGGATGATACGGTGGTTCTGTCTTGCCGGATGATTGATACGTCCCGCATAGCCCTCATTTTCCACGCAAAGCAGGCACTTCGGATAGCCGCTCTGCTTGGCGAGCTTGGCTGCCGCGATCGCTTTGGGGTCCTTCTCCGGCTTGGACAGATTGATCGTAATGTCCAGATCGCCGTACTCAGTCGGCGCGATCCATTTACGATCCTTTGCGATCCGATAGCGGCGGATATAATCCGTATCCTGACTGAACTTGTAAAAATAGTCCGTTGCTTTTTTCGGGTCCTCTGCTTTCAGTTCTTCAAATCTGCGGATCACCTCGGAAGGTCTCGGCACCAGCATGCTCATGATCTTGGTATCAAACAGATCTCGGTATACAATGCTGTTTTCCTTCATCAGTCCATGTGCATAAGCATAATCCAACATTTCGGAAAGAATGGATTCCAACCCGGCTACAATAGAGTCGCTCGCACAGTTTTTACCTTCACATCTGTCTTCTTTGCATCCGCTGTCTTCACATTCGCCGTCCTTATGTCCACCGTCTCCGCATCCGTCATCCTCCAGCTCGTCCAGTTCAAATAATTCCAACAGACGGTTGGTCGTATAGATCTTATCCTCCGGTTCGATCAATCCGGTTGCCAGCCCGTAAGCGACCAGCTTTTTGATATTGTCCTGAATTGACATACGATAGTTCTCCTCACCCACATAAATCGATCTTCTTATAAAGTTCTGGGACCGTCGCCGATCTCAACCACATAGAAGTCCGCTTTTTTACCGACACGTTCCATATAGGCAGCGCCCACTTTTTCTTTGAATTCGTCGACTGCCTCATTCTTTACGATGCTGACCGTACAGCCGCCGAAGCCGCCTCCGGTGATTCTGGAACCGATGACACCGTCAATCTTCCATGCTTCCTCTACCAGCACATCGATCTCCTCGCAGGACACCTCGTAATCGTCTCGCAGGGATACATGGGAGGCATTCATCAGCTGTCCGAACAGTGCAACATCATTCTGCTTCAGCGCTTCTACGGCACGAACCGTTCTTTGATTCTCGTATACCGCATGCTTTGCACGTTTTACACACACTTCATCCTTGATAGCTGCTTTATACAGCTCGAACTGCTCCTCAGTCAGATCTCCCAGTCCGTTGATCCCGATCACCGTCTGCAATTCCTCCAGCGCCTTTTCACACTCGCTTCGGCGCTCATTGTACTTAGAGTCCACCAGACTGTGCTTTACATTGGAGTTCGTGACGATGATCTTTGCACCGTCCAGTACAAGCGGCGCGTACTCATAGGAAAGATCCGCCGTGTTTAAGAAAATCGCATGGTCTTTTTTCCCCATCGCAGATGCAAACTGATCCATGATCCCGCAGTTGCAGCCGTTAAAATTATTTTCGGAATACTGACCGATCAGCGCCAGATCCGTATTGCTCACATCAAAGCCGTACAGATCCCTGAGCAGATAGCCGGTCAGCACCTCCAATGATGCGGAGGAAGAAAGACCGGAGCCGTTGGGAATATTGCCGTACAGTACCATATCCAGCCCGCAGTCCATTTCCATGCCGCGCAGCCCGAATGCCCACATCACGCCCTTGGGATAATTCGTCCAGCCCGCTTCTTTGGCAGGTTTTAAATCATCGATACTCGATTCCATCACGCCAAGCTTGTCAAAATTGATGGAAAACAGTCTCAGCTTTCTGTCCGGCCTTTTCTTTGCCGCAGCATAGGTTCCGATCGTCAGCGCACACGGAAATACATGTCCGCCGTTATAGTCGGTATGTTCACCGATCATATTGACACGTCCCGGTGCAAAATATACCTTGGCCCCCTCCGTGCTTCCGAATAATTCCCCGAATTTGTCCAATACATTCTTTTTGATTTCCGCTTCGTTCATACCCTTCTCCTTTTATCCTGTCCGGACATTTTCCTTACTGCCGCAGATGCTGGAATCTGTCCGGTATTTTTTACCGTCTGTGAAAGATTCTTTTAATCTTACTATATCTCAGCAAGGTACATATTTGTAATATCCGTGTGTTGTATATACCTGTCAAAATGTTATTTCTCATTTAAAAACGATTCGATCTGCTCCAAGTCGCTCTGCCTGTGTCGAATACCGCTTTGCAGGGTCTCCTTGCGATACCCCGATGGAGATATCCCTTTGGTCTGACGGAATGCCTTGGTAAAAACAAGCGGATCACTGTAGCCGCAGGAAATCGCAATACTCTCGATCGGCAGTTCCGTCATCTGCAACAGTTCTACCGCCTTTGCAATACGAAAGGTTGTTAAAAACTGCTGCGGCGACATGTTCAGATTTTCTTTAAATAACGTATACAGATAGCTTCTGTTAATGCAGACATAATCCGCCACATCCGTGACACGAATCGGATTGCAATAATTACTGCGGATAAAATCCACCGCCCTGCTCACATAGATATTTGCCTTGTCCGTCTCACTCCTGCCCTGCACCGATGCCGTCCTTGCAATAATGGATAAAAAGATTCCGAGCAGACCGTTTCTGCGCAGATCGTTGGTCAGACCGTATGTATTGTGCTCCATCATATCCTTTACCGTCTGATACAATTCGTCAGAGTACTCGGACGCAAAAACCGGATGGGCCGCAGAAAGCCCCATGCTCCGCACATAGTCTCCTGCTTTGGCTCCGGAGAATCCGACCCAGACATAGGTCCACGGTTCCTGCGCATCCGCCTGATAAAAAGCAAGCTCTCCCGGCTCAATCAGAAAACCCGATCCTTCTTCCAACGGATACTCTTTTCCGTTCATAACAAACTTCCCTTTTCCGCGCAGCACATAATGAATCAGATAATGCGGCTTTACCGCCGGACCGAAGCTGTGCAGGGGTTCCGTTTTGGAACAGCCGCAGCAGTTTAAGGTCAGTTCTTCGGACATTTCATTCTGAAATTCCAGCTTATATGCTTTTTCCATCTGTTTTTCCTCTGCATATTATTTCTGCATATCATTTTTGCATATCATCTCTGCATGTTATCGTGTTGGCAAAGTTTCTTACTTTTTCATTCTACCAAGCAAACTTTTATAATGCAACTGTGCGGATTTTGTTGTATACTGTAAAAAAGCTCAGAAAAATTTTATCAGGAGATTGCGAGGCTCTGTCAGCAGATGGAACGGGTATCCACAGCTCTGTCCGCTGCGGGCACGCTTTCGCTACACTTCGTCCGTAACGGTACATAAGGTGCCAAAGTACGGCACCTAAGTACCGACGACCTCACAGTACCCGCAGCGGACAGAGCTGTGGATACCCGTTCCATCTGCTGACAGAGCTTTGCAACCACTACAAAATTGTATCTTTGAAAGGAGTATTTCTATGTTTTGTCCGACATGCGGAAAAGAACTGCCGGAAGGCGCATCATTCTGTTCTTCCTGCGGTGCTTCTCTTTCCAACTATTCCACTCAGAATTTACAAGGGCAGGGTTCTGCTTCTCCAACAACCGGTTCGCAGGAACAGATGCCTTATACATCGCCTCAAGCCGGTTCTCAGGTGCAACCCTCTTATGCAACGCCTCAGAATTCTTCTTACCGGAATACATATCAGTCTTATGGACAGCAGGGCTATTATCAGCAACCCTACGGACAGCCGATGCCGGGATATTCCTTTAACAGCGATTCCACGCTATTCCAAAATCCCCATACCGGTCTGTTGGCATTTGTCATCGTACTGGGCTTTTTGACCGCGATCTTCTGTAACTGCGGGCTGATCCAATATCATCCGGACCTTACTTACTATAATTCGGATCTGGAATTATTGCGCTTCTTTCCCATGTGCTTGATTGCATTCTCATTCATATATAGTCTTGCCTCCGGACAGGCAGACGATATTATTTCTTATTACCGCTATACAAATATCGATATGGAACAGATTCTTTCCGCTCTTGCCAGCTTTTTCGTCCTCATGACGGCACTGGCACTGCTCAGCTTTATCTTCAGCTGTATCATTGCGGGCAAGGCTTCTCTTCGTCGCCGCCATCCCGCAAAACAGCTACGCACGATGAATACTTTTCTGATCATAAACTGGATCTTCTGGCTGTTTTACACAATCCTGATCCTGCTGCCGATGGTGCTTCTCTACAAACAGACAAAGGAAGTCGTTTTCATGATTCAATATACGGTCTTCGGATATTTGTATATCGGATGTCTCATTCTGATGACGATTTTAAAATGCGTATACAGCAAAAAGATCATGACAGCTTACTCTGCTTATGAGCGCAGCATGAACGGTTACCAAAGATAATTCATGAACGTTAAAAGCCCCTGACATTTTGTAACCACACGGCAATGCCTGGTGATACAATTTGTTCAGGGGCTTTTTATTATTATGATCTTATGATATTTATAACTGCGGATTTCTTCTGATGATCTGATTCAAAAATGCCGTCAATCCTTCCATGATATCGTCATACGTCTCATCGAAATTGCCGGTATACCATGGATCTGCAATATCACGGTCCGAACCGGCAAATTCCAATAGCTTATGCACCTTCTGCTCCGGGTCCCCACCAAGGATCCGCATCATATTGCGGATGTTCCAGTCATCCATGCCAATCAGGTAATCGTAATGGGCGTAGTCTGCCCGGGTCATCTGTCTGGCTGTCTTTCCTTTGGCGGAGATGCCGTATTCTGCCAGCTTGCGTACCGTGCCGCGGTGAACCGGATTCCCAATTTCCTCTGTACTCGTTGCTGCGGACGCGATCTCAAATTGGTCTGCGAGACCGCGCTTGGTCACGAGGTCTTTGCAGAGGAATTCCGCCATGGGGGAACGGCAGATGTTGCCGTGGCATACGAATAGTACTTTTATCATTGTTATCATTCTCCTTAATTTGCCTGGAAATGCCCTGTTTTGCGAGGGATTTCGGGTATTTTTTGATTTGCTCTGAAATGACGGGATGTGGCAAATCAGAGCAGAATTTAGCAAGTTGTTACTACCTGTTAGTAGTAAAA
>JBJFCE010000093.1:0-31669 GCA_051888775.1 Lachnospiraceae bacterium | reverse complement strand
GGACATGGATCCAGTGAGAACTGATAGGGTAAGTGTATGGATAAACAAGGCAAATAATTTATTAATAATGAATTGATACCCGTAAAGGTATTGAGATAATTTTTAAAAATATGTCGGAGAGATATATTGACAAATTTCAAATATTGAGATAGGAGGTTATGTATGAGTACATGTATTGAAGTAGACAACTTAACCAAGTCATTTCATGGAAGAACCGTGGTCGATGGCATTTCTTTTCGTGTGGAGACCGGGGAAGTATTCGGACTTCTAGGACACAACGGTGCAGGAAAAAGTACGACGATTGATTTGATGCTGGGGTTAAAAAAGCCGGATAGCGGAACGGGAACAATTTTCGGAATGGAACCCCGAAAGAATCGGAAGGCGGTATTTGAACGGGTGGGAGTACAATTGCAGTCATCCAACTATCAAAACAATATCCGTGTAGATGAAATCTGTAAACAGATGTCTGCATTATATGATGATCCGGAGGATTATCATGAGCTGCTGCGGTTCTTTGCTTTGGAGAAGTTTGAAAAATCACAGGTAAATAAATTGTCCGGAGGAGAGAAGCAGAGATTGTCCGTTGCGCTGGCATTGATCAACAAGCCGGAAATCGTATTTTTGGATGAACTGACGACCGGGTTGGATACGGCAGCCAGAAGAGATGTCTGGAAACGATTAAAGGAATTGAAGAATTATGGGACGACCATTTTCCTGACTACGCATTACATGGAAGAGGCGGAAAGTCTGTGCGACCGCATTTTTCTGATTAAGGATGGCAAAAAGGTTATTGAGGGAACTGTAAAAGAGGTAATAGAGAACAGTCCTTATGACAATTTGGAAGAGGCGTATCTTTGGTATATGGGAGAGGAGGTCGCAGAATGAAACGTTTTTTGAAACTTTATATGATTGAACAGAAATTGTCTCTCCGCTCGGGAGATATGCTGGTATTCGGTGTGGCAATGCCGGTGGGAATTATGATATTGATTACCATGATCGCCGGTAATAAAATGGCAGGAGAGGGATATACCTATCTGGAAAGCTCCTTTGCTTCGTTGATTGCTGTCGGGATATGTGCATCAGCGTTTATGGGGATTCCTTTAACGATAGCAGACTATCGGGACAAGAAAATCTTAAAGCATTTTTTCACGACACCATGCAGCCCTGTGTGGATCTTGGGAAGTGATGTACTTTGCTGTGCAGGAACTGCCATACTGTCTGCGTTATCTGTCTCGCTTGTGTCAGGTGTTTTTCTGGGGTATGAAATGAGAGGAAGTATTCCGGCATTTATCGGCGCCTGGCTTTTAACGCTGACATCCATGTTCAGCATCGGTCTTTTGATGGCAAGTCTGTGCAGGACAGTAAAGTCTGTAAATGCTGTGACGAGTCTTGTATATTTCCCGATGCTGTTTTTATCCGGGGCAACGATACCGTATGAGTTGTTTCCGACCGGATTACAGAAGGTGTCCGATATATTGCCGCTGACGCAGGGGATCAAGCTGATGAAGGTTGTTTCTATGGGATTGGAAACGGATTCGACAGGAAAGATTGTCCTATTGCTTGTGGGGATTACAGTGATCTGCGGTTTGATATCGGTAAAGACGTTTCAGTGGGAGTAAATATGAACAAAGAACTCAATAGCTATGGTCTGTTGGGGAAATACAGGGGAGGCGGATTATGAAGAATCTAAAAATGAATCAGCAGCATCAGGGGTGCATGGTAAAAGAAAAGGAGCATTTATATAAAATCGGAATGTTTGCCAATATGAACCGCGTCACCATTAAGACGCTTCGCTATTACGGAGAACAAAAGCTACTGACACCGGTCTATGTAGATGAGGAAAATGGTTACCGCTATTATGGCGCAAGTCAGATAGCAGATCTGCATCGGATATTGGCATTAAAGAATATGGGATTTTCGATAGAAGATATTCGTAGCATAATAAACGGGGAGGAAGAAAAAACGCTGCTTCTGCGGAAAAAGCAGGAAATATTGAAGGAGATTGCCGCGCTGACGATCAAGCTGGCAGAGGTGGAGAGCTATCTGGAGAAAGAGAACATGGATCTATCGGCACCGGTTCTCATCAAGAAAATCCCGGAAGTGATTGTCTGCACGATGGAACAGAGAATTGAAGCCTATGATGTCCTGTTTCAGTTGATGCCGGAAATGGGGGCAGAAATGGAGCGGCTTGGCTGTATCTGTGCAGAACCGGAGTATTGCTTTACTCATTATCTGGAACCGGGATATAAAGAAGAAGCTATTCTGGTTGAAGTCTGTCAGGCAGTAACGGAGAAAAAACCGGATACCGATAAGGTAACATTTAAGGTGCTGCCGGAGGTTTCCGATGCGGCATGTATTTTTCACAAAGGCTCCTATGATACTATTCACAGATCCTATGCGGTGCTGTTGAATTTTATTGAAGAAAACGGTTATGAGATTTGCGGAAATATCAGAGAATCTTACATCGATGGAGTGTGGAATAAGGATACAGAGGAGGAATGGCTGACAGAAATACAGATTCCGGTGAGAAAGGTATCATAAAAGCATGTATCCTTTCGGTTCCTTTTTTTCGAGAATTATGATATGGTATAAAAGGTTCGTACCAAAAGAAACGGAGGAATGAAAGATGGCAGAAGCATCGGAAAGAGAACAGAGGATTTTTGATATCGCGAGAATGGAATGGGACATGTTCCAGCATGTATATAATACGGGCGGAAGAGCGTCCTGTCAGGATGATCCGGATACGTTTTTTAAAATGAGGATGAGCCAGTGGATGGTGTATTCCGATGAACTTCTGGACAGCTATTATGAGGACTGCAAACGTGCATTGACGGAGGAAGGACGGAACTTTTTCTTTGAAAAATATACCCGCATGATGGAAACGACCTATCCGGAGGAATATGAGAAAGTCAAGCAGTATCTTCCGGATGTTTCATCGGAACGTATGGCAAAGATTGAAGAGATCGTACAGATTCATTTGAGATGGGATGAGTGGATGCTTGCCCATTATCCGAATATCCGGAAGAACGGACGTGTTATTCATACCTCCGAGGACAGCAGACTGGAAGGTTCCTCCATGGAGAGTTATCTCCGGGCAGAATTAACGACTTATTCTGAGCATACATTGGAGATCCTGTACCGGGAGACCATGGAAGCAGAAGAAAAGGGCGGTAATCTGCTACGGGATATTATCGAAGCGGAAACGAAATTCTACGGTTACGCAAGTCTGGAAGATGCGGAAGAAAAACACGGGAAATAAAAAGAATATAAATCTCTCTGTAAAAAATAATGCAAAAGATCCCTGTCAGAATTGACAATCTATATCCGATAAAGGTACAATACTACTCGGTGGAATAAAAACTGAGGGAGTTGGAGGAAACGTAATGCCTAAGAGAACAGACATTCATAAGGTACTGATCATCGGATCCGGTCCGATCATTATCGGGCAGGCATGTGAATTTGATTATTCGGGGACCCAGGCGTGTAAGGCGCTGAAAAAGCTGGGATATGAGATCGTGCTTGTGAATTCTAATCCTGCGACGATCATGACAGATCCCGAGACGGCGGATGTTACTTATATTGAACCGCTGAATGTGGAGAGATTGGAGCAGATCATTGCAAAGGAACGTCCGGATGCACTGCTTCCGAATCTGGGTGGACAGTCCGGACTGAACCTGTGCGCGGAACTTTATAAAGAAGGAATTCTGGACAAATACGGTGTCAAGGTCATCGGTGTTCAGGTGGATGCGATTGAGCGCGGTGAGGATCGTATCGAGTTTAAGAAAACGATGAATAAGCTCGGTATCGAGATGGCAAGAAGTGAGGTCGCATATTCTGTAGACGAGGCGCTTGCGATCGCCGATCAACTGGGATATCCGGTGGTACTGCGTCCTGCCTATACGATGGGCGGCGCCGGCGGAGGTCTGGTCTATAATAAAGAAGAATTGAAAACAGTCTGTGCGAGAGGCTTACAGGCAAGCCTGGTCGGACAGGTATTGGTAGAAGAATCGATTCTCGGATGGGAAGAACTGGAACTTGAGGTGGTACGTGATGCAGATAATAACATCATCACGGTATGCTTTATTGAGAATATCGATCCGCTCGGAGTACATACAGGAGATTCTTTCTGTTCCGCACCAATGCTGACGATCTCTGAGGAATGTCAGAAGAGGTTACAGGAACAGGCATATAAGATCGTGGAATCCGTGCAGGTCATCGGCGGAACCAATGTGCAGTTTGCACATGATCCGATCAGTGACCGGATTATAGTCATTGAGATCAACCCGCGTACTTCGCGTTCTTCCGCATTGGCAAGTAAGGCGACGGGGTTCCCGATTGCACTTGTATCCGCCATGCTGGCAGCAGGTCTGACATTAAAGGATATTCCGTGCGGCAAATACGGAACTCTGGATAAATATGTACCGGATGGCGATTATGTTGTCATCAAGTTTGCGCGGTGGGCATTTGAAAAATTCAAGGGCGTGGAAGATAGGCTCGGGACCCAGATGCGTGCAGTAGGTGAAGTCATGAGTATCGGCAAGACCTACAAGGAAGCATTTCAGAAAGCAATCCGTTCGCTGGAGACCGGACGCTACGGACTCGGTCATGCAAAGGATTTTGATACACTGAGTAAAGAGGAACTGTTAAAGAAACTGATCACGCCGTCCAGTGAAAGGCATTTTCTCATGTATGAAGCGCTCCGCAAGGGTGCGACTGTTGAAGAGATCCATGAGATCACAAAGGTCAAGGCTTATTTTATTGAACAGATGAAGGAGCTTGTCGAAGAAGAAAATGCGATTCTTGCATGTAAGGGCAGCATGCTTTCGGATGATATGCTTATCAGTGCCAAGAAAGACGGTTTTTCGGATAAATATTTAAGCCAGTTGCTGGAAATTCCCGAAGAGGAGATCCGTAATCGCAGGATTGCGCTAGGTGTTGAAGAAGCATGGGAAGGCGTGCATGTCAGCGGAACGAAGGACAGCGCCTACTATTACTCTACCTACAATGCAACGGACAAGAATCCGGTTCATACCGACAAGCCGAAGATCATGATCCTCGGCGGCGGCCCGAACCGTATCGGGCAGGGAATCGAGTTTGATTATTGCTGCGTACATGCCGCACTGGCATTAAAGAAGCTTGGATTTGAGACGATTATCGTAAACTGTAATCCGGAGACGGTTTCCACAGATTATGATACTTCGGATAAATTATATTTTGAGCCGCTGACTTTGGAAGACGTGTTAAGCATCTACAAGAAAGAAAAGCCACTCGGCGTGATCGCGCAATTTGGCGGACAGACACCGCTAAACCTTGCATCGGAGCTTGAGAAAAACGGTGTGAAGATCCTGGGAACTTCTCCGTCCGTGATCGATCTGGCGGAGGATCGTGATCTGTTCCGCGAGATGATGGAGAAACTGGAGATCCCGATGCCGGAGTCCGGAATGGCTACGACTGTGGACGAAGCGATCACCATTGCCAATCAGATCGGTTATCCGGTCATGGTGCGTCCTTCTTATGTACTTGGCGGACGCGGCATGGAAGTCGTCTATGATGATGAGAGCATGACGGGGTATATGCAGGCAGCGGTAGGTGTGACTCCCGACCGGCCGATTCTGATCGACCGTTTCTTAAATCATGCACTGGAATGTGAAGCAGATGCAATCAGTGATGGAGAGCATGCTTTTGTTCCGGCGGTCATGGAACATATCGAACTGGCGGGAATTCATTCCGGCGACTCGGCATGTATCATTCCGTCGGTGCATATTTCGGCAGAAAATGTAGAGACCATCAAGGAATATACAAGAAAGATCGCAGAAGAAATGCATGTCAAAGGACTTATGAATATGCAGTATGCGATTGAAAAGGGTAAGGTATACGTGCTGGAGGCAAATCCGAGAGCATCCCGTACGGTGCCGCTGGTATCCAAGGTGTGCAATATCCGCATGGTACCGTTAGCGACCGATATTATCACATCCGAGATTACCGGACGTCCTTCTCCGGTTCCGGCGCTCAAGGAGCAGGTTATCCCGAACTATGGTGTGAAGGAAGCGGTATTCCCGTTTAATATGTTCCCGGAGGTGGATCCGGTACTCGGACCGGAGATGCGTTCTACCGGAGAGGTTCTTGGATTGTCCAAGTCTTACGGTGAAGCATTCTTCAAGGCGCAGGAGGCAATCCAGTCCAAACTTCCGTTGGAAGGAACGGTACTGATGTCTATTAGCGATAAAGATAAGGATGAAGTGACAGAGGTTGCACGCAGCTTCGCTCAGGACGGCTTTAAGATCGTTGCAACAGGAGGTACCTGTGATCTGATCGTATCGGCAGGTATTCCGGCAGAGAAGGTAAAGAAGCTTTCCGAGGGACGCCCGAATGTGGCGGATCTGATCACGAACGGAGAGATCCAGCTGATCGTCAATACACCTAAGGGAAAAGCCGGTATTGCAGATGACAGCTATCTGAGAAAAACGGCGATCAAGGCAAAGGTTCCGTATATTACGACAATGGCAGCCGCAAAAGCGACCGCAGAGGGAATCCATTACGTGAAGACGCATAAAAACAGCGAGTTGAAATCTTTGCAGGAGCTGCACAGCGAGATTCACGATAAATAAAAATATAATAAAACGGAGGAGCAACGATGTATTCACTGGAAGAAGTACAAAAAGTAGATCCCGAAATTGCACAGGCAATCGTGGATGAACAGAACAGACAGAACAGCCATATTGAGCTGATCGCATCAGAAAACTGGGTAAGCAAGGCTGTCATGGCCGCTATGGGAAGCCCATTAACAAACAAATATGCAGAAGGATATCCGGGCAAAAGATACTATGGCGGATGTGAATGCGTCGATGTGGTAGAAAATCTTGCAAGAGACCGTGCCAAGGAGCTGTTCGGCTGCGATTATGCAAACGTACAGCCGCATTCCGGTGCACAGGCAAATATGGCGGTATTTTTTGCAATCATGGAGCCGGGAGATACCTTTATGGGTATGAATCTGGATCACGGCGGACATCTGTCCCACGGTTCACCGGTCAACATGTCCGGCAAATATTTTAAATGTGTACCTTACGGTGTCAATGACGAAGGCTTCATTGATTATGAAAAGGTTCGCGAGATCGCGCTTGAGTGCAAGCCGAAAATGATCGTGGCAGGAGCTTCTGCATATGCCAGAACAATTGATTTTAAAAAGTTCCGTGAGATCGCAGACGAGGTTGGTGCGGTACTCATGGTTGATATGGCACATATTGCAGGGCTTGTGGCAGCAGGACTCCATCCGAGTCCGATTCCTTATGCGGATGTGGTAACGACGACAACGCATAAGACACTGCGCGGACCGCGTGGCGGTATGATCCTGTGCAATCAGGAAGTAGCGGATAAGTACAATTTTAACAAGGCAATTTTCCCGGGCATTCAGGGTGGTCCTTTGATGCACGTGATCGCTGCAAAGGCAGTTTGCTTTAAAGAAGCGCTTTCCGATGAATTCAAGGCTTATCAGAAGCAGATCGTAGACAATGCCCAGGCACTTTGCAAGGGTCTGATGGAGAGAGGCATCAGCATTGTATCCGGCGGTACGGACAATCATCTGATGCTGGTAGACTTAAGCCCACTTGGTCTGACCGGAAAAGCAATCGAGAAGCTGCTTGATGAAGCGCATATTACGGCGAATAAAAATACGATCCCAAATGATCCGCAGAAGCCGTTTGTAACAAGCGGTATCCGTCTCGGTACGCCGGCAGTCACCTCCAGAGGTATGAAGACGGATGATATGGATAGAATCGCAGAAGCGATCGCGCTTGTAATCAAGGGCGGTGAGGAAAAAGTGCCTCAGGCAAGAGCAATTGTGCAGGAGCTGACGGACAAATATCCTTTGATCTGAGAGGATGTACGGCATAGAAGCAAAAACAGCCGGCAGAACGGACTGTTTGAAATGCAATAGAGAACACGATAGGGGCGGTGCCTTGGGTACCGCCTGTTTCGTTTGTAAAGTACTGGGGGAGCTATGTATCATGTAATTATCAATCCGGCGAGCAGATCCGGAAAAGGAAAACGTGTATGGCAGGAACTGGAAGCTGTTCTGAAAGAGCATCATGCACAGTATACACCGCATTTTACGACTCGGGCAGGAGATGCAAAACGTTTTGTTGCACAGCTGACAGGTGCCGACGGTGACGAGCCGGTCTCGCTGTTGGTCATGGGCGGCGACGGAACCTTGAACGAAGCACTGCAGGGAATCCGGAATCTGGAACGGACAAGATTTTATTATGTGCCGATCGGATCGGGAAATGATTTTGCGAGAGATTTTGAAGAAAAAGGAAAGTCTGCGAAACGGCTTGCCAGACTGCTGGAGGATCCGCATGAATATCATACGGATCTCGGTGTGGTACAGTATTGCATGGAGGACGGAAAGGAGCAGACGCATTATTTTGCGGTCAGTTCCGGTATCGGATTTGATGCAGCAGTATGTGCGGAGGTGAATTGTTCCCATTGGAAGCCACGGTTAAACCGGATCGGTCTCGGAAAGCTGGTCTATCTGGTGATCGCGCTTCGAAATCTTATGAATATTCCGCATATTCCCTGTAAGCTGACAATTGAGGATGAAAACGGGACAGAGACAAAAATAACGAAAGAAAGCGTAATCTTTGCCGCTGCGATGAATCATAAATTTGAGGGAGGCGGCTTTATGTTTGCGCCGCAGGCAGATGCCCGGGACGGTCTGCTGGATCTGTGTCTGGTAGATAATATGCCGAAAATGAAAATTCTTCGCGTTATACCGACTGCTTTTAAGGGAAAACACGTCAAATATAAGGAGGCACATATGCACAGGTGCAGAATGATTCATATCTGTGCGGAACAACCGATGTATCTTCATGCGGACGGGGAGGTTCCGGGTAAGGTAAAGGAACTGACGATAACATGTATGAAGCAGGCATTGACACTGTATTTATGATGGGGAAATAGGGGTTTTTGCAGCTGATCCAGATAAAAACGAAAGAGGTTAGAGAATGAGAGAATTTATCCGTAAATACAAGCATGCGATCCCGATATTGGTGTATCTGGTTATCTATCTGGTGGCTTTTTTTATTGTGGAACAGTATACGAAGGACAATTATCACCTGATCCATATGGCACTGGATGACCGGATTCCGTTTTTGGAAATCTTTGTGATTCCGTATCTTTTGTGGTTTCCTTATGTGGCAGGCTTTGTTCTGTATTTTATCTTTCTGGACAAGGAGAATTATTGGCCGCTGTTCTGGTTCCTTGTAAGCGGAATGACACTTTTTATCATTGTTTCTGCAGTGTATCCGAACGGTCAGGAATTGAGACCGGATGTATTTCCGCGGGATAATATTTTTACAAGAGTGATCGGCGGATTGTACGGAACGGATACGGCAACCAATATTCTGCCAAGCATCCATGTGTATAATTCCCTCGGTATTCAGATTGCGGTCATGAAAAGCGAGCGTTTAAAAAAGCACAGATGGATTCAGATCGCAAGCGGTGTGCTATGTGTGCTGATCATCTTATCCACGATGTTTATCAAACAGCATTCTGTCGTGGATGTAATCTCGGCATTTGCGCTTGCGGTTGTGGCATATCTGATTATTTATGTTTTTTTGCCGCGAAAAAAAGGAAATAAAAAACAAGCGCAGAATAATTAGAGTAGGGTAAAATAAAGGAGATTCCGCTTTGACGATCAGAGAAAGACTCGAAGAAAACGAAAAGGAAATATTGAGTCCGTATGCAACGCTGAGTGTGAATACAAGAGGGCGTCTGCGGGAGGAGGAACAGTGTGATATCCGTCCTGTGTTTCAAAGGGACAGGGACAGGATCCTGCACTGTAAGTCATTTCGACGCTTGAAGGATAAGACGCAGGTCTTTCTGACACCGGACGGAGATCATTACAGAACGCGTATGACCCATACGCTGGAGGTTTCCCAGAATGCGAGAACGATTGCAAAAGCGCTGCATCTGAATGAAGATCTGGTGGAAGCGATCGCGCTCGGACATGATCTCGGACATACACCGTTCGGACATGCCGGAGAACGGGCGTTGAACAACATCTGTCCGCTCGGCTTTAAACATAATGAGCAGAGCCTCAGAACTGTGGATATTCTGGAAAAAGACGGACAGGGAATGAACCTGACCTTTGAAGTAAGGGACGGTATTCTGAATCATCAGACGGAAGGAAAGCCCGCAACGCTGGAGGGAAAGATTGTCCGCTTATCGGACAAGATCGCTTACATCCATCATGATATGGATGATGCGATACGCGGTCAGATTTTAACGGAGGATGATGTTCCGGCACAGATCAGTGAGGTTCTCGGTTCCACCTGCGGAGAACGGCTGGATCATTTTATTCACGACATTATTACAAACAGTCTCGGAAAAGACGATATCAGAATGTCGCCTCCTGTGGAAGATGCCATGAAGAAACTGAGACATTTTATGTTTGTCCATGTTTATCAGAATCCGGTTGCCAAGGGTGAAGAAGGCAAGGCAGAAGGATTGGTGGAAACGCTGTATGAATATTATCTGCAGCATATAGACAAGCTCCCGCAGGATCTGTTAGCATTGCTCGATCAGGGAGAATACAGGGAACGGATCGTATGTGATTATATCAGCTCCATGACGGACCGCTTTGCAAGAGCTCAGTATGAAGAGCTGTTTATACCGAAGTCATGGCATTATTAAAGGACAGGCTGTCACTGAGGTTTTCTACGGAAGGACGGGTGTTATGTATTATCCGGATGAGTTGGTAGAGGAAATCCGGGCAAAGAACGATATTGTGGACGTGATTTCAGGCTATGTCAGGCTGAAAAAACAAGGAAGCAATTATTTTGGCTTATGCCCGTTTCACAATGAAAAATCGCCTTCCTTCTCGGTATCGCAGAATAAGCAGATGTATCATTGCTTTGGCTGCGGAGCGGGAGGAAATGTATTCACATTTATCATGGAATATGAGAATTTTACATTTCCGGAGGCAATCAAGTATCTGGCACAAAGAGCGGGTGTTGCTCTGCCGGAGATAGAATATGATCATGCTGCCAGAGAACGTGACAATAAGCGTGCAAAGATTCTGGAGCTGAACAAGGATGTTGCAAAGTTTTATTATTATATGCTCAGGTCACCGCAGGGACAGGTCGGAATGGAGTATCTGACAGGCAGACAGCTGACTGCGGAGACGATGAACCGGTTCGGACTCGGATATGCCGGAAAGTACAGCAATGAAATGCTGAACTATCTGAAGCAGAAAGGGTATCCGGAGGCGTTGATACGGGAAGCCGGACTGGTTAATTATGATGAAAAGAACGGATTATATGATAAATTCTGGAACCGTGTCATGTTTCCGATTCAGGATGTGAATCACAGGGTGATCGGTTTCGGAGGACGTGTCATGGGGGACGGCAAGCCTAAATATCTGAATTCGCCGGAGACCATTGTGTTTGATAAGAGCCGGAATCTGTACGGACTCAATCAGGCGCGGACTTCCAGAAAGAATCATCTGATCCTGTGTGAAGGATATATGGATGTCATTGCCATGCATCAGGCTGGCTTTACGGAAGCGGTTGCATCGCTGGGTACGGCGTTTACGTCCGGGCAGGCAAGTCTGTTAAAACGGTATACCTCGGAAGTGCTGTTGACCTACGACAGTGACGAGGCTGGAACAAAAGCGGCGCTCCGGGCAATCCCGATCCTGAAGGAAGCGGGGCTGAACGGAAAAGTCATCCATCTGGAGCCGTATAAGGACCCGGATGAATTTATCAAAAATCTGGGAGCGGAAGAATTCCGGAAGCGGATCGATGAAGCGGAAAACAGCTTTTTCTTTGAAATACGTGTGCTGCAAAAGCAGTATGACATGAATGATCCGGCATCCCAGACTCAGTTCCAGCGGGAGATTGCAAAGAAACTCTGCGAGTTTCCGGAGGAACTGGAACGGGAAAATTATCTGACCGCTGTGGCAAGACAGTTTATGATTCAGGCGGATCAGCTCAGAAAGCTTGTTATGAGCTATGCTGCCAAGATGGGCGGTGCACCGGAAGTGATCCGTCCCAAACCGACAGTGAACCGCACCAAGAGTCCGGAGGATGCCGGAAAGACGGCACAGAAGCTGCTGCTGACATGGCTTGTGGATGAGCCGGAGATCTATGGGCAGATCGGAAAGTATATCGATACCGGAGATTTTACCGATCCGCTCTATCAAAAGACTGCGCAGAGACTGTTTGAGGATCTGAAAAACGGACAATGGAATCCGGCGGCGATCATCAGTATGTTTGAGGATGAGGAGGAGCAACGTGAGGTTGCGGCTCTGTTTAATACAAAGCTTGAGAAGATTACGACAAAACAGGAAAAAGAACGAGCTTTGCAGGATATTCTTTATAAAGTAAAACAAAACAGCTATCACTACTATAGTGAGCGGCTCGGTTCGGATGTGACCGCGATTACAAAGGCTCTGGAAGGCAAGCGGGCACTGGAAGAACTGCGAAAAGTGCATATTTCCCTTGATTAGGGACAAAAATAACAACGAAAGTCTATTGAAAGGTTGGAACATTTAACATGGATGAAGCTTTACAGGCAAAGTTTGAAGAGAAAATGAAGAATCTCTTGAGCCTTGCGAAGAAAAAGAAAAATGTCTTGGATTATCAGGAAATCGTGGATTTCTTTGCAGACATGGCATTGGAAGAGGAACAATACGATAAGATCATGGAATTCCTGGAGCAGAACGGTGTTGATGTGCTGCGCATGACCGAGGAAGATGATGATATCGACGAAGAGGAGATCAGCCTCATCGAAGAAGAAGAGGTGGATCTGGAAAACATCGATCTGTCCGTTCCCGACGGTGTCAGCATTGAAGATCCGGTCCGGATGTATTTAAAGGAGATCGGTAAAGTTCCATTGTTAAGTGCGGATGAAGAAATCGAACTGGCACAGAAAATGGAGAACGGCGCCAAGGCTTCCGAGATGCTCAATAAGCTTATGGCAAAGCTTTCCGAGGTGGAAAATGAGGAAGAAAAAGCAAAGCTGCAGGAGCAGATCGATGCACAGCAGGAGCTCATAGAGCTTGGGGAGGATGCCAAGAAGAAGCTGGCAGAGGCAAATCTGCGTCTGGTAGTCAGTATCGCAAAGCGTTATGTGGGACGCGGTATGTTGTTCCTCGATCTGATTCAGGAAGGAAATCTGGGTCTGATCAAGGCAGTGGAAAAATTTGACTACAGTAAGGGCTATAAATTCTCTACGTATGCAACATGGTGGATCCGCCAGGCAATTACGAGAGCGATTGCGGATCAGGCAAGAACGATCCGTATTCCGGTTCATATGGTAGAGACGATCAATAAACTGATCCGTGTGAGCAGACAGCTGTTACAGGAACTGGGGCGTGAACCGACCCCGGAAGAGATCGCAGCGGAGATGAAGATGCCGGAGGAGCGTGTGCGTGAGATCTTAAAGATTTCCCAGGAGCCGGTATCATTGGAGACACCGATCGGTGAGGAAGAGGATTCTCATCTGGGTGACTTTATTCAGGATGATAATGTGCCCGTACCTGCCGATGCGGCAGCATTTTCCTTGTTAAAGGAGCAGCTGACCGAGGTGCTCGGTACACTGACGGAGAGAGAGCAGAAAGTGTTAAAGCTTCGTTTCGGTCTGGAGGACGGCAGAGCCAGAACATTAGAGGAAGTCGGAAAAGAATTTAATGTTACAAGAGAGCGTATCAGACAGATTGAAGCAAAAGCACTCCGGAAATTGCGTCATCCGAGCAGAAGCCGTAAGTTAAAGGATTATCTGGATTGATGACAGAATGTCCATGGCGGTAATGGTATGCGAAGCGGACGGGATTGGAGTTTGAACGGATGACAGGACAGAAACGAAGCGATCTGGTAGGACAGCTGTCGAAACGGCTGCAAAGTGTGCTGGCATTGGCAGAGCCGATGAAGACCGTGGCGGATGTCGGCTGCGATCACGGTTATGTGGCAATCAGCCTGATACAGCAGCATAAGGCATCCCGTGTGATTGCGATGGATGTCAGAAAGGGTCCGCTGGATCGTGCCAAAGAGCATATCATACAATATGGTATGGAGGAGTTTGTTACGACAAGACTTTCCGACGGTGTGGAGGCACTTTCACCGGGAGAAGCGGACGGACTGATCTGTGCCGGAATGGGCGGAAAGCTTATGGTCGGTATTTTGGAACGCGGAGCAGCGGTCATAGAACAGATGCAGGAGTTGATATTGCAGCCCCAGTCCGAGCTTTCTTTTGTCCGGGAATGGCTTAGGACTCATGCTTTTTCGATTGATGAGGAATGCATGGTCTGTGAGGACGATAAGTTTTATCCGATGTTTCGGGTGAAGCCTGAGAAAATGCTTGCGGAAAGGGACTCTGAGAAAACAATTGCGGAAAAGACCACTGAGGAGACAATAAACAGGCTTGCATCGGCCGGTATGAAAAAGACAGCGACGCAGCAGCGAGTGGAGGATCGTTACGGTCCTTTGCTGTTACAACGTCAGGACCCGGTACTGTACCGCTTTTTGCAGAAAGAGCGGGAGGTTTACACGACAATTTTGCAGGAACTTGAGCAAACTGGAAAAGATACGGAGAATACTGCGCTCAGAAGAGCGCAGCTTTTGGAATATTTACAGGATATTGATTATGCACAGATGCATTATGATGCAGATCGGAGTACGATATGAGATGCAGTGATATCATGGAAAAGCTGGAGGAGTTATCTCCGGCTTCGTATGCGGAGAGCTGGGACAATGTAGGACTTTTGGCAGGCAGAAGGGATAAGGAGGTACATAGCGTCCTGATCGCATTGGATGCGACGACGGCGGTTGTGGAGCAGGCGATCCGTATGAAAGCGGATTTGCTGTTGACACATCATCCCTTATTGTTTTCGCCGCAAAAGAAAATCTGTCAGGAAGATTTTATCGGCAGACGTTTACTGAGTCTGATCCGCAATGATATCAATTATTATGCGATGCACACAAATTTTGACGTTATGGGAATGGCAGATGCCGCAGCGGATGAACTGGGTCTGAAAAACAGAGAGGTTCTCTATGTGACTTACGAGGACGAGATCTCCAGAGAAGGGCTCGGACGAAGCGGAAAACTTCCGCGGATAATGTCTTTAAGAGACTGTGCGGAATATGTAAAGAAGGTATTTGGGCTGGATCAGGTAGCTGTTTATGGAGATCTTTCCGGAGATGTTGAAAAAATGGCAGTGCTTCCGGGGGCAGGTAAGGATGAGACGGCATTTGCGCTTTCTGCGGGAGCGGATGTTTATCTGACCGGGGATCTGAGTCATCATGCCGGTATTGATGCAATGGAGCAGGGGCTTTGCGTGATTGATGCGGGGCATTTCGGGTTGGAAAAGATCTTTATGCCGTATATGAAGGAATTTTTTGAACGGGAATTTCCGCAGCTGGAAGTGATCATTGCTGAAGAAAAAGCGCCGTTTACGGTCATATAAATATTGCTAGTCATATTACAATATGACAGATAGGAGGACAGGATGGAGCAGATGATTCAGATAACAATCGATGGCCGGAGTAAGACAGTTCCAAAGGGAACAACATATGAGGCAATCGTGAAAGAGTATCAGAAGGAATATCAGAACGGCATTGCTCTTGTAAAGGCAAACGGCAAGATTCAGGAACTGATCAGAACGGTTTCAGAGGATTGTGAGATTTCCATGATTACATTAAGTGATCCGATCGGGCATAAGACTTATGTGCGGTCAGCGATCTTATTGTTTGTCAAGGCTGCAGAAGATGTGATCGGAAAAGAGCGGTTGGAAAATATTAAAGTGGAATTTGTGATCGGAAGGGGCTATTATTGCAGCGCGCATGGGGATTTTACCGTAGATGAGGAACTGGTGCTGCAGATTCAGAAACGGATGGAGGAACTGGTGGCAGCGGATCTTCCGATTGAAAAAAAGGCGTATCCGACATCGGAGGCAAGGAGACTGTTTCATGAAAACGGCATGACGGACAAAGAAAAGCTGTTCTGGTATCGCAGAAGCTCCTATGTCAATGTCTACAGTCTGGATGGCTATATGGACTATTATTACGGTTATATGCTGCCGAGTACCGGCTATATCCGCTATTTTGAATTGTTAAAGCATGAAGACGGTTTTATCTTGAATCTGCCGGATGTTTCCGAACCGACACAGGTAAAGCCGTTTGAAGAGAAAAAGAAATTGTTTGAGACACTGAAACAGGCAAATGAGTGGAACAATCTTTTCGGAATCGATACGGTGGGAGATCTGAATGAGCAGATCTGCCATGGCAATATCAGTGATCTGATTCTGGTTCAGGAGGCACAGCAGGAGCGTCGGATCGGTGAGATTGCACAGGAGATCGTGAAGCGCGGCGGTGTGAAGATCATCATGATTGCAGGACCGTCTTCCTCAGGAAAAACAACTTTTTCCCACAGACTTTCCATTCAGCTTCGGACACTGGGGCTCAATCCCCATCCGATCGCGGTGGATGATTATTTTGTCAACAGGGAGCTGACACCGAGACAGGCAAACGGTGATTACAATTTTGAATGTCTGGAAGCGATCGATGTTAAGAAATTTAACGAGGACATGACTGCACTGCTGGCAGGGGAAACCGTGGAAATGCCGCGCTTTAATTTTAAAACAGGTATTCGCGAATATAAGGGTGATTATAAGAAGCTCGGTCCGGATGATGTGCTTGTGATCGAAGGTATCCACTGCCTGAATGATAAGTTGTCTTACTCGCTTCCGGGTGATTGTAAATACAAGATCTATATCAGTGCGCTGACAGCGCTTAACGTGGATGAGCATAACCGGATCCCGACGACGGACGGCAGGCTGCTGCGCCGTATTGTAAGAGATGCCAGAACAAGAGGTGCTTCCGCAAAGCGGACGATCCAGATGTGGCCTTCAGTCAGACAGGGAGAGGAAGAAAATATTTTCCCTTATCAGGAGAGCGCGGATGTGATGTTTAATTCGGCGCTGATCTATGAGCTTGCGGTCCTGAAACAGTTCGCGGAGCCGTTACTGTTTGGAATTTCACAGGATGAGCCGGAGTATTATGAGGCAAAGCGGCTGTTAAAATTCCTTGAGTATTTCCTCGGGATCACGAGCGAGAAGCTTCCGAACAATTCCATTGTCAGGGAATTTGTCGGAGGCAGCTGCTTCCCGGTATAAGCATAATATGGTAATGTTATGCTACACATGATACCGGATTTTACGGAAATTTTATTTGACGGGCATAAAAAGGTATGCTATGGTTACGAAAGAATCGGGTAAGCAGGACAAATGATCGCGGCTGCATTTATGCAGGTGAGGAAAGTCCGGGCTTCGCAGGGCAGGATGCCGGATAACGTCCGGTGGAGGTGACTCCCAGGAAAGTGCAACAGAAATATACCGCCAGAACGTCGTATGACGGATCTGGTAAGGGCGGAAGGGCAGTGTAAGAGACTACCGCCTTCCTGGTAACAGGAAGGGCATATGTAAACCCCATCCGAAGCAAGACCAAATAGAAAGCGATAGGCTTGCCCGGCCTGCTTTCAGGTAGGTCGCTTGAGGCTGTCGGTAACGGCAGTCCTAGATAGATGATCATTCACGACATAACCCGGCTTATCGTCCTGCTTACTCTATAAAAATAGGCACCTATATGGGTACCGGTATTCCTGGAATGCCGGTGCTTTTGCTATTTGTGGCATGAACGGAAACGCCCCGGTACAAACACGTTATCCTGCAGCAGATCAAATGGCGCTTAAAAACATCCCGAACAGTAGATTTATTTTGAAAACTATGGTAAAATTATAGGTTAGAAAGGCAGGAATGAAACATGACGAAAATTGATATTTTCTCCGGTTTTCTGGGAGCCGGAAAAACAACTTTGATAAAGAAGCTGTTAAAAGAATCCCTCGCAGACGAAAAGGTTGTACTGATTGAAAATGAATTTGGTGAGATCGGTATTGACGGAGGCTTTTTAAAGGAAGCGGGCATAGAGATCAAGGAAATGAATTCCGGTTGTATCTGCTGCTCTTTAGTAGGCGATTTCGGTACTTCTTTAAAGGAGGTATTAAAGACCTATGCACCGGAGCGCATTTTGATCGAGCCGTCCGGAGTCGGCAAGCTTTCCGATGTGATCCGTGCGGTAGAAAATGTGGATATGGGCAGTGATGTTGTACTGAACAGTGCTGTGGCTGTTGTGGATGCAACAAAGTGCAAAATGTATATTAAGAACTTTGGTGAGTTCTTTATCAATCAGATTGAGCATGCGGGAACAATCGTATTAAGTAGGACCGGAAAGATGGAGATGGCAAAGATCGAGGAAGCGATCGCCATGATCCGGGAGCATAACGAAAAAGCAACCATCATTACCACTCCGTGGAATGAGATTCATGGTGACAATATCATGAAGGCGATGGAAGGCAGCAGTGACTTAAAGGACGAGCTTTTAAAGGAAATCATGGAAGAACATGACCATGATGAGGATGAGTGCTGTCATGACCACGAGCATCACCATGATCACCATGACCATGAGCATCATCACCACGATCATGACGAAGAATGCTGCCACGATCATGAGCATCACGACCACGAGCATCATCACCACGATCATGACGAAGAATGCTGCCATGAAGAACATGAGCATCACGACCATGACCATCATCATGATCATGACGGGGAATGCTGCCACGATCATGAGCATCATCACCATCATCATGCTGACGAGATATTTACGAGCTGGGGCATGGAGACACCTGCAAAGTATACGGCAGATGAGATCTCGCATATTATGGAAGAACTGGAGAATACGGAGAAATACGGTATGGTGCTTCGCGCAAAGGGAATGGTGGCATCGGATGCCGGAGATTGGGTATATTTTGACTATGTTCCGCAGGAGAGCAATGTCAGAAGCGGTAAACCGGATGTGACAGGTAAGTTCTGTGTGATCGGTTCTAAGTTAAATGAGGAGAATTTAAAGACATTATTTACAAAATAAAAGTGAAATACGGCAGAATACAATATATCCTGCCGTATTTGCATGATTAGAAGCAGGAGAAAGAAGAACATGAAACCGGTATATATTATCAATGGTTTTTTGGAGAGCGGGAAGACAGAGTTTATTTCTTTTACACTGGATCAGCCCTATTTTAAGATTAAGGGAACGACCCTTTTGCTGCTGTGCGAGGAAGGAGAAGTAGAATATGACCCAAAGCTGTTAAAAAAGAGTAAAACGGTAATGGAAGTCATTGATTCGGAAGACGATTTTAATCCGCAGCATTTGATGGAAATCGAGAAAAAGGTTAATCCGGAGCGAATTATCATAGAATACAACGGTATGTGGAATTGTAAGAATATGAAGCTGCCGTTTCATTGGACGGTCGAGCAGCAGATCACAACGATCAACGGAGCAACTTTCCCGATGTACTACAATAATATGAAGTCGTTGGTTGCAGAAATGGTCAGAAAGTCGGAACTGATCATTTTTAACCGCTGTGACGGCATCAAAGAACTGGGAAGTTATAAGAGGAATGTGAAAGCGGTCAATCCGTCGGCTGAAATTGTATTTGAAGATAAAAACGGTGAGATCAATCAGTTGTTTGAAGAAGATCTGCCCTATGATCTGAAACAGGATACACTGACGCTTAACGGAAATGCATATGGAATCTGGTATATTGACAGTATGGATAATTTGGAACGATATATCGGAAAGACGATTATATTTGATGCACTGGTTATGAAACCCAGAAAGTTTCCGAAAGGATATTTTGTACCGGGGCGTATGGCCATGACCTGCTGTGCGGAGGATATGGCATTTATCGGATATGCCTGTCGGTTTGACGGTGCGGATGAACTGACGGAAAAGCAGTGGGTCAAAGTAACGGCAGTCGTTAAGAAGGAATATTTCTCTGATTATAAGGGAGAGGGACCGGTGCTTTATGCACAATCCGTAGTTCCGACAAAGAGACCGGAGGAGGATATTATCAACTTCGGAGCATAGCTGAGAATTAATCCGAATAAGGTGGGAAAGTATGTATCATTATACTGTAGCACAATGGCTCTTATATTTTTTTATTTATTGTTTTATCGGATGGTGCTTTGAAAGTACTTATGTTTCGCTGAAAAAAAGGCGCTTTGTAAACCGCGGCTTCCTGATGGGACCGTTTCTGCCGATTTATGGCAGCGGTGCGGTCATGATGCTGGTGGTTTCTGCACCTTTTCAGGATAATATCATTGCAACTTATTTTGCGGGAATGCTCGGCGCGACCGCGTTGGAATATGTTACGGGCGTGGTAATGGAAGCATTGTTTAAGGTACGTTACTGGGATTATTCCAATCAGCCGTTCAATTTTCAGGGACACATCTGTCTGAGTTCTTCACTGGCATGGGGAGTCTTTACAGTACTTTTGACACGATGGATACATAAACCGATTGAACGGGCGGTAATGGCACTGCCTGATCTTGCGGTACTGATCATTGTATCGGTGGTAGGCATTCTGATCCTGCTGGATCTGATTTCCTCCGTCAAAGCAGCACTGGATTTGCGTGCCGTTTTGTATAAGCTGGAAAAGGCAAAGCAGGAAATGGAGCTTTTAAAGCGCAGATTGGATGTGGTAATTGCGATTGCAAATGAGGAAAACGAGCAGCGCAAGGAACAGCAAAAAGAGCAGAGAGAGCAGTGGGAGCGGAAGATAGAGGAGCGTCTGACACAGATGAACTTTATCGGGCGTAGTGTATTTAAAAGAAATCCGGGAATGATCTCTGTCCGGTTCAAGGAAAGCGTGGAGGAACTGAAGAAGGCAGCAATGAAGCGCAGAAAGAAAGCGGACGGGCAGGAATCTGACCAAAAACTGTATGGGGAACAGGAAAACAAAAGAGGAGCGGCTGAAAACGAGTAAGTTAAAATCAGCTGTTATTTGAGAGGGATTGCGTATGGGGAAGGAAGAACAAAAGAGACTGAATGTCGGGGTTATTATGGGAAATCTGGATGCGCCGCATGCATTTGAGCTGGCAGGCGGAATGACGGGCGCAGCGAAGGATCAGAATGTGAATCTGCTCTTCTATCCGGGCATGTATGCAAAGTCTTATTATGAGACGAGTATGCTGTCCCATCGGGTAGAATATGATTACCAGAATACGGTTATCTTCGATTATATTGACAAGAAGGATCTGGATGTGCTGATCATTTCCATGGGAACAGTCAAGACCTTCCTTGAAAACGAGACGGAATATGAATTTTTGCAGAAGTTTGAGGGAATCCCGTGTATTATTCTGGAAGATGAAATGAAGGGTTATCCCTGTATTACGATCAACAACCGTACCGGTCTGGAAAGAGAGATCCGCCATCTGATCGTTGATCACGGTTTGCAAAAGATCGCATTTGTAAGCGGAAATAAAGGAAATTTTGATGCAACGGAGCGCCTTCAGGTCTATCTGAATCTGATGGAGGAGTATCATCTGCCGGTAACGGATCAGATGATCGCATATGGAGAATTTACGGAATACACGGATGAGATGGTCGGCAAGCTTCTGGACGATAATCCGGGACTTCAGGCAATCTGTTTTGCCAATGATATGATGGCGCTGGGCGGTTATCGTGAATGTAAGCGCCGTGGATTAAAGATCGGGAAGGATATCGCATTGACGGGTTTTGACGATTATGTTCTGGCAATGTCACAGAATCCGCCTCTGACGACGGTGCGTGTGAGTGCAATGCAGCTTGGAACGCAGGCTGTATATCAGGCGATTCGCCTTGCAAACGGAGAAATGATCGGCAATGTCGAGATTCCGTCCACGCTGATCATCAGACGTTCCTGCGGCTGTTCGGATCATGAAGGCTATGTGGATATGAAGGTGGACCATGCAGGGGATGAGGTTGCTGAGTATGCCGAGCGGATTACCATGCAGATCACGGAGCGTGGTGCAAATCAGATCGCATATGAACAGATCAAGGAACAGGTAACGGAATTCGTACGCATGGTACTGACGTTGACCAAGGGAGAGCAGGGAGAACCGATCAAAGAGGATGATATCCTTGTGCCGATCCGCAATATCATGTCCAGCGAACTGAGCGAGGTAGTGGCTGCGGATAAGATGTATATTGCACTGGATCAGTTTATCAAGGTTGTGTTAAAGGAAAATGATGATCCGCAGGTCCGGCTGACGATCGTGAATGCACTGGCGATTACTTATGGTTATGTGGCAAAAACGGTAACAAGCAATTTTCACAGAACGAATACAAGGCATAAGAAAAATTCCTGGTACGGAACCTTTATTACGCGCGATACTATGCTGTATTCCACGGATGAAAGAGAAGCGCTGTACCAGATGATCTTAAAGCTGCAGGCGTTGCAATATAAGAGTGCTTATATCTATTTATTCCAGGCACCGATCGCTAATTACAATGACGGCAGATGGAAAAAGCCGGATTCCATGTTCCTTGCAGCATATTTTAACAGGAACGAAGCAAAGGCTTATGAGCCGCAGGAGAGACCGATCCTGTCGGTCGGAGAAGGGCTGGAGCAGCTTCGCGGCGGCAATGAGCGTTATACGGCGGTCAGCTTTAACCTGTTTTCCAATGAGGAGCAATACGGTGTGCTGGTATGTGAGATTGATATCAAGGAGTTTTCATTTGCCTATACAATCAGTCTGCAGATCGGCTCTGCGCTGAAATTCCTCGAGCTGATGCGTAAGCAAATGAAGATGCAGAAGCAGTTGGAGGCGAGTCTTGATACGATCAGCAGAAAGAACGATCTGCTCAGTCAGTTATCAGTTTCCGATGAACTGACCAAGCTGCTAAACCGCAGAGGTCTGTTTGAGAGAATCGGGGATCTGATGTCCGAGAAGCAGGGCATGCTGGCAGCCATTGTCTTTATTGATATGGATAATCTGAAAGGCGTGAATGATACCTTCGGTCATAATGAGGGAGATTTTGCATTGCAGAGTATTGCGGACATTCTTAGGAAGTGTTTTCGTCCGCAGGACCCGATTGGAAGAATCGGCGGCGATGAATTTGCTGCCTTTGCGATTGTGGACGAGCCGGGGCTGATGCACGGAATCCGTACGAAGATCGATCAGCTGACCAAGAAACTGAATGATACAAGCGGTAAGCCTTATTATGTGGAAATGTCGGTCGGCATTAAGGAATTTGTATGTACGAGGAGCATGAATCTGAATGAGATCTTAAAGGAAGCGGATGCGCTCTTATATGATGATAAAAAGAAAAAACGGAAATCTTGTGTGAAGGGAATCTAGGGCAATATGAAACGGCAGAATTTAAAAGAACTGATCAAAACCGTGGATGATATCTGTCAGGTGATGACTCAGGCAAATGTTGGAAATGCAGGGAAAAAGCCGATTTCCTTAAAGGAAAGCTTTCATTTTGAATTATTAAAATTTGCAGTATATCTGGCAGATGCGGATGCTTGTATGGATGAAAATGAACTTCGGATCATGTCGGAGTATCTGGGAATTCAGGCGGATGCCAAAAGTCTGCGGGAAATGAAGTACAGGGAGCATGTGGATGACACCTTTGCGACAGTGATTCCCAATTCCGTGAAATATGCGGTACTGGCAGATGCCGGGCATAAGATCGTACCGGATCCGTACAAGAATCAGAAAGCACAGATCATGGTAGATACTTATAAGCTGTTCGGGCAGACGATGCTGGCATCTTACACTGAGGAAGCCGGACGGGAGACAATGTCCAAGTACACGGCGTTTATTACGATGCTTGAAAATTTCCTGAAAGAATATGCTGTTTTTTATGCGGGAGACCAGAAGCTGATCGGACCTGAGGAGCCGGAAGTCGAGAATACCGAGACCGAAGAGGAAAAGGCAGAGAAGCTGGAACAGCTGTTAGAGGAGTTTAACGGACTGATCGGTCTCACCAGCGTCAAGCATCAGGTCAACAGTCTGATCAATCTTGTTAAGGTGCAGAAGCTGCGCGAGGCGCAGGGCATGAAGTGCTCTGATATTTCTAAGCATATGGTGTTCAGCGGCAATCCGGGAACCGGAAAAACAACGGTTGCCCGAATGCTCGGCGAGATCTATAAATATATCGGTGTCCTGCCTAAGGGACAGCTTGTCGAGGTCGATCGTTCGGGGCTTGTCAAGGGCTATATCGGTCAGACGGCAACGAAAGTACAGGAGGTCGTAGAGGAATCGCTCGGCGGTATTCTGTTTGTAGATGAAGCTTATACCTTGACGGTGAATAAAGGGGAAGGCGATTTTGGGCAGGAGGCGGTGGATACCCTGTTAAAATCTATGGAAGACCACCGCAGTGAGTTTGTCGTGATCGTGGCGGGATATACGGATCTGATGGAGCAGTTTTTAAATTCCAATCCCGGTTTAAAATCACGTTTCAGCAACTTTATCTTCTTCGAGGATTACACACCGCAAGAACTGATGGAAATCCTAAAGAGCATGTGTAAAAAACAGGAATACCGGCTTTCTGAGGCGGCAGAGAAAAAGTCATTGGAGATGCTTACCGAACGTGTGGAGCATAAGCCCGAGAATTTCGCAAATGCCAGAGATGTGCGCAATTTCATGGAGCATGCGATCGCAAACCATGCAAGCCGCGTGGTGGGTCTGAAAGATGTGACTAAAGAAGTGCTTGCGACAATCGAGCCTGAGGATCTGCAGGAATTTGAATAAGAGGTTATGTAGGAACAGTCCGCTTTGATGCGTTGTCTGTATCCTGAAGATGAATGCTTCGGTCTTTGACACGTTCTCACTCCGCGAAAAACGCAACGGACACTAAGCTCGAAAGGACCTCGCTAAGTGCCGGCGTTTTTCGAGGGTCAAAGACCAAAGCATCATCTTCAGGATACAGACAACGCATCAAAGCGGACTGTTCTCACATAGGATCAATTTATTAAAATTAGTGCTTGACAAAAAAAGCATATCAGAGTTACTATATAGAAAACCAAGGAAGCGGAGAAAAACAGTTTACGAGCTTTCAGAGAGTCCGGTGGGTGGAAAAGGGCAGCAGACGGGATTGATATGTGGACCGCAGAGGTGGTTCGGTGAAGGGTCAGTAGCCGGACATGGGTTCTCCCATTACAGAGAGAGGAAATGATGGTTTCCGGAAAGAGTGGTCGTTGGAAACGACGGCAAACAAGGTGGCACCGCAGGAAATATACCTGTCCTTGTATCATGTGATACAAGGGTGGGTTTTTTTATTGCATGGGAAATCCTGTTCAGAGGGAATCTTCATGAAACTGTAAATCAATTAAGTGAAAACAGGAGGAGAGAATTATGAAAATGAAGAAATTGACAGCACTTTTAACAGTAGCAACACTTGCTATGGCGAGCCTGGCAGGATGTGGAGCAAAGAAAGAGACAGAGACCGGAAGCAATGGAGGAACCGTCTATAAAGTCGGTATTGTGCAGTATGTTGATGATGCTTCCCTGAATCAGATCGAGAAAGCCATTGAGGCAGAACTTGATAAAAAGGGGGCAGAGTTAGGTGTTACCTTTGATTATGCGGATTATACCTTTAACGGTCAGGCAGATTCCACTACCTTAAATCAGATTGCGACACAGCTTGTTGCAGATGAAGTGGATGTGATCATCCCGATTGCAACTCCGACGGCTTGTATCATGCAGAATGCAACAGAGGATTGCAAGATCCCGGTTGTATTTTCCGCAGTATCCGATCCGCTCGGTGCAGGGCTTGTAGCTTCCATGGATGCGCCCGGTTCCAACATCACCGGAACTTCGGATGCATTGGATACCAATGCAATTTTTGAATTGATGTTTGCTGCAAATCCGGACATTGATTATGTCGGACTGCTGTATGATAAGGGACAGGATTCTTCCACACAGGCGATTCTGGATGCAAAGGCAATTCTGGATGCGAAGGGGATCGCTTATATTGAAAAGACCGGAACAAACAACGAAGAGATCAGCCTTGCAGCAGATGCGCTTGTTGCAGAGCAGGTTGATGCAGTTTTTACCCCGAGTGATAATACGGTTATGACAGCAGAACTTGCAATCTATGAGAAGTTCACGGAAGCCGGAATCGCACATTATGCCGGTGCGGACAGTTTCGCATTAAACGGTGCATTCTGCGGTTATGGTGTTGATTATGTACAGCTCGGAACAGAAACAGCAGATATGGTAGTAGATATTCTTGTAAATGGTGCAGATCCTGCCGCAACTCCGGTCAGAACGATGCACAGTGGTATTGCTACTGTTAATACAGAAGTTGCAGAAGCAATCGGCTTGGATTACAGCATGTTTGGCGATATGTGCACACAGCTGGTAGAGATCAAAACAGCAGAAGAATTTGAGTAAGCAGAACATAGAAAGTCAGAAGCGGAGAAAGTAGTATGTCTTCATTATCCACCATTTTTACGGTATCCATTTTTCGCAGTGCGCTGGAAACAGGATGTATTTATGCACTGGTAGCATTGGCATTGTTTATTTCGTTTTCTATATTGAATATTGCGGATCTGACAACAGACGGCTGTTATACGCTCGGTTGTGCGGTCGGTGCAATGGTAACGCTGTCGGGGCATCCGTTTCTGGCTCTTCCTGCAGCAATGGGAGCAGGAGCACTTGCAGGTTTTGTAACCGCATTCCTTCAGACAAGGCTCGGTGTAGAGTCGATTCTTGCAGGAATCATTGTAAATACGGGTCTGTATACGATCAATATCATGGTGATGAAATTTTCGTCAGTGGTCAATATTTTTAACTGTGATACGATTTTTCGATATGCAAAAAAAGTGATCGGCGGAGATTGGTACAAAGTAATCGTTGTATTGATCGTGGTTGCGGTTGTCGCTCTGCTATTAGGCTGGTTTTTAAACACGAGACTCGGTTTGTCCATACGGGCAACCGGAGATAATGCTTCTATGGTAAAGGCATCCAGCATCAATCCGGCATTTACGATTACGGTCGGTTTGTGCGTGGCAAACTCTCTGACTGCATTGGCAGGCTGTCTGTTGGCACAGTATCAGAATTCCTGTGACATCAATATCGGAACGGGTATGGTAACAATCGCGCTTGCCAGTCTGATCATCGGGGAGACCATTGTCGGTAAAGGCGGCATCCTTCGCAGAGTGATCGGTGTGATCGTGGGCAGCTGCCTGTATCGTTTTATTGTGGCGGTAGCGATCCGTCTGCATGTTCCTGCAGAGTGTCTGAAGCTGGTATCGGCAATTATCGTAGCAATTGCGATCGCAACCCCGTATCTGAAAGGAAAAGCCGTATTCTGGAAAACAAGGCTTGCCAGAATGAAAGAGCATAAGAAGCTGCAAAAACAGGCAGAACAGGGAATGGGAGGTAAATAGGATGTTAGAACTTCAGGGAATCAGTAAAACCTTCAATCCCGGGACTGTAAATGAGAAGAGAGCATTGCATCAGATCACATTGAATCTGGCGGATGGTGATTTTGCAACAATCATCGGCAGCAACGGTGCCGGAAAATCAACGATGTTCAATGCAATCACAGGCGCTTTTCTGGTGGATGAAGGAAATATTATCCTGGACGGAAAGGATATTACGTTTGCAAGAGAGCATGTTCGCAGTAAGGTGATCGGACATTTGTTTCAGGATCCTTTGTTGGGGACGGCACCGCATATGACCATCGAGGAAAATATGGCACTTGCATATCTTCGTGCCGGAAAGAGTAAATATGCATATTTCAGCCGGATATCAGGTTCGGATAAAAAGAAGTTCAGAGAACAGCTGGCACTGTTGGAAATGGGACTGGAAGACCGGATGAAACAGCCGGTCGGATTATTATCCGGAGGTCAGAGACAGGCATTGACGTTACTCATGGCAACGATGGTCACACCGAAGATTTTGTTGTTGGATGAGCATACCGCAGCATTGGATCCTGCAACGGCGGAAAAGGTGTTGAAACTGACCAAGGACATCATAGCAGAGCGAAAGATTACCTGTCTGATGGTAACGCATAACATGCAGCAGGCACTGGAACTTGGAAATCGTATTCTGATGATGGATGAGGGACGGATTGTATTAGACGTCAAAGATGAAGAAAAAGCCGGAATGACGACGGATGATCTGCTGGATCAGTTCCGTATTCATGCCGGAAAGAAGTTAGACAACGACAGGATTCTGTTGTCTTCATGATTTGTTATAGTTACGATTTTTCTTATGGTGAAGCATGGGCTCGTTCATAGTTAAAGCAGCCATTCCCTGTCAGTAACCATCCAAAAATTTGTTCGGCTCACGTTCCTAAGGCTGTCACAAATTTTTGGATGGTTACTGACAGGGAATGGCTGCTTTTAACTACGGGCGAGCCTAGTGTCCGCTACGCTTTTTCACGGAATGAGAATGTGCCGCCGGACACAAGCTTCCTTTCCCTGACATAAAAAGTTCCTTTAGGCTACACGGCTATACCTCAGATGCGCTCGCCCTGTTTCTCTTCACAGTATTTACAGCGATAAATTTCTTTTTGCTCATCGGCAAGGACAAAGATATGCGGAAGTCCCTGTTCGATAGAGGTAATGCAGCGGGGATTCTTGCAGTGGAAGACATTGCGGATCTCTTTCGGAAGCTGAAGATCTTTCTTTGCAACAATTTCGCCGTTTTTGATAACATTGACGGTGATGTTGTGATCGATGACTGCAAGAACATCCATATCCAGCATGTTAATATCACATTCTACCTTCAAAATATCTTTTTTTCCCATTTTATTGCTTCTTGCGTTTTTGATAATGGCAACCGTGCAGTCCAGCTTGTCCAGTCCGAGATGGCGGTAGATGGAGAGACTTTTGCCGGCTTTGATATGGTCAAGAACAAATCCTTCTTCGATTTTTCCTACATTTAACATAAATCATTCATCCTTTCTGAGTGTTGAGCTTTGCTTCGAATCATGCCACATGGATATTTAACAGCGTCAGGATCAGTGCCATGCGGACGTACACGCCGTATTGTACCTGTTTAAAATAAACGGCGCGCGGATCACTGTCTACTTCCACGGAGATCTCGTTGACTCTCGGAAGGGGATGCAGAACCAGCATGTCTGATTTGGCATTCTGCATTTTTGCATCATCCAGAATATAGAAATCCTTCAAACGAATATAGTCTTCTTCGTTAAAAAAGCGTTCCTTCTGGACTCTGGTCATATAGAGGAGATCAAGCTCCGGCATGACTTCATCGAGGCTGATAACTTCCTGGTAGGGAATACCTTTTTCCTGAAGCATTTCGATGATATAGTCCGGAATCCGAAGTTCTGTCGGTGAGATAAAGATAAAATGGATGCCTTCATAGCGGACCAGTGCATTGATCAGGGAATGTACGGTTCGACCGAACTTCAGATCGCCGCACAGACCGATCGTAAAGTTTCCGAGCCGGCCTTTTAAGGAGCGGATAGTCAGAAGGTCGGTCAGTGTCTGTGTCGGATGCTGATGTCCACCGTCCCCCGCATTGATTACAGGAATCGAAGAGTGGCTGGCAGCAACCATCGGTGCGCCTTCTTTGGGGTGGCGCATGGCACAGATGTCTGCAAAGCAGGAGATGACGCGGATCGTATCGGCAACGCTTTCACCCTTTGCTGCGGAAGAAGAATTGGCATCGGAAAAGCCGATCACCTGCCCACCCAGATTCAGCATAGCGGATTCAAAGCTCAGCCTGGTTCTGGTGCTTGGCTCGTAAAAGCAGGTGGCCAGCTTCTTGCGGTCGCAGGCGTGTGCGTATTTGTCCGGATTGTGTTCAATATCATTTGCAAGATCAAACAGTTGGTCAAGCTCTTCGACACTGAAGTCGAGCGGGCTCATTAAATGTCTCATAGTGATACTCCCTTCTGTATATAAAATTTAGTCAGATGATTGAAAACTCTGCCGGCAGGGCGGAACGGATATTCACAGACCTGTCAGCCGCGGGCACGCTTGCGCTACACCTCGTCCGTAACGGTACATAAGGTGCCACAGTACGGCACCTAAGTGCCGACGGACTCCCAGTACCCGCGGCTGACAGGTCTGTGAATATCTGTTTCTTCCTGTCGGCAGAGCTTCGCAAATGCCCGTATAAAATTCAGTATGCGCAAAAAAGCGAAGAGTAGAAACTCTTCGCCTGTGTGTTTATTGATAGGAAAGTAAATCCTCTACGGTTTTTCTTTTCGGTGCCTGAGGTGCTTCGTCGGGATGACCGATAGCAATGAGAGCGGCAACTTCACGATCTTCGGGAATTGCTAACAGATCTTCGATAACGGTTTCATCGAAGATTCCCATGATGACGGTACCGAGACCCTGTTCATATGCGGCGAGGCAAAAAGCCTCGGAGGCAATGCCTGCATCAAACATCTGCCAACGGTCTCCTTTCGCAGTGGAAAAAGATCCGTCTCTTTCAAAACCGCTGCGGTTCTTGATCATGGTAACAACGATCAGGACCGGTGCGCTGTTAATAATATTGGCATTATTTGGGTGTGCTGCAGTTGCTTTTTCGGCAATGCTGCTTTTTAATCCGGGATCCTCTACCGCAATATAGCGTGTGATCTGTGTATTCTTCCAGCTCGGTGCATAAGAAGCTGTTTCAACAACCGACTGCAATACTTCATGACTGATCGGTTCCGATGTGAATTTGCGGATGCTTCTGCGTCCGGTAATACATTCTTTTGCTGTCATGGCACGGCTTCCTTTCGTGAGAGATACCGGGATGTCCGGTACATTTTTTATATTGTAGCATAAGAAGGTTTGGGATTCAATGAAAAGTAAATGAAAAAAGTGTAGAAATTTGCTTTCATTTATGGTTACATTTGATATAATAAAAACGGTAAGAACAGGAATCCGTGTTTTGTAAAACACGGATGGAACGGAGGAACAGGATGGAGTTTGTAGAAAGAAAACGTTGGTTGTTTTTCGGACTTCCTTTTACCTTTACAAAGTATACGATCAAGGAAGATATTATTACGATCAAGAAGGGGCTGTTAAGAACGCAGGAAGACGACTGCTACATGTATAAGGTTCAGGATGTGCGTCATACGGCAACATTGGTTGAGAAGCTGTTCGGACTTGGTACGGTGATCTGTTATACCGGAGATACGACAAATCCTGAGCTGGTACTTTACCATGTTAAGAATTCCAAGGCGATCAAGGACTTTATCTTTCGGGTTTCCGAGGATGCCAGAATGAAGCGCCGGACAATGAACATGTTAAATATCGGTGCAGGACAGATGGATGATGTTGATCCGGCTGATATGATGTAAGCTTAGCGTATAGTCAGGTTGGTGTGCGGTGCAGATGTGGCAGCAAATGCTCTATCATAAGACCGAACATAAACCACCACGGAGCATAATCCACGCGGATCAGACCGTCCACATGAAAGTGGGAGTGGTTATAATCCCATGGACAGCATTCTTTGTTTCGGAGCTTTTTGCCGGACAGATACTCTACAGTAAAGATACAGCAGGTGTAAAGAATACCCCTGACGAGGACAGGGGTTTTCTTTTGTTGCAGAAAACGGGATAAGGGCGGAATCACAGCACCGATTCCATAGATCGGAAACATCCAAAGGGATGTGGTTCCTTTGAGGCGGAGATCGCGGCGCTTCAGAGAGTCCAGGGCAGTAAAGCAGATTTCGGTGAAAAGTCCCACGGAGCCACAGATCAGAAAGTCTTCGCCCAGACGGGCAATTCCGTTGTGCGGAGTATGCAATTTTTCGGAATGGATGTTATGAGTTTTCATATCATCAGTTTGCGTGAAAACAAAATTTCTATAC
>JBJFCE010000092.1:0-31730 GCA_051888775.1 Lachnospiraceae bacterium | reverse complement strand
GACGAAGTGTAGCGAAAGCGTGCCCGCCGCGGACAGGTCTGTGGGCAACTGTTTCATCCCATCCGATTAGGGCACTTCGTAATCCCCCTACATCATCCTTCTTCCGGAAACACCATATGCTCACCAAGTCTGTTCAGCGTCCCCGATTTTCTGTTTTCCAGCTCCTCACGCAGCATCCGGTTTGCCCGCATCACCTCTTCTTCAAACTCTCTGGACGACATCAACGTACACCCCTGTCCCCTGATGATGATCTGTTCCAGCCCGTCCGACGTTACTACCGTCACACGGTATTCCCTGCCATGCTCGTGTGCAAACTTTTCAATATACTGATCCGCCGTTTCGGCTTCCTTCGTATAAACCACGTGAATATTGTGATAATCCAGGATCTCCGTCGCATGCCCCTTGACGCGGTATGCATCAAATACGGCAATGACCTCACACTGTCTGATTCCCTGATAGTTGCAGAGAATGTCTAACAGACGACCTCTGGCACCGTCAATGCTCGTCTGCGCCAGCGCCTTTAATTCCTCCCATGCAAAGATCACATTATAACCATCTACCAGAAGATACTCTGCTTTCTTCTGCGTCTGTACCGGCTGATAGCTTCTGGTAACAGGTGCCTGATATTGCCCTGCCCGCTTTTTCCAGCCGGATGCGTTGCCTTGGCGCTCCTGTCTGCGGTTTGCATACATCGTTCGCTCTAAGATCGCATCAATTTCTTCCGTTCCGATCACCGGTTCGTTGTCCGTCTTGAATCGCCTGCTTCGTGCACAATATCCGTCTGTGGCATCCGTCATCTGCAGTTTCTCATAGGGATCTCCGGCATCCGTGGTCTGCATCCTTGCAAGCACATCCCCGCTGTCCGCATGCATGTACTCCTTTACCTGATACCATGGTACGATAAAGCCTGCTCCATGTGCGCAAAATACGGAATCCGGCGGATTTTGGGTATCCGCCTCGGGATCATAATCGGTGCCTTCTAACACTGCCTCCGTATTATGACAAGGTTCATATCCTTTTAAAGAATAAGACAGTCTGCCCAACCCCTTGGTATAAGCAAGCAGTTTCTTGGGATAATCCATAAATTCCGAAGCAGGAACGCAGCCCTCCAGAACTGCTACTCCTTCTGCGTTTTCGGTTAACATAAAATCACCGTGCATGCTTTCCATATCCGTCATTGCCCGCCCGAGCATCTGCTCCGGCAGTTCCAGACGATACGCATAATACGGCTCTAACAGAATACTCTTTGCCTGCATGAGTCCCTGTCTGAGTGCGCGATATGTCGCCTGCCTGAAATCACCGCCCTCGGTATGCTTTTCATGCGCCCTGCCTGCAACCAAAGTGATCTTCATATCCGTAATCGGTGCCCCGGTCAATACACCCGGATGCTCCCGCTCCTTAAGATGTGTCAGAATCAGCCTTTGCCAGTTTTTATCCAGGACATCCTCGCTGACTTTCGTATCAAATATAAGCCCGCTTCCGGGTTCTGTAGGCTCCATCAGAAGATGCACCTCCGCATAATGCTTAAGCGGCTCAAAATGCCCCACTCCGACCACAGGCTCTGCGATCGTCTCACGATAGACGATCTTCCCCGTTCCAAGGGAAATCTCCGTCTGAAAGCGTTTTTTTACCTGTTCTTTTAAGATGTCGATCTGCACCTCGCCCATCAACTGCACATGAATCTCTTTGAGCTGTGCATTCCATACAATATGAAGTTCCGGTTCCTCTTCCTCGATCTCACGAAGCTTCGGCAGCATCACGGCAGCGTCCACATCCTCCGGAAGCAGAATCTGATAAGTCAGCACCGGTTCTAACAGCGGCATTGCGCTGGCGGCTTCTGTTCCAAGTCCGTCTCCGGCTTTGCTCTTGTTCAGTCCGGTAACTGCGCAGATGGTTCCTGCCTCCACCTCATTTTGTATCATATACTTCGTACCGGAATAAATACGTATCTGATTGACCTTATCCTCTCTGTCCGCACCCTCCGGAACGGTTTTCACCTTTAAACTTCCGCCCGTGATCTTCATATGGGTCAGGCGGTTCCCCGCCTCATCCCGTGTGATCTTATAGATTCTGGCACCAAACTGTTGCGGATACTCGGGCTTTCGTACATACCGGTCCAGTCCGGTCAGAAGCTGTGTCACCCCTTCATCCCGCAGCGCCGATCCGAAAAAGCACGGAAACACCTTTCTCTCTGCAATCAGCCTCCGGATCGTTTCATCCGCCAGTTTTCCGTCTGCCAGAAATTCCTCCATTGCGGCTTCCTCTGTCATGGCAAGCTCATCCCAAAACTGCTCTGAACCGACAGTTCGAAAATCCGCACATCCTGCCGATAATCTGCTCTTTACCTCTGTAAGCAGCGCTTTTTCATCCGTGCCCGGCTGATCCATTTTATTAAAAAACAAAAAGACCGGCACCCGATACTGCATCAATAACCGCCACAGTGTCAGCGTATGACTCTGAATACCGTCTGCTCCGCTTATGACAAGTACCGCCACATCCAGCACCTGCAAAGTACGTTCCATTTCCGCTGAAAAATCCACATGCCCCGGTGTGTCCAACAGAGAAAAGGCAGTCTCCCCATATGAGAATTCTGCCTGTTTTGCATAGATCGTGATGCCTCTGCTTCTCTCCATCATATCGGTATCCAAAAAGGAATCGCCCTTGTCCACTCTCCCGATCCTTCGAATGGCACCGCTTTCATATAAAATTGCTTCCGATAATGTGGTCTTGCCGGAATCCACGTGTGCAACGATTCCCAGTGTCAGCTTTTTCATCTCTTTACTCCTGTGGCATGCCTTTGCCTCTATTGTAAAGAATTCCGGGCGATTGTGCAACACCTGACGTAACGGCCCGTATCCAAAGCTTCACCGCCCTTACTCAACTCCTATTCCACATTTTTCAATGCCTGATCCATCGGAATCCTCCGGATCTTTCCAAACTGAAGCAGTGCAACCGCCGCATAGCCTCCCATACACATGAAAAACATCTGTACATAAGTAATCGGTTTTACATAAAAGCTCAGCCATCCGCTAAAATCCATGACGAAGACGCGAAACAGCCGCTCCATAACGACGGTTGCGATCCAAAGTCCCAACAGCACCGATATCGTTACCGCTATCGTGGTCGCAGCCAAATACAGTCTTGCAATCTCGCCGTTCTCATAGCCCAGGATCTTCACCATGGAAATCGAAGAAGCATTCCGCTCCAAAATGAGCTTGGTCAACAGATAGATCAACAACACCGCCAGCACTACGGCAAATACATTGATCAGTTGAAAGATGCTTCCCATCGATACATCCATCTGTCTCGTCAGCTTGGTCAGATCTTCCTGCGTGATACAGGAGATGACAGAAGCATCCGTCAGTTCCGTCAACTCCTCATCGGAAAAATATCCGTTATAATATCCGTCCTCTAACCCGAAAGCTTTACAAAACTCCTGATTTTTCATAAAGACTGCCAGTCCCATCGGATACGAAATGATTCCCCTGATCTCAAACTCATATTCTTCCTTTCCGTATTCCTCACGCAGCAGTAACGTATCTCCTACATGCAAGCGGTATTTTTCCGCAAAACTGTCCGAGATGCAGACGCCTTTCTCCGGAAGTGTTTCAGTCACATAACGGCTGTTCTCCATGATTCCGTAGACGCTGACGCTTTCTGTGTCATCCTCCTCATCCCGAAGATAATAAAGCGATGTCACGCTATATTTTTCTGCAGACTCTGTAGTAACCTCCACAGGCATCTTTATGATATATTGGTAATCCGCCCTCATATTTTCAATCACTTCATCCTGATAATGATGTAACAGCGGGGTCATCATCATACCGAACAACAACAGGATCACAGAAAAAACAATCCCGATAAACAGCATGATAAAGTTTCCGGCATTCTGCAATAAAATGCGTATCCGAAAACGATGGAAAAATCCGATCTTCGGCAGCTTTACCGCACGCTTGTGTTTTTTCCCCGACAGATCGTGCCGCAAAAACTGAAGCGGTGACAGATGCAGCTTTCTTGCCAGCAATATCACATTCGTTACAAACATCAGGATCATCGGTACAATCGTTGTCAGTACAAAGGCTTCCGCATTCCAGCGCGTAACATAAGTCGGGAGCGAATAGCTTCCATAGTACATATCCGCCACAATATTCTTAAATACCGTATAGCCGAGAATATTTCCGAAAAGTGCCGCCAAAAGAGTCACAAGCATCGGAATCGTCAGATAATGGCACAGCATCTCCCCTTTCGTATAGCCGGATGCACGCAGAGTTCCGATCACACCCGCTTCCCGGCGAATCGTATGCCCTATCGTAATGGAGAAAACAAATGCCATAATCACGATCAGCACATACAACAATACAATAATCATTGTCCGGTCGCTTCCAAAATCATCTCCGGTAAACTGAATCGCCTGATTGGCATACCGCGGAACAAAGGAAAGCATGGTATTCTGCTCTGACAATACACACTGATATACAGACCGCATAAACTCATCAGCCCATTTCTTTTCCTCGATCTCATCTTCCGGTGCTTCCTGATACTTCCATGAATAATTATAGTGGAGAGAAGATTCCGGATATGCCGCAAAGCCTTCCCCTGTCATAACGCCCACACCGAATTTGACCGCATCAAACATGATGTCTCCGTTATCGGAAAACAAGGCACTGTAATCGGACAAAGCCACCAGACCGCTGACCGTTACTTTTCTTTCACCGACCAGAATCGCATCTCCGACTGTAATATGATTGTTTTCGGCATACATACGATCGATCGCAATTTCCTGCGCATTCTCCGGAAACGCCCCTTCCATCAGGCATGCCAGATTCACCTTCTCTCGGTTTACATAAATTCTTAGTGTGCTGTCCGTGATCCCGTCGAGATCAACATCCGTATCCTCTTCCAGATAGAAATCCGGATAAAGTGTCGTCGTCTGTTGTTCCGACTGCTCCGAGTCTTCCTGCTCCAACATAGAAACAGACTCCTCGGTTAAGGCTTCTGTCAACACAAAATGTCCGTCCTCAATATTGTATTTTTCAAAGCTCTCCCGATACGCGGCGATCATGCTGCCGCCTGCCACCAGAAAGCCTGATACAAATCCGATTGTTGCCGTCATGAACAAAAAGATCACCAGATATTTTGAAAACTCGCCCTTTAATTCTCTGGGCAGTCTTTTATGTAACGGATTCTTTATCTTCTTCATGATTCCACCGCCTTACCAGTCCAGATCAGCTGCAGCGATCTTTTCTTCATTTCTGTAATCCTTGCGGATCTGACCGTCACGCAGCTTGATCACACGGTCTGCCATATTCTTGATCGCATCGTTATGCGTTACCATGATCACCGTATTGCCATACTTGTGATTTACTTCCTCGATCAATTTCAAAATTTCCTTGGACGTATTATAATCAAGTGCTCCCGTCGGCTCGTCACAAAGCAGGATATCCGGATTTTTTACAATTGCCCTGCCGATCGCCGTCCGCTGCTGCTGACCGCCTGAAAGCTGATTCGGCAGTTTGTGGCGATGCTCATATAATCCGAGTGTCTTTAACAGTTCATCAATCTCTAACGGACGGTCGCTCAGATATGCTCCGACTTCAATATTTTCCTTCACGTTCAGGTTCGGAATCAGGTTGTACATCTGAAAAACATACCCCAGATGCTTTCTGCGGTACTGTGTCAATTCCTTTTCCTTCATATCGACGGTCTTCTCTCCCTGAATTGAAATATACCCGCTGTCCGCAGTATCGATCCCTCCGATGATATTTAAAAGTGTTGATTTACCGGAGCCGGACGGTCCGAGCAATACACAGATCTCACCTTTTTCGACGCCAAAGCTGATCCCCTTTAAAACCTCTACTCTGGCAGAACCGTTTCCAAAGCTTTTTTGTAACTCCTGAATCTCTAAAAACATCTCTCTCCCTCTTTCTACGCAGTCACTACTGTCTCTGTTTGCGATTTACTGTGTTTTTCTTATCTGTTCTCGTATAAACATTTAAGCAAATATTTAATTATATGTCAATATATATTTTATTATTTGTTTAATCTTTTAATCTTTAATCCTGCAATGCTTTTCTGACCGTCTCCTGCAAAATCTCATCCGATAACACTTCGCGCATCTTCACAACAGCCTCACCTTTGCGGAAGCTGACCGTAGCATTGACACCCGGCAATGCATTCAGTTCATTTTCCACGCGCCTTCTGCATTGTTCACAATGCATACCCTCCACCTTGATCGTCCGGATCTCGGCAACCGAGGACAGCTTCTGCTTTTTTGCTTTTTTCGGTACAGAACCGCCACCACAGCAGCCGCCCACACCTTTCATATGCTTTACTGCACCACGCAGCGCAAAGAAAACCGCCACGATCAAAACTCCTATGGTAATCTCTGTTCCCATCATTATCTCCTATCCAGTCAGCAATGGGGAGCTGTCTGTTTATATCATAGCTCCCCTTTGACTCCATGACAGGCAGCTTATTTCGCACCTGCCATATTCTTATTCACTTTCAAGACCTTGCTTTCCTTGTATGGGCGAAACAGCAGCCAGAGGAATGCAAGGATTGCCAAAACCGCTACAATCGTTCCGATTCCGAAACCGATCTCGCCTGTTATCAATGCACCGATCTGATATACACAAAGCGATACGATATATGCAAGTCCGGTCTGGTAACCGATCGCGAACCAGAACCACTTCGCATTGTTCATCTCCCGCTTGATTGCACCCATTGCCGCAAAGCACGGTGCGCATAACAGGTTAAAGATCAGGAAGGAATATGCGGCAATACCGGACATATGTCCTGCCAGAGTTCCCCAATATTCTGCACCATCTTCCGCAACCTCTGCGAATCCGAAGAGAATGCCGAAGGTACCTACTACATTTTCCTTTGCCACCAGACCGGTGATCGCTGCAACCGCAGACTTCCAGTCTCCCCAGCCAAGCGGTGTGAAAATCCATGCAATTGCATTGCCGATCGCTGCGAGAATACTATGATCAATTTCTATATCCTCCAGCATACGGAACTGTCCGTCCACCCAGCCGAAATAGGTTGTAAACCAGATCACGATAGTGGATAACAGAATCACTGTCCCCGCTTTTTTGATAAAGGACCAGCCGCGTTCCCACATACTGCGAAGCACCGCGCCGACCGTCGGCAGATGATATGCCGGAAGTTCCATGACAAAGGGTGCCGGATCGCCGGCAAACATCCGCGTTTTCTTCAATATAATACCTGACAAAATAATGGCTGCAATTCCTATGAAATAAGCGCTCCAGGATACCCAGCCCGCATTATCAAAAAACGCACCCGCAATTAACGCGATGATCGGCAGCTTCGCACCGCACGGTATAAAGGTCGTCGTCATAATCGTCATCTTGCGGTCTCTGTCATTTTCAATCGTTCTGGATGCCATGATTCCCGGTACGCCACATCCGCTTCCTATCAGCATCGGAATAAAGGACTTTCCGGAAAGACCGAATTTGCGGAAGATTCTGTCCATGATGAACGCCACGCGCGCCATATAGCCGCAAGCTTCCAGAAACGCAAGGAAAATGAACAGTACCAGCATCTGAGGGACAAAACCAAGTACCGCACCGACACCGGCAACAATACCGTCTAAGATCAGCCCCTGCAGCCAGTCGGCACAGCCAATCGCATTTAATCCACGTTCTATCAATACCGGAATACCCGGGATCTCCAGTCCGAACAGGCTCCATCCTTCACCGAACACGCCATCGTTTGCCCAGTCGGTCACCCATGTACCGACCGTTGTTACGGAAATATAATAGACCAGAAACATGACGAGTGCAAAGATCGGCAGAGCGAGGAATCGGTTTGTTACGATCCGGTCGATTTTATCGGAGGTCGTTAATTTCTTTTTCTCTGCCTTTGTCACACATATGCCGATGATGGATGAAATATACACATAACGCTCGTTGGTGATAATACTCTCGGTATCATCATCAAAAGCATTCTCTAACACTTTAATCTCGGCAGATACATCCGGGAGTGTCCGGTCTGCAATCTTGTCATCCTTCTCTAACAGTTTGATTGCAAAGAAACGCTTCTGCTCCTCCGGTACAAGCCCGTTCAGCTTTTCCTCGACTTCGCTGATCACACCCTCTACCTTGGCGTCAAACTCATGCACCGCTCCTGCGGATTCTTTTTTCTGTGCCAATGCTACCGCTTTTTGTGCAGCTTCCCGGATGCCTGTTCCCTTTAGTGCAGAAATCCCGACCACTTCACAGCCAAGCTTTTCAGCCAGCTTATCGATATGTATCCGGTCTCCCGTCTTTTCCAGCACATCGATCATGTTGACTGCCATCAGCACCGGAATGCCAAGCTCCAGCAGCTGCGTGGACAGATACAGATTTCTCTCAATATTTGTGCCGTCCACGATATTGATGATCGCATCCGGTCTGTCACCGATCAGATAGTTTCTTGCCACAACCTCCTCAAGTGTATACGGAGACAGGGAATAAATTCCCGGTAAATCCATAATTGTGACATCTTGATAGCCTTTCAGCTTTCCTTCCTTTTTCTCCACCGTTACGCCGGGCCAGTTTCCGACGAACTGATTGGAACCCGTCAATGCATTGAATAATGTTGTTTTTCCGCAGTTTGGATTTCCTGCCAATGCGATTTTCATAGACATGATTCACTCCTTTTCCTTCCGATCATCCTGCTATTTTTGATGATTCTTTTCCTTATCCTGTTTTTCTTCGGTTATGTGTTACTACCATTTGTTAGTTTTATCTAACCTTTGTGTAAAAAAATATCCTTCCGAAACTTATTCCACTTCAATCATTTCAGCATCGGCTTTGCGGATCGACAGCTCGTAACCTCTTACGGTTACTTCAATCGGATCTCCGAGCGGCGCCACTTTTCTGACATAAATCTCCACGCCCTTCGTGATTCCCATGTCCATGATCCGTCTCTTTACGGGACCGTCTCCGGACAATCTCGTAACGCGTACCGTCTGTCCGCACGAAACCTCTCTCAACGTTTTCATAGTCTCTCTCCTTCTTTCCTTAATCTCTTGTTTGCAAAATTCTGTCAGCGGGACGGATTGGATGCCCACAGAACTCCAAGCGGTGGGCACGCTCTCGCTACACTTCGTCCGTAGCGGTACATAAGGTGCCACAATACGGCACCTAAGTACCGACGGACTCACAGTACCCACCGCTTGGAGTTCTGTGGACACCCGATCCATCCCGCTGACAGAATTTTGCAAACGCTTATGAATCACTCTTATGATACCATGATCCGGTTTGCCATATCCTGCCCGAGGGCGACTCTGGAATCTTTGATATTGACGATCATATTACCATTGATCTTGGAAACAACCGTTACCGTTCCTCCCGCTACAAAACCGAGGTTTTCCAAAAATCTTCTGGTCTCTTCTTTTCCGGAAACCCTGCTGATCACGCCGGGTTCTCCTTCTTTCATCATTGTTAACGGCATCATTTGTTCCTCTTTTCCGGATAAAACATCCTTTCTTCGATAGTTAGTATATGCTAACTGTTATTAGATGTCAATAACTTATTTTGGAAATTTTTACCATTTTGGTGATTCGATAAAATCTGCCACTTTCTGATTCCAGATGCACACAAAAAAGCGGATATTATAAATCCGCTTTTTGTACTCCTAACCTCGAAAATCAATATGCTGGCCGAGCTGCTGCTCCTCTTGTGTCATCGTCCGGTCACTCATGTCCGCATAGGAAAGATCCTCTATCTTACGGATCAGCTCCTCAACAGAGGAAGCTGTCACCGTTACTTTGTCCTGCCCTCTCCGCCGTTGCTCCAGTCTCTTTTCCTCGGCTTGCTTTTGTTCCTCTTTTTTTGCTTCCTTACGGTCTTCCTTTTTCTGTTCGGCTTTTTTCGCAATCCGCTCCTTCTGTGCTTCCAGAGCTTTATCAACCACGGCAAAAAAGGACACGGCTCCGTTATCCTCCACCTGCATGCCATAGCTTGTAACCGATTGGCCGCCTGATACACCCGCAAGTCCTGTCTTCATACCGGCAAGCTGACCTGCTGCCTGACCGATGATCGTCTCATATTTTTCTCTATAGGCTTCATCCGAAGCCATACGCTCGATCTTTTCCTCATCGATCAGCACCACGGTTCTGTCCGGTCTGGCATAGCTTCCCGCCATTGCCTTTGCCTGCTCCTTTAGGTCATTGCTGACCAGAATAAAATCCATATTTCCGTACTTCTTTTTTAGCTCATCATAATACTTCTGCGCGTTTTCACTCAACTTAGGAGAACCTACCGTGTTGCCGTACACCGGCTGCTTCTCCCTGCTTTTGCCGCTGTGTGCCGACTCTTTAACCCGCTCCCCATCCTGCTGCCTGCGCATGCTGTCCGCCTCTTTGGCATATCCGCTTGTATACATGCCGTTCTCTGTGTGAAAAAGTGTATTCATATGCATTCCTCCTTGAACGATTGCAGGAAATCCGTTTGCCTGCATGGTACAACCATTACAATGCATATATCGGCTTTTTCATCAAAAAATTTATGCTACAATGATGACCGAATCACCCTTTTGCTGTTTTGCAGCTTTCTTTGCCGACACAATTTTTTCCGATAAGTCTTCGATCCTGCTTACCTTCTCCTTCCTGTTTGTCACAATGGCAACAGAAACCGAGGCAATCGGAAACTGTTCAGTCAGACCGCTCCTGTTTTTTGATATAATGTATCCCCGTTCCCAGTCCGTCCGATTATATAACCCTTGTAAATAAGACTGAAATACTTTGATAATGCTTCTGCCCAAAGCTTCTGCATCCGCATGCCGTGTAATGACAACAAAGTCATCACCGCCGATATGACCCAGAAAATCATCTTCCGCACAGCTTTTCTTCATAGACTCGGCAAGTGCCTTGATCATACGGTCTCCGCTGTTAAAGCCATACGCATCATTATATGCCTTGAAATTATCCAGATCCAGATACATAATGGCATACGGTTCTTCTTCTCCCAGCAGACTTAATATCCGTGATTCAATGACCATATTGCCCGGAAGTGCCGTCAGAGGATTGGCATCTGTTGCTCTTGTCACCTGTATCGTCAGTACTGCCGACAATAAATCCTTGATCGTAACGATTCCCAGATAAGCTCCGTTCTTTAATACCACAACCGCATTATAGACCTCCTTCGCCGGTCTATCCATCGCAATCTTAGATACATTTTCAACGGAAAAATCTGCATTGACAACCAACGTGTCCTTTTTCATCAGATCCGAAACCGTATATTTCTGATGCAGCGTATAGCCATACATACCGCCAAAGTCACTCAGCACATCATCCTTGGTCAAAATCCCGCAAAATTCACCCTTTTCATCTACAACACAGATTTCTGTAAGTTCCTCGTTATCACGAAACAATTCATATGCCTCTGTCGCTTTTTTATCCGGAAGAATGGTAATTCCGCTTCTGCAGATGCTTTCAATCGTGCCGAATGCAGACGGTACAAAACACAGTCTGGATTCCGTGTTCTGCATTTCCATGACCTTATGTTTAATCTTTTTCGGGATATCTTTAAATTCTTCCGCCGGCTTCTGAAAAAAGTATCCCTGACCATAAGGAACACCGAGCTCGATCAAGGTTTTTAATTCTTCCTCCGTCTCGATACCTTCCGCGATCAGAATATACCCCATCTCCTGACAAAAGTGTTCCATGATCCGCACCATTGACTTTTGCGTCCGGCTCAAATGAATATTCCGGATCAGTTCCATGTCGATCTTAATATACTGCGGCTCCACACAACTGATTCTGTTCAGATTGGAATACCCCGATCCGACATCATCAATTGCGATTTCAAATCCCTGATTCTTGTAATGATCAGCGCCTCTCTGAAAGACAGTCCGATCCTTCACGGAGCTACGCTCCGTCAGTTCAAAGACAATATCCTTTGCCTTGAGTCCGTACTTACCGAGAAACTCCTTGGTAAAACCACACATAAATTCATTATCAAGAATGACATTGGCATCCACATTCAAGAACAGCTTTGTACGCTTCGGCTTATTTACAGCTGCTTTAAGCGCCTTGGATCTGCACAGCTTCTCCAGATTCCATACCTGCCCGAGCCGTTCTGCCATATCAAAGAGCTTATCAATCGTAATGTCCGTCTTGTCCATCGTGATCCTGCTCAAAGCCTCATACGCCAGTATCTCGCCATTTTTTAACGATACGATCGGTTGAAACACCGGCTTGATCGCGCGCTTCTTCAGAATATCAAAAAAGTCCTTTACCATAATCTCATCCAATTTCATAGACTCCCATCCAATCATCGTTTCTATCGTTTCCAACCGCATTATAAAATCCCACATAGAGTTCTACTATCAGTCGCTTCTAAATTTCATGCAAAATACACGTAAAAATCCACATCGTTTTCGTACATCTTATAAATGCAGAAAACAATGTGGATTTATCATTTTGATAAGATCTTTCCTATATTCACCTTTCACCTGCGACCGCAGTATGGGCAGTATCAGAACTTCATGCTACTTCTTCGGTATGATCTCCAGCCAATATCCGTCCGGATCCGTGATAAAATAGATCCCCATCTGGGGATTTTCAAAGCAAATACATCCCATTTCCTGATGCAGGGCATGCGCCTGCTCATAGTCGTCTGCTTCAAATGCAAGATGAAATTCACAATCGCCCAGATCATACGGTCTGTCCATATCACGCATCCATGTCAGCTCCATGACAAAGTCCGTGGTATCATTGCCGATATACACAATGATAAAAGAACCGTCCGGCGACTCTATCCGCCTTTTCTCCGTCAGTCCCAATGCCTTCTCATAAAAAGCCAGAGACTTCTCCAGATCATAGACGTTATAATTTTCATGTACCATCTGAAATTTCATAAGATTTCTCCCATTCACAATGCTGTTTCAAAATCCATAGCATGCGATTCCCGCACATGCACTTTCTACAGTTCAAAATTTCCGACATTCTGTGCCAGCAGCTCTGCCATGCTCCGAAGATCCTGCGCGGACTTTTCCACTTCCCCGATATTCTGAGCCACTTCCGTGATAATGGCATCTGCCTCCTGAGTTTCTGCCACATTGTCCTGTGCTATGCCGGAAAGAGTATCAATCGTCTCAACAATATCAATTCTGGAGTGTTCCAGCTCTTTGACCCTTTGATCAATACTCTTAATACTTTCCACAGAGCTTCCGATTTCATCCATCACTCTGCCGACGGTTTCTCCCGTATCGCTGATATGGTGGTTCTGTTTTTCAATGACCTCCTGCATATGAGTCATGGTCTCCACTACCATACCGGACTGATTCATCAGTGCATTTACGATTTCATCAATGCTGCCGCTTGCATCATTGGCTTGTTCCGCAAGCTTCTGAATCTGTGAAGCAACCACTGCAAAGCCTCTGCCTGCCTCTCCGGCTCTCGCAGCTTCAATCGTTGCATTTAATGATAACAGATTGGTCTCTGCCGCAATGTCCGAAATAAAATCGGATGCCTCTTTGATCCTCTGTGCCGATTCATTGGTTTGATAGGTCTGCTGTGCGATTTCCTCGACGGCAGTTCTTACTTCCTCACTGATCTCCTTTAACAATGCAATGGACTCTGTTGCCTGATCACTGGAGCTCTTCATCTTATCCGAGCTCTTGCTCAGCTCATCTGCTTCCTTCCCTGTTCCCGTAATCAGACTGCCCATATGTCCGATATTCTCGGATGCATTCTGAGTATCCTCCGCCTGATTCATTGCTCCGGAGGTAATACTGTTCATCGCACCTTTTACCTGACGGATATTTTCTGCAGTCTCGTGCGAAGTCTTTTCCAGCATATCGGAAGCATTTTTTAATTCATCCGCACTGTCACTGATACTTCCGATCATACTCCTCAGTTCTTTTTGCAGACTCTCGATTGAGCGTGCCAGATCCCCGACCTCATCCTTCTTCCGAAGATACTTCTGATCAATCTCAACCGTCAGTTTTCCGGCAGACACTTCCTGCACATTTCGGATACTCTTTTTTAATGCCCTTGTAATGGAAGAAGCTATGATGCTGACTACCGCTACACAGACTACCATAACCAGCACAACGATAAAAATAATTGTTGCGATGATTTGATTGACGCCCGCCAGCGTATCTGCCTTATTCACACCGGCAAACACCATGCCGATCGGTGTCTCATCATCTCCCATCTGATAAACCGGTATGTAATAGCCATAGTAAATCGTTCCGTCAACAGAAACATGACTGCTGAAATATTCGTTTCCGTTTACCAATACTTCCTGCGTTACCTTTGCTCCGGCAGGAGAACCCAGAATGCGCGCATTATTCTTATCAAATGCCGAAGTCATGATTCGTCTGTCCCCGTAAAAAAAGGTGACATCCATACCGGATTCTTCTTTGATCATATCCACCAGATTCTGGGACTGTGAGATATTATAACTTCCTTTCCAGATATCACCGTTTGATGCCTCCAGATAGGACCCTGCATTCTGGTCATATGCCGCAAGCGTTGCAACGGCTGTTCCATGCAACGATTTTTCAACCTGTTCGATAATCGAATTTCTGACGATCGTAGATGCAATGATAATCACAATTGCACCTAAAATACAGATCGGCAGCAACGCACATAATAGGATTTTCTTCCGTAATGTCATTTTCAAAAGTCATCCCCCCTATTCCACTATCACAACATTTTTGTAATACCAGTTGATGCCACCCGTAATTGTAGCATCATCCAGTGTTCCGCCTTCGGTTCCGACTGTTTCTCCCGTGTTGGTCTCCATGATACCATCAAAGACATTGTACTTTCCGCTCAGAATCGCAGCACTTGCTTCATCCACTGCCTCCTGTGTTCCCTCTGCGCAGAAAGCTGCCAGCCCGGTCAGCTGTACCAGCCCCTCTTTCATTCCTCCGTAATAGTTTGATCCGTCCCAGGTGCCGTCCAGTACGCTCTGTACCGCTGCCGTATAATAAGCGCTCCAGTTCCAGATCACGCTGCAAAGGCAGGAGTCCGGCGTTTCTTTACTCATATCTGAATTGTATCCGATTCCGTATACCCCGTATTCCTGTGCCAGTGTCTGCGGATACGGTGTATCACAGTGCTGTGCCATAACATCACAGCCCATATCCAACAGCTGACGTGATGCCGCTTCCTCCTTCTCAGGATCGTACCAGCTGTTTGTAACCACAACATAGATCTGAGCATCCGGATTCACCTGTGCCACGCCGATTGCAAATGCATCGATACCGCCCGTTACCTCCGAGTTCGAGGAATCCATTGCTGCCACATATCCGATCTTATTGGTTGTCGTATTCATTCCGGCAACGATGCCGCTTAAGTATCGTGCCTGATAGATTCTTCCGAAATAGTTATTAAAATTACTGCCGTTGGACAGATATCCCGTTCCGTGCGAAAAATAAAGATCGGGATACTCCTCCGCCATCTCTGCCGTTGTCTCCATATAACCCCAGCTTGTCGTAAAGATCACATTGCAGCCTTCCTCGATACACTCCTCGATCGCTTTTCTTGTTGCTGCCGCATCCGCATCATCCACGATCTTTCGGATGATCTGATCTGAAGACAGTCCGAGATTTGCCTGCATCCCTATGATTCCAAGATCATGGGTATAGGAATAACCGCTTCCCTCTCCAGGATCGGAAATATATAATACACCGACCTTTATATTATCCTTGGTCAGCTTTGTTTCCTCTTCCGTCTGCGCAATATCACTTTCTGTCGTCTCAGTCTCCGCCACACTGCTTTCCTGCTGAATACTGTATCCTTCATTTGTCGCATAATCATCCGGTTCGCCGCTGCTTCCGCCACAGCCGGTCAGTATGCCGGAAACGAACAGGAGCATCGCCAGGCTTTTTACCAATGCTTTCTTCATATGCATGATTCTCCTTTATATAGTTTAGTCAGGCGATTGTGAAACTCTGCTCACGGAATGGAACCGGTACCGATAAACCTATCGGTGACCGGCACGCTTTCGCTACACTTCGTCCGTAACGGTACATAAGGTGCCAAAATACGGCACCTAAGTACCGACGGACTCACAGTGCCGGTTACCGATAGGTTGATCGGTACCGGTTCCGCTTTACGGGTAGCATTTCGCAATCGCCTAATATAACAATCGCCTAATATAAAATATTTATTTTTTGTTGTATAAATATAAAATCAGATAGATTTTATCATAATTATCGACAAAAATCTATCTGATTTTCTTCATCTTGTATTTACTCTTATTTCAATCTATACTTCATAAATAAGTTTTAAAAATTTTTTATCACAAAGAACTCTTTTTCTTTTTTCTCCGTTTTCGGATTCCTTTGATCAGGATTGCCAGAACAAGCACTCCGGCTGCTCCTCCTGCCGGAATGATTATCCATAGTTTTGAACTTGTATCCGATACGATACAGAAGGTTCCCTGCGTTCCATGCATCAGAACCTGTTCATAGCTGCCATAGTTTTTCGCATCCACTTCTTCCCAGTTGTCATTCACATATTGCAGTACCCGAACATCTCCCTCAAATGCATGATACAGACGTACTCTGGTCTCCTGCTCTTTTTCCGGCTGTATTCCTTCCAGACTGATGTCATAAACAACATAATCATGGTGTTTCACAAGATCTTCCGGCATTTCCATATCCGATACATTGGCATGAAGTACCGCACTGTCATCAAAAATCCCGTCTGCCAGAGCATACGGTCTCTCCGGCGATGCGTCTTCTCCCGAACTGGCAACGCCTTCTTTACTTATCAGCGTTATGATATTATCCTGATACTCCGCCTCAATGGTAATGTTTCCTTCTACATAGTCATACTCAGGTATTGACCATACGCCAAAGCAGCCGGACACAGCAGGAATCTCAGGATATTCTATCTCTTCCAGACTGTCTCCGTAAGCTGCTTCTGTCTGTCGTATCGTGATTCCGTCCACGACAAAGTTGATTTTTAAATGTCTGTATGTATAAGGCAGACCGGCCGTTTCCAAAAGTTCCGCATAGGTCACCGGCTCTGCCACGCCGACGTAACTGATATCATCAATTCCGTTTAATCTGCTGCTCACAAAATAGTTGCCGCATACGTTTTCCGGATCGATCTTTCTTTCATCATCTTCATCCATATCAATTCTGCCTGAGATTGCACCGACCCGCTCGGCATCCGGATCGATCAGCGTCATGGAATAGCAGTTTTGAATCTTATAACCATAGCCTGCAATACCGCCCACATACCGGCTTCCTGTCAGAGAACACAGAGAATAGCTGTTTTTGATGATTCCGAAGGACTGTCCGCAAATTCCTCCGATATACTCGCCTTCCGTACTTTCTGCAGTTCCGTATGCCTCACATTCCATGATCACTCCCAGATCCATATATCCGGCAATACATCCCACTCCGTCTTTCTTGGACAGAATATTTCCGTGATTCACGCATCCGAACATCACACATCTGGTAAGATATTTATTCCCTAATGAACGTTCCACTTTTCCTGCTGCATTATCCTCCGGATCTTCTTCATCGATCGCCATGGAACCGGCAATTCCTCCTACGTTCACATCACCTTCCACTTTCCCCTCATTGGTACATTTCTCCACTTTTCCATTGGTGGTTTCTTCTATCTCCTCATCAGAAACATCCTCCGACTCGATATCATCATAGCTGTCATCCTCTAAATACCGGTTCTCCGCATCATCCATCTTGTCTACAAAGAGCTGGAAGACCTTATTCATCTGATCATTGATCGCGCGCAGATCCTCGGAAATCAGATCCGAATAACTGTCGATATGGTCACCGAGTCTGCCCATACAATCGGATATCCTGTCCAGATCATCAAAAAGCGCATCCACCTCTGAGCTGAAATCACCACCCAGAGAACTCATCCTGATTTCTTCCTGTGCACTAAGATAATCTATGATTCCCTCCAGACCGTCCGATGCTTTTTTCAGTTCATCAAGAACCTTCTCCAGATCATCCAGTGCCTCATCGATATCCGTATTTGCCTGATCTGCCGCATCTTCCACATAAGGTGTCAGGACATTTGCAATAGTATTCAGATCACTGATGATCGCAGATGCCGCTTCTCCGGCATCCGTCAGCTCATCTGCCAGTTCCAGCAAAAGCTCTGCCAGCTCATCCACCTTTTCACTGTCATTTAAGAAATCCTCTGCCGGAATGGTATTGCCGTACTCATCCTTTGTCAGCGCTTCTATCTGATCCACCGTATTGGACGCCTGATTCATGGAATCCTGTAAGATCTCCGTATTCACATTGATCCGATCTCCGGCATCCTGAACCGTATCATAATCCGAGCTGGTCACAAAGGTAATATCGATTTTTACCGGCTCCATTGTCCGTTCAACCGTAAATTCATAGACATAGGAGCCTGCATTTTTTCTGGAAACGGGCAGATTGTTTCCGTTATTATCTGTTACGACGGGATGTCCTGACAAGGTATAGCCCGTATTCGGTGAAACCGTCAGTGTCACAGTGGTTCCGTCCACACTGCTATCCGCCTTACCTCCCGCATTGGAGACTACGATCAGCTGTACCGGCTCAAATTCCGCCACAATGTCAACATCCCCGTTCGGCATGGTAAATTCATAGGTATGATCGGCTGACTTTTCCTGATACGAGATATCCGTACCGCCGGAACGTATCGTCAGTCCTGACAAACGGTAACCCGACTGTGGCTGTGCCGTCACGGTAATCGTATCGCCGGCTGCGGCAGATGATTGATCCGCAGATGCTCTTCCTCCGGTACCGTCTGTCACACTGACAGAATGGGTATCCGACAATTTTTCAAAATAACCGTATACTCGGATCGGATTGCTATAACTGTTCTTATTTACGGTATAAGTATAGCTGTCACCGTTTCCGTTCCGGGTCAGATTGGTTTTATTGACAGTTACCGCGCTCTGTCCGCTCCCCGTAATGCTGAGTGCGCTGTCAGAAACCTGATATCCGCTTCCCGGCGTTATCACAATCGTATAATCATTACTTCCGATATTTCTGACTGCCACTACCGTACCGCCGATATCCGATTCTGTATAAACCTCCGTATCGGCATTCGGCTGATAGGAAAAGCTTGCCAGAACCTCCGCATCCGCCTGTGGCATCTGGAATGTATATTCATTTGCCGTTTGTGACGGTGTCAGTGCGCTTCCGTTCATGGTGAGTGAGCTCAGCATATAATCCGCTTCTTCATGCACTGTTACCGTAACCGTCTCTCCCGGTGAAGCATTGTCCTTATCCACGGTCAGATAACCGCCCGTAGAAGACGCATTCGTAATCTTATGACTGTCATTGTCCTTTACGAATGTGGTCGATACTATGACCGGCACTCCGGGCTCCTGCTTCGTGATCTCCAAAGTATAGACCGAATCATCTAAAGTAAACAGACTCTTATCATAATAGTCCGCTCCCACGTACACGCCGTCAAAATGATAGCCGCCATCCGGTGTGACGGATATTTTGACCGTATTGGAATTGTGATTCACAGACAGATACAGATTACCGCCTGCATTGGAGGATGCCAGGTAAGCTCCGGTATATTCATACTCCGCCTTAACCACTACATTTTCCTGAGGCATTGTAAAAGTATACTCATTCCGATTACCGGCAGACTGCGTACACGCCACATTTGCTCCGGCTGCATCCGTTACCGTCAATGTTTTCAGACGATAGCCGTTATCTGCATTTGATGTAAGCGTTACTACCGTTCCCTGCTCCGGATTGACATTATCAGAAGTCACATTTCCCCCTACGCCGGTCACAATGGACAACCGCTTATAATCCGTCTCACTGTATTCGGAATCCTGTAGCTGATCGATGACATCCATATCCTCATTCAGCTTTTTCATATCCTCGGACACCTCGCTCATCCCATCCATTGCGTTATGAGTATGGTCCAGGATCTCCGGCAGTCTGTCTATGACATAATCCATATTGGCAGCAATGCTGTTGATCGATCCGATATTATCATCCGTAAAATCAACAAGCCGGTCACTGATGGATTCTCCATGATCCAACGCGCTGTCCGAATACCCCTTCAGCTCGTCAAAATCGCTGTTCAGCACACTTTGCGTCCGATCCAAATCATCCAGCAGCTTGTTGATCTGATCGTGAAGTGTCTGGACCGCCACAGAGATCGATTCGGCTTCGTCCACACTGATAAAAGGTTCCATCTGACCGACAATTCCTCCGACATCCTTGCGTCCGTACACTTCTCCCGTATTCGTGCAATAAGTCAGCAGACCGCTCTGGCGTCCTGCAATGCCTCCGATATTATATCCGACATGCTCATATCCTACAACGCCGGTATTCCTGCAATAGGTGATTATGCCGTCCGAATATCCTGCAATGCCTCCGACATCGATATTGCTTCTCAGTCTGGCATCATCCGTCTGCGCAGCATCCAGAATCCATTCCAGTCCTTCGCTGTCCCGTTCTTCGACTCCGGCACTATCGTTATTGATCCCTGCCTGATTATCGCATGTCATAATAGAACCATGGTTTTTACCCGCAATACCTCCGACACCGTCCGAACCGTTGATACTTCCATAGGAGTGACAGTTGCTGATCACTCCGGTACTCTCGTTCTCACCGGCGATGCCTCCGACCGAATTCTGCCCTTTTACAACGCCTATAAACTCACAGTTCATCAGGACTCCTCTGTTGATACCACAGATGCCTCCGACACATTCCTGCTCATTTTCAGACTTGATCACACCCGAAATCGTCAGGTTCTGAATGACTGCCGTTTCTTCCACATGGCGGAAAAATCCGTCCGCATAGCCTTCTCCGGTCAAAGAAAAGCCGGAGATCGTATATCCTTTTCCGTCAAACGTTCCGGAAAAAATCTGAATCGGTTCAAACTCGATTCCTTCCAGAGAAATATCCCCGCACAGCTCGACCCTGACGTTCGCGGACCAGGCATCCACCTTGCAGTTTTGTGCCAGTTCCTGTAATTCCTGCGCGTTATGGATCTGAATCAGCTGTTCCTCCGCAGCCTCTTCTTCCGATCCTTCCTCACCTTCCTGGGCTTCTTCCTCGTCCGATATTGCTTCCTGTACTGCTGTCCCCTCCTCTGCGTATACAGCCAACGCCGGAAGCACAGAGAATATCATCGAGACGGTAAGCATCCATCCCAGAATCTTCTTATACATCCTGCTTTTCATCCGATTCACCCTCCGTTTCGTCTGTCATTTCTTCTGTCTGCACCTGTTCTGTCGGCGGACTGTCCGTATCATGCTCTGTATCTTCCTGCCCGTCGATCTTGTGTACATCACCGATCTCTACGATCGCATTGACATCCCCTGTGATAACACCATGCATTTCACCTACGAACTTACCGTTGATCTGTCCGCTTACATAACCGTCAACCCTGATGATACCGCTGTTTTTCTGGGCTTTGAGCGGCATGGATACATTAAATGCAGTTTTATCGGTGATCTTTTCACCAAGCAGCAGAATCTGAGGTAGCACAAACATAACAATAAAGATAGAAATCAACGTACCTCTGCCAAGGCACTGACCGATTCCAACGATCGCCGCTTCTGATGTCATCTGACCGATAATGATACCTGCGACTGCCAGCATCGTTCCGGAAGTAATGATCGTAGGAAATGCAAAATTTAACGTTTCTATGATTGCTTCTTCTTTTGGCATCTGATCCTTCAATTCCTGAAAACGACCGGAAATCACAATCGCATAATCAATATTTGCACCCATTTGGATCGAACTTACAATCAGATAACTCATAAAGAACAGATTTGAGTGTGCAAGTGCCGGAAACGAGAAATTCAGCCAGATGCTTCCTTCAATCACTGCGATCAAAAGAACCGGCATACCTGCGGATTTAAAAGTAAACAGTAAAACTATCAACACGGCAAGCATGGATACCAGATTGACAACCAGATTATCCCTTTCAAAGGTCTTTTTCAAATCATACTGGCTGGTAGATTCTCCGGTTACCAGAATCTCGCCCTCATAATATTTGGCTGCGATTTCATGCATTTTGTCAAGGAATGCAAAGGTCTCGTCACCTTCTTCCGGAAGTGTCAGGTAGATCAGCATACGGCTGTAATCTTCACCCTGAAGCTGTTGTAGCGCCAGATTCATCTGCGTATGCGCTTCCTCCAAGGTATCCATCATATCATCATCCAATGTGACGTAGCCCTCATCCACCTCATCATAAAGGAACATAAACATATCGATCAACGGCACTTCATAGGTAGAAATCCCGTTGACAATCTTGGCATAATTTTCATCATTGACTGCGTATGCCGCATAGACCAGTTGCGCCACCTCATAATCCAATTCAAGAAGTTCTGAGAACTGTCTCGCGTTCAATTTATCTGTCAGCATATAACCATCCATAGCTTCCGTATTGGCAAGTCCCATAGAATGATCTACTTCATCATAGGTATCAAGTTCCGCTAAAAGTTCCGCTTCCTTTTCATAATCTCCTGCCGGAACAATCAGTGCTACCATATTGCTGCTTTGAAAGCTTTCTTCTATCATTTCATCCGCAATCTGATACTTATTTTTGATTGGTGTTTCAAGCGTGCTGTATCCATACACAAACGGGCACTTACTTTGGATAAAATATGCAGCCACTAAAATGATCACAAATACAAATGGTATGATTTTTCTTGTCTTATATGCAAACTTACCTACAAACGGAATCTTTGGTACAAAATTCTTGTGCTTTGTCTTGTCCATTGCCTTGCCAAATACCATCAAAAGCCCGGGCATCAACAGAAAGACCGACATCAAGCTGAGCAGAATCGCCTTGATCAGGCAAATTGCCATATCGCTTCCGATTCCAAACTGCATGAACATCATAGCAACCAGACCGCCGATCGTCGTCAGCGAGCTAGAAAAAATCTCCGGGATGGATTTACTGAGTGCGATCACAACTGCATCTCTTATCGGAAGTTTCTCATGTTCTTCCTTATAACGATTACACAATATGATCGCATAATCGATGGAAAGTGCCAGCTGTAAAACAACGGTAACCGAGTTGGAAACAAAGGAAATCGTTCCAAGCAGGAAATTGGTTCCCATACTGAGAATTGCTGCAGAGATAAAAGTCAGTAATAATACCGGTACCTCTGCATAAGTCTGCGACGTTATTAGCAATACAGCCACTACGATAATCGCAACTAAAACAATGATTACCTGCATCTCGGCGGCAATGGTCTCAGAGGACTGATCTCCCAGCGTCGTTGACACATAGATATCATATTCACTGAGGGAATCCTTCAGCTTATCCAGCGCCTCCAGACAACGGTCATCGTTTTCATCGTAACAGAAGGTGACGTCATACAAGGCGGAAAAATTATGATAATGTTCTTCCGTTTCATCAAAGGTCATCATGGCGACCTCCTCCATTGCTTCAATGGAATCTGCCAGTTCCTCTGCCGTAACATAGTCAATATTCGTCACCATGACCTTTGCCGTTCCGTATGTAATAAACTGTTCCTCCATCAGATCAATTCCGCGGCTTGTTTCCGCGCTTTCCGGAAGATATGCCGACAGGGAGTTTTCTACCGATACCCAGTTTCTTGAAAACACTGAGAAAATGATCAGTAAAATATATATGAGGAAAAATAGATTCCGCTTATCCACGATAAAAGATGCTACTTTTATCATTACATTTGAATCCTGCTCTTTTTTCTGCTTTTCTTCCATATCGTCCGTTCTCCTATATATTTTCTCACATTCGGAACGGGTCAACGCGCTGCCTGAGAAGAAATCCCAAGAGACGCATATACCAGTTCCCTGATCACTTCGTTCTTATCAGAATCAAACTTCGGCGTTACATTTAAAATACCCGAAAGTCCGTAAAGGATATATCCGGCAGTGACACCCGTATGCTTCACATGAAATGCGCCTTCCCGATTGCCCGCCGCAATTACCTGCTCGACTACCGGAAACATATGTCCTAACAGCTGATTGATAAACGCGTAATGTTGCTTACTCTGATATGCCTTATCTCCCACATAGGGATTAACCTTATCCGCAAATTTAAAAAATTCCGCAAGCACCGCATCCAGCTTCTCCAACGCAGTCTGCTCCGATTCCAAAATTTCCCATGCCGGCTCTAAGTTCTGCACAATAAAATTGTTCAGCGCTTCTTCCACAAATTCTTCCTTGGACTTGAAGTAATAGTAAAATAAGCCTGTGGCAACATTGGCACGGTCTACAACTTCTTTTATGTTCAATCCTTCCATGCCCTTTTCCATATACAGATCAAAACCGATATTCAAAAGTTCCCTTCGCCGGTCATCCGGCTTTTTCATAATTCTTGACATAATGTACTCCCCCATTTGTGACCATATCTTAATATCATCAAACTTTTACTGAATCATATTCAGTCATTGACTGAATCGAGTTCAATTATATCACTGAATTTGATTCAGTCAACACATCATTGATGATGTTATAAAAATTTTAGGATATCGTAAAATGAGGTTATAAAAATTTAATAATATGCCAAAAAACTTTTAATAAACAACTCTGCCTTATCCCGGCAGACTGTCTCTGAGGCACAACGCCCCCCAGCCGACCCGTTCATTCGGATACGTACTCTCCCCACGGATCGGTCTTGCGCCTGCGCGCAGATACGCCTTCATCTTCTCACCATAACAATACGGGTCCAGACCGCGTACGATTCCCTGCTCCATCATCAACGCACAGGCTCCCGTTACAAACGGAGTGGCAAAAGAGGTTCCTGAAACAACCACAGACTGCCCTTCCGGCCCCAACGTCGGGATACCGACTCCCGGTGCCGCCAAATCCGGCTTTACATTGCCGTAATCGGAAAGTCTTGTTTCTTGGTTTACATAATAATATCCTCGTCCCGAAAAATCCGCATAGCTCTCATTCAGATGATCGTATGCGGCAACCGAGATCACCTTGGACGCAGTGGACGGAATCGTTAAAGTCTGCTCCACGGTCGGCCGTAAAAATATGGTCTGCTCTCCTCGTGCTTCTGACGAAGGAAGATACAGATGATATTCACCGGAGCGAAGGTTCGTTCCGGTGATTTCTATTGTCCAGTCACCGCCGTTAATATAAGGATTGTCATCAGACGGGATCATTTCCACAAAGATCTCCTGATCGGTCGAATACGGGCTTGGCGTTCCGATATAGGTCAGCAGCTTTGTCCGTTCCAGATTGGCGGTAATGGTATTTCCGACCGGACTGTTTGTTTCAATCGTATAGCTTTCTCCATTCGGGGAACGAATGACGATCGTGTATTCATCCACGGAACTGACCCAGATCTGCAATGAAAGAGAGCGTTCATAAGGTCCCACCGACAATATTTCCCTCTGCATCTTATTAGGAACTGCAATCCGCCCCACATGTCCGGCACTGCTCCCCTCATTTCCGTTTCCGACACAGATAGAGGTTCTTCCGATCTCTGCCGCATTATCCAGAAAGCGTTCCAGAAGCGAAGACCCGTCATGGGAACCGTAAGTATTACCAAAGCTTAAATTGATGCAGAGCGGCATCTGCAATTCGTGTGCCTTTCTCAAACACCAGGTGATTCCCCGCATCAGCTGTGTCGTCTTCGGAAAGTTCCCCGCACTTCCAAGCTTCACGATAAGCAGACTGCATTCCGATGACACACCGTTAAACCCCAATTCATCCGAATATCCTGCCGCAATTGCCGTTACTGCCGTCCCATGCCCGGATGTATCCAGACTGGGCAGAAGCCGGAACCAGTCCCTGTCCGAAAAAAGTGCCTGATTGATCTGTTCTTCATCAAACACACTGCCCTCAAAAAATCCCTCCGGCGGTTTAAAGCCGTTCTCCTCGGACGCCTCGATACTTTGATCCCATAATCCCAGTATCCGTGTTGTCCCGTCAGGATTCCGAAACGCAGAGCTGCGGTAATCGATTCCCGTATCCAGCACCGCCAGCAGCACGCCCTTCCCCGTCAGATACGGTTCTCTGAGCGTCACCGGAAGAATACAGGATGCCGCAAGCGCCTGTACCAGCTCAAAATAAAGCCGCTTCGGCTTTTCCATATATTCAATCTGATAAAGATCCGCAGCCCGATCTACCATGTCGGCAGGAATCGTCAGAATCGCATAGCCGTCGATCAGTTTCTCCACTCTTCCTCCCATTTCGCGCACGGCATCCAGACTTCCCTGATATTTTACGATGACCTCCCATGTATCCTGCAACGGATCAAATCCGGTCTCCAATTCTTCCGATTTTGCACGCTCCTGTGGTGTAATGTCCATGGACAGATTCAGCTGATCTTCCTTTTTTGGCGAATTCATCTTCTGCTCCTCCTTTTATCTTTTATCCCATTATATGCACCTGACAGCCACTTGCGAGACTCTGCCGCTAAGGAAGAACGGTTGCCTACAGACCAGTCAGCCGCGGGTACTGTGAGTCCGTCGGTACTTATGTGCCGTATTGGGGCACCTTATGTACCGCTACGGACGAAGTGTAGCGAGAGCGTGCCCGCGGCTGACTGGTCTGTAGGCAACCGTTCTTCCGTAGTAGTAGGCACCTGATCACAGAACATTTCTCATACATGCAGTTTTCTACAACTTTTCGCTCGTTTTTATCTATTTTTTACCATGAAACTGTGCTATATTTAACTCGAATTTAATGTAAGGATTACAAAATCCGGAAAGGAAGGGTCTGCATGAATAACACAAATTCTAACATCCGCGTCAACGACTTCATGAAAGAGAAAAAGGCACATGGCAATCTGGAATATCCTCTTGCTGTCTATCATGTGGATCTTCGCAGTCTGTATATGGGCTTTGTGCGCTGGCACTGGCACGAAGAATTGGAAATAGATATGGTAACAGAAGGCCGCATGAATTGCCTGATCGGCAACGACTCTTTTACTTTGGAAAAAGGAGACTGCATTTTCATCAACCAGAACGTCATGCACTCTATCCACCCTGTCGGCAACGAACCGGGCTGTTTTCACGCAATCGTTTTTCATCCGACGATTTTATTCAACTATGTAAAAACATACCTGAACACAAAATATCTGCTGCCCATTGTCGGAAATGCCAATCTGAAATATTTTATTATAAATTCTTCCTATGAACATTTTAAAGAAGCAACCGATTATCTGTCGGAGCTGGTAGAAGCAAATGATAAAATGGAATTTGGCTATGAATTGGTATCCAAGAGCTGTCTGTGCCGTTTCTGGCTTCTGATGCTCCAGAAGTTCGGCACCACAGACACTGTAAATGCGCCAAAAGAAACGCTTTCTCTGAGTGAGACCAGAACCAAGGATGCGATCATCTATATTCAGGATCACTATAGTGAAGCAATCACGCTGGATGAAATCGCCGCTGCTATCCATGTCAGCAAAAGTGAATGCTGTAGATGTTTTAAGAAATCGCTGCAGACCACTCCGTTTGAATACCTGATGAAATACCGCATCTTTATGGCATCCATGAAGATACGTCAGGACTCCGGCAATTCCTTATCCTTCTCGGAAGTCGCAGCCTCGGTCGGTTTTAATAACGTTAGTTATTTTAATAAATTGTTTAAGTCATACCTGAAATGCACGCCTTCCCAATATCGCAAGAATCTGCAAAGCGGAAAAACCGATCAGGTTTCCGATTTTCCGCCCAAGCTGTTTGAAGAGCATGCTACTCATTGACGCTGATCAGGCGTCCTGTCACATACAGGACGCTTCCCATATCATTGAGAACCGCTTTATAATCTATACGGAATTTTCTCCCCGCAAGCTGTGGTGCATCCGGTAACATACGCGCCATCATGCTTCCGCTTTTCTGTTTTCCTCCGAGCGCATGGTAAGCTTCTTCCGCTTTCCGCACACTTTCTTCATCCAACCATTTCCTAAGCTTATGTTCCTGTTGAAATGCCGTATCATATTGCGGTGTACGAATCTCTTCCTCTCCGCCGTCACCGTTTCCGAATACTATCGTCAGCGTATCTTCCATCCGGTCATAGGTAAAAGCCGCATCCCCTGCCCATTCCTGAAAGCACTCTGTCAGTTGGTCCTTATGTAGCAGACGCTCTTCCTTCTGTTTCAGCACCCGCCTGAGTATTTCTTCCTCACTCCGGTCTTTCAAAAGCGCCATATAGATCCGCTCTCCGTTTTCTTCGGAAAGAATCCTGCCGCGGTACTCACACAAACGCATTTCTCCGTCAGCTCCTACAAGACGGATATTCAGAAACACCGAATGCAAAAATTCCAGCTGGGTCTCTATCATTTCCTTTACCCTGTCCACATCCTCGGGATCAAGCATCTGATAAAAATTGACGGGTTCTTTCTGCTCCTCTGCTTCCTCGCCGTTCAGCAACGTCAAAAGCCCTCTGCTTTCCAGAATCGCACCGTCTTCACCGCGGTACACCACCACGCCGCCCGGCATAAAATCCATCAGGATCTGATATTTTTCTTCCAACAGTTTCCTCTGTTCCGGCTTTTTCTCCAACATAATTTCCTTCCCTATTCCCCTTTTTTGGTTACCAGTCCCTTTTCCAGCAGAATATCCGGAAAATAAGACAGTTTCGCCTTTCTGAGTCCTTCCGAACCGATATCATCTTCGCGGTTGATATAGCGGTAGCCTTCTGCAATATGCTCCACAAACTGCTGATTGATCATCGGATAAGCACCGGGCACATCCGCAAAAGCTTTCTCGATATGGACAACATAGGTCTCACGGTTGCAGGGTTCTCCGAGCGAGAATGCTACGACCTTGCCGTTCGCACGGATCAGTCCGCCTCTTAAATGCAGCCGCTCACGCTCCCGAAGCGCCCTGAGCGTGATCTCGAATTCCGCATCCTTTTCCTCATCCTGCTCCACAAGATTCTGTGCGCCCCATTCCTCTGCCATTGCAAGGCACTCTTGTGTATTTTCATCGTTCAGCTCTTCAAAGCTCCAGTCCGGATACAGTTGTTTGAATTTATTGATATGGTTGCGCTTACCGTGCAGCTTCTTTCCCGCAAGTGTCCGAAGCTTTTCCGCCTCATATATATAGTCCGCCGCATCCCTGTTATAGGCAATGTCAAATTTGCCCGGATAGAGCTCCTCCAAACGTGCAAACTGCTCTCTGGTTACCAGATGCATCTGAAACTTTCTGCCGATTTCGGAAAAGTACTGCAACAGATCATCCACCACACCCTGAATATCTCCCCTGCCAAGCGGAAAGCTGACCGAACAGATCGATTCGTGTGAGATAAATACCAGACAGTCGCGAATAATCGCATAACGAATGCTGTAGTATGGCATCCACAACAGATTATTGGCAAAGGAAAATTCGCAGCTCATGGACTGCTCCTTTTCATAATAGCTTTCTATGATGTCCCGATCCTCCATGGAAACGGGCTTCCAGCTGATCTCCATCATTTCCTCCGTTTCATGCATTACGCATGCTTTTTCTGATGCGGCAGCAGACCGTTATTATATAAAAACATCAAAACTGCCGTTCCTATGATAATGAAATATCCGGCGACACTATAGCCATCCGGAAGTTGTCCGAACATAAAAAATCCAAATACAGATGAAAAGATCACCTGTGTATAGTCATACACAGAGATTTCCCGCGCAGGCGCAAAAGTATACGCTTTGGTAATACATATCTGTCCCCCACATGCCGCAGCGCCCGCAGCCAGCATAATCAGAAGCTGCTTTGCAGACATCGGCTGAAACTGCCAGATCACAAACGGAAGCAATACGATGCAGGAAAAAGCGGAGAAAAAGAATACGATCAGATCCCCTCTTTCGTTATGCACACCTAGCACTCTGACAAATGCGTATGCCATCCCGGCACCGATTCCGCCGAGCAGCCCCATCAGGCTGGGAAAAAGCAAGGTAAAATCCCCTGACGGCTTGATGATCAATAAGCTGCCAAGAAATGCAATGAGCACAGAAATCCCCTGTACCGGATTCAGCTTCTCTTTTAATAAGAGAAAGCAAAACAGAATCGCAAAAAAGGGACTCATCTTATTCAACATGTTCGCATCGGATAATACCAGATGGTCCACGGCATAGAAATTGCAGACAAGCCCGATCGTGCCGCAAACAGAACGGGCAAACAGATATTTCAGATTTCCCTTTTGAGGACAAAAGCTCTCTTTTTTCTTCAGGATCACGACTAACATCATGATTGCCGCAACAAAATTACGGAAAAATGCCTTTTCAAAAGTCGGAAGATCCCCGGCCAGTTTCACAAACGCTGTCATTGCAGCAAAACAGAATCCGCTGCAAATGATGCATATGACACCCAGATATTTTTTGTTTTTTCCCATTGCTGTCTGATTCATTTGTCATCCCCGACCTTATCAAAATGTCAGGTTGAGTATAACACCGCTTTGCTTTTTCATCAATATAATTGATAAAACAAATCCAGATATTCCTGCTCGATCTCGCCAAACGGACGCAGTACAAATTCCGGTCTGCTGCAAAGCGTACTCTTCGGATAACGCAGCTCTTCTCCCATGTAATGCAGGAATTCATAATACAGCAGCGTATCGTCCACATCCCAAACCTCTTCCGCTTCTTTTTCCGAAAGAGGGCTGCCCAGATAGTGCTCATAAATTACGCAGAGCAGACGTTCTTCCGTTTCCCGGAAGAAATCCATATGCGCCTTGACCGGTCTGGTGACATCCGCAAGATAGGCCTCTGCCGCATCATGAAGCAGACACGCCAGCGACAATCTGTTATCATATCCGCGTGCCATTGCTTCTTTGCAACATGCGATACAGTGCTGCCCCACCGAGTAAAATTCCGGGAAATGCCCGTTTGCCCTTGTCATCAGGGACAGGGCATGCGCGATATCTTCTATATGCAGATCTTCTTTTTTCGGTTGTAACGGTGTAAAATGCACCTTCGTATAGGTTGTAATATAATCTGCCATACTCTGTTTTCCTTATGTATCTTCATATTAGGTGTCTTCATGTTGATATCATGCTTTACCGCGATCTCCGGTCAAAGCACCTTATGACCGTTGGCGATCAGCTTGAATTTTGCTCCTAGTATCTCCGCCGCACGTCTGCACATAAGCATTCTGCCGAGAAAGATTTCAAAGTATTCATACATCGAGCAGATACTTTCATCGATCTCCAGTTTCAGTACGATGTGCTTCTTATCTTCGAGATACTCCAGTTCTGCTCCCGTGACTGCATAATTTACACGGTCATGAATATCAAACTGCGCCTTATCCTTGGTACGGACACGGTTACGGCGTACATCCGTCTTATCTGCAATAATAAGTGCCGCAGAAATGGGATCCACCGCTGTCCCCGTGGATTCGTCATGATTGGCAATCGCAGAAACGACCGTCACGCGATCTTCAAGCGGCATATCCGTTGCCTTCAATATCTCATTCGACAGGAGCGCCCCGTATTCCGCATGGTGGGAGCGGTTGATTGCATTGCCGATATCATGCATAAAACCGGCAATCCTTGCAAGCTCCTTATCATGCTCCGGATAGTCAAAATATCCCAACACCTTCGCTGCACCCTCTGCAACAACCGCTGCATGTGCAACCGAGTGATCCGTATACCCTAAAACTCCCAGATTGGCATTTCCCTTTTCATAATACGCCCGTATTTCCTGATTTTCTCTGATCTCCTGATAAGTCAATGTAATTGCTCCTTTCGAAGTGGATACTCCACTTCGCGATTGTGAAACTCTGTCTGCGGGAGGGGACCGGTGCTTATAGACCTGTCGGTAGCAGGTACTGGGAGTCCGTCGGTACTTAGGCACCGTATTTTGGTGCCTTATGTAC
>JBJFCE010000091.1:0-6481 GCA_051888775.1 Lachnospiraceae bacterium | reverse complement strand
GCTCCCATACAATTGACCTTTGGTCAATTGTCATCCCTCGCTCTAAAGAGCTCGGCCAATTCCAATTTATCAATCTAGTATTCCTGATTGGATTTCAAAATCCAATAATCATAAACATATTTCGTTACACCCGGAGTTTCCGAAGCAATACAAAATTTTTCTCCGTTAATTCTCAAGTTGCCCTACTAATTTATTTATGTTTGCAATATAGACTACTTTCATATCTGTTGCAAAGCATATTTATATTCCTGATTCAGCGGGTACACAATTCTAAAAGAGAGTATAAAAAAGCAGAAGCCTTTGGGCGCATATACGTCTGCCGCTTCTGCCTGTTCTGTCATTTCTTTTATGATGGTTATGCAATTCCCATGCTCATTTCATATGCCTGAATTGCCTGATTCATCTGGAAAGGCGTATATCCGTTTCCTCCCCACTGCATGGGACTTTGATTCGCCGTATCCTGCTGCGGTAATTCCTGTGAGGCTATGACGGCTGAAAAAGTCGTCTCCTGATTGCCCGCAGATTCCTGCGCCGCTTCCGGCACTTCTTGCGGCTTTGTAAGATTTTGCATCTCATCAGCCATATCGTCTATCGCAAAGGAAGCATCTTCTTCCGTAACCGGAAGGGTATCTTTCATTACCTTTGCCTGATGATATCTGCTCATAGACAGCTGGGAGCTTAGGATCTCCATGAAGTCCCTGCTTTGTCCTCTGGAAAGCGGATTGCTGTTTTCGAGGTCCTCCGAGAGCAGATCTGTATAATCGATCTTCTGCTGCGTAACATCATCCGGAATCGCAGAGATCTTGTTCATGCTCAGACTGCTGACCATATTGGAATTATAAATATAGGGTGACATTCCCACTCCGCCGATACGCATTCGGAAGCCTCCTTTCCAACTTTATATTTATAATTATTATAACAGGAAATATATGGTGCGTCAATCACTCGCCAAGCAGGATCTCCTGCTTTCTTCCTGTTTTACAGCCTCATATCGTTAAAAAAGCTTTCCTGCTGTGTCTGTTTTGCACAACATGCCAGTAATACCGCTTTTCCCTCCGGGCAGATGTCACTTAACATCCGAAGTGCCAACGGCTGATCCTGCAAACATCCGGCATCTGCCAGAACATGTATCAGGCAACTGTCATCTTTATAAGTCCCGACCAGTGCCTGCCAGAATGCTTCTGCATCCTCATGCAGCAGCGCATGCTTCAAAAAAGCCTGAAACCGCGCTCTGTCCGTTTCCGTCAAAAAAGCATCATGGATCAACCGGAGTACCACGACCTTTAATTTTTCCTGCTGCCGCTTCTTACGATAAAGCTCTACGTTGGTGTCATTATCATCATAGTCTTCTTCCCCGCCAAACCACATCGGTTCGAACCCGGCCTCATCGCCACCGGTCACAAAGGCGCAAAGCCTGCTGTCAAACGCTGCCATCCATGCCCTGCTTCCTGCCTCCTGCGGCATAAAGAGTTCCTGCGCATTCAGGTATCTGAAAGCTGCTGCCAGAAGATAGGACATATCCCGAAAAGCACCGTCATCCCCTATGCCGTCTTGATTTTCCTGTCCTGTCTTATCGATACAGATCTGTTCCAGACTGTCACAGCCCTTGAGCACTTCTTTTCCAAGCAGAATCTCCCGGCAAGGCACTATGAGCTTCTTGAGATTTTTCATATGCGCAAATGCCCAGTTTCCGATCCGCTCTACCTCTTTGGGAAGAATCAGCTCTTCAATATCCTTGCGGCTCAAATATGCCTTGGCTTCTATTTCCTTTAATCCGCTTTTACTTAAATCCTCTCTCATGACTTTGATTTCATGCCCTTTAACAGCATCCTTTATCGAAATCGGTTACATCTTCAATAAGACCTTCCTTATCGTCTTCAATGACATCAAAGGCCTGACCCTTTGCCCACGGGCTGCCGACATCGCATCTACCGTAATGATACTGCTTTTTCGTTGTTCCTTCTTCCATCGTATCGGACATCACAACCTTAAAACGGCTCTCCTCTGATCTGCCGAAATTCTCCAGCATATTCAAAACTGCATCAATATCTTCTTCTTTAATTTCCTGCTCCTGATATTCTTTTTCCATCTCAAACACCTCCGGTCAGAAGTCAAATCCGTCTGCAAGCAGCCGATTTGACTCGGATGCCTGCGGCATCCTCATTCACGGGCTTCGCCCTATGTCTGTGATCCGAACCAAATCCGTCTGCAAGCAGCCGATTTGACTCGGATGCCTGCGGCATCCTCATTCACGGGCTTCGCCCTATGTCTGTGATCCGAACCAAATCCGTCTGCAAGCAGCCGATTTGGTTCGGATTGCAGACGCATGGCTCATTGCCTACGTGCACATTATACCCCATTCCGGGTAAAATTACTATGATAAGCTTGCCATGAAAAACTTTACTGATGATCATGTTTTTATCTGGTATGGTTATTTATGTTCGAATTGGCAGTTTCTATCATTCCACATGTTCATATAATAAAAATCAATCACGGAATATACACACCTTCAGTACATATATTCCGCAAACTGAGGAGGATTCATTATGAAAAAGAAAAAAAGCTACACACTACTTATCATTGGTGCGATATTGCTGATCGGCAGCGTGATCTTTTCAATTTATGCACACGCAACCAGTTATGCCAAATCCGTTGAGACAGGTGCCCAGATCTCCGAGATCAAAGCACAGATTTCTGCAATTGAAGAGGGCACACAGACCGGAGATCTGGATGCTCTGAATGCAGAGAAAGCCCGCCTTTCCGATATCAAGCTTTCTCAGGAAAAGCCGTACTCCTACGGATTAACCTTACTGTTTTTCAGCATACTTTTATGTGCAAAGGGAATTTACAATGCAGTGGTCGGTACGAGCGAGACAAAGACGGATGTCAAAAAACTGGCTCAGGCCGGTCTGCTTGCCGCACTTTGCTATATCGGCTTTGCGTTCTTTAAGATCGATATTCCGGTCGGAACCGAGAAAACCGCCTTTCATTTCGGCAATGTATTCTGTGTTCTTGCTGCACTGCTGCTGGGCGGCTTCTGGGGCGGCTTATCCGGTGCCGTCGGTATGACTATCGGGGATCTGACGACCTCTTATGTGACCAGCGCTCCTAAGACCTTTCTTCTGAAGCTGTGCATCGGTCTGATCGTCGGTCTGGTTGCCCATGTCATCTTTAAGCTGAGCCATAATCATTCCAAAAAATATATTACCGGTGTGACCATTCTCGCCAGCGTATGCGGTATGGGCTTTAATATCGTTGCTGATCCGCTCGTAGGATATTTTTATAAAACCTATCTGCTGGGTGTTCCTCAGGATATCTCCAAGGCACTTGCCAAGATCAGTGCCGTAACCACCAGTGTAAATGCTGTTGTTGCCGTGATCGCAGCCTCCATTTTCTATCTTGCGCTGCGTCCCGCACTCAAGAAATCCGGATTATTCTATACGATCGGTAAAGAAAAAGAGAAAGAGAATTCATAAAAGGATCCCTTGCGGATCCTTTCGGGTAATCATTATGAAACACATTCAGGCACCGAAAAAACTTGCAGTCATCAGTGATCTGACAGGCTATGGCCGCTGTTCCATGACAGTGGCACTGCCTGTCATTTCTGCGCTTCAGGTACAGGCATGTCCCGTGCCTACCGCGATCTTTTCCAATCATACTGCTTTTCCCACATGGTATACGGATGACTATACATCACATATCCCAGACTATCTGCACGGATGGGAGCAATTAGGCCTCACGTTTGACGGAATATATTCTTCATTTCTGGGCTCGGTCACACAGGCGGATATCGTAGCGGATTTCATCCGCCGCCAGAAAGAGCATTCCGGGAATGTCCGCATTATCGTTGACCCTGTCATGGGCGATCACGGAAAAGCTTATGCCACGATCACTCCGGACCTCTGCCATGCCCTGTGTACGCTTGTCTCCATGGCGGATCTTATTACACCGAATCTGACAGAAGCATGCCTGTTGACAAACTCTGACTACGCTCTGCATCAAGATGCTGCAAAGGACTCCGTCCGTATGGACGAACTGATTCATAAGCTGGCGGCACTCGGTCCAAAACAAATTGTCATTACCGGTATTCCGGTACAAAATCGTCTTCGCAACCTGATCTACGACCACGGCTGTATTTCTGCATACGAAACACCTGTCAAAGGTGAAGGCAGACCGGGAACCGGAGACCTCTTTGCTTCTATTGTCGCTTCCTGTGCCGTCCGGGCATATCCGTTTGCCGGTGCGGTAAAGCTTGCTGCAGATTTTATCGGAATCTGCACAAACGCCTCCCATGAAGCCGGTATCCCGGTCACAGAAGGCGTTTGCTTTGAATATTTTCTATCGGAACTGCATCTTGATTTCTCCCATGGAGCAGATCAGCTCATAGAGTGATCCTGCTTCTTGATTTATGATCTGTTGATCCATGCCGACACCGGAATAAGAATGACTTCCCACAGTCACTGTTCCCATCGCGCATTCCACTTCGTAGTTATGTGCTTCTTCCTCACTGCTCATGGTAAATTCCATGGAACCCATCGAGCACTCGGCTGTCATATTTCCGGATACATTTCCCTCAAATATAAGTTTTCCCATACCGACCTCGAGTTCGGCATTTTCCGCCTGTACGTCGTACAACGTAGCCATACCGGCTCCGATTTCCACAAACAGCTTTTCTACTTCCGCTGACTGTGCTTTAAAAGTACCGGCTCCGATCTCTGACTCCAGAACCTGTGCCTGTAACCCGTCATCGATCTCAACGGTTCCGGCGCCGATCTCCAGTTTCACGTTTTGATAGTTCCTGTCATGAGGCACATAAATCGTAATCTCATTTTCATTGCTTCCCGTAGAAAAATTACCTTCGCTTCTCACATACAGAACACCGTCTTCCGCGTAGCACTGATATTTGACAGCTTCTTCACTTTCAAAACCAAATTCCCCGTCATCGGAAAATATCAGATGGAGCCTGGCGCCCCCGATCTGAACGTCCAGCTTCTGTACATCCTGTGTGACACTCAGCTTTGTTTTTTCCACCGTACCGGAATAAACCGGGTAATTCTCATTCCAAGTAATATTTGCAAAATCTGAATTCATCTTCCAGCCAAAAACATTGAACGGACCAAAGGAAAGATCACCGTTTACAATCCACTGTGCCACTCTGGGACCGCCGCCCATACAGTTTCCTATGATTGCAAGGCACAGACCTGCCGCCATCAAAGTTCCCGCTATGATGCATAAAATCTTTGTTGATTTTTTCATGCTGCACTCCCTCCTCTTCCAAACAGTTTCCGCCAAAGCCATGCGATTCCTCTAAAAATAGCCGGTATTGCTTTTCCAAAGATCAGCATGACTAACAGTACTCCGAAAAGAGCGATTCCTGCAAGCAGCATTCCGACACCTAATAAGATAAAGCCTCCTGCCGGAGCGATAAACAGCTTTACGATTCCGACTCCAATGAGTACAATTGCAGCAATGATAATGGCAAGCGCCGCAACTCCAATCGAGAAAAATATCGCAAGCAGCGCCACACTGACACCAAATAGAACACTGACCAGCACAATTAATAGCGGTCCCCACAGCCAACAGGTTGCAATCGCGGCAATAACCCAAGCCATACTGTGGCTTTTTCGCTGTTTTGATGAGGCATCATAGCTTGTGCCGCCATAGGAAGTATTTCCGTAAGAGTTCTCGTATCCATACCCTGTGTTTCCTTCGGTGTTTCCGTATGCACGTCCTTCATAAGGATTTCTGCTTTCATTTTGCTGCGGATAGGGATCGGGATAAGGATCCTGTGCCCCCGGATTTTCATCTGTTTTGGCTTCTCCTGCATTGTCCGAGTACCCCAGATCACGAAGGATATTGGCAGCCACCTTCTCGGGACTTCCAAGTTCCTCAATTACCTTCGCTTCATTTTCCTCCCCTGCATCCGCAAAGTAATCTCTGTAATAATCCAAAGCCTCCTCTGCCTCTGCTGAAGGGATTCCAGACAAAAGCTCCCTCAGTTTTTGTAAAAAAGATGCTTTATTCATGAATCATTCCTCCCTCAAATAACCCTGTTACCTTTTCGGAATATTGCTTCCATTCAAGCTCATACCACTTTAACTTCGCACGCCCGATATCCGTGATCTTATAATACCTTCTGTTCCTCCCTGCAAACTCTTTATCATAAGTCTCCAGACAATGATCCTTTTGCAGTCTTCGAAGGACCGGATACAGCGTAGATTCGGACAGATCGATCACCTGCCGCACATCCTGCGTGATCTTATATCCGTATGTGCCTTCTTCTTCCTTCGTCACGACCGCCAGTACGATTGCATCTAAAAGTGCGGCTCCCGTGTTGAATACCATATCGCAGCTCCTCTCTATTTTGGGTGATTGTGAAATTCTGTCGGTAAAACGGAACGGGTACCCACAGACCTGTCATTGGCGGGCACGCTTTCGCTACACCTCGTCCGTAGCGGTACATAAGGCGCCAAAATACGGC
>JBJFCE010000090.1:0-6653 GCA_051888775.1 Lachnospiraceae bacterium | reverse complement strand
ACCGTTACGGACGAGGTGTAGCAAAAGCGTGCCCACCACTGACAGGTCGATCGGTGCCCGTTCCATTCTGATGACGGAGTTTCACAATCGGTTTTATAATCAACCAAAATAGGATAGAAAAATAAAGTATATGCTGTTATAATAAAAATGCAAAGGCTCAAGCTATAACAGAAATGCGGAACAATCAGGAAATTATGGAAGATTGCGAGTGCATAAAAAGTAAATCGGGGTGAAAAACAATGGATGCCATTGAATGTTTATTGAAACGACGAAGTGTGAAAAAATACAAACCGGATCAGATTCCGGAAGAAGTACTGGAGCAGATCTTAGAGTGCGGTACCTATGCGGCAAACGGCCGGGGTGCCCAATCCGCTAAGATGGTCGTGATTCAGGACCGGGAGACGATCGAAACACTGGAAAGAATGAATGCGGACATTATGGGCGCACACGGCGTACATACTTTTTACGGAGCACCGACGGTGATTCTGGTACTTGCGGATAAGACGAAAGGAACTTACATAGAGGACGGGAGTCTGGTACTGGGAAATCTGATGAATGCCGCATGGGCGCTCGGGGTTGATTCCTGCTGGATCCATCGCGCCAAGGAGGAAATGGAAAGTCCGGAAGGGCAGGCGCTTCTCGCAAAATGGGGCATTACGGGAGAATATGCCGGAATCGGGCACTGCATCCTGGGATATGCTGACGGACCGGTTCCGCAGGCGAAGCCAAGAAAGGCGGACTATATTGTCAGAGTATAAGCGGTTATTCGGTTTAAAAAAGCAATTTATTTGAGTACAATAATATGTACTGAAACAAAAGAATGACCTGAAAACAATCCGAATTATTGGACATGTCATATGCTATCCTACTGATAGAAAAAAGGAAACGACCGGTAAAACGGTGCTGAAAAGGAAGCAGGTGTGCATATGAAAGGTTATAATGTAAGAGAAGGTTATATGGGGCTGGTGGAAGGACATTATATTTTATTTGCCAGTGAGGAAGAGTATCGGGAATATATGGAGGATTAGAATGAGTCTGTATACGTTAGAAAACGGAAAGATCAGAATCGGAGTGGAGTCTTTTGGGGCAGAATTAAAATCCTTGCAGGATGTGGTTGACGGACAGGAATATATGTGGAATGCGGACCCGGCATACTGGAAACGTACTTCACCGGTATTATTTCCGTTGGTCGGCAGCTTAAATGGGAAAGCATATACTTATCAGGGAAAAGAATATCCCATGTCCCAGCACGGCTTTGCAAGAGACAGAGAGTTTACGCTTATTGATAAGCGCGAGAACGAGATCTGGTTTGAATTAAAGGAAGATGAGAAGACCTGGGAGATTTACCCGTTTGCATTCATCTTAAGGATCGGATATGTGTTAAAGGATCGCAGTGTGGAGGTTCACTGGCAGGTAGAAAATACGGATCTGCATACAATGTATTTTTCTATCGGCGGGCATCCGGCGTTCCTTTGCCCGATAGAGGAAGGTACGAAGCAGACCGATTATGCGATCGGCTTTGATACGAAGGAGCAGGTGATCAGTACGATGATCGGAAGGGACGGTCTGGCTTCCGACAGGAAGTGTACCTATTCTCTGAAGGACGGTGTACTGCCTGTTACGGAGCATCTTTTTGATCAGGATGCCTTGATCATAGAGCATGATCAGGCACATGCGGTTTCTTTGCTGACAAAGGAAGGAAAGCCGTATCTTACCGTGCGGTTTGATGCGCCCCTGTTCGGTATCTGGTCGCCGCCAAAGAAGAATGCGCCTTTTATCTGCATCGAGCCATGGTACGGCAGATGTGACAGCGAGAATTTTTCCGGTACATTGGAAGAACGTGAATGGGGTAATCGGCTTGCTCCGGGAGAACTGTTTCGGACAAAGTATGAGATTGAGATATAAGGCTCATCATGGAAGTTATGGAAGGGCAGGATTATTTTAAAGAAGCATTATCAAATTTTACCCATGAAGCGGCAAGCGGTGGAGCGATCAGGCATTTGGCAGATCTGGGATATACCGTAAAGCAGATCTGTGAGCGGCTGGATTTCCCAACGTCTTATGAAAGGGTGCAAAAAACGGTCTGGGAGCATCTGCTTGATACCGGAGTACTGTTACGCAGGGAGCCGGGAAGCGAGGAGCCGAAAGAACGCTTTACGTATGTGAAGGATTATAATCAATATGGCAGGACCAGTTTCCGAAAAGTAGCATTATCCGGAGCGGATACCTGTGCCCAAACAGCGCCGATCTGTTGGAAGAATCGGCATTTAGATATAAAAGCGGATTTTGCGGCTTATCTGAATGAGAAATGCAGCAAAAACGGGGAAGAAGCATCCTATGTTTCCTGCGATTTTGGTATACGCATGGGAGAAGATAGCAGGCAATTTCAAGACATGCTGCAGGCATTGGACCGGACAGGGCAGGATTATCTGTTGGGTTTGCCGTGGGAGAAAGCCGTGTATTACCACAGGCTGACCGGACAGATGCAGAGAATCGTGTCCGGTTTATATGAGAGTGGCAAATATCACGGGATTTGCTATTTTATAAAAACGGAAGAAAGAGTTTATTTTTAGCTTTTAAAAAGATGTGGGAAATGATACATCATGCGTGTATTTCGATGGCGATTGTGCCGGAATAAAAAGAGCCGCATCTATGAGCAGTCTGCCCATGGATGCGGCTCTTTTGTTTCTGCTATTCCGATCTCAGTGCAATGACCGGGTCCTTCTTGGAAGCGATTCTTGACGGGATCAGCCCGGCGATTACCGTCAGGAGCATACTGATGATGATCAGGATCAGGGCACCGTCAACCGGAAGCTTTGCAACACCGCTGATGCCTGCCAGATGCTCGATGATCATGTTGATCGGAATATCCAACAGGACAGTTATGCCGATTCCAATAAAACCGGAGGTAAAGCCGACGATCAGAGTTTCGGCATTGAATACTCTGGAAATATCCTTTTTGGATGCACCGATACTGCGCAGGATACCGATTTCCTTGGTTCTCTCCAAAACGGAGATATAGGTAATAATACCGATCATGATAGAAGAAACCACGAGTGAGATACCGACAAATGCGATCAGGATATAGGAGATGGCATTGATGATCGTACTGACGGAGGACATGAGGAGTCCGACATAGTCCGTATAAGTAATCGTTTTATCATCTTCTCCGTTTGCAATGCGGGCATCGTTATATTCGTTAATAATGCGTGTGATTTCATCTTTGCTTTCAAAAGTGGAGGCATACAGATTGATGCTGGAAGGAGCATCGGGGTCTGCTACGCCGAGACGGGTGAGGTTTCCTTCGTAGGTTGCTGTTGTGGATTGCTGCCCCATAATGGTCGCAAACATATTCATGATTTCATCCTCACTCATAACGGCAAAGTATTGCATCATGGTTGCCTGATCTTCTTCCGGAAGTGTAGCAACATAAGCGTTGACATCTTCCATGGTATAGGAAGGAGTTTCGACATCTTCCGTAGGGAACGCAATACCGGTAAAAATATCGATGTCGGGATGATCTTTCTGATAGGTAACGATTTCGGAACGGTTGACCTGATCAATAACATAGTCGGTCAGAGCCGAGGTATATCCTACAGAGCCGCTTCTGCTGCCGTTTACGCTATTTTCTGAAGGGCGCAGAATACCAACGATTTTTAATGAGATTCCCTGATCGACAACGGTTTTTAATGTGTCGCTGGTCCGGCTTAAATCGGTCCATGTTCCGGTCGCTTCATCATATTCATAGTAATCTGTCGGAAGCACCAGTTGAAAGGTTGTATTCAAAACTTCATCATAGGAAAAGCTGACCTGCGTTGTCTCAAAGGTCTCTCCTTTGGTCAGGGAGGTCATGATCTGGGAAAGCTCATCCTGATCTTTTAAATTCAAGGCATACAGGACATAATCACTGATCTGATTATTTTGATCTACAATGAGCACGAGTTCATCATAATTTTCCGGCAGATGCCCGGCAACAACGTCATACTGTGATTTGATCAGTGCCTGATTGCCCAGAAGCTGTTCAAATACCTGAGTATTAGTACTATAGGAGCTACTCATGGTAGAGCCGATCGAATTAGAATAGGTGACGCCCATCATGTCTTCCATGAGATGAGAGGGATTTACCTGTACTACTCCATCATCGGTATTGGCGGAGTAAAGGTTGATGTCAACATCATATCCATATTGAATATCACTGATATACTGAAGGATCTCATTGGTATCATCCTCCAGATATTCCTTGAAGGCTTTTAAATCATTTCGCTGAAGTTCTGCCAGCACGGAACTCATCATATCCGTCATGACATCATTGGAGTAGATCCGATCCTCTTCATAGGAAGCAAGCTCCTCTTCATCTACATTTTTGCCCATCATGGAGCTGACCATACCGGAATAGTCAACCGTTTCGGATTGGAGCGTAATGGGATAGGAAGATAACGTATCTTCCTGCACATGGTTAATATACGCCTGCAGTCCGTGAGACAGAGAAAGGATCAGGGCAATACCGATAATACCGATGCTGCCGGCAAAGGCGGTCAGGAAGGTTCGTGCTTTTTTTGTCATCAGGTTATTGGTACTTAGAGAAAGTGCCGTAAAGAAGGACATGGAAGTTTTTTTCTTACGTCCTTTGTTGACTGTTTTTGCTTCTCCGGAAGCAAGTGCTTTTTGCTGATTCTCGGTCTGAATAATATATTCTCCTTCAGAAAAAGGATTGGAATCATCAATCACACGTCCGTCAAGCAGGCGGATGATACGGGTAGAGTAAGCTTTGGCAAGCTCCGGATTATGTGTTACCATGATGATCAGCCGGTCATTGGAGATTTCCTTTAAAAGCTCCATGATCTGGATACTGGTGTTGGTATCCAGTGCGCCTGTCGGCTCATCCGCAAGCAGGATCTCCGGATCATTGACAAGAGCACGGGCAATGGCAACACGCTGCATCTGTCCGCCGGACATCTGGTTTGGTTTCTTGTGAAGCTGATCACCGAGACCGACTTTTTCCAAAGCCTGCTTTGCGCGTGCGCGGCGTTCCGATTTTGATACGCCGGACAATGTCAATGCGAGCTCTACATTGGAAAGGACGCTCTGATGCGGGATCAGATTGTAATTCTGGAACACGAAACCAATCGAATGATTTCTGTAAGTATCCCAATCTCTGTTTTTAAACTCTTTTGTGGATTTTCCGGTTACCATCAGGTCACCGCTTGTGTAACGGTCCAGTCCGCCGATGATATTGAGCAGAGTTGTTTTTCCGCAGCCGGAAGGCCCGAGGATAGAAACAAATTCACTTTTTCTGAAATTTAAACTGATACCTTTCAATGCTTCTACGGTCGTGTCACCGGTAACGTAATTTTTGGTAATATTTTTGAGTGATAGCATATTGCCTCCAATGGGTACGGATACCTGCCCGAAAGCGGTTTCCTGTACATAAATAATGAATCGTTATGTCATTTGTATTTTAATGAGAAAGCATCGGGGATGCAAGGCTATCGGCGGATTCTTTCTAAATATTTAATGATTTGGCTATATTTCTGTAACTTTGTGGTAGGCAGAACCTGAAAATTATGGTAAATTGTAAGAAGTTAGTTTAAAGCTTATGCATAAGGAGGAGATTTCGTGAAAGCAGTATCATTAGAGCAGGAATTGTCCGGTAATTCGTATCCGGGCAGAGGAATCGTGATCGGAAAGTCCGCAGACGGAGCATATGCGGTAGCGGCATATTTTATTATGGGAAGAAGTGAAAACAGCAGAAACCGCGTGTTTGTAGAGGACGGAAAGGGTATTCGTACGCAGGCGTTTGATCCTTCCAAATTGACAGATCCGAGTCTGATCATCTATGCACCGGTCAGAGTGCTGGGTGATAAGACGATCGTGACAAACGGGGATCAGACAGATACGATCTATGATCTCATGGACAAGCAGATGACATTTGAGCAGTCTCTCCGCACCAGAGAATTTGAGCCGGATGCGCCCAATTATACACCGCGTATTTCCGGTATCATGCATGTACATGACGGAAGCTACAACTATGCGATGTCTATTTTAAAGAGCAACAACGGAGATCCTTCCTCATGCAACCGATATACTTTCGCATACGAGAATCCGAAAGCGGGAGAGGCTCATTTCATTCACACCTATCAGGGCGACGGCAATCCGCTTCCGAGCTTTGAAGGCGAACCGGTACTCGTAGAGCTTTCCGGCACGATCGACGAGCTGACCGAGCGCATCTGGAACAGCTTAAACGATGACAATAAAGTATCCCTCTTTGTCAGATACATCAAGATCGAAGACGGCACGTGGGAATCCAGAATCATCAATAAGAATCAATAGCGGAATGTATTGGTGTCGCAAGGCCGGTGCCCGGTGGGCGTCATGCTGTGGCGTGAGGCACGCTCTCGCTCCGGTTCAGGCGTAGCGGTACTAGGATTGCAATGTATGCAATCCAAGGACCGACGTCTTCACAGGGCCTCACGCCACAGCATGACGTCCACCGGGCACCAATTCGCCGCATGTGTACGAATCAGTCCGCTAATCATAGGTAATTGCAAAAAAATTGCCGGTAGGCGGGAACGGGGAACGCACAGACCTGTCAGCAGCAGGTACTGTGAGTCCGTCGGTACTTAGGTGCCGTACTGTGGCACCTTATGTACCGC
>JBJFCE010000089.1:0-6775 GCA_051888775.1 Lachnospiraceae bacterium | reverse complement strand
TCTCGTTTTCATTGTTTTGTATCCTTCCAATTCGCTTGCGCTCATTATATCATAATTACAATACGCCCGCCATGCACCATTCGGGCGCCTGCGGCGCCCTCATTCCACGGGCTTCGCCCTATGTCGGTCATTCGGTTGCCTGCGGCACCCTCATTCGCGGGCTTCGCCCTATGTCGGTCATTCGGTTGCCTGCGGCACCCTCATTCGCGGGCTTCGCCCTATGTCGGCATCCAAAGTCAAATTCGCCTGCAAGCAGTCGATTTGACTCCGGCTGCCGACGCATGGCTCATTGCCTACGCGCACATTATATCACAACTGGAGATTTGTCTCAACCATTCTGTTGTTGATTGAGGTATTGCATGATCCCGAGATGGATGTTCCATGCAACACGATCCTGATATTCCTCTGTTTTTAGCAGCGCCGCCTCCTCGGGATTAGACAAAAAACCGCATTCCACGATCACAATGGTCGCACTTGTCTTTTTTAAAAGGTAATAGGTATTATTTGCCTTCGCCTCTCTGTGATTGTCAGGATTAAGAGACAGCCGAAGCTGTGCCTGGATAATCTCTGCGAGCTTTTTCCCTTCTTCACTGGTCGTATAGTAAAAGACCTGTGCACCGCTTACCTCCGGCTCATGATAGCTGTTCTGGTGAATACTGACTACCAGATCCGGTGCTGCCCGATCGATCATCTCGATCCGGTGTTTCAGATCTGCAGCTTTCTTATTGGAATCACTCTCGGTATACAGTCCTTCATCACTTTCTCTTGTCATGATGACCAGAACATTCTCGGCTTCCAGATACGTTTTAAGCTTATAAGCAATTTCCAGATTGATATCCTTCTCGTAAGTCTCGCCGTCCACCGATACTTTTCCCCCGTCACGTCCGCCGTGTCCGGCATCAATGACAACTACATACTGAGCTTCCTCCTGACTCACCGTACCCTGTCCGCTCACGGCAGTATCTGTTTCATCCTTCTGCCACGGTTTTTGAAACAGCACAATTCCAAAAAGCAAGAGTATCGCAGCCAGAAACGCTCCCGCCTCCTCCAATTTCTTTCTTTCTATTTTCACCATATCCGTAGCTCTTTTTTCACTTCTTATTACAGAATATGAAAAGAGCTTTGACAATTATGCCAAAGCTCTTACTCTCTATAGTCACTATTTTAGGAATTCAAATAGGCTTCCACCAACCCCCAGATGTCCGGTGTCTCGTAGCCAAGCTTCCATGCCGACATTCCCGCCACACCGTAGTTGTTCATAATATTGAATTTGACCTGCAGAGACTGCGCATCCTCAAGCCATACCTCGTAAAGAGAATCCGTTCCCTGAAGTTCCCCGTAGTTCTGGCAGGTTTCCTCATCCCATACGACCGTAACATTGTACTGGTTGATCCAGTCCTGTGCCGCCTGCATACCGAGTGCACTGCTTGTCACCTCAGCACCGCTTGTTTTCCATACTCTGGTATAAAACGGTACTGCATTGATGATCTTGGATGCCGGGACACCGCAATTAATCGTATCACGGATTCCGCGCTCCACATAGCCGATAGATGCAACCGAGCCTGCTTCCGAACAGCCGGACCAGTGCTCATCATATCCCATGATCACCACATAATCTACGACAATGCCCTGCTCCTTGCGGTTATACTGCGGTGAACCGCCCTCCGGCACATAATTATCTACAGACAGCACGAGACCATATTTGTGTGTTACAATGGAAAGCTCCCGTAAAAACTGTGCAAAATGCGGACCGCATTCGGAAGATACATGCTCAAAATCGATATTAATTCCGTCCGCACCGACTGCCAGCACTTCATTTACCAAAGTATTGACAAGCCGTTCTCTTTTTTCCGTTACGGAGAGAATCGCATTCAGATCCACATCATAGGTAAAGTCATCGACCAGTACCCATACGTCCATTCCGAGATTATGCGCCTGTGTCACATAATCGGCGCTTGCCAGACTGATCACATTGCCTTCGTTATCCGCTAACTGAAGCCATGTCGGTGAAATGGTATTCAGGCATCCTGCATTTGCCACCATAGATGTCAGCGTGCTGTTGGCATCCTTACTCATAACCTGATGCCATGCCATTGCAATCTTTCCATCCCGTGTGATTTGCGGCCAGACAGGATCTGTAAAATCCGGTGTCTCCTGTCTGAGCGTATCCTGTACCTCAGTCAGATATTTGGTTTCTACATATCCGATAATTCCGTCCTGTGTTTTTACTTCACTCCATGTTTCCATCTGATTCAATACGACTACAGTATCATCCTTTTGGATATCCGTCAGGATCGGGCTCTTGATGCCGCCAAGCTTTCTTACCGCAGTATTTTTCCCAATAACTGCAGTCGTCACCTGATCATCTGTCGTATAGACCTGCACACGGTAGGGATCCGTATATAATGTATAAGACATCCGGCAGTAATCATCCACGAGGTCAGCCGCCAGATAAAGCGTCTCATTTTCATAAAATGCCAGAGGATATCCGCAGTTGTCCGTACTGCTCTGCGATCCGCCGTCCGGCGTACCGATATGCACAACTCCCGGATCCTCTGCCAGATAAATCGTATGCACCTGATCGGGCAACGTATATTTGAGCACCATCTCATCTTTATTAAAGTAGAAACGATCCTCCATATAGTTGTTCACTGTTCCCATTGAGAAATAGACCACATTATCTCTGACAAGTGCACGGTCCTCCAGCCATTCATCCTGCAGCAGGATCACGGCATCCTCCCCGGAAACGCCAAAATACTCGGTCAGATCCATCCGCTCTTTCGAATAAGAATATTTATCCACGATCTTCGGTACGATCAGACTCGCTCCTATAATACAAATAAGGACGATTGCGATGAGTACCGGAATGATTTTCTTTTTCATTCGTTACACCTCCAAACGTCCTTATTATATCAGACTATGCTCAAACCGTCATTACCAATTTTGACATTTATAGACTTTTTCTGCGTCGTCCGGCGTAGAAAAACAACCTACTGTACAACGCTACCTACAAATTATGACAGCACCGAAAAATATGCTCATCCGTCAATATAGATACGGTTTATCATATGTTTCTCCTTTCCTTCTTTGATCCGGACTCGCATATTTTCCGTGCACGCGGTGATACGAGGCTTTACAGGCTTACTCTTGTTTCATGACTTTATCGTATCTGAGTTCCCGCAGCATCCCATGCTCATTGAACACATAATCAGGCATATATACGTGATTTTCGTGAAACTCATAGCATTTCATCGCTTCTTCCGGCGTCGCTGCTTTATCATCCACGTATAACGAGATTCCGTTCTGGGCAAAATAGGATAGTCTGGAATAAATTTCCAGTTTTTCATCTGTCATATCGCTCATAAATCCCTCCTCCTTGCGGAAGATATTTCCCGTTTCCAAAAGGTCCGTGATATATCCGGAAATATCCAGTTGTCAAAACAGGCTGACAGGATATGATTATAGTAGGAAAAGATGTGCGGACAGTATCAAAACAAAAAAGCATAATTCTAACAAAAATTAACAAATTTGAATTATAAAGTGAATCAATCTTTCGATTTGTTTGGAAAAAATTATTCTACGAACAGACACATAAGCCTGTAAGACAATTCCATACTAACAATATGGAGTGTAAGACGAAAGCTTTCTGCAAAAGCTTCCTGTCAGTGCTTTGAACTGTGATTTGAGAAAAAAGATGCCTCCTCCCCGATACAGGACTTGCCCGACGCATCTCTTCCTGTAGTTTATTATACTCATTTTCCAAAGATATGCAAGCGGATATTCTATGATTTTTAATTTTTGTTAGTCTTTCCTCCATGGTACAAACAGCATCCGCGGTAAAAAAACCGCTCCTTTTGCATTAAAAAATTATAAACTGTCACACCATGCTATTGACTTAATAAACTATAAAGTATAAGATACTTTTACTTGGTAATATAGTATATTTTACCGTGTTTTTTCTATATTAGTCCAAGCAAACAGCATGGTTTTCGATGAATAGATAGGATGTGATATTATGAAAATCGAAAAAGTGAATGATTACCAGATACGCTGTACTTTGACAAGCGATGACCTCGCAGACAGACAGATCAAGCTCAGTGAACTTGTGTATGGATCTGACAAAACAAAGAAGCTGTTTCGGGATATGATGCAGCAGGCCTCCATTCAATTCGGTTTTGAAGCAGAAGATATCCCCCTGATGATAGAAGCGATTCCTTTAAATTCCGGTTGTCTCGTACTGGTCATTACCAAAGTCGAAGATCCGGAAGAACTGGATACACGTTTTTCCAATTTTGCTCCCTCCATTCATGAGGAAGATGAGGACGATGAACCCGAAATAGAATTCAGTACTTCCCTGCTTCCGGACAGTGCCGAAGATATGATGAATCTGTTTCGTAGGATGAAAAAAGCAGGCATGCAGGAAAATGTCCCAAATACAACGGACGCTCCGGATTCCGATGATTCCGAAGACGAGCAGATCTGTGTATTGTATACCTTTAAAACTTTGACGGACCTGATCAGAGTATCCCACATTCTCGCTTCCGCAGTGCAGTTTTCTTCTTCACTGTATAAAAAGCCGGAGGACGGACAATATGTGCTGATCGTTCATAAGAACAATATGGATCCGACCGAATTTAACCGGATCTGCAATACAATCTCGGAATACGGCAAAGGCATGCGCATGAACGCATCCACAATTGCTTTTCTGGAAGAACATTATGAAGCTCTGGTAAAGGAGCACGCAATCGAATCGCTTGCACAGATGATGTAAATGCGGTTAATCAAAAGGAGCAGCCTGCGAATGCTTTCGCACACTGCTCCTTTTTACATACGCTGTCTTATCGACAGACTGCTGTCTGAATCTATCTTTTACAGTGCATTCAGCTTTTCCATCAGCTCGGCAATCTCAATGCCGTGTACCATGGCTGCTTCCTCCAGGGATTCTGCCTGTGCAGACGGACAGCCGAGACAATGCATACCAGCATCCAGTAATACAGGTGCTGCTGCAGGATTGGCTCTGAGTATCTCGCCGATTGTCATTTCCTTCGTAAATTCTGCCATATATGAAACCTCCTTTGCATCTCTTAACACTCCGGATTGCTTTTATTTCCGGAAGCTGTTTTTATGATAACATATATTTTTCCATTTTCATAATTTTTTCTGTTTTTTTTATCTGTGTACTCGAAAAAGTACACTACGTCTATTGACGTTTCAGGCGAATTTAACCTATAATCATTATATGTTCTAAGCATACTTTTATGCGTAACTAACGGTTCAAAACCGTATAACAAAAAATTTATAGGAGGCTATTTCAAAATGAGACCAGAATGGAAAGATTTTGTAGGCGGCAAATGGGATCATGAAGTTAACGTTCGTGACTTCATCCAGAAGAACTACACTCCCTATGACGGAGACGAGTCCTTTTTAGCAGGACCTACACAGAACACAAAAGACTTATGGGCAATGGTTCGTGACTTACAGGACAAGGAGCGTGAAGCCGGCGGTGTACTTGACATGGACACCAAGGTTGTATCCACTATTACATCCCATGGTCCGGGCTATCTTGATAAGAGTAAGGAAACAATCGTAGGTTTCCAGACAGATAAGCCTTTCAAGAGATCCTTACAGCCTTACGGCGGTATCCGTATGGCAGAGAAGGCTTGTGCAGATAACGGCTACGAAGTAGATCCGGAAATCTCCGAGTTCTTTACTGTTCACAGAAAAACACATAACGCAGGCTGCTTCGATGCTTACAATCCTGAAATGAGAGCTTGCCGTTCTTCCCATATCATCACAGGTCTTCCTGATGCATACGGACGTGGACGTATCATCGGTGACTACAGACGTGTTGCTCTGTACGGTATCGACAGACTGATCGAGGATAAGGAAGATCAGAAGGCATCCACAGGACGTGTTATGACAGATGATGTTATCCGTCTTCGTGAGGAGATTTCCGAGCAGATCGTTGCTCTGAAGCTGATGAAGGAAATGGCTGCTTCTTACGGCTGCGATATTTCCAGACCTGCTGCAAACGTACAGGAAGCTATCCAGTGGACCTACTTCGGATACCTTTGCTCCGTAAAAGAGCAGAACGGTGCTGCAATGTCCCTTGGACGTACTTCTACTTTCCTTGACTGCTACGCTCAGAGAGACCTTGCAAACGGAACCTTCACAGAGGAGCAGATTCAGGAATTCGTTGATCACTTTATCATGAAGCTGCGTTGCGTAAAATTCGCTCGTACACCGGAATACAACCAGATCTTCGCAGGTGACCCTGTATGGGTAACCGAGTCCCTTGGTGGTGTTGGTGTTGACGGACGTCACATGGTAACCAAGATGAGCTTCCGTTATCTTCATACTCTGGAGAACCTTGGTGCATCTCCGGAACCGAACTTAACTGTTCTGTGGTCTACCAGACTTCCTGAGAGCTGGAAGAAATATTGTGCAAAGATCTCCATCAAGACATCTTCCATCCAGTATGAGAACGATGATCTGATGAGAGTTGTTCACGGTGATGATTACGGTATCGCATGCTGCGTATCCTCCATGGTAATCGGTAAGGAAATGCAGTTCTTCGGCGCACGTGCAAACGTTGCTAAATGTTTACTGTACGCTTTAAACGGCGGTATCGACGAAGTTACCAAGAAACAGGTTGGTCCTAAGTATCGTCCTGTAGAAGGTGATGTTCTTGATTATGATGATGTTATGAGCAAGTTCACCGATATGCTGGAGTGGCAGGCAGATGTATATGTAAATACTCTGAATATCATTCACT
>JBJFCE010000088.1:0-33525 GCA_051888775.1 Lachnospiraceae bacterium | reverse complement strand
TAAAATCCTGCGGGACTAACCTCCCGTACCGGTTCGATTCCGGTCGCCGGCATTGCTTGGAAGTGCTCCAAGCCTTGATTTTATCAGGGTTTAGAGCATTTCTTTTATTGCAAAAATGTTTGTATTTGTTTGTAATCCTATTGTTCGGCAGGGGAATTGATTGCGGTTACAGCTTCGTTTTGTACGGCATGCTGTTCCAACCATTCTACCCAGATTGGAATATACTTTGCCTGAAGATGCACTCCATCAAAGGTATATTCATCGATCAGAAAACCGTTTTCATCACAGATAGCGGGATTAGCGTCCAGCCAGTAGACACTTTGGTTATCTGCAAGTGTTTTTAAGAGCTGGTTGCGTTCATTGATCGTGTTATTATTGATATAAGTGCCTTCGGCATGCTTGCTTTCCGAAATGTTTAAAATGGCTTGCAGATAAATGACTGCATCCGGCTGTAATTCACGGATTGTTTGTAATACTTCGGAATAGGAAGAAACAAAGGTCTCTGCAGTGCCTGTTCCAAGTTCATTGATACCCAACATAAGGTAGATTTTCTGAAAATGATGGGTTGACAGATATTCACGTACGGTTGTTTTGGCACTGGTTGTGGAAGGTACCAGTTCCTTATCTAATACCGTATAGATTGTCAGACCGGTATCTGCAAGAAATGTAGTGTTTTCCAGACCGGAATAGAGCTGCAAACTGCGGGTTCTGGAATCACCGATAAAGACAGCGTCGTCAAAATAAGAAGCATCTACCGTCATATATTCTACAATCGGTAGTCCGTCGGGACCAAGTGGAATCGGTGTAGGAGTGGGCGTAGCCGTTGCAGGAACTGCCGGGATAGGTGTATGTTCCTCAGACTGAGCAGAAGAGTCATCAGACGGCGCAGAGGTTATGATATCGACTGAATCGGTCAATTGTTCAGAAGGAGCTGTATGATCCGCATCTGCGGAAGCTATTTCCTGAGGGATGTCAGAAGGCGGCAGTTCTGCAAGCTGAGAATCCTGCTCCGAAGGAAGAAAAGCATCCCACGGTAGAATTCCGTCATGAATCCCTTCAAACACTGCGGTGAGTAAGGGTGTTGTTTTTAAATCTTCTTCTTCAATATATGTTCGATACATATCTTTGCTGCCACGAACCGCACATACGGTAAAAAAAATGCATGACAGAAGCAACAGACAGAAAAAGGGTATTTTTTTAAAGTATTTCATAAAAATCACCTTATAAATTAAAATCTGAAATATAGGAACGGGTTATTGCTACTGATTGCAAGATAATAAATGCTGAGCCAGAAAATCGCAAGTAGCAGGAGCAACGTGACGATATTATTTTTAAAACGCCGGTATAACTTTGCGGGCAGCGGTGTTGAGAATAGGATACAAAGCAGGAACAGTGGTCCGTACATATGCAATGCATCAATGTAATCTGCAGAATAAACACTGCCGGGCGAGGAGCCGTTCAGGAAAGGGAAAAGTCTGGTAAAATAAATCCAGAGATCCTCCATATTTGTAATGGCAAACAATATCCATGTCAGCGGAATCAGGGCAATGATATATAAATGCCCCAATATGGGAATTTTCCGAAAAACTTTCCCGAGAAAAAGTTTTTCCAATGAAATCAGCACAAAAAATACAAGTCCCCATAAGACAAAGTTCCAGCTGGCACCATGCCACAGCCCGGTTAAAAGCCAGACGAAAAAAAGATTTCGGATTGTTTTGAGTGTTCCTTTACGGTTGCCGCCAAGCGGAATATAAATATATTCCCGGAACCATGCGCCGAGCGTGATATGCCAGCGACGCCAGAAGTCCGATACGGAGGTGGCAATATAAGGATAATTAAAATTATCCGGAATATGGAAACCAAGCATTTTGCCAAGGCCGATCGCCATCAGTGAGTAGCCGAAAAAATCAAAGAAAATCTGAAAAGAATAAGCAAAAGCTCCCAGCCATGCAAGTGGCGTGGAAATACAGTCAAATCCGGTTACTTGAATATTGTTCCACAAAAGGAAAATGCGGTTTGCAAGCAGTACCTTAGAGCCGAGACCGATCACAAAGGTCTTCAGACCGTCTTCAAAATCCGAAAGAGAGTAAGTACGATTTTTTAATTGATCTGCCATGTCGGAGTAGACGATAATCGGTCCGGCAATCAATTGGGGAAACATGCACAGATAAACGCCCAGCTGTAGCATGGAGTGCTCCGGTTCCTGCTTCTTACGATAGACATCGATAATATAAGAAGCAATTTGAAACGTATAAAAACTGATGCCGAGCGGCAGTGACAGTCCCGGTTTCGGAATGGATGAAAGCGGACAGCCTGTATATTGCTTTATTATAGAAAGTAGGATATTCAGGTTATCAATAAAAAAGTCCGCATATTTAAACAAAAACAGTATACCGAAATCGTAGCACAGAGCAAGTACAAAGAAGAAACGGTGCTTGCAAGGACTATGGGTGTGCTTTGCGATGGCGAGTCCGAGTCGATAATTGACCAAAATGGACAATAGGATCAGAATCAGGTAAGCAGGTTCTCCCCATGCATAGAAAAGCAGGCTTCCGGCAAGAAGCACTGCATTTCTGAAGCGTTTTGGACACAGATAATATGCAATTAAAAATAATATTAGAAAACGGAATATAAATTCAAGACTGGAGAAAACCATACTGCCTCCGTTTAGATGTCTACTGATATATTAATTATTATTCTATGAAAATTTGTATGATAAAGCAATAGACAAATTTTGTTTTCAATGTTACAATGACATTCCAATTGATGAAAAGCGCTTACTCATTGGATCTTTTTTGTGACTGGTCAGTCACATGGTCATTCAGACCTCGCATACGGGGATTCAAAGCCCAATGCGGAAATTTTTCACAGCTTATTAACAGGATGGTGTCCTCTTATTCGTTTTATGCGTGCGAAAGCAGGGCATCACAATTACGAAACAGGAGGAAAACAGCATGAAAAATGGTTTAAAAAGGAAAGTTTGGTTATTCGTGGGCGTTATCTTAATGCTCATTGGAAACCTATTGTTTTTTGAAAAAAGCAGTGTATGCGCTGCTGAAAATGTAGGAACAATTCAGTTTTATCATGTACATACCGGAAATTCCGAAAATGGCGGCGGCTGTTACGGAAAGTATGTCACGACAAGCCGGGAGTGCGGCTCTCATGATCTGTCTATATGGGACAATACGCAGGGAAGTTACAATTATTTGTGTAATAAATGTGGCAATCAGTGGGTATATCAATATCAACTTACCGGCGTATATTGTCATAATATAATTTCAGAGAGTCATTATGAAAGAAATTGTGGTATGGATAATGCGGTATTGGCAACATTGTCCTGCAGTAAGTCGGAAAACGGCTGGACGAAGGCTGTGGATCTGACAGCATCCTGTCAGGTGAACCACAGCAGCTTTTGTCTGTCGGCAACACCCTATGTCTGGAACGGGAATGCATCTAACTCAGCAACATATCATGTAACCCAAAACGGAACATATACACTTGGGATACAGGCACAGGGCAATACGGATTTATCACAGAAGATCAGTGTTACAGTCAATAATATTGACAATCAGGCCCCCACGATACATACATTTTCAAAGTCAACGGAAAGCTGGAGCCAAAAGGTAGAACTATGCGTTCGTGCCGGGGATACGGCATCCGGTCTTGCCGGACAGGCATATTCCTATGACGGTGGTGCATCGTGGACGGATCAGAGCAGTTTTGTTGTCGAGCAGAACGGAACTTACTCCGTCATTGTACGTGATGCGGTTGGAAATCAAAGTACGGCAAAGACAGAGGTTACGACCATTGACAGGACAGCACCGACTGCTGAAGTGGTAACATCTCCGGCATTGGGGGATTGGTATGACGGAGATTTGACTGTTACGGTATTGGCATCTGATAGTGAATCGGGGCTTTCAGAGCTTCCATATTCATTTGACGGTGGAAGCAGCTTTTTAGTTGGGAATAGTTACAAAATATCTTCTGATTGTGAACTGCAGATTGTAGTGTCGGATAAAGCCGGAAATCGAAAAACAATCACATTATCGGCAGTGAAAAAGACACGTCCGCAAAAACCGGCAGAAAGCACAACTGCGGGAAATCAATCGGGAAGCGGAACGGCTTCTACGGGAAAGCAGTCGGGCAGTGGTAATGAAGGATCGGGGGACCAGTCAGACAGTAGCAGGCAGGCCGGAGAAACACAAGGAAGCGGGACGGCAATGATGCAGGAAATGTCCAATGTGAAAAACGGTATGCCGGAAAGCGAAACTTCAGGAACGCAAAATCAGGGATCAGCAAATAGTCGCGAGCAGGAAAGCAGCGGGAAGAATGATTCGTCCGAGGATGGAAAAACATCAGGTAAAAACGGAACATCATCAGACAAAAATACAAGTACAGATGAGTTGATATCGGAGAATAAAGAACAGAGTGAAGAAATTTTGGAGCAGCATTATCCTGAAGTATTCTGGCAGGGAACACCTGTTAAAACCGAAGGACTGAAAAACGGCACGGAGGAGTTGAGCGATGGGGAGATGAATCTATCAGAAGAAGTGGAGTCTGAGGAAACAGTAGTATTAAATGAATTTTTAGCCGATGAGGCAAATCGCGATATGTATACATTAAAAACTGTCGGGGAAAATTCAAGCAGCTTCTTAATATGTGGAATAGGGGCAGTACTCGTATTAGGCATTGGTATGTTTGCTGCCGGTAAAAAGGTGATGATTGTCAGTGCAAAGAATGCCAAAGGAAGCTTCTGTATTGTGGGACTGACAAAGCTTTGCTGCAAAGATGGCAGAAAGACCGTGTATATTAGTGATGCAATGCTTCGACGTGCACAGATGAATGAGTTTCAAATACATTTGCCGATTTTGATCAAGCAGCCGAAAGAAGGAGAGCAGATTACGGTTTCCTGTCACGGATCAGCCAGAGAGATTCCGATGCAGCGTATCCTTCCAATCCGTTTACGGGGAGAATGAGGATTGCATAAAAGCAGAAAATTTGATACTATTCAGAGTGATATTAGTAAATCCGTAATGAAAAGAGGAAAGCACATGAGTTGGGAAGATAATGTACGGAAAGTAATTCCGTATATTCCGGGTGAACAACCGAAAAAAAAAGATATTATTAAGTTAAATACAAATGAATGTCCTTATCCGCCAGCCCCCGGTGTACGGAAAATATTGGAGGCATATGATGTGGAAGCACTGCGGCGTTATCCCGATCCGGCAGCGTCTGCACTGACAGACTGTCTGGCAGAATATTATCATCTGGACCGAGATCAGGTATTTGTCGGTGTAGGATCGGATGATGTGCTTGCAATGGCGTTTTTAACATTTTTTAATTCCGATCAGCCGATTCTGTTTCCTGATATTACATATTCTTTTTATGATGTATGGGCGGAGCTGTTTCGGATTCCTTATCAGTGTCAGCCCCTTACGGAGAATTTCAGAATTTGTTCAAAGGATTATAAAAAACCGAACGGAGGCATTATTTTTCCTAACCCCAACGCACCGACCGGTGTGGAAGAGAGCTTGGAGATGATTGAGGAGATTGTGACTGCAAATCCGAATGTCGTATGTATCATTGATGAAGCATATATTGATTTTGGGGCAAAGAGTTGTCTGGAACTGATTGATAAGTATGAAAATCTGCTGGTTGTGCAGACATTCAGCAAATCAAGAGCAATGGCGGGCCTTCGTGTGGGCTATGCAATGGGTTCCAAGAAGCTGATCCGGTATCTTCAGGATGTAAAGTTTTCTTTTAATTCCTATACGATGAACAGTTTAACACTTGCGGTTGGGACAGAGGCAGTACGCGACGATGCTTATTTTAAAGAGATAACGGGCAGAATAATCCGTACAAGAGAACGCAGCAAGCGGGAATTGGCATCATTGGGATTTCAGTTTGAAGATTCCAAAAGCAATTTTATTTTTGCCACACATGAGAACATTCCGGCAAAAGAGCTGTTTGAAGTGTTAAAGGAGCAGGATATCTATGTCCGATATTGGAATAAGCCGAGGATTTCCAATCATCTTCGGATATCTATCGGAACGGATGAGGAAATGGATGCATTATTTGCATTTTTGAGAGAATATATTAAAAATCGAGGAGAACAGTAAGACTATGGAAAGTATTGCAGTATGGTTTACAAATACGTTGGGACAATATGTATCGGAAGAAATCGTGATCTTTATCATATCAATGATACCGATCTTAGAGTTACGTGGAGGACTGATTGCGGCAAGTCTGTTGAAAGTATCATTGGTGAAAGCGATTCCGATCTGTATTATCGGAAATATTATCCCGATTCCGTTTATTTTACTGTTTATCAGACAGATCTTTAAGTGGCTTGGAAAGACAAAGCTGTTTCATGGGCTGATTGAACGGCTGGAAAGAAAGGCTATGAGTAAGAGTGACAGGATTAAGCAATGGGAATTCTGGGGGCTTGCACTTTTTGTCGGAATCCCCCTGCCGGGAACGGGGGCATGGACCGGATCTCTGATTGCGGCACTGCTTGAAATTGATATTAAGAAAGCGGTTCTGGCAGAACTTGTAGGAATCGCCATGGCAACGATTATCATGTCTGTTTTTTCATACGGATTGCTCGGAGCGATTTTAGGGTAAGCGGTGATAGAGAGAGGATAATACAGGATGGAAGCATATACGGATTTTGCAAAAGTATATGATATCTTCATGGATGAAACCCCTTATGAAGTATGGTGTGCGTACTTGAAGCAAAAGCTTTGTGAGGCGGGGATTACGGATGGATTATTATTGGAGCTGGGATGTGGTACGGGAGCGCTGACGCAGCTTCTGGAAGATACCGGTTTTGATATGATCGGCATAGACAATTCCATCGAAATGTTGGAAGAGGCTAATCGGAAAAAAATACTGGAAAACCGGGAGATCCTCTATTTGCTTCAGGATATGCGGGAATTTGAACTGTACGGAACGGTACGGGCAGTTGTCTGTGCATGTGACAGTATCAATTATCTGACAGATAGAGAAGATCTGATACAGTGTTTCCGATTGGTTAATAATTATCTGGATCCGGGTGGTCTGTTTTTGTTTGATTTTAATACCATACACAAGTACCGTGATGTCATCGGAGATACAGTGATTGCCGAAAACCGTGAGGAATGCAGTTTTATATGGGAAAACGGGTATGATGAAGAAGATAGGATCAATGAGTACGATTTAACGCTTTTTATCAGAGAATCGGAAAACGGTCTGTATCGTAAGTATGAAGAGACGCATTACCAGCGGGGGTATGAGCTTTCCGAGATCATGGAGTGCCTGAAGGAAGCAGGACTTGTTTTTGTGGCGGCATATGATGATTATACGGATCTGCCCGCAGGAGATGAAAGCGAGAGGATTGTGGTAATTGCACGGGAGAACGGAAAATGAGTGACTATATTGTGAGAGCAACGGCAGCAAATGCACAGATCAGGGCATTTGCCGCAACGACAAAAGAAATGGCAGAAACGGCGCGGCAGATTCATAACAGCAGTCCGGTTATTACAGCAGCGCTCGGCCGGTTGATGACAGCCGGTGCTATGATGGGCAGTATGCTGAAGGGGGATTCGGATATTTTGACGTTACAGATACGCGGTGATGGTCCGGTCGGCGGACTGACGGTAACCGCGGATTCTCATGCGAATGTCAAGGGATATGCGGTAGAACCACAGGTGATTCTGCCGGCGAATGCACTTGGCAAGCTGGATGTCGGAGGAGCGGTCGGAAAAGGCGTTCTGCGTGTCATTAAGGATATGGGTTTAAAGGAGCCGTATGTAGGACAGACTGCATTACAGACCGGTGAGATTGCGGAAGATTTAACATATTATTTTGCGGCGTCGGAACAGGTGCCGAGTACGGTCGGTCTTGGCGTTTTGATGAATAAGAATAATACCGTAAAACAGGCAGGCGGTTTTATCGTGCAGCTGATGCCGTTTGCGGAAGATGAGGTCATTGAAAAGCTGGAAGAGAATCTGAAGGGAATTTCTTCTGTAACAGCTATGCTGGAAGCCGGAGATCGCCCGGAGGATATTTTGGAACGACTGCTGAAAGGCATGGAGCCGGAAATTTTGGATACGATACCGACTGCCTATCGCTGCGATTGTCACAAGGAACGTGTTGCGCGTGCAATCATCAGCATTGGCAGGAAAGATATTCAGGAAATGATCGATGACGGCAAAGAGATTGAAGTGAATTGTCAGTTCTGTGGGAAAAAATACTGTTTTAGTGTGGACGAGCTTCGTGAAATGTTAAAGCGTGCAAGGGTTTAGGCATAAACGGTTGAAATACACAGAAGGTTGTTGTGTGTAAAAGGACAAGAGCGAAAAAGGGCAAGAGTAAAAGGGGCAAGAGCGAAACAAGGAAAGGGACAGAGTATGAGGCATGGATTTATTAAGGTAGCAGCCGTTACACCAAAGATTCGTGTAGCGGATCCGATATACAATGCAGCGGTCATATGTCAGGAGATTGATCGGGCGGCAGAGCATGGCGCAAAGCTGATCGTATTTCCGGAACTGTGCCTGACCGGATATACCTGTCAGGACTTGTTTTTGCAGGATACGCTGTTATGTGCGGCCAAGGATGCGTTGCGCCAGGTGATGATGCATACGCAGGGAATGGATGCACTGGTCTTTGTCGGTCTGCCCTTTGAGCGGGAGCAGAAGTTATATAATGTGGCAGCAGTTGTGCAGAACGGGAAATTGCTGGGAATGGTGCCTAAGGTATTTCTTCCTAATTATGCAGAATTCTATGAGATGCGTCACTTTTGCAGCGGTATGGACGCAGCTACCTGTATATTCGATGATAAAGAGATTCCGTTTGGAACGAATCTGTTATTTTGCTGTGACAATATGAAAGAGTGTGTGGTTTCCGTAGAGCTTTGTGAAGATGCATGGGCGGCAGATACACCGGGAACCTCTCATGCACTTGCAGGAGCCAATGTGATCGTCAATTTGTCTGCATCCAATGAGACGGTAGGAAAGAGCGACTATCGCAGAATGTTGGTACAGGCAACGAGTGCAAGGCTGCTGTGCGGATATGTTTATGCATCCGCAGGAGAAGGCGAATCCACGCAGGATCTGGTGTTTGGAGGACACAATCTGATTTGTGAAAACGGAACGCTGCTTGCCCAAAGTGAGCGCTTTTTGCAGGGAACAGTTTATTCCGATCTGGATGTCCGAAGATTATGCATGGAACGAAGACGGATGAATACGTTTGGAAAAGAAAAAACAAAACAGTATCTTACCGTGCCTTTTTCGTTGCAGATCGAGGATGTTAAGCTGGAACGACATTTTGATCCGATGCCGTTTGTGCCTCATGACAGGGAGACGAGAGAAAAGCGTTGTGAGGAAATTCTGTCCATTCAGTCTTATGGACTGAAAAAGAGATATGAGCATACAGGATGTCAGACGGCGGTAATCGGGCTTTCCGGCGGATTGGATTCGACACTGGCACTGCTTGTAACGGTACATGCATTTGATCTGGCAGGATTATCCAGAGAGCAGATTTATGCCGTGACCATGCCGTGCTTCGGGACTACGGACCGGACGTATCAGAATGCCTGCAAGCTGGCGGGGACACTTGGGACGACTCTGCGGGAAGTGAATATCAAAGAGGCAGTCAATATACATTTCCGGGATATCGGACATGATCCGGAAGTGCAGAATGTGACATATGAAAATGCACAGGCGAGAGAGCGGACGCAGATATTGATGGATATTGCAAACCAGACAGGAGGACTTGTGATCGGAACCGGCGATATGTCGGAACTGGCACTTGGCTGGGCAACCTACAACGGAGATCATATGTCGATGTACGGTGTCAATGCCGGAGTTCCCAAGACATTGGTACGTCATCTGGTTCGTTATTATGCGGATACTTGCGGTAATGAGGAACTGGAGAGGGTCCTTTTGGATGTGCTGGATACGCCGGTCAGTCCGGAACTCCTGCCACCGAAAGATGGTGTAATCTCACAGGTTACGGAAGATCTGGTCGGACCTTATGAACTGCATGATTATTTCTTATATTATATGTTACGTATGGGATATGAACCGGAGAAAATATACCGTATTGCCAGAATTTCCTTTGCAGGAAAATATGAAGATGAAGTGATTTTGAAATGGTTAAAGACCTTTTATCGGAGATTTTTCGGTCAGCAGTTTAAACGTTCCTGTTTACCTGACGGTCCTAAAGTGGGAAGCGTGGCGCTTTCTCCGAGAGGCGATCTTCGGATGCCTTCGGATGCATGTGCAAGAGTGTGGCTTGATCAGTTGGAGCAGCTGTAAACGGTTATAGGGTACCATCAGAATATCTTCAGGTGATATAGGAAAGATATTGAAAAATATAAGGTATTGACAACTGTGCATGATACGCAGGTGACAGCCGATGACGGATACCTGCGTATCAATGCTGGGAGTTTATGAACAGAATGAGTATGCGGATATCCGGCAAAAGGAGAGTGTCCGCAGAAAATTATTCTTCAGGGAGTACAGGATCATCTGTGGAGACAGCGGCTTTTTGCAGCGAGGCTTCAATCGCTTCCAGCAGAAGCAGGCTGGTGTATTTGGAATCGCTGTCATAGGTAATGTTTTCCAGACTTTGTGTTTCATAGATCTGAGTAACCAGATTTTCGAATGCAGGTTCCATCAGTGGGTACAGTGTTGCAATGGATTCGTCGAGATTGACCATGCGGATGGAATGGATAATATTTTCATCCACATAAACTTCGATATCCATGGTCTTTTCACCGAGCTGTACGCTGGTCGTGTAGACTCCGGGGCGGTAAGCTGCGTCGGACGGTGCGTTATTTGATTTATCTGATCTGCCCGGCAGAAACATGAACAGCATCAGGAAGATGAACAAGATACCGAGCAGTATGAAAATAGCTGTGTAGATGACTTCCTTCTGATGGAGGACGACGATTTTTGTTTTGGAATTCATGGCAGTATCTCCGTATGATTTATTATTACAGTGTATTCACAAGTCAGTCATAATAGACATCGGGGACTTGACAATATTTTCAATTCGTGCGATTATGGTACAGAACAAGGGCGTTCTTAGTGGAGTAAGAGCGCCCTTTTTTGCTTTATAGAAAAAGTCGGGGGATTTTTTTTGGAATCGCCCGGAGCAAAGATGATAATACGAAACGAAAGGGATGGTGGAGTATGAATAGGTATACGAAGGACGATATTTTAAGAATGGTGGAGGAAGAAGATGTGGAATTTATCCGTTTGCAGTTTACGGATATTTTCGGTAATCTGAAGAATATTGCGATTACGGCAAGCCAGCTGGAAAAGGCACTGAATAATCAGTGTATGTTTGACGGATCTTCCATTGAAGGCTTTGTTCGGATCGAGGAATCCGATATGTATCTGTATCCGGATCTTTCTACGTTTGTGATATTTCCGTGGAGACCACAGCAGGGCAAGGTTGCGCGTCTGATCTGTGATATCTATCGCCCGAATGGGGAACCGTTTGAAGGAGATCCGCGTTATGTGTTAAAACAGGCTATTCTGAAAGCAAAAGCAATGGGATATGAATTTGATGTAGGACCGGAGTGCGAATTTTTCCTGTTTGATACGGATGATGACGGACAGCCGACCACAGATACGCTCGAAAAGGCAGGTTATTTTGATCTGGGACCGATTGATTTTGGTGAAAATGCAAGACGTGATCTGGTGCTGACATTGGAGGAGATGGGGTTTGTGATCGAGGCATCTCATCACGAGGTAGCACCTGCTCAACATGAAATTGATTTCCGGTATGATGAAGTGCTGAAGATGGCAGACAATATTATGACCTTTAAGCTTGCTGTCAAGACGATCGCAAAGCGTCACGGAAAACATGCTACTTTTATGCCAAAACCAAAGTACGGTGTTGCAGGTTCCGGTATGCATATCAATATGTCTTTGTCCAAAGACGGAAAGAATATTTTCTGCGACGAAAAAGATGCGATGGGTTTAAGCAGGGAAGCATACTATTTTATCGGTGGTATCATGAAGCATATGAAAGGAATCACGGCGATTGCAAACCCGATTGTCAATTCCTATAAAAGACTGGTTCCGGGCTATGAGGCTCCGGTTTATATTGCATGGAGCGGAAAGAACAGAAGCCCGCTGATCCGTGTGCCGGCAACCAGAGGAGAGGGAACGAGAATTGAACTGAGAAGTCCTGACCCGGCAGCAAATCCGTATCTGCTCTTGGCAGTATGTTTATGTGCAGGACTGGAAGGAATCGAAAAAAAGATCGAGCCGCCAAAGAGTGTCGATTGCAATGTGTTTGAATTATCGGATGCACAGAAGAAGAAATTTCGCATAGAAGCCATTCCGGGAACACTGTCAGAAGCTGTAGAATGTCTGGAAAAGGATAAATTCCTACAGGAAGTATTGGGAGATCACGTCTCTGAAAAATACATTGAAGCAAAGAAGAAAGAGTGGAAGGAATACAGTTCTCAGGTTACACGATGGGAGATCGGTCAATACCTGAATCAGATATGAGCATGCCTACTGTGAAGTGCGGTTACAAAAATAATTATGTAAACCAAACAGACGGGAGGGGTGTATGTGGTAAACATTATCGTTGTATTTCCTAAGATTCAGGATGCGAACAGCATCAAGAGCATTCTGATTCGAAGTGGTTACACGAGTGTCTTTGCCTGTAACAGCGGTGCCAAAGCGATCAGTATGTGCGATGAATACGGCGATGGGATTGTCATCAGCGGGTATAAGATGGTTGATATGCTATATTCTGATATACGCGACTGCATGCCGCCGGGATTTGAAATGCTGCTTATGGCTTCGGAAAGTGCACTGGCCGCAGAAAAGGGATCCGATATCATCTGTCTGTCTATGCCGATGAAAGTACATCATCTGTTGGATACATTGGAGATGATGGAACAAAGTATCCTGCGTCGTCGCAAGAAGAAAAGAGAACGGCCGGCTGAGCGTAGTGAGGAACAGAAGGCCTTGATCATAGAAGCAAAGACACTCTTGATGGAGCGAAACCATATGACAGAGGAGGAAGCACACCGCTATATACAGAAATGCAGCATGGACAGTGGAACCAATATGGTAGAAACTGCGGAAATGGTACTTTCTGTCATGCGGATATGAGGTGCGTATTTTCGGAAAACGAGGAACCGTTATGAGATATTTTGTATCTGAGACAAAGGAGCCGCTTACCTTTTCGGCATGCGGACAATTGGTCAGTAAAGAAGGCTTTCTGCATCATAACAGATGCTTTGATTGGAATGTGCTGATCGTGGTAACGGAAGGAATCCTTCATATCACAGCTGACGGAATACCGTATGAATTGGGTCCGGATCAATATCTTTTCTTAAGAGCCGGCGAGACGCATTTCGGTCATCAGGCTTCGGAGGGAAAGCTTTCTTATCTATGGGTACATTTAAAAGCAGATAAAACCTTTGCGGTGACGGATGAGAATGGAACGGAGATGAGGTATACTTATTTTATTCCTGAAAGCGGACGGATTGCATCATCTAAACGTATGAAGCTGTTGTTTCGACAATTGCTGGATATGGCAATGGAGGAGCAGCTGTACACAACGGAAATGCTTGATTATAGTGTCAGTCTATTGATGATGGAATTGACGCAGGAAATGATTGACCAAAGAAGTCATAAGAAAGAACGGATTCCGCAGGTGGTATTTTCCGTAGTAGAATGGATCAAGGCAAATTATTATAAGCAGATCAGTGTCCAGCAGCTGGCGAATGAATTCGGGTATCAGGCAGATTATTTATCAGCATTGTTTAAAAAGCATATGAGAAGTACGCTGGTACAGTATGTGAATAAGATACGAATTGAAAATGCCAAGAAGTTGCTTGCAGATTACGGACTGTCCATAAAGGAGACCGCATATGCATGTGGGTTCCCGGATGAAAAGTATTTTATGAAGGTGTTTAAGAAAACGGAGGGGCTAACCCCAACGCAATATAAGAATGCATATTATAAGAAGCTGATCAACTCTTGACGGAGTGGTCAGCTTCTTTTGATCATTACAGTCAATAGGCGTTTGTAAAACTTTGTCGAAGGACGCAACGGCTGCCAAGAAACCTGTTGGCGGCGGGCACGCTTTCGCTACACCTCGTCCGTAACGGTACATAAGGTGCCATAGTACGGCACCTAAGTACCGACGGACTCCCAGTACCCTCCGCCAACAGGTTTCTTGGTAGTCGTTGTGTCCTTCTGACAGACTTTTGCAAGCGCTTAATCACAGTCAATATTCTTTACGGGTGAAGTAAAGCGTGTATGGTTCGTCCGTGATGTCATACAGTGGGACAAAAGAGAATTCTTCCGGCTGATTCACTGTCTGGTAAGTACTCTGCTGCCATGGAAATACACTATAGGTATGTTCATATCTGGGACTGAAAAGCTGCGCGGCATCATCGGAATCCGTATACAGTCCCCGATCGGCATCGCGCAGTCCGGCAAGAACGATCGGACCTTCCATGACGGCACACAACTTTGGCATATCGGGAAGCGATACAAAGGTAAGTGATGGCGGAAAATAGATCGTAAGTTCATCATCCTGCCATGTTCTGTCCAATTCCAGATAACCGTTTTGAATCGAAAGCTCCTGAAGCGGTTCGCCGTTGACTGTTACGGTCGGCTGTTCTTTCAGCCAGCCGGGAATGCGAAAAGCAATAGTAAAGCGGCAGTTTGCATGTATTTTAAATTTTAACAGCCACCGTGACATCTGGCTTTCGTCTTTTTCGTCAAAAAATGCCTGTGCATTATAATATTTCATGTCTACACTTTGTGTGACTTCAATACTTTTACCGTCTTGTTCAAAACAAACAGAAGACGGGATATACTGGCTGACGATCAGGCGGTTTTGTGCGGCATCCCGGTAATAGCACAGAGAGGGATAAAGCGTCTGGGACTGTATCATAGTGCCATGGCAGCACCAGAAGTCCCTGGTACGTGTTCCCCATTTCTTCTTTGCACCTGCACGCATCGGAAGAAAATAGGTCGGCATGCCGGTCTCTTTGTTTTGCTGGGCAAGAAAACCGTTATAAAGGTTTCGTTCGATATAGTCCGAGTAAGTGGTGTCTGCGGTAAAACGATAGAGATAGTCTGCCAGACGCACCATATTATAAACGGTACAAAATTCCTGATTACGGTCTCCGAGAAAATGTCCCTGCATGTGAGGCGGGACCCAGTATTCTCCGGCACCCTGACCTCCGGTACAGTATTCACCTCTGTCGGTAACGGCATTTTTCCAAAACAATTCTACGAGTGTGAGCCACTTGGAATCTCCGGTGACTTCATACATCTTGGCAGCACCGTGTGCCCATGGAATGCTGGCGTTTGCATGGCAGTTGGTCAATGCGTCTTTTCCGTCTGATAGCTTAGTAAATAAGGAAGGATGACTGTATCTGTCGGCGAGTGCTTTATATTTGTCCAATCCGGTCAATTCATATAAGGTTGCCCATACTTCCAGCATACCGCCTTCTTCGCCACTGTATACGGCATGGGGATTTACAGATGCCATTTTCTCAGTCCATGCCAGATACCAGTCACTTGCATGATCGAGAATCGTCAGTGCTGTCTCATTTTTGGCATATTGATAAGCATGTAGCAGACCAAGCAGCGTTTTGTGCATGACATATTGCGGAGACCAGACGTATTCATCCCGTTCCAGCTTATCAAAATATTTTTCGGGGATAGAGCCGATCCATTGACCGCCGTTTAATTCCTGACATTTAGCAAGTTCCTCGACGATATGGTCAAGCTTTGCTTTTAATTCCACATCATGATCGGTCGCAATGAGCATGGAGGCTGCGGACATCCAATGTCCGAGAAAATGACCTCTGAGCTGACAGGTGGGAGCATCCCAGCCCCAGTGAAGCTGTGCCGTAGCAGGATCCTCCAATACCTGAAGCCCCGGCATGACGATACCTGCTTCCAGATAAAAATTTTGTAATAATCCTTGTGTCTGTAATTCCATCAAGTAATTTCTGTTTATTGTAGCGCGTTCCTTAAACAGTCCCGGCTCAAGGTGTACTTTTCCGGCTTCAAAACCTTGTAACATAAGCAATATCCTCCATTCCGCTATGATTCTCTTTGTATTGCAGTATGATCTGTTTCGTAAACAGTTATTAAAATACAGTATAATAAAAAGAAGCGGTAATGTCAGTGGAAAAAGAAATTAAAAAGGTGGAGAAATCTTATATATATAATCTCATTATGCGAAGCATCCGGTGAAATATCATTGCAAAAAAGCGGAATAAGAGTATAAAATACAATTAAAAGTGACTGTTTCCGAAAGAAAAAGCAGATTTTGAAAACGGCAGTACGGAAGGTGTAAAAGTGAAAATCATAAAAACAGCTTATCAGTCCCAACATGAGAAAATGACACAGGCACCGGTATCAAGGCTGGTGATCAGTCTGGGTATTCCGACAACAATCAGTATGCTTGTGACCAATATCTATAATATGGTAGATACATTCTTTGTCGGAAAGCTCGGCAACAGTGCGAGCGGAGCAATCGGCGTAGTGTTCGGTTTTATGTCCATCCTACAGGCAGTCGGTTTTATGCTCGGACAGGGGGCCGGAAGTGTCATATCAAGAATGCTGGGGAAGAAGAATGCAGAAGATGCAGGAAATTATGCATCGACAAGTTTTTTTCTGGCTGTTTTCATGGGAATCATCATAGAAATCTTCGGATTTCTTTTCTTGGATCCTATGTTGCTTGCACTCGGAAGTACGGAGACGATCTTAAAATTTGCGAGAGTGTATGTGACTTATATCCTGCTCGCGACTCCGTTTATGATTGCATGCTTTGTCATGAATAATGTACTGCGGTTTGAAGGAAAAGCATCACTTTCCATGTGGGGATTGTTGTCCGGTGCGATTTTAAATATGATCGGGGATCCGATCCTGATGTTTGGTTTTGATATGGGAATCGCGGGAGCGGGTCTTTCAACGGCATTGTCCCAGATCGTCAGCTTCTGCGTCCTTTTATCCATGTTCCTTCGGGGAAAGACACAGAGTAAGCTGTCCATCCGCAAGATCAGGTTTGATGCCGGGCTGATGGGAAATATTTTCACCACAGGGGCACCGAGTCTGCTTCGTCAGGGACTGGGCAGTGTTTCGACAATGATGCTTAACCATGCGGCGGGACAATACGGAGATCCGGCGGTAGCGGCAATGAGTATTGTAAACAGGCTGTGTTTCTTTATCTTTGCGGTCGGATTGGGAATCGGGCAGGGCTTTCAGCCCGTCTGTGGATTTAATTACGGGGCAGGAAAGTATAAGCGCGTGAAAAAAGCTTTTTTCTTTACCTTGGTACTATCAGTCTGTCTGCTGGGAACCTTTGCGGTGGTCGGCTTTATACTGGCGGGACCGTTGGTCAGGATCTTTCGCGATGATGATACGGTAGTTGAGATCGGAACACTTGCAATGCGGCTTCAGTGTCTGGCACTGGTATTTCAGCCGCTCATGGTAACGACCAATATGATGCTGCAAAGCAGCGGTAAAAAGTTGCAGGCAACATTTACGGCAATGCTTAGGAGTGGTCTGTACTTTATTCCGGTTCTGCTTGTTTTGACAAAATGGAAAGGGCTTTTGGGCGTGCAGGCGGCGCAGCCGATTGCAGATGTGTTGTCGTTTGTGACTGCGCTTCCGCTTGTGGTGTGGTATTTTAAGACATTGCCCCAGGTTTCTGAGGATGCTTCGGACTGAATTATTATATAAAATTTCAAAAATTCAAAAATAAAGCTTGACGTTCAAGTAACTTTAATGTTATACTCCGTTTCAGATAAGTCAATGGCGATTTGTATCAGCCATTGACTTTTTTGCGTATTAGAAAATGTAAGGAAGTGAAAAGATGGAATTTTCATTTTTGCTGCCAACCAAAATTGAATTTGGCTGCGGGATGATCAGGAAAACAGGTATGCTGGCAAAAGAGTCAGGTGCCAAACGGGTGCTTCTGATTGCTGATCAGGGAATATGCAGTACATCCATTTATTCGGATGTAAAAGAAAGTCTTGAGAGAGAACAACTTGCGGTATTTGAATTTCACCAGATCGTTGCAAATCCACGAATAAAGGATTGCGAAGCAGGAGCCGGATTCGCAGCCGATAATCAGGTTGATTTTCTGGTGGCGGTAGGCGGAGGCAGTAGCATGGATACCGGTAAAGCAATTGCGGGAATGTTGGGGCATCATACAACCCATTTTTCTGTGATTCAATATCCGAATGCGTACACGGAGGAAGCATATCCGCTTATCTGTATTCCGACGACAGCCGGAACGGGAAGCGAGGTAAGTACATGCGGCGTAGTAACGGATGAAACAACAAAGACGAAAGTTTTCTGTTTTGACGAGAAGTGTCATGCTACAATTGCAATTTGTGATCCTCAGGTATTGATGGGACTGCCCGATAAGATTGCGGCAGCTACTGCATTAGATGCGTTGACCCATGCCATAGAAGGATATGTTGCAAAGTGTACCAATGCTGTAACGGAGAGTTTTGGTATCCGAGCGGTTAAGTTGATTGCAGAGAATATCAGAGATTATGTATATAACAGGAATCTTGAGAATTGTGAAGCGATTATGCTGGGAAGTCTGTTTGCCGGAATTGCGTTCGGGTATTCCGATACCTGTGCGGTTCACAGCCTTTCGGAAACAATCGGTGGGGAATATGATACCCCGCATGGGATTGCCAATGCAGTATTTTTGGCAAATGTTACGCGCTACAGTATCCCGGGAGCGATGGAGAAATATGCTGAGATTGCTCAGGCTATGGGAATCAAGGAGGCCGGATCGAAGAGGGCACTTTGTGAGGAATTAGTGTATCATCTTCGGCTATTGGTAAATGATTTGGGAATTCCGCCATTAAAGCAGATTCCGGGAATCAATCCCGGAGATTTTGAAAGGCTTGCCCAAAAGTGTTCGGTACATTTATCAGCAGCGGATAATCCGAGACCTATTGGATATGAGGATTTTTTGACAATACTAAAAGAAACTTATGGAGAATAGAGGAGGAGCATATGAGAAAAGAGTTTTCAGAGGTTTTGCGTTATTCGGAACATGCTTTGGATATGATTGCCAAAAAGGAAATGTCTGAGGAAGAACGTAGCAGCTTTACGGAGGAGGTTGTGGAAAATTTCAGCGAATATGTGAATCCGGGACAGCTGGAGTACAGAAAGTCTGCAGCTACAAATTATAAGTCTATCGAATGGATTGACGAAGAAGACGGCTTTTATGACTTAAATGGTAAAAAGTATATTGACTGGCTGGGAGGCTTTGGGGTGTTCAATCATGGACATAGGAATCCCAAAGTCGTAGAGGCCGTCAGAAATCAGCTGGATAAGCAGGCACTCGGAAGTGCAGAGCTCCTTGACGGGAACAGAGGTATGCTGGCAAAATTGCTCGCCGATTTAACCCCCGGCGATCTGCAGTTTTCCTTTTTTACCAGTTCGGGAACAGAGAGCGTGGAATGTGCGATGAAAATGGCAATGATGGCAACTGATCGCCATTACTTTATCACCGCGACTAAGGATTTTCACGGAAAGACGCTGGGTGCATTATCGCTTACGGGAAAAGGTGTATATCGAAAACCGTTTCTGCCAATGATCCAGGGGATTCGTCATGTGCCGTTCGGTGATTTTGATTATCTGAAGAAAACGGTAGAGTCCATGGCATATATAGGAGAACTTCCGGCTGCTATGATTTTTGAACCGATTGAAGGAGAGATCGGAGTTATCATTCCTCCGGATGATTATTTCCCAAAAGTAAGGGAGTTGTGCAATGAGTATGATATCTTGCTGATTGCGGACGAAGTACAGACCGGAATGGGCAGGACCGGTAAGGTGTTTGCTGTAGACCATTGGGGAGTTGCACCGGATATTCTCTGTCTTGCAAAAGCAATGGGTGGCGGTGTTATGCCGTTATCGGCAACTGTATGCACAAAACGCTGCTACGAAAAATATATGTTCGGAAACCCGTGGATGCACAGTACCACTACTGGCGGAAATCCGCTTGCCTGTGCGGCAGGTATTGCCGGAATCAATGTCCTTCTGGAAGAAGATCTGGCAGGACAGGCACAGGAAAAGGGAAAATACTTTATGGAGAAGCTGGCGGTACTTCAGAAGAAATATAGTAAGCTGTTAGTGGAAGTCAGAGGAAAAGGTCTGCTGATCGCAATGGAATTTTGCGATGATGCAAAGGGCTATCAGGTAGTAACGGAAATGTTTGGAATGGGAGTCCTACTTTCCGGTACGGAAACCAATGCACATGTTATCAGAATTGAGCCGCCGCTTACCATTTCCTATGAACATATTGATGAAGGACTCGAAAAACTGGATAAAGCGCTCAAAATTGTATATGACAGGATGAATTAATATTCCTTCTTTTTCCTTTTTTGTGTTATATTGATTAAAGTGGCATAAAAAGGAGAAGGGTAATGAAACATAAGTATACAATAGGTGAGGTTCAGAAAAAGACGGGAATATCTTCTTCGGCTTTAAGATTTTATGATGACATCGGTCTGGTAAAACCCAGTTACACGGATGAAAATACCGGATACCGGTACTATAGCTATCAGGAATTTTGGCAACTGGAAATTGTTAAAATTTGTAAAAGCATGGGAATTCCGCTTAAGGAGCTGAGAAAAGTATTGGAAACAAACGATCCTTCTCGGTTTGTGGAGCTTATGCTTAGACAGAGGGAGAATGCACAGAAAAAACTGGATGCCATGCAAAAGTTGGTGTCTGATCTGAATTGGATGGCAGAAAGGTATCAGGCAATAGAGGATTGTGAGCCGGGAGCGGTCAGGCTGAAGCAGTTGCCCGAAAGAAAGGTAATCTCCGTACAAGCTTCTGATGAAATGGATTCTGATGCTCTGCACTTTGCATTGCAGAGTGAGGCCGAAAATATCTTGAATAAAAGAAACGGGATATGGAGGGAATACGGATATGAGCTTAGCCCCTGTTCTGAAAAAGGAAAGCTGATATGGGAGAGTGAATTTCTGATTGTGAATGAAGGAGAACTATCAGGAGAGGAAGTAGTGCAATCACTTCCGGCCGGGGAATATGCCTGTTTTATGTGTAAGCCTTTTAGTCAGGATCAATGCATAGATGAAATTATTTCCAAGATAAAGAAAGAGTATGGCAAAAAAAGTATTGAACGGGTTTTTGCAATGGAAGCAGCCCTATACTTTTATGACTGGCAGGATGAGATTTATGAAATACAGCTTCTTATGAAATAAGCTTTTATAACAATTGCATAGTTACGAGTGAACAAAAACAGATCGAAGGCGATATATCACTTTCTATCTGTTTTTTATTTTATAAAGGAGGAGATGTTATGGAATACAGAGATTACAAATTGGGTGACGAGAAATTCAGTGTGATCGGATTTGGTTCGGAGCGATTGGAGGATGTATCGCTGGAAGAGACCATTCAGATGTTTGATTTTGCCATTGAAAACGGAATCAATATTCTGGATATGTATATTCCGAATCCTATTGTCCGCGATCACGTAGGTGCAGCACTTGAAGGAAGAAGAGAGAAAATGTATATCCAGGGTCATCTTGGAACCATCCATAAGAATGATCAGTATGAAAGAACAAGAAATATGGATGAAATAAAGTTCTCTTTTGATGATATGCTGACCAGAATGAAAACGGATTATATTGATTTCGGAATGATTCATTATGTAGACACGTTGGAGGATTATAACAAAGTGCTGGACAACGGAGTTTATGAATATGCGTTGCAGTTAAAGAAGCAGGGAGTTATACGAAAACTCGGTTTCAGTTCCCATGATCCGGTCATTGCAACCAAAATGGCATCTCTGGATGAGATGGCGCTATGCATGTTCAGTATCAATCCTGCTTATGATATGGAAAATTCGCCGGATACGGATATCTGGAAGATGATGGAGCATGAAGGATTTGATGTGGATAAAGCAAAGATGAATCCGGCAAGATTGAATTTTTATAATTTCTGTGAAGCCAAGGGTATTGCACTTACTGTTATGAAAGCTTTTGGCGGTGGGACACTTTTGTCAGACGGAACATCTCCGTTCGGAAGAGCAATGTCAATTTATCAGTGCATGAAATATGCTTTGGATAAGCCTGCGGTTGTTTCGGATCTGCTTGGATATGCATCTTTGGAAGAGATGAAGGCTGCTGTTCGATATCTGGAGATGAGTGAGGAGGAGAAAGACTATTCGGAGATACTGACCATTAAGGATTTTGGAGTGACCGGAAGATGTATGTATTGTGGGCATTGTCAGCCGTGTCCCTCCAATATTACCATTGCTTATGTTAATAAGTTTCTGGATCTGGCATTGATCACAGATCAGGTGCCCGATACAGTCAGAGATCATTATCTTGCATTGCCGCACCATGCATCTGAGTGCCTGAAGTGCGGAAGATGTGAGAAAAATTGTCCGTTCTCGGTTGAGATCAGAAAACGTATGGAAAAAGCGGTAGAAGTGTTTGGCATCTAGTGTAGACATCGCGGGAAAGGAGAAACACTATGAACGAAGGAAAAAGATTATCTAAGAAAACAATTTGGGGCTTTTCAGTCGGTACATTGGGAGAATATTTTGTATATTTTCTGTTTTTCAATTATTTTACATATTATCTGACTGATATCATCGGTATCAAAGCAGCCGTGGCAAGTACTATTCTCTCGCTTGCTATGATTTGGGATGCCATTACGGATCCTATTGTCGGATATGTAAATGATGTCAGCAGAAAGGGATGGAGAAGAAGAATCATGATGAAACGATTCTTTATTCCTTTCGTTATTACCTATGCGCTGTGTTTTATCAGACCGCATCTGGAAATGGGACCGGCGTTATATGTATATTACGGTTTTGTGGCACTGGCATTCTGGTTGAGCTTTACCTGTGAGCAGGTTCCTTTCTATGGTCTGTTACCTGAAATTGCAAAGCATCCGGATGACCGGTTGCGCATCAGAGAGGTTATGGCATTTATCGGGAATGGAGGTAATCTGGCTGTTTCCATAGTACCTGTCATTGTGGAGCTGTTCTTACAGCTTGGTTTTATTGAGACTACATCATGGAGTCTTACGATGGGGATTCTCGGTTTTATAGGTGGTTTGGGATTTCTGGTAAGTTATTTTTCTACCAAGGGTCTGGACACTCCGGTAGAAGAACTTCCGCCAAAGGAAGATACCCAAAATATTTTTGCAAGCTATAAAGAAGTGCTGAAAACCAAGGGATATATTATTTCTGTAGTAATTTATCTTCTTAGTACTCTATTTATCAATTTGATCTTTTGTTGTATAGTTTATGTAGGAAGCAATAAATTGCAGCTTTCGGCAGGACAACTTTCGATTGTAACGGCTGCATATACCTTTTCGGGGGCATTGTTTGTACCACTGATCGGATTGCTTGATAAGAAGCTGGGTTCTCATAAGGCTTTTAAAGCATCTGTCATCGCAGCTTTGATCGCGTATGTAATCATCGGTATCGTTGGATTTAGAAATATGGGAATCATGTTGCTGCATGGTGTGATTACAGCTATTTGTTTCGTACTTTTTACAGCATACAATTATATCATGTTTTATGAAAGCTCTGATCTTACTTATCTGAGAACCGGAAAACAGTTGGAAGGTTCTGTGATCAGCTTTGCAACCTTTGGTTATAAGATTGGTTCCGCTTGCAGCAGTGCGGTACTCGGTATTGCGCTTACGATTATCGGATATGATGGAACGGCGGAAGTCAAGGATCCCGCAATGCTTAGTAAATTTGACTATCTGCTGACCTATATTCCGGCGATTTTATTGGTGGTAATACTGGTACTACTGTTTGTCTATCCGGTAAAAGAGAAGCATATCAATTTAATAAAAGAAGCGAAGTTTGCAAAAGATGACGGCAAAGAGTATTCTACCTCAGGTATTGAAGAATTACTGAAATAAAACGGGATACTTTGGAAAGGAGCCTATGATGAAGGAGAAAATGGATGTACGCAAAATCACACTGACAGGAATGTTTATCGGAATGGGTCTGTTAATTCCTTATGTGACTTCTCATGCATTTGGGATAGCGGGAACAGTACTCCTTCCGATGCATTTTACGATATTTCTCGCCGGTTTTTTATGTGGACCGTTATGCGGAGGAATTGCCGGAGTCATAACTCCGCTTTTGTCCAGTTTGTTGACGGGAATGCCATCCTTCTTCCCGATGCTGCCTGTTATGTCGGCGGAGCTGTTTATATACGGTTTTTTATGCGGAAAGCTTTATCCCAAAAAGAGACCGGGTCTGTACGGAACTCTGATCATTGCCATGATAGCGGGACGTATTGTCCATGGAGCAGTCTGGTCGGCATTGTTGCTTTCTAAGGGAGCAGTAGTAACATTCGCATCTGCTTCAGCTTTTGTGGTAGAGGGAATTCCGGGAACAATCCTTCAGCTTATACTGATTCCTGTCATTGTCCGCCTGATGGAAAAGGAGATTAGGCATTCAAAGGATGTGACAAGGATAGTAAGTGAGGATGTGCTGATACAGGCAAAGAATATGATTCATGAGGAAAAGAGCAGCTTTATTGTAATCAAGAAAGGCAGGATTATTTATCAGGATAGCGGAAATGGAGTCAAACCGATCCTCAAAGTTCTGGAAACGGACAGGGAATTGCTCAGAGATGCGATAATTGTAGACAAAATTATCGGAAAAGCGGCAGCAATGCTACTTGTGCTCGGACAGGTAAAAATGGTGTATGGAGTAACCATGAGTGAGTCCGGAAAGGAATATCTGGAGAAAAATAAGATCGCCAATGGATGTGAAAAATGCATCGGTGTGATCAGCAACCGCAAAAAAGACGGCATTTGCCCGTTGGAGAGAGCAGTAGCAGATATTGATGATCCGGAGATCGCATACGAAGAACTGAAAAAGACGATCGCGCAACTGATGAGAAATGCCGGATAAACGGTAACCGGAATGAAAGAGATGCCAAGCAATCAGCGAGGCATCTCTTTTTTGATTTTAAAATTTGCGGCAGTTTGAAAAAACTTTGCAAGAACTGCTTGACCTTCCAGTGGGTGGAAGGCTTATAGTGAACGCATAAAAGAGATCATTGGCAGGAAAAACTGCCGGAAAACGGAGGGGAAACCAAATGGGAAAAGCAATGTTGGAGATTCGGAATCTGACAAAAAAATACGGAAACCACACTGCGGTCGATCATCTGAGTCTGACAATTCAGGCAGGAGATATTTATGCGTTCATCGGTCATAATGGTGCCGGAAAGACAACAACGATCAAGGCATGCTGCGGAATATTACAATTTGACGAAGGAGAGATTTATATTGACGGAATCTCTGTTAAGGACGATCCGATTGCATGCAAGCAGCAGATGGCGTATATTCCGGACAATCCGGATCTGTATGAGTTCATGACAGGGATCAAGTATCTGAATTTTGTAGCAGATATTTATGGAGTATCTGCCAAAGATCGTGAGGAACGGATCAGAACATATGCGCAGATGTTAGAACTGACGCAGGATCTCGCACAGCCGGTTTCTGCTTATTCTCACGGCATGAAGCAGAAGCTTGCCATTATTTCCGCGCTGATCCACGAACCCAAGCTGCTGATCATGGATGAGCCCTTTGTCGGACTGGATCCGAAAGCGGCACATCAGTTAAAGCAGTTAATGCATCAGATGTGTGACAGAGGATGCGCGATCTTTTTCTCCACACATGTGCTTGAGGTTGCGGAGAAACTGTGTGATAAGGTTGCAATCATCAAAGACGGAAAACTGATGGAGCAGGGAACGATGGAAGAAGTAAAAGGAAACTCCTCTCTGGAGAAAGTATTCCTGGAATTGGAGGATCAGAATGAGTAGAATCAGAAAAGCATTGATCCGCTCCCGATTCTGCGCGATGGCAGGAGCTCTCAAAAGAACATTCGGTATGACCGGAAAAAAGAAAAAGACGTCCGTGCTTGCAACGTTCGGCATCGGATTGCTGATGGTCTATGTGCTTGTATGCTTTATTATGATGTTTTATCTGCTGTTTTCTAAGCTGTGTGAACCGTTCCATATGCTGGAAATTGATTGGCTGTATTTTTGCATGGCAGGGATTATGGCACTTGTGCTGATGTTTGTAGGAAGTATTTTTATGACACAGGCGCAGCTGTTTGAGGCAAAGGACAACGAGCTTTTGCTGTCCATGCCGATCCGGCCCGGAGATATTTTATTTAGCAGGATGATTGTGCTATATGTGTATAATTTTGTATTCGGCCTGTTAGTCATGCTGCCGGCAGGCTATGCTTATCTGGAATGTGCTGGAGTGCGGACATCTATGCTGTTTTCCTATGTCATAGTGACACTGTTGTTACCGTTACTGTCAATGACACTGGCGTCACTGTTCGGTTGGCTGATTGCAGTGTTAAGTTCCAGAGTGCGTAACAAATCTTTGTTTACTATGATCTTTTCGCTTGCATTTCTGGGTTTGTATTTATACGGCTACAGCAGAATCAATGTCTATATTCAGTCACTGATCCTGCATGGGGAAATATTTGCAGAGAGAATCAAAGGTGCGGCACTTCCCTTGTATTATCTTGGCAACAGCATGGCAGCAGGGGATTTGAGACAGCTATTGGTAACGGTATTGTGCCTGATCTTACCGTTTGCACTGGTTTATGCACTACTATCCAAATGCTTTATCAGGATCACGACAACGAAGAGGGGATTTGCCAAGGCGATCTACAAAGAGCAGCGTATGAAAGCCGGAAGCGGAAAAAGGGCACTTTTATATAAGGAACTGAGACATTTTACAGCTTCTCCGGTCTATATGATGAACGGGTCTCTGGGTGTGATATTTCTGTTGGTATCCGTTGTTGCGATACTGATTAAAAGAGAAGAACTTATGCAGTATCTGGGGGCTGTTGGGCAGATTTCAGATCAACTGGTATTACTGATGCCGCTTGCTCTGTGCGCGATGTCCTCTACGAATATCATTACGGCACCGTCGGTGTCATTGGAAGGCAAGAATCTGTGGATTTTGCGTTCCATGCCGGTTGCCACGAAGGATATCCTGCTGGCAAAAGTAAAAATGCAGCTTTGTATTTGTATGCCGGTAGTGATATTGGCGGCAGTGGTCTGGGGAGCAGTGCTGCAGGTGGGAACCTTGGGAATGGTGCTTTCCGTATTGATGTCGGTGATTGCCAATGTCATGTTTGCGCTTTTGGGCGTAGTTGTGAATCTGAAGTTGCCCAAAATGGATTGGATATCGGAAACCGCAGCGGTAAAACAAAGCGCCAGTACTCTGGTAGATATGTTTGGGGCAATGGCGTTGGTATTGATCCCCGGTGCGTTGTATCTGACAGTTCTTGACGGGATGATTCTGCCGGAACTGTTCGGAATCGGACTGACGGTAGTGTATGCACTGATCAGTGCGCTGTTGTACCGATATCTTTGCACAAGCGGATGCAGAATTTTTGAAGAATTATAAAATTGCAGGAAAACGTGGTATAGCCTGAAGCAGCCCTTTTCTCACGGACATAAGAATCTGTTCTTTGACACGTTCTCACTCCGTGAAAAAGCGCAGCGGACACTAGGCTCGGGAAGACCTCGCCAAGTGCTGGCGTTTTTCAAGGGTCAAAGAACGGATTCTTATGTCCATGAGAAAAGGACTGTTTCAGGCGATTCTGCTAAAATTTATCATAAATAATTTGACGAAGCGATACGGTTGTGATACAGTATTTTTTAACAAAAGGGAGTAGTTACAAGCGTATGGTCAACATGCCCCTGAGAAATCAGTGGCCATGCCCCTAATGAACGGTTAGGAACAAGACTTTTGCACAGACTGAGGAATAAGTTTGTGCAAAAGTTTTTTTATTAAAAAAAGGATGGTAAAGAAATGATCGCATTAAATGTCTTGTTACTGGTAGTCGGTTTCGTGCTTTTGATTAAAGGTGCGGATTATTTTGTGGAAGGAGCTTCCCGGATCGCAGAGCGGTTTCGGATTCCCCAGATTGTCATCGGCTTGACAATCGTGGCATTCGGAACGAGTGCACCGGAGGCGGCAATCAGTATTGCGGCAGCGGCAAAAGACAGTGCCGGAATTGCAGTCGGAAATGTACTCGGAAGCAATATCATGAATATTCTGTTGATCCTTGGTATTACGGCTTGTATCAGGAAACTGAAGGTACAGGCAAACACGGTGAAAGTTGAGATGCCGTTCCTTATTTTGATCTCAGTGGTATTGGTAGTCATGGGATTGCTTACGGAGAAATTAAATTTTGTATCCGGTTTGATTTTGTGGGCGCTTTTGATTGCATTTTTTGTATATCTGATCATGCAGGCAAAGAAGGGCAGAAGCGAAACGGAGGAAACACCGGGCGAGAAGAAAAATATCTGGCTGGTGATTCTGATGACGATCGGAGGTCTGGTAGCGATTGTGATAGGTAGTGACGTGACTGTTGATAATGCTTCTGCGATTGCTTCTTTCCTTGGTATGAGTGATAGACTGATCGGCTTGACCATTGTCGCTTTCGGAACCTCTCTGCCGGAGCTGATCACTTCTACAACAGCGGCGAGAAAAGGAAATGCAGATATTGCAATCGGTAATATTATCGGAAGTAACATTTTCAATATCTTGTTTGTCCTTGGTACAGCATCTTTGATTTCGGAGATTCCTTACAGTAGGGATTTTCTGCTGGACGGTATTGTAAGCATTGCGGCAGCGGTCTTCCTATTGGCAGCAACCTTCCGGAAAAAAGAATTGAACAGACCGGCAGGCGTGATCATGTTGGTCGCTTATGCAGGGTATTTTGCATATTTGTTGGCATCATAAACTGCAAAAGACAGAATTTTTGCATGAATGGGTAGCTTCTGTAAAAGGAGAAAAGAAATGACAAGCTGTGATAATTGCGCCAATTATGCTTATGATGAAGATTATGAATGCTATGTCTGCGATGTGAATCTGGATGAGGATGATATGCAACGGTTTTTAAGCGGAACCAATTTTGAATGTCCCTATTTCCAGTTAGATGATGAATATAAGATCGTACGGCATCAGATGTAGCTACAGAAGATACAAAATCTGAATGTAGTCCGTCAGTTCTTTCATCAATGGTTGCGGACACAGAGAGAAAGCTTGGTTTGGTGACACGTTCTCACTCCGTGAAAAATCGCAGCGGTACTAAGCTCGAAAGTACCTCGCTAAGTACCGGCGTTTTTCAAGGGTCACCAAACCAAGCTTTCTCTCTGTGTCCGCAACCGCTGAAGGCAGAACCTCACGGATCACATTCGGATTTTTGATGTTCTACTGGAAGTGTGCAGGAAAATATGGTACAGTAGAACCGTGGAGAATTTACGGGTGAACCATTGTATGCGGCAATGCGGAAATTCCGTGAAAAGTATTAGGAGGACAGATCATGTCAAAGGCAAAGATTATTTTAACGGGTGACAGACCGACAGGAAGACTCCATGTTGGACATTATGTCGGTTCACTGAAAAGAAGAGTGGAATTACAGAACTCCGGTGAGTTCGATAAGATATTTATCATGATTGCGGATGCACAGGCGTTGACGGACAATGCGGACAATCCGGAAAAGGTGCGTCAGAACATCATAGAGGTAGCACTGGACTATCTGGCATGCGGAATCGATCCGGCTAAGTCCAATATCCTGATTCAGTCCCAGATTCCGGAACTGACAGAGCTTTCCTTTTATTATATGAATCTGGTAACGGTATCCAGACTCCAGAGAAATCCGACGGTCAAAAGCGAGATCCAGATGCGTAATTTTGAGGCAAGTATTCCGGTGGGATTTTTCTGCTATCCGATCAGTCAGGCTGCCGATATTACGGCGTTTAAGGCCACAACGGTACCGGTTGGAGAGGATCAGATGCCGATGTTAGAGCAGACCAAGGAGATCGTACATAAATTCAACAGCGTATATGGTGAGACCTTAGTGGAGCCGGAAATTTTGCTGCCGGATAATAAGGCGTGCTTACGACTTCCGGGTATTGACGGAAAGGCAAAGATGAGCAAATCTCTCGGTAACTGTATTTATCTGTCCGATACCGAGGAGGATGTGAGAAAGAAAGTAATGTCCATGTTTACCGATCCGAATCATCTTCGTGTAGAGGACCCGGGCAAGGTGGATGGAAATCCTGTATTTATCTATCTGGATGCATTCTGCAGGGACGAGCAGTTTGCACGGTATCTTCCGGAGTATCAGAATCTGGACGAGCTGAAAGAACATTACATGCGCGGCGGTCTGGGCGATGTCAAGGTAAAGAAATTCTTAAACAACGTATTGCAGGAAGAACTGGAACCGATCCGTAACCGCAGGAAAGAATTAGAAAAAGATATTCCGGCAATTTATGATATATTGAAATCAGGAACGGAAGCAGCGAGAGAGGTAGCCGCACAGACTATGGCAGAAGTCAAAGCTGCGATGAAGATCAATTATTTTGACGATGTAGAGTTGATCAACGCACAGGCAGAAAAGTTTGGCAGTCATTGAGCATGTGCTGTTGAATGAGGATAAAACCATAACATGAGATACGGGATGGATTTAGACCAGAAGAATCATACGGCAGAAACCGTACAGAGAGAGACTGTGCGGACGCCGCGACAGAGAAGAGAAAGAAAGAGAAGCATTGCGATTATCTTTTTTGCGATGCTCTCTTTTCTTGCTGTATTGGGATGTCTTGTGATCTTTTGTTATTTCAAGCTGGAAAACAATCGGCTGAAGGAGCAGGTGGCGGAAACAACACAGGACGGGAGCGTTGTCTATACTCAGGAAGAATTGAATACAATGTTAGATAATGCCCGTAAAGAAGGGGCAGAAGCGGAAAAACAGGAATATTTGACGACGTTAAAAGAACTGATGTTAAGCGGAGAAGGAACCGTTCCGATGCTGCGTTACTTTTTTCCGGATCAGATTGTCTTTGTTGCAGACGGAAGTTATCATTTTATGGAGATTGATGAGCGGCTGGAGCCGCGCCCTTATCTGACGGAGAATCTGGTCATTGGTGAAGATCAGGTCTATGAGTATTACGAAGATGGTCAGAAGGTTTCCAGAAAAGGGATTGATGTTTCCAGCTTTCAAGGTGTGATCGACTGGGAGAGTGTTGCACAGGACGGTGTGGAGTTTGCGATTATCCGTATGGGAATTCGTGGCTACGGTACAGGTAAGCTGGTTGTGGATGAGCAGTTTGAAGCCAATATTGAAGGTGCGCTTGCAGCGGGACTGGATGTCGGCGTATATTTCTTTTCAGCGGCAGTCAGTGAGGAAGAAGCGATTGAGGAAGCTGATTTCCTGATCGAGGCAATGGCTCCGTATGGGATTCAGTGTACGGTCGTATTGGATATTGAGGATGTGAATTCGGACAGCGCCAGAACCAACGGATTGACAAAAGAGCAGTGGACCGATCATGCGATTGCTTTTTGCGAGCGGGTAAAAGAGGCGGGTTATACGCCGATGATCTACGGAAATCTGCAGAGCTTTATGCTGATGCTGGATCTGACCAGACTGGAAGAGTATGACAAGTGGTTTGCAGCATATATTCCGTATTTCTATTATCCGTATGATTTTGAGGTATGGCAGTATTCCGACAGCGGCACGGTAAGCGGAATCAGTGAACCGGTGGATCTGAATATCAGTTTTTATGACTGGACGAGTCAAAAACGGTAAGAAATTCAAAATAATCACAATATTAATAGGAAAAAATAGGACTGTAAAAAGAGAAAAAACAATGGGATAAAAGAATGGTATGAAAAGATAAAAAAGCAGTTGACAAAGCATCTGTTTTAAGGTAGTATATATTCGTTGCTTAGAGCAGATGTGCGTTTAGCTCAGCTGGATAGAGCGTTTGGCTACGGACCAAAAGGTCGGGGGTTCGAATCCTCTAACGCACGTGAAGCACTCCGAAAATCGGAGTGCTTTTTTCTTTGCCCATATTTATTTTGGATTAACGGATCTATGGGTAACGGCCGCATCTGGATGAAATGGTTTATAAATATTTGGAATAAAAAAGTGCGGGGATAATACCTCGCACTTTTTATTTACTATGAAATTCTTACAATATTAACCCATAGTTACAACAACATTATAAACTTCCTTGCCCTTTTCATAAGGAATGACACATCCGTCTACGGCTTTGCCGTCAACAACCATGCTGACAACACCTTTTTCTACGTTGTTCGGGTTCTTGACCTCGATGTTATAGGTGCCTTCACGGAATTTTCTGGTAACCTTGAAGTCGCCGAAGCCTGTCGGTACACAAGGATTTACGGAAAGACCGTTGTGGGTAGGATATACACCCAGGATATACTGGGAGATATTGACGAAGGTCCATGCAGCGGTACCTGTTAACCAGCTGTTCTTTCCTTCACCGTGGAACTTCGCATCACGTCCTGCAACCATCTGGCAGTAGATATAAGGCTCGGTTCTGTGGATCTCGCTGATCTCCTCGGTATATGCGGGACAGGTCTTCTTGTAGATCTCAAATGCACGGTCTCCGCGTCCGATTACAGTCTCTGCGATGGAAACCCATGGATTGTTGTGGCAGAAGATACCGGCATTCTCTTTATATCCGGGCGGATAAGAAGAAACTTCACCGAGTTCTTCATGATATTTGGTATAAGCCGGCTGGAGGATCATAATACCGTAATCGGTATCCAGCTTTGCTTTTACAGAGTCAAGTGCTTTCTTTGCTTCTCCGGTTTCTACGCCGACACCTGCCAGTACACAGAAGCCCTGCGGCTCGATGTAGATCTGTCCTTCTTCACATTCCTTGCTGCCGACTTTGTTTCCGTAGGAATCATAAGCACGAACGAACCATTCGCCGTCCCAGCCTGCGTCTGAAAGAAGTACTTTTCTCATTTCTTCTACTTCTGCAAGAGCTCTGTCAGCCTCGGCATCTTTTCCCTGCAGTCTGCACAGATCAGCATATTCCTGACCGTATTTTACGAACATACCGCCGATGAATACGGATTCTGCAACCGGTCCTTCGGAAGGTCCGAAAGTCTGGAAGGATTCACCCGGATGTAAAGAGTGGCAGTTTAAGTTCAGGCAGTCATTCCAATCGGCACGACCGATCAGAGGAAGCTTGTGAGGTCCCTTGTGATTTACGATGTAGTCGAAGGAACGTTTCAGATGATCCATAAGCGGAGTTGCTTTGCTTTCGTCATTGTCGAAAGGAACCATCTGATCCAAAATGGACATATCGCCTGTCTCGCGTACATAAGCACTTGTACCGGCGATCAGCCATAACGGGTCATCATTGAAGCCGGAACCGATGTCGGAGTTACCCTTCTTGGTAAGCGGCTGGTACTGATGATATGCAGAACCGTCCTCGAACTGAGTAGAAGCGATATCAATGATTCTCTGTCTTGCACGGTCCGGAATCAGATGAACGAATCCGAGCAGATCCTGACAGGAATCTCTGAAGCCCATACCACGACCGATACCGGATTCATAATAAGAAGCGGAACGGCTCATATTAAAGGTAACCATACACTGATACTGGTTCCAGATATTTACCATACGGTTTACTTTATCATT
>JBJFCE010000087.1:0-6821 GCA_051888775.1 Lachnospiraceae bacterium | reverse complement strand
TAACCATACACTGATACTGGTTCCAGATATTTACCATACGGTTTACTTTATCATTGGAAGATTCCACGGTATATTTTGCAAGCAGTGTCTTCCAGTAGTCCTGAAGCTCGGCAAAGGACTTCTCAACATCCGCATCCGTCTGGAATTTTGCCAAAAGTGCTTTTGCGGGAGCTTTCTTTACAACATTCGGAGCATCCCATTTGTCGTCATCCGGATTCTCACAATAGCCCAGAACAAATACGAGAGATTTGGTCTCACCCGGCTGTAAAGTAATATTGATCTGATGGGAAGCGATCGGTGACCAGCCGCTTGCCATGGTATTCTTAGCCTGTCCGTTGACAACGACCTCAGGATCGGAGCCGCTTCTGTAAGCACCGATAAATTCGTCACGGATCGTGTCAAAGCCGTCGATCGGGCTGTTTACGGAGAAGATTGCATAGTGATTTCTACGTTCGCGGTACTCGGTCTTGTGGTAGATAGTGGAGCCTTCTACCTCAACCTCACCTGTACTCAGGTTACGCTGGAAGTTTCTGGAATCATCATCTGCATTCCAAAGACACCATTCAACGTAAGAAAAGAGTTTGATCTCCTTTACTTTGTCAGACTTGTTCGTCAGCTTTACCTGATTGATCTCACAGTTATCATTTAAAGGAACAAAAGCAAGAACGGATGCTTCCAAACCGTTTTTGGAAGAAGTAAAGCGGCTGTAACCGATACCATGACGGCATTCATAAGTGTCCAGATCGGTCTTCATCGGCTGCCAACCCGGATTCCAGATGGTATCACCGTCTTTAATATAGTAGTATTTACCGTTTGAATCATAAGGAACATTGTTGTAGCGGTATCTTGTAATACGCAGAAGCTTTGCATCCTTATAAAAGGTATAACCGCCGCATGTGTTGGAGATGAGTGAAAAGAACTCATTGCAACCAAGGTAGTTGATCCATGGAAGCGGAGTTTTTGGGGTGGTGATGACGTATTCCTGATTGGCGTCATCGAAGTAACCGAATTTCATAAATCTGTTCTCCTTTTTGTTGTTATAGTTGATGTGGAATTTGTGATCGTGGACAGTACAAATCCCATTACCATACATAATGAAAGGACAAATACGAAAACGTTTAAGTAATCGCATATACACACAGCCCGTCTATGTATTCCACTGCTTTCAATTATACATAAGAAACGACGAAAAATCAACCAAAAACACATGGTCCGTTCGCACAAAAATCAGGCTTGAAAAGGGCGTGAAAAACGATTTTTTTCGTCAGAATGACATAAAAAAGAAAAAACACATGCGCCTATTGCCAAAACAACGGAAAATCAATCGGTAAAATATACAAAATATGAAAAAGCGCTCTGTTTAACTTTTACAAAAAACTAAAAAATGTATAAAATTGCACAATAAAAGATTGAAAAAGTATAAATGTTGTAATATACTAACAATGCGAAAACGATTAAGCGTTTATTTGCTGTGAAAGGAATTGGCTCATGATCTGATGGCTACGGGGAACGAAGGGGGCAGCTGATAGATGGTTTCGATGAAAGACATATCTGCCGCCTGTGGTGTTTCGGTAGCAACGGTCAGCAAAGCGCTGAACAACCACAATGACATCGGGGAAGAGACAAAGCAGTACATTAAGCGGGTAGCCAAGGAAATGGGTTACCTTCCGAATCTGTCGGCAAGAGCTTTAAAAACAAATAAGACTTATAATATCGGAGTCCTGTTTGCGGATGAATCTCAGAGCGGGCTGACGCATGATTATTTCGCAAATGTACTGGACAGTTTTAGGAAGAATGCTGAGGAACGCGGCTATGACATTACGTTTCTCAACTGCAGTAAGACAAGAAAGAATCGTTTGTCTTATTTGGAACACAGCAGATACAGAGGACTTGACGGAATCGTAATTGCCTGCATTAATTTCAGGGATCCGGAAGTGATCGAACTGATGCAGAGCAATGTGCCGGTTGTAACGATCGATTATGTATATACTGATACGACAACGGTGATATCCGACAATGTCAAAGGAATCAGAGATCTTGTTTCTTATATATATGAAATGGGACACAGAAAGATCGCTTACATATATGGTAACGATACAACCGTTACAACCAACCGCTTATCCAGTTTCTTTAATACAACCGAGGAACTGGGACTGAAGATTCCGGACGAATACATTTTGCCGGCAGCGTATCGAGATATGCGCATGGCAGCAAAGCAGACGCAGTGTTTGCTGGAATTAAAGAATCGTCCGACCTGCATCATGTATCCGGATGATTTTGCTGCAATCGGTGGGATCAATGTTATTAAAGGCTATGGTCTGCGGATACCGGAAGATATTTCGGTAGCGGGCTATGACGGATTGAATATTGCATATCAGTTGGAACCGAGGCTGACTACGATCTGTCAGGATACCAAAGCAATCGGAAAACTGGCAGCCCTGAAATTGATCGAGATGATCGAACATCCCAAGAGTGCTCTGATCGAGCAGATCACCGTTCAGGGGACATTGGAAAAAGGAAAATCAGTATATAGGTTGGAAAATCAATAATTATGTGTTATAATAGCGTCAGGCATGAAAAAAACAATACCCATGCCTGAACAAAGTACAATGCCTAAGGCATTTATATCACACGCAAGTGATAATGATATATATGCGGTAACTATTAACTTCACACTTTATAAGAGGAGGATAATTAAAAGTGAAAAAGAAATTATTAAGTGTGTTATTAACAACTGCTATGGTAGCTGCACTTGCTGGCTGCGGTGGCAAAGATGATGCTGCTAACAATGACAGCACAACAACTCCTGAAGCAACAGAAGCTCCTGCAGCAGATGACGGCGCTGATGCAACAGATGACGGCGCTGATGCAACAGATGATGGCGCTGATGCAGCAGGTCTTGCTTACACAGGTGAGATCAACTTCATGCATTTCTCTACTTCTGAGGAATCTGAAGGAAACGGTGGTTCTGACGGATTCAGAACATGTATCGCTGAGTGGGAAGCTGCTCATCCGGACATCACTCTGAATCAGGAAGTTCTCGCAAACTCTGATTACAAGACACAGATCGCTACTTATGCAGCAGCAGATTCCCTTCCTGATGTATTCTTACTTCAGGGTATGAACTCCATCAGCTGGGCAAACCAGGGCTTAGTTCTGGATCTGACTGATTACATCACAGGATCTCCTTATGCTGATCAGTACATCATGAGCTACTTAGTACCTTTCACAGTTGACGGTAAGTACTATGCATTCCCTGCACTGACAGGTGGTACATGTACAGTAGTTGTTTACGACGCACAGATGTGGGCAGACGCTGGTTATGATTCTTTCCCGACTACTTGGGAAGAAGTTGAAGCAGCAGACGCTTACTTCGAGGAGCAGGGCATTGATACCATCGCTTTCGGTAATGGTGGTCAGTGGCAGTTGAACTCCTGCTTCGTATCCGCTTTAGGATATCAGTACACAGGAACAGAATGGTTCTCCAACATCATTGCTGGTAACGGCGAAGCTTCCTTCACAGATGATGCTTTCGTTGCAGCTCTGACAGAGACCCAGAGACTGTTCAAGGATTCCGGTATCTTCAATGCAGACTTCAATGCAATCACAAACGAAGATGCTCGTGAGTACTACATCTCCGGTGATGCAGCAGCATTCATCGGTGGTAACTGGGATGTTTCCTACATCCAGGCTTCTCTTGATGCTGACAAGTATGCAAACACCAAGTTTGCAGTTCTTCCTCAGACAGCAGATGCAACTCAGTATGATAACTACCAGAACATCGGTCTTGGATATGGTATCGCTATCAACGCTAAGGTTGCTGAAGATCCTGAGAAACTTGCAGCATGTGTTGATCTTGCTCAGTACTTAACAGGTCCTGCATTCGCTGAATTTGTTGGTGCTAACTATGCACTTGGCGGATTCTGCGGCGCAGATGTAGATCTGAGCGCATTTGATCAGTTTACTGTAGATTTCTACAACTTCTCCTATGTTGATAACAAGGGTTGTGAAATCTATGACTCCTATGTAGACGGTTCTGTATGGTCTGTATTAAATACAGAGATGCAGGAAATGGTTAACGGAGATATCGATCCGGCAACCGTTGCAGCTGATACACAGGCAGCATACGAAGCTTACTTAGCTCAGTAATCTGAACGAAAAGAAGACTTCATAATCATAGCACCGTCCGGAGGAAACTCCTCCGGGCGGTCTATAAAAAAACATGACGGAGCCTACCCCAAACGGTTGTTTGCGAAGACAGCTTCGTTTTTTTTATCACTTCTGGAGGTATTGCAGAAGGTCTTTACGCAATAATGAATGGGAGGCGAAAACATGCTGAATTCTATCAGACCGAAAAACAGAGTTATTTTCGCGTATTTGCTGATTCCGGTGGTATTATTCATATTCACTGTATTCGTACCGTTGGTAGCAGCGCTTTTTTATAGCTTTTTCGATTGGCATGGTGGTCCAAATAAGACTTTTAGTGGGATTACCAATTATATTTCCCTGTTCCATGATAAGGTGTTCTGGAGTTCTTTCGGGCACAATATGTATCTGGTGGTTGCCTGTATTATAGGTCAGATCGGTATTGCATTTGTTCTTGTTCTTGTGATCAATTCAAAGCTTGTAAAGTGTAAAGGAATCCACAGAACCTTCGGTTTCTTCCCGAGCACGATTGCGGCTGTGTCCCTTGGCTTTATCTGGACAATGATTTACGATTACAAGAGAGGTATCCTGAACTGGGTATTAGATGCAATCGGACATCCGGAAGCAAAGAAGGTATGGCTGAATGAGCCGAGCCTTGTTATGTTGCTGGTATCGATTCCTCTGATCTGGCAGTATATCGGATATTACATGGTTATTATTTTGTCGGCAGTATCTGCAATTGATACAGAGATTCTGGAATCTGCCGAAATTGATGGTGCAAGCTCATTCCAGCGTGCACGTTACATTGTTTTACCTTTAGTTAAGAATACACTGCTTGTCTGCGTTACTCTTTGTATTGCAGGTAATATGAAAGCATTTGATAATATTCTCGTCATGACCAAAGGTGGACCCGGATATTCTTCCATGGTTATGGCGCTGTATGGCTATAAAGTTTCTTTCGAACAGTCTAATCCCGGATACGGTAGCTGTATTTCTGTAGGAATTTTCGTATGTGCTCTGGCTGTTATCGGTGGTTCCCAGTTACTCTTGAACTGGCTGACAACAGATAAGTACGACAGAGAAGAAAAGAAACTGCAGAAGAAGACAGATAAGGAAATGAGAAAGAAAATGAAAGCACTTGCAGCAGGACAGAAGGGAGGCGCTCTCAATGGCTAAGAAAGAAATGATAACAAAGGTTGAGAACAATTCCATGAGTCACAGGATCGGAAAAGGAGTTTTGGGTGTATTTCTGAATGTTGTACTTTGGATCTTTTCCCTGAGCTGTATTTTCCCGCTGGTGTGGATGTTTTATTCTTCTTTAAAAGAGAAGAGAGTATTTAATGCTGATATTATGGGATTGCCAAAGGATCCGTCCTTTGCAAACTATATTAAGGTATTAAGCAATAAAGAATTCAATTTGGTCGGTTCTATGTTGAACAGTGCCAGAACAACGATTTTATCCGTATTGCTGATTGTTTTGTGCGCATTTATTGTGGGATATATTTTATCAAGAATCAGCTTTAAGTTGAATAAACCGTTGTATGTAATGTTCCTGATGGGTATGCTGATTCCGATCCATTCCCTTTTGGTTCCGATTTATATTATTTTCTCCGGAGCACATATGGATAATCAGTGGTATACTTTGTTATTCCCGTATGTTGCATTCAACCTACCGGTTGCAATATTCCTGGTACAAGGGTATATCAAAGGCGTACCGTCTGCTTTGGAAGAAGCAGCGGCAATTGACGGCTCCAGTTTCACAAGAACATTGTTCTCCATCATCCTTCCGATTTGTCGCCCGATACTGGTAACGGTTGCGATCATCAATGTATTCGGATGCTGGAATGAGTTCTCCTTTGCTCTTGTATTGTTAAAGAGCGGCGGACCTTGGGCAACGGTTCCTCTTGCACTGCGTCAGTTCTCCGGACAGTTCCTTGCAGATTATCCGAAGATCATGTCCGCAATGCTTCTGACAATGGCACCGGTTGTTATCTTCTACTTCGCATTCAGCAAGCAGATCATCAAGGGTATGGTTGCAGGTGCCGTAAAGGGTTGATTTTCATATTTGTATGATTTGATTCAAAAAGATGAAAACGGTTTTTTGAAATCTTATGATTTCAAAAAACCGTTTTTTATTGTATGAATACGATCTTCATGATAGAATAAATATCGCCAGCCGAAGAAGAATGGAGCGATATCATGGCAGGAATGATTATTGACACAGGCAAGATAAAGGTATATGAGAATTTGAGAGCACTTGGCAGCTTTGCGGGAATGACGGAAGCTTTTACAGATATGCTATGGATGGAACTGCTTTCGGATCAGGCACTCTATGAGGAAATGTGTTATTATATGGAGCATAGAACTTTTTTAGATCGGGTATGCTATGCCGGATATACGTTGTGTGATTTGTTTATCTGGCAGATGGGGCAGGACAATCTGATGCATGATACCGGTAAAAATACCGTGGAATGCAATAAAGAAGCAATGGTATTAAAGGCGTTTGCGGATATGATCGATTTAAGAAAGCATCCGGATGAATGGTCACGTAGGCTTTCTTCTGATCAGGGAATGGACCGTTAAGAATAAATTAGGCGATTGCGAAACTCTGTCCGTAAAGTGGAACCGGTGCTGATAGACCTATCGGTGACCGGCACGCTTTCGCTACACCTCGT
>JBJFCE010000086.1:0-7064 GCA_051888775.1 Lachnospiraceae bacterium | reverse complement strand
CCATAGGGCGAAGCCCGTGAATGAGGGTGCCGCAGGCACCCGAATGGTGCATGGCAGGCACCCGAATGGTGCATGGCAGGCACCCGAATGGTGCATGGCGGACTATGGAATGTATCATCCATAAAAATCAAAGTCAGGAGGTCGTACCATGATCGGTTTCAGTATTATGATGTGGTTTGTCAGTATCGTGCTTTTCTTCACTTCAATTGCGCTGCTGCGCGGAAATACTTCCGTGATACACGGAAAAACATTTCGTAATACTACGGACAAAAAAGGATATGCCAAGGCGCTCGGAAAGGGCGTGCTATTCCTTTCTATCGGACTGACATGCTGCGGTACCGCTGCCATCATCGGCGGTATACGAAATGGTCTTCTCTATGCGCTGCCTATATTATGTGTGACAGTTTTGATCGTTGCATGCTTTTTTGTATACGTTCAGAAAAAATATTGTAATATACAATAATATAGGCTATGCTTTACACATTTTCAAAAAGGCACCTGTGATTGATAGATTCCCTCTTTACCGGACAAACCGGTAAAGAGGATACCTATCAATCACAGGTACCTTTTCTTTATCTTTTCTTTATCTTTTCTTTATCTTTTCTTTATCTTTTCTTTATCTTTTCTTCTCATCCTCATTCAATTTCATCGTTAAAGCAATCCGCTTCTTCTGAAGATCCACTTCCAGCACTTTGACATCCACGATATCTCCCACGCTGACTGCCTCAAGCGGATGCTTGATAAAGCGATCCGTAATCCTTGAGATGTGTACCAGACCGTCCTGATGCACACCGATATCCACGAATACACCGAAATCAATAACGTTGCGAACGGTTCCTTTTAAAATCATGCCCGGCTTTAAATCCTTCATATCCAACACATCACTTCTGAGAATTGGTGCCGGCATGTTCTCACGAGGATCGCGGGAAGGCTTCTCCAGTTCGGATACGATATCCTTTAATGTGATCTCACCGATTCCGAGCTCTTTTGCAAGCGCCGCAGGATTATCTATTTTGGACATGAGTGTATTGACCGTACGCACATCCTTTACCGTAACTTCCTTTTCCTGAGCATGTTTTCCCGTTGTCTTACGGTTGTCCGCCGACTGTGCATTATCCAGGGTCATCCCTGCCATTGCCGCCGCCAGAGCCTTGCCCATTGCCGTATTGGTATTACGGATTACAACACGCTGCTCTTTTCTTCCATAGTTCTTTCCCTGCGCATTTCTGCTGCCTGCCTGTGCCTGAGAACCGGAAACCGTGCTGTCTGCTGCCGCTTTATTACTTCCGGAAACAGCATTCGCTTTTCCTGCTTCCTTCTGCGCCTTTTTCACATCCTCCATGGAAAGCCCCATGCGCTCCATCAGCCGCTCGGCAGCCTCGTAGGATTCCGGATGCACACTCGTGGCATCCAACGGGTTGTCCCCATCCGTGATACGAAGAAAACCTGCACACTGCTCATAGGCTTTCGGTCCAAGCTTTGCCACCTTTAAAAGCTGCTTCCGATTCCGGAATCTGCCGTTTGCCTCTCTGTAATCCACAATATTCTTTGCAATCGTCTTATTGATGCCGGAGATATACTCCAATAACGGTGCCGATGCCGTATTCAAGTCGACTCCGACCTTATTGACACAGTCTTCTACAACACCGCTTAACGTATCTCCGAGTTTTTTCTGATTCATATCATGCTGGTACTGACCGACACCGATAGACTTCGGATCGATCTTGACAAGTTCTGCAAGAGGATCCTGCAAACGTCTTGCAATAGAAGCGGCGCTTCTTTGTCCTACATCAAACTGCGGGAATTCTTCGGTTGCAAGTTTACTTGCAGAATAAACGGAAGCCCCTGCCTCATTGACAATGACATACTGTACCGGGCGATCCAGTTCTTTCAGGAGTTCCACGATCACCTGCTCGGATTCCCTGGATGCCGTACCATTACCGACAGATATTAAATCTACCTGATATTTTTTGATCAGTTTCTTTAGTTCTGCTTTGGCTTCTTCAACCTTATTCTGAGGGGCGGTCGGATAGATCACTTTCGTATCCAGCACTTTTCCGGTCGGGTCCACAACCGCCAGCTTACAGCCCGTACGAAATGCAGGATCCCAGCCAAGCACGGTCTTTCCCTCAATCGGCGGTTGCATCAGAAGCTGATGAAGATTCTTTCCGAATACGGAAATCGCTCCGTCTTCTGCTTTTTCGGTCAGGTCGTTACGTACCTCCCGCTCGATTGCCGGAGCAATCAGACGTTCATAGCTGTCTGCTATTACCTCTTTCAGTATAGGAGTGGTATATTCATTGTCATTTGTGATCACCATTTTTTCCAGATAACGGAGGATCTGCTCTTCCGGTGCCTTAACACTCACTGTCAGCACCTTTTCTGCCTCACCGCGGTTTAAAGCCAAAATCCGGTGTCCTGCTGCCTTCTTCACAGGCTCCTCGTAATGATAATACATCTCATACACACTCTGCTGCTTTTCGTCCTTTGCCTCACTGACAAGTACGCCTTCCTCCATGGTGGCATTACGGATATAGGTTCTGTAATCCGCAACATCGGAGATCTGCTCTGCCAGAATATCCTTGGCACCCTGAATGGCATCTGCTGCCGTCTCCACTTCCTTTTCCGGATCTACAAATGCCTCTGCAGCTTTCTCTACACTGTCTGTAAGCTGCTGCTCCATAATCATCTGTGCAAGCGGTTCCAGACCTTTTTCTTTTGCCACACTCGCTCTGGTCTTTCTCTTCGGACGGTAAGGACGATACAGGTCCTCGATTGCCACCAAAGTCTCTGCCGCCTCGATCCGTTCCTTTAATTCTTCCGTCAGTTTTCCCTGTTCCTCTATACTGTTTAAAACCTGTGCCTTCTTATCTTCCAGATTTCTCAGATATGTGAGACGCTCTCCAAGCTCACGCAGCTGCTCATCGTTCAACGAGCCGGTTGCCTCCTTACGGTAACGGGAAATAAACGGAATCGTATTCCCCTCATCGATCAGCTTGACCGCTGCCTCCACCTGCCATTTCTCTACCTGAAGTTCGTTCTTGATTTTTAAAATGATATCCATGCGGGTACTCCTTTTATTCTTATTGTCTTTTAGGCGATTGCGCAACTCTTTCCGTAAGGCGGAACCGATGCTGATCAACCTATCGGTGACCGGCACGCTTTCGCTACACCTCGTCCGTAACGGTACATAAGGTGCCAAAATACGGCACCTAAGTACCGACGGACTCACAGTACCGGTCACCGATAGGTTGATCAGCATCGGTTCCGCCTTACGGAAAGAGTTGCGCAATCGCCTATTACTGTCTTTTGCTATTATACTGTAAAATTCCTTATATTTCAAACAAAAGCCACGCACATGTTTCATGAAAACAGGTTCATATCCGGTTAAGAAAAATTTCATTTGTATGAATACAATAAGAGTGCTATGATACAAGTAGAATCATCTATTAACAATATCAAATGATATGAAACAGGATATGTATAAATATGGATATGTATGAAAATAACGGGCAGTATCATTATCAGTTCGAGCAGCCCGAACCACCGCAAAAAAACGCAATGGCTACAGCCTCCATGATCATGGGGATTTTAACCATTGTTACGACCATCATGTGTACCGTCTACATTCCTTTTATCACATGCGGACTAGCTATTTTATTTGCCATTCTGTCAAAAGGGAAGAACAGGAACATGAGTGGTTCTGCCGTGACCGGAACAGCGACCGGCATCGGCGGATTGATACTAAACATCCTGCTGATTGTCATGGTCTGGTACATGTATACCAACGTCCCGGATATTCACAATCAGGCAAATGAAATGTTTGAGCAACGCTATGGTGTAAGCATTGATGAATTTTTTGAAGATATGAATAACATTGATTTACCGTAATCTTCGGAAAGGAGCAGTCTATGAGAATCGGTGATCTGTCCGGCAATACTTCCGGCTATGCAATTAAAAATCCCGGTGAATCCACAGTCCGTCAGGCGGGACGGAAGTCTTCTCCCGCAGAGTGTGAAACCTGCCAAAACCGAAAATATCAGGATGGTTCCGATGAAATGGTGTCCTTTAAATCGGCTGCCCATATTTCACCGCAGGCCTCAGGTTCCAGAGTGCGTGCCCATGAGCAGGAGCATGTTGCCAATGCTTACAAAAAAGCCGCACAAAATAACGGCAAGGTCGTACAGGCTTCGGTTTCATTAAAAACCGCTGTCTGCCCCGAATGCGGGCGCACCTATGTTGCCGGTGGCGAAACTTCCACACAGATTAAATATTATAATGAAGAAAACCCTTATCAGAAAGACAAAAAATCAGCAGACAGCCTTGTCTATTCCGGCATGAATGTTGACGCTTCCTGCTGATATTTTACGGAGTAATTATGAATCATACAAAAACTTCTTATGAATTAAAAATGGCTGCCAAAGATCAGCTTCTGAATAATTATGGAAAAATGATCTCGGCACTTCTGGTTGTTGATCTGATCCCTACTTTCATCTTGTTTCTGGCAAGTGACTTTCTGTCTTCAGATACCCTGATCAATACGATCCTTTATTATGTGATCTACTTTATTGTTTCGCTTTTAGTCGGTATCTTTACACTGGGCAATGTCAAATTTTATATGAATTTCTGTACCGGCAGGGACTTCCGTCTGTCGGATATTTTCTATGGTTTTCACGGACATCAGGATGTCGGAATCTTACTGATTCTGGTCAATATCGGAATCGCTTTCTTAAGTATGATTCCGTTTCTGATCAGTGTCGGAGCTTTCCTTTTCACACAATCCGCTTTTTTATATCCGGTTATGGCGCTGACGCTGATCGCCGGAGTTTTGTTTGCCTATATTCAGCTGTTGTCCCTGTCCCAGTGCTTCTATATCGCAGTAGATTTTCCGGATTACAGCGTCAGGCAGATCCTTTCTATGAGCCGCCGTATCATGAAAGGACACCGCGCAAGACTCTTTTATATTCAGGTAAGTTTCCTTCCTCTTGCCCTGCTGTGTATGTTCACCATGGGCATCGGGCTTTTATGGCTCTATCCTTACATGAACAGCACGCTGACACACTTTTATCTGGATCTGATGGATTACCATGCCAGACAGTATCACTAGCAAGTCAATAATGAATCACCACATTCAAAGCTTCATTTACCTGTGACGCTTTTTCGATCGCCTGCGGCAATTCTTCCCACGGATATTCGTGGGTAATGATCGACTCTATATCCCATTTGCCGCTTTCCATAATCTTCATAACATCCCGCACATCTTCCGGGAAGTAGCCTCCGGAGCCGATCAGTGCATGCTGTGCAAAAGTCATACCCAGAATATCTACCGGACGTTTTCCTGCCAGCACAGCCACCACTACCATGCGGCATTCGATTTTTCCCATTTCCTGATACAGTTCCAGAATACTTTCTGCTCCTGCCGCATCAATATAGATATCTACATCCGCAGTGGTTCCTTTTAAAGAAGGAGCTTCTCCGAAGCAAGCAATCGCTGCATCTTTTAAATCCTCTTTTCCATTATTGCAAACTGCAAATCCTAAGTTCTTTGCCTTTTCCAGCCTGTAATCCGAATGATCACAGATCATCACTTTTTCACAGCCAAAATAACTTAATGTTATAGCTGCTGCAATTCCGATTGTTCCTGCCCCAAAAACAATTGCCTTCTCGCCCTGCTTTGGCATCGCGCGTCTGGCTGCGCGGCAGCCGACTGTAAAGGGCTCTATCAGGGAAGCAGCCTTAGATGATATTGCATCACTCACAGCATATACCTGCTGATTTAACTGTGCATTGGGAATCAGCACATATTCCGAAAAACCGCCTACGGTTCCTGCACGCTTCGGATCACCCTTTGCAAGTCTCGGATATGGATATACCCTGTCTCCCACGCAAATATCTTTTACATTTTTTCCGACCCGGACAACCTCGGACACCATTTCATGTCCGAATTCACCACCCACCGTTACCCGGTGTCCGGTATTGGGACCATGCATGTAAACAGCAACATCCGTACCGCAAATGCTTGCATACAAATTGCGTACCACAATATCGTTGTCTCCGGCTATCGGTGTCTCAAGCTCCGTCATTAAGATATCCTTTTGCCCATTATAAATTGCTGCTCTCATATCTGCTTTCCTTTCCCGGCTATAAAGCCCTTCTTATGAAAACTATAAACATAGCTATCAGTGTAGCTGATGGATGAATAGCACCTTAAGTCCTTTTTGCTCTTTTTATTTTAAGCCCTTAATAAAAGGAATCAGGCAGAGAAGTACAACGATACCAATGATTCCGATTACAACTCCGGCAACCATATGACTCCATACCATTGTAAGGCACATGCCGACACCCAGCAGCAGCGCTCCAACGATTCCGAGCAGCGTTGCGCCTATCGTTTTTCCGGAAGGCCTGATCGGTTCTTTGTTTTCCATCTTTCTCCACACAAATACCATGATCAGCAGCACGACTACTCCAATCACGCCCATAATGACACCCGGTCTAAATGCATTCCACTCCGGTATCAGTGCCATGCACATTCCAAGCGCAAACAGAATACCACCGATTGTTCCTAAAATCATAGCTACAAATGTACTTTTCTTCATTATTCAATCCCTGCCTTTCTTCTTGCCTCTAATGTTGCAGCCTGCATCTTCTTGTTTTCCTCTACAATTCCGTTCTGATGTATCGAGCATTCTTCGAGTTTTGCCTTGCTTGCTTCTTCTCTGGCCTTCTGTTCTGCAGCCAATCTTTCTTTTGCCTCTTCAACAGACTCTCCATCCTTGGTCAAAAAATTGTCTACGAACTTATCCGCAATTTTATTGAACCCTCCGACTGCTCCATCTTCGATTTTTTTATAGCCTCCGACTACACCTTCCTCGATTTTCTTATAACCGCCGACTACATTTTCAGCAATTTTTTCATTTACTTTTACCAATTTTGATTTTGCCATTTCTTTATATCTCCTTCTTTAATTTTGTTTTGTTACTAGACGATTGCAAAGCTCTGTCCGTAAAGTAGAACCGGTGCTGATCAACCTATCGGTGACCGGCACTGTGAGTCCGTCGGTACTT
>JBJFCE010000085.1:0-7121 GCA_051888775.1 Lachnospiraceae bacterium | reverse complement strand
CAATCGCCTATATCATCATACAAAGAAAGGAATTTCACATATGAAATACAAAAATCCTGTCATTAAAGGCTTCTATCCGGATCCGAGTGTCTGTTTTGCCAACGGGAAATACTATCTTGTATCCAGTTCCTTCCAGTATTTTCCGGGTGTTCCGCTCTTTGAAAGCACGGACCTTGTCAACTGGCGCCAGATCGGACATGTCCTGACCAGAAAATCACAGGTCATGCTGGACAAGATCAACAGTTCCGGCGGCGTATTTGCACCGACCATCCGTTTTCATAACGGCAGATTTTATATGGTAACGACAAATGATACCACGCATGAGAATTTTTATGTTTATACGGATGATATCTACGGTGAATGGTCCGAACCGGTCACGGTTGAACAGGACGGTATCGATCCCTCGCTGCTTTTTGACAATGAACATACCTATTTTATCAGCAACGGTACGGATGCCGACGGAGAAGGCGGTGTCGTACAGTGTGAGATCGATATTGTAACCGGAAAAAAGCTTTCGCCGAGCAAATGTATCTGGAAAGGCTCCGGCGGACGTTATCTGGAAAGCCCGCATATGTACCATATCGGTGACACCTACTATCTCATGGCTGCCGAAGGCGGTACGGAATACGGACACATGATCACCTATGCCAGATCGTCCTCCGTCTGGGGACCGTTTGAAAGCTATCCTTCCAATCCGGTTCTGACCAACCGTAACAAAGCCCCCAACCGTATTCAGGGAATCGGGCACGGGGATCTGATTCAGGATATCCACGGTGACTGGCATATTTTATGTCTCGGTTTTCGCCAGATCCATTTATGGCGTCCCTACCATACGCTTGGACGCGAAGTCTTTCTGGTCCCGGTAACCTTCCATGAAAACGGCTGGTTCAGTGCCGGAAACGACGGAACTGCCGCCGATGAATATGAGATCGTCGGTAATTTTACGCAGAATGAAAAGCGTATCGATACTTTTGAAAATACCGCATGGAACATTGACTGGTGTTATCTGCGCCACCCTGTGATGAAAAACTATGAGCTGTCTGATCAAAAAGCTGTTCTGCATGGCAGCGATATTACACTGGATCAGGTAGACTCTCCCACTTTTCTGGGAATCAGGCAGCGCGATTTTGATATGCGGCTGACTGTCGATGTTTCGATCGATCACGGAGAAGCAGGCGTAACCGTCTACTCCTGTGAAAATGAGCACTATGAGATTGCGATCCGACAGTCTTCTGCGGATCAAAACAGCTATGAAGCCGTACTCAGGCTCAACATCGGGGATATCAAGCATGAACAGGCAGTGCTCCCTTTGCAGGATTCCTCTGCCCGTCTCTGTATCCGCTCCGACAGTGAACGGTATAATTTCAGCATACAGACAGCCGATACTGCCTGTGCAGATACCCCGGATGCTGTTTCAGAAATTGCTCTTGGTAGCGCTCAGAGCAAATATCTGTCCAGCGAAGTCTCAGAGGGCTTCACCGGTGTTGTACTCGGTCTGTATGCTGTCGGAAATAACACAGCTGTCTTTTCAGACTTCTGTATTAACTATTTGGATTCATAGGAGGAATGTCGGATGATGAAACCACAGGTTGCACCCATGGGCTGGAACAGCTGGGACTGCTATGGCGCTGCCGTAACAGAAGATATTATAAGAAAAAATGCTGAATTCATGGCAAAGAATCTAAAACAGTACGGCTATGAATACATTACCGTTGATATTCAGTGGTATGAGCCTTCTGCCACAACACACGATTATCATCCTTTTACGGAACTGTGCATGGACGAATACTCCAGACTGCTGCCCGCGCCAAACCGCTTTCCTTCTGCCGCCGGTCAAAACGGCTTTGCCCCTCTGGCAGAGTATATTCATTCACTCGGGCTCAAATTCGGTATTCACATCATGCGCGGCATTCCGCGTCAGGCAGTCCATCAAAACACAAAAATCATGGGCACGGATAAAACTGCCCGCGATATTGCAAAAACCGATAGTATCTGCCATTGGAATACCGACATGTACGGCGTGGACCCCGACAAGGATGGTGCAAGAGCATATTATGACAGTCTCTTTGCACTGTACGCTTCCTGGGGTGTTGATTTTATCAAATGTGATGATATTGCAAGAGAACTTCCGCATGAAGAAAAAGAGCTCATTCTGCTGAGTGAATCGTTACATCACTGTGGTCGTGATATGATCCTGAGTCTTTCTCCCGGGCCTGCACTGCTCGAAAAAGCAGAGCTTTATAAGCAGATATCCAATATGTGGCGCATTACCGATGACTTCTGGGACAACTGGGCACATTTATATGACATGTTCTCCCGCGCAGAAAAATGGTGTGTCCATACGGGTGCCGGGCATTTCCCTGATGCGGATATGCTGCCTGTCGGTCCGATCAGGCAGGATTATGACCCGGAATGCATGACTGCTTTTACAAAAGATGAACAGATCACAATGATGACACTCTGGAGCATCTTCCGCTCCCCGCTCATCATCGGCGGTGAAATGACAAAATTTGATGCTTTTACAATGGGACTCTTAACTAACGAAGGGATCCTGCGAATGCACCGAAATGCCCGCCATGCACACCCTGTCTGGAGAAAAGAATATAACGGAGTGGAACATATCCTCTGGACTGCTGTCTGTGCCGAGGGCGGTCAATATATTGCAATTTTTAATACCGGGGATAGAAGGAGTGAAATTGTCCTTCCGCTTTGCGATCTTGAAATCTATCATCCGGTCACCGCTACCGAGCTTTGGAGCGGTGAAACCGGATGTGCCGTAGATCGGATTTGTATTTCATTGGAATGCCATGGCGCAAAGGCCTTTTTACTGACTTAAACATTCAGCCGGAACATGCCGTGACGATTACAGTAGGCATATAGGATCCCGTGACCTTTTCTTCTGAATCTGACAGATATCTCCTGTTCGGGATATAATTTGACTACTTCAACACTTTCCGATGTCACATAGGCAAGAAATGATAGATAGTGTTTTTTTTCCATCGGATGCTGCATGGAGACATGATACTCATGATCGATGTTCTCTATGCAGATCCGATGATCCTCATCGTCCTCTTCCGCTTCTGTCTCTAACAGGGTAACCCCGCAACAGGAAAAAGCCCCCTGTCCGACAGAAGCTATGACGTTCCCGCAAATCGGACATACATAGAAATGCATCTTCCTCATATTGCCTGCCTGATTTGCATTCTCCTTCAGATCTCCGGTCAGCAGCTCTGCAAGGGATACACTCAAAGCACCTGCCAGATCTTCCACAATTGCCACATCCGGCAGTCCTTTTCCTGTCTCCCATTTCGATATGGTCTTATCACTGACATTGATCCTCTCGGCAAGCTCCTTCTGCGTCAGCTTCTGCCTTTCTCTTAACTCTTTGATTGTCTTTCCGTTAATATAACCCATCTTTTAATACCTCGCTATCTTTTGATGATGAGACTATCGTAACGCCCCTTATCTGATAGCACAACCTACGGAAAGTAGAGTACTGCAATTCCCTGCTCCTGTTCTTATGTTCTTTCCTGTTCTTATACGCTTTCCTTACTGCTTGCTCTCTCTGATGCAGGAATGCAGTTTTACGAAAAGCTCATCATAAGGAACTTTCGTTCCCGGGCCTTCAAATCTGGTCATCCCGACATGCAGTGATAAAGGGATTTCGGTCTTTTCAAACAGATAGCTTTCCTCGTTGTGACTTAGAATCTGTTCTGCGACCTTTTCCGCATAACCGACATCCTCACTATTGGTCAAAAGTGCAAACTCGTCTCCACCGATCCGAAATACGACATCTTCCTCTCCTGCCGCTTCGTTCATACGGTTCATCGTTTCCAGAATCGCCAGATCCCCTGCCTTTCTGGAAAGTTCATTGATCGGCAGCAGATTTTTGATATCACAACATACAAAATAACAGTTTCTTCGTTCTTTGAACAGATCATACAGTTCACTGATATCCATTGGTTTCCGTTCTCTCATATACACATCTCCATTCTCCACAGGCTTTGTCAGCCTCGGATACAGCTCCGAATACCGGTGCGCTTTCCGGAATTCCGACGGTTTACAGTTCCATACCTGTTTGAATGCCCTTGTAAATGCTTCATTGGTACTGTAGCCGTAGCACAGTGCCACCTCCAAAATTCCGATCTGCGGATTTTCAAGCAGCATCCGTGCCGCTTTCGTCATCCTTCTGCGAATCAGATAATCATGGACAGAAATATGATTTACATGGCGAAACAGTTTTTCCAGAGTGGATTTTGAACAAAAACAGGCTCTGGCAACATCCTCCGTCCGGAGTTCCTCCTCCAGATGTGCTTCCATATATTCCAATGCCGCTACCAAAAGCTCTATATTGTTCATTTTCGTCCCTCCTTCCCGATATCGTAGCCTTATCATAGCATGAATCAAATGATCATTCTTGATATTTTGAATCATCTCACAGGAACGTAAGCCGACCAATTTACGAACACTTGTTGAAAACGGCATATGGCATGCGTGTAGCAGCCCCGGCTCTTACAATACCTGCAACAGCCTCTCATAAAATTCTACTGTCTTTAACAGCGTTTCAATCGGAACTCTCTCATCATTACCGTGGATCATGGCTCGTTCTTCCTTGCTCAGGCGCATTGCGGAAAAGCGGTATACTTTATCCGTAATACGACAGTAATGTCTGGAATCGGAGCATGCCATCATCAAATACGGTGATACGATCGCTTCCGGCCATGTAGAATGAATGACCTGACTCAGCTTCTCATAGCCTTCACAGGAAATATCCGAACAGATAGAAGGATTCATGCCGTTTACCAGCTTGATCCGGATCTGATCATTTGCAACCGTTTTTTTCAGATACTCAGTCGCAGATTCAATGGTATCACCGCCCATCAGACGCATATTGATCCCAAAAGAAGCCTTTGGCGGCAGAACATTGTACGCCTTGCTGCCCTCCATTCGCGTGACCGCAACCGTAGTCCGCATCATGGCGTTTAATTCCCCGCCGGACAACTTGCAGATCTTATCCAACAGTGGTTCAAAGCACCAAAGATTTGCAAAGATCAGCTTATAGGCAAAGGTAGAGTATCTTCCGAGGATATTGAACATTTCCGCAACCGGCTTGGTCAGATGCCGCTTGAACGGGTGCGTTTCTATTCTTGTAACTGCCTCTGCCAGCTGTCCGCAGACTGTATGAATCGGCGGTGTGGACGCATGTCCTCCCTGTGAATCCAAGGTAAAATCCATGTTCACACTGCCCTTTTCACTGATGCCGACAAGCGCGCACTCTCTGTCAACGCCCGGAAAAACATGGTCGACAACCGCTCCGCCCTCATCTACGACAAGCGCCGGTTTGATCTGATGTTCTTCCAGCCATGCAACAATATCCGCACAGCTGTCTCCGTCAATTTCTTCTTCTCCCGAAAACGAAAAATAGAGATCGTTTTTAGGTATGTATCCCTGAGATAACAGCTGCTCGACCGCCTCTAACAATCCGCATAAGGTTCCCTTCGTATCGAGTGTTCCGCGTCCCCAGATACAGTCTTCCTCGATCATTCCTTCAAAAGCAGGCTTAGTCCAGCCTTCTTCATCCACCGGTACCACATCATAATGTGCCATGCAGACACTCGGCGCCTGATCGGATTCTCCTTTGAGACAATATAAAAGTCCGGTCTTCCCGATATGCTCCAGCGTACATGCCTGATGCACTCTCGGAAAACGCTCCTTTAACAGCTCCTGAAACTTTGTAAACTCGCTGCGATCCACCAGGGACTCATCCCGATTTGATACCGTTTTGCAACGAATCATATCCACCATATCCCGAACAACCTTGTCCCTGTCGATCTCCACCTTCTGCTCCAGCCGTTCCGGCTCCGGCAGCGGTTTGAACATCACTGCCCGCACGATAATCACAGCAAAAAACAGCACCACTGCTGCCATGATACATCCAAATACAATCCAGCCCATATCATTCCTCTTTTCTACTTTTTTTGCCCCGGCAAATTTGATTCCTGCCGGGTTTTATTTCTGATGTTTTTGATTGGTTCTTTTTATTTTTCTTTTTTAGGAAAAGTGTTCCAGACAACTTGGGGGTTGACCAGCTCTTTTAGAGTAATTGAATTCGGCAGACAGGACTTAGCCTCTCCACCAGTTTTTCTACAGCTACATTTCAGAAATTAATTTATAGCTATTATCGTACTGGCAAAGCCATAATCCAGAAATCTTCCAATTTATTTGAATAGGCAATCTCATCTTGAATGGTTTCCAAATAAGTAAAACCGGCCTTTTGATATGCTTTGATTGCTCGATGGTTCCATGCTGCAACCCTGAGCAACATACGTCCAGTGAACTGTTTTGTTTTGCAAATTTCCTCCACACATTTACAGACAAATTCTCCACCGCTCCCTTTTCCGACCATTTCCGGAGCCATCGACCAGCCAACCCATAAATCATCACCTTCAAATTGGCATGTTACTTGGCCAATAACAGTATTGCCATTCATAAGGCAAAATTGCTCTGAACCCCAAGTAGACTTATCCAACAAATAACCATTGGAATGACCTCGGAAATTATAAGCATCATATGGGGCTTCATATTCCCAGTTTAAAATTTGGCAAGCAGTTACTTCCGTCAATGGCGACAAGAAACTGTTGGTGATTCGATTTGACATTGCTGTATATACCTCCACAAATTCTAATTTAACGCATACAAGCATTTACGAATTTTATTGGAACATCCATTCGCTCTGCTACTTGTTCTGGCGTCATGCCCTTATCCAAGAAACGTTTACATACTACTTTTATGTTTTCGCCAACTTCAATGATATGCTTGTCTGGGTCGTAAATTCTAACCACTCGCTGCCCCCATGAATGCTCCTTGATAGGGTGGACATATTCCACCTCACACTTTCTCAGTTTGTCAGCAAATTTATCAAAATTATCTTCTTCAAAATAAACTTCTGAACTATTGCTACCAAATAAAACATCGTCTGTTCCAATAAATTCTTGCCAAGTTTCAAGTGTCTGTAGTGCCAAACCACCTGTCAAAGTCTTATTTGCACCAAAATCCATAATTACATGAAGCCCCAACACTTTTTTGTAAAATTCTACTGACTTATCAATATCTGTTACTAC
>JBJFCE010000084.1:31302-34819 GCA_051888775.1 Lachnospiraceae bacterium | reverse complement strand
CTAAGTACCGACGGACTCACAGTACCGGTCACCGATAGGTTTATCGGCACCGGTTCCGCCTTACGGACAGAGTTTTGTAATCGCCTAAAGAGATGCTTATTATAAAGTAAGGTTGAAAGAATTCATACTAAATGGATATTTTTTGCCGGAGATCCCAACAAATAAGACTATACAGAATTTACGAATTTTGGTATAATAATTCCTGATAACGTAAAATCATCAAAAGAGATGCATACCTAAAGGAGGTTTATCATAATGGAAAAAGAACTGGAAAAGGGAACCTATGTATTGCAGGACGACCAGATGCTTGGAACCGTGAAGATTGCAGATGATGTTGTAGCAATGATTGCAGGCCTTGCAGCGTCTGAGGTTGACGGTGTGTCTTCCATGGTCGGCAACATCACCAATGAGCTGATGAGCAAGGTCGGTGTCAAGAATCTGACCAAGGGTGTCAAGGTGGAAGTGTTCGAGAAAGAAGTACGCTGTGACATCGCTGTGACGCTGGAATACGGTTACAACATTCCTGCGACCTGTCAGAAGGTACAGGAAAAGGTAAAGTCAGCAATCGAAAATATGACGGGACTGACCGTAACGGATGTGAATATCCGCATTGCCGGCGTGAATATGCAAAAAGGAAAATAAAACAGATAGCAGGGCACATAAGAGACACGCAGAAAGTGCGTGTCTTTTGTGAGTTTGATGAGGTTTCATATGAGCAGAAGAGAATTAAGAGAACAGATTTTTTTACTGTTGTTCCGTGTGGAATTTAACAGTATGGAAGACATGCCGGAGCAGATCCGATACTTTTTTGAGAATAGTGATCTGGAAGCGGATCAGCAGGATGAGATGTATATTTCAGGCAAATACGGGAATATTGTCGCCCACCTTGCGGAGATTGATGCAAAGATCAACGAAAAAGCAAAGGGATGGGATACTGCCCGCATGGGCAAGGTGGATCTGACCATTATCCGTTTGGCTGTCTATGAGATTCTGTTTGATGAAGAGGTTCCGACCGGAGTTGCGATCAACGAGGCGGTGGAGCTTGCAAAGAAATTCGGACAGGACGAGTCTTCCGGATTTGTGAACGGCGTTCTGGCAAAATTTGCATAAAAGAAAGAGTATCGCATGAAGAATGTATATACCGTGACACAGGTAAATTCCTATATCAGAAATATGTTCACGCAGGATTTCATGCTGAATGCCCTGTATGTCAAGGGTGAGATCAGTAATTGTAAATATCATTCTTCCGGTCATATTTATTTTACACTCAAAGATCAGGGAGGAACGATCGCCTGTGTGATGTTTGCGGGAAATCGGGCAAAGCTCAGATTTCGTTTGGAAGAAGGAATGCAGGTCATCGTATTCGGTACGATCGATGTCTATGAGCGTGACGGAAAATACCAGCTGTATGCAAAGGAGATCACGGCGGACGGTACGGGCGATCTGTATGTCCGGTTCGAGCAGCTAAAGCGGGAACTGGAAGAAATGGGCATGTTTGCACCGGAATATAAGCAGCCGATTCCGAAATTTATCAGTACCCTTGGTGTCGTGACGGCACCGACCGGGGCAGCAGTGCGGGATATCATCAATATTGCCAAAAGGCGCAATCCCTATGTACAGATCATTTTGTATCCTGCGATCGTGCAGGGAGATCAGGCGGTATCAAGCATCGTAAACGGAATCCATGCGCTGGAACGGCTCGGTGTGGATGTGATGATCGTCGGGCGCGGCGGCGGGTCCATGGAAGATTTGTGGGCGTTCAATGAACGGGAAGTGGCACAGGCAGTATTTGACTGTCAGGTGCCGGTCATTTCTGCGGTTGGACATGAAACGGATACTACAATGATCGATTATGTGTCCGATCTGCGGGCACCGACGCCCTCTGCGGCAGCGGAACTGGCGGTTTTTGAAGCGGATGCCTGTCTTGGCAGATTGTATGAACTGTCGGAGCTTTTGAAGCGCAGGATGAAGACGCAGTTGGAATGGAAAAGAATGAAGCTGTCCGGATATGAAGTACGGATCCGGAAGACAAGTCCCATGCGTAAAGTCATGGATCAGCACAATCGGGCGCTTTCACTGGAAGAACGGCTGAGTGTGGCGATGGAGCGAAAGCTTGAACGAAGCAGACACCGCATGGAGCTTTATACGGAGAAATTAAGAGGATTGTCGCCGCTTGAAAAGTTCAGTCAGGGATTTTCCTATGTATCGGACAAGAATCAACATGCAGTGACAGATGTAGATACAGTAAAGCCCGGAGATGAGGTTGTGATTCATGTCACAAACGGAGAATTAACCGCACAGATTACCGGAATCCGGCATTTGAACTATGACGTGGCGTTATCTGCGCAGGCAGGAGAGGACAGAATATGAAAGAAGAACAGAGCTTAGCGGGACAGCAGAATGCGGAAGGACAGCAGAGCTTATCCGGGGAACAGAATCTGGAAGAACTTTTCGGACAGTTGGAAGAGCTGGTTGCCAAACTGGAGGAGCCGTCGATTTCTTTGGAGGAGTCATTTCGTGCCTATGAAGAAGGTGTCAGGCTGTTAAAGGCATGCAATGAGAAGATTGATCGTGTGGAAAAACAGGTGCTTGTATTGAATGAGGAGGGCGGTTTCAGTGAGTTTTCAGGATGAAAGAGAAGTCAGGGTACAGGAAATAGAACAGATTATAAAAAGCTATCTGCCTGAGGAGACAGGGTATCAGAAGACGGTGCTTCAGGCAATGAATTACAGTATGTTAGCGGGAGGAAAACGTCTGCGTCCGATGCTGATGCAGGAGACCTATCGTATGTTTGGCGGAAACGGCAGAGAGATTGAACCTTTTATGGCAGCGATTGAAATGATCCATACGTACTCGCTTGTTCATGACGATCTTCCTGCGATGGACAATGATGAATACCGCAGAGGCAGAAAGACAACCCACGTTGTCTATGGCGAGGCAATGGCAATTTTGGCGGGGGACGGTCTGCTGACGTATGCATTTGAAACTGCAGCCAAGGCTTTTTCAATAGGAGGTTCACAGAAGACCAAACTTGTAGGACGGGCGATCGGGATTCTGGCGCAGAAGGCCGGAATAGACGGAATGCTCGGAGGTCAGTGTGTGGATGTGGAAGCAGAGGATCCCAAAGTGCAGGTCGATATGGACAGACTCCTCTATATTCATGATAAAAAGACAGCGGCAATGATCCAGTCCTCCATGATGATCGGAGCAGTACTTGCCGGAGCGGGCGAAGATGATATTGCCTCACTTGAAAAAATCGGTTATCTGGTAGGGCTTGCATTCCAGATCCGTGACGATATTCTGGATATCGAAGGCACACAGGAGGAGCTTGGCAAACCGATCGGTTCCGATGCCAAAAATCATAAAGCTACCTATGTATCCCTTGCCGGAATGGAAAAAGCAAAACAGGACGTAGAGGACTTCTCTGCACAGGCAATCGATATGGTACAAAACCTCTCATCCAAGAGCTCCTTCCTGACCGATATGATCCGCGACCTTGTCTATCGGACCAACTAAA
>JBJFCE010000084.1:0-31202 GCA_051888775.1 Lachnospiraceae bacterium | reverse complement strand
AAATTGCTGCAAAGGAAAGGCATCCGAATATGTATTTGGAACAGATTGAAAAGGAAAATGACATCAAGAGGATTCCGTCCGAACATTATGATGAGCTGGCGGAGGAAATTCGTGATTTTTTGATCGATAAAATCAGTGTGACGGGAGGCCATCTCGGCTCCAACCTTGGTGCAGTGGAGCTGACAATGGCACTTCATCTGTCATTAAATCTACCGGAAGATAAGATTATCTGGGATGTGGGACACCAGTCCTATACCCACAAGCTTTTGACCGGCAGACGGGACGGGTTTGAAACGTTGCGCAAGTACCATGGTATGAGCGGTTTCCCGAAACGAAAAGAAAGTGACTGCGACTGTTTTGATACGGGGCACAGTTCCACTTCGATTTCCGCAGGACTCGGGCTTGTAAAAGCAAGGGATCTGAAAAAGGAGAACAGGACTATCATTTCCGTCATCGGAGACGGCTCCCTGACAGGCGGTATGGCGTATGAGGCACTCAATAATGCGGCAAAGCTGGAAACGAATTATATCATCATTTTAAATGATAATAATATGTCGATTTCCGAAAATGTCGGCGGGGTATCCAAGTATCTGAACAATATCCGTACCGCACCGTCTTATTTGAGTTTAAAGGAAGATATTTATCGTAAGCTACGTGCAGGAAAGCACGGTGAGGCGGCAGTTGCTGCGATCCGCAGGGCAAAGAGCAGCTTAAAGCATCTGGTCGTACCCGGAATGTTTTTTGAAGATATGGGCATTACCTATCTGGGACCTGTGGATGGTCATAATATCAAGGATATGATGCAGGCGATCAGAGAAGCCAAACGGTTTAAAAAGGCAGTGCTGATCCATGTCGTAACGCAGAAGGGCAAGGGCTATCTTCCGGCAGAGCGTCATCCGGCAAGATTTCACGGGGCGGAGCCGTTTATTGTGGAAACAGGGCTTCCGAGAACGCCGAGGAACAAGGCAAACTATACGGATATTTTTTCGACCGTCATGTGCAAGCTGGGTGCGCGCAATCCCAAAGTTGTAGCAATTACAGCAGCCATGCCGGACGGAACGGGTTTAAAACGTTTCCGCAATATGTATCCGGATCGTTTTTTTGACGTTGGAATTGCCGAAGAACATGCCGTAACTTTTGCGGCGGGGCTTGCAGCGGGCGGACTTCGTCCGATCGTAGCGATTTATTCTTCGTTTTTGCAAAGAGCGTATGACCAGATTCTGCATGATGTCTGCATCCAGAATCTTCCGGTCGTATTTGCGATAGACCGGGCAGGACTGGTCGGCAGTGACGGAGAGACCCATCAGGGTATCTTTGATCTGTCCTACCTGTCCACAATCCCGAATATGCATATCATGGCACCCAAGAATAAATGGGAGCTTTCCGATATGTTAAAATTTGCGGTACAATTCGATGCACCGTGTGCGATCCGTTATCCGCGCGGCGAGGCTTATGACGGACTTTCGGAGTATCGTCAGGAGATTGCGCTCGGAAAGGCGGAGATGCTTTTTGACGAACAGGAGATTGCACTTGTGGCAGTCGGCAGTATGGTAAAGACCGCGCAGACGGTCCGCGAACAGCTGAAGGAAGAGGGCAGGAGCTGTACGTTGGTCAATGCCCGTTTTGTCAAGCCGGTCGATGAAGAAATGATACGGGAGCTTACAAAGAAGCATTCACTGATCGTGACACTGGAAGAAAATGTTGCATGCGGCGGATTCGGTGAGCATGTCAAGGATGTGCTTTCCGGATATGAGCATGTAAAAGTACTTACGATCGCAATTCCGGATGAATATGTCGAGCACGGTAATGTAGAACTTCTGAAAAAAGAGATCGGGCTGGATGTAGACAGCATCACGGCAAAAATAAAAGAGTGTCTGTAAAATAAGACAAAACAAAGGAACTGGAACCGGATGAAAGAACGATTGGATGTATTATTGGTTTCACAGGGCTTATCGGAGTCCAGAGAAAAGGCAAAGACCGTGATCATGGCGGGGGATGTCTTTGTGAACGGACAACGTGAGGATAAGCCCGGAAGCACTTTTGATCCCGAAAAATCTAAAATTGAGGTGCGGGGAACGACGTTAAAATATGTCAGCCGGGGAGGACTGAAGCTGGAAAAGGCAATGAGCTGCTTCCCGATTTCGCTAAAGGATTGTGTCTGTATGGATATCGGTGCTTCTACCGGAGGCTTTACAGACTGTATGCTGCAAAACGGTGCGGCCAAAGTCTATTCGGTGGATGTCGGACACGGACAGCTGGCATGGAAGCTTCGTAACGATCCGCGTGTGGTCTGTATGGAAAAGACCAATTTCCGATATGTGGTAAGAGATGACATCGGTGAAGATCTTGATTTTGCTTCCTGTGATGTATCGTTTATATCACTGACTAAGATCTTAGAGCCGGCATATCTTCTGCTCAAACAGAATGCCGCTATGGTATGTCTGATCAAACCGCAGTTTGAAGTGGGACGGGAGAAGGTCGGCAAGAAGGGTGTTGTCAGAGAACCCGAGATCCATGAAGAAGTTATTGAAAAAGTACTTTTATTTGCACAAAGCATCGGATTTACGGTGGAAGGACTGGATTTTTCACCGATCAAAGGACCGGAAGGAAATATCGAGTATCTGGCATATTTCAAAAAAGCGGAGACTCCGGCTTCAGACACGGAAAAGCCGCTTACGGAAACGATTCAATCGATTGTAAAGAAAGCGCACGAGACACTGGGATGAAACATTTTTTTATCATTACCAACCAAATAAAGGACCCACAGCTTGAGACAACAGAGTGGATTACGGATTATCTGACGAAACGAGGAATCGGTTGTCAGGTTCATGTACAGGAAGACTGTCAGGGACAGTATTATACGGACAGCAGAATGATTCCCGCACAGACGGACTGCATATTGGTGCTTGGCGGAGACGGAACGCTGCTGGAGGCGGCAAGAGATACGGCACAGCTGGATATCCCGCTCATTGGAGTGAATCTGGGTACACTCGGTTATCTGGCAGAGGTGGAGAAGACCAATCTGGCAGAAGCGTTGGACCGATTGTGCAGTGGGGAATATGAGATTGACAGACGGATGATGCTGGAAGGCTGTGTGATGCAGGATGACGGTACCAAGGTCGTGAATGAGGCTTTGAATGATGTTGTCATTTCCAGAAACGGTCCGTTACAGGTAATTCACTTTCATATTTATGTCAATGGGCATTTCCTGAAAGGTTATAGTGCGGACGGCATCATCGTGTCGACGCCGACTGGTTCCACGGGATATAATCTGTCAGCAGGAGGACCGATCGTGGAGCCGGATGCAAGACTGATGGTCATCACACCGATCTGCCCGCATACGTTTAACACGCGCAGCATCGTGCTGTCACCGGAGGATCGGATCGAGATTGAGATCGGACCGTCCAAAGGCGGTGGCGTGCAGGAAGTGGAAGCAAATTTTGACGGCTCTCACAGTATCCCGATGAAAACCGGAGACCGCATTGTGATCCGTCGTTCGGAAAAGACGACTTCTATTATCAAACTGAGCGATGTCAGCTTCCTGGAAGTATTACACAGGAAGATGGGAGAATAGTGTAATTTTTTAAAGAAATACGGAGTTTGGCATGACAAAGCAGAAACGACAGGAAAAAATTATAGAATTGGTGGAGCAGCAGGAAATCGGAACACAGGAGGAACTGGCGGAAGCATTGAACCGCATCGGTTTTCCGGTGACGCAGGCGACGGTTTCCAGAGATATCCGTGAGTTAAAGTTGACGAAGATATCAACCGGTTCCGGTACCCAGAAGTATGTGGTGCTGCAAAATCACGAGAGCGGATTGAGTGACAAGTATATCCGTGTGTTGCGCGAAGGATTTCTGTCAATGGACAACGCACAGAATATTCTGGTCGTGAAGACTGTCTCAGGAATGGCAATGGCGGTCGCAGCCGCATTGGATGCCATGAAATTCAGCGAGATCGTCGGCAGTATCGCGGGGGACGATACGATTATGATCGCGGTCAGAAGTGTGGAAGATACCTATGCTGTCATGGATAAGATTCGTGCTTTCTGCGGATAAGTCAAAAACGGACGGCTTGTCCGTGAAATTGAAATGAGATAAAAGAAGAAACACTTATGCCTGGAGAGATGCATAAGGAGAGAGAACGATGTTAGTAAGCTTATATGTGAAAAATCTGGCGTTGATTGATGAGGCATCCGTGGAATTCGGTCCCGGTCTGAATATCCTGACAGGAGAGACGGGAGCCGGCAAATCCATTCTGATCGGTTCCATTAATCTGGCGCTTGGAGCAAAAGCGGATAAGGATTGTATCAGGAGCGGGGCGGATCAGGCTGTGATCGAGCTGGTATTCCAACTGGAGAGCGAAGCGCAGCTTGCCAGAATGCGTGAACTTGAGCTTCCGGTGGAGGATGATAATCTGGTCATCCTGCAAAGAAAGATCACACCGCAAAGAGCGGTCTGCAAGGTGTGTGGAGAGACGGTCAGTGCAAAGCAGCTCAAAGAACTGTCGGAGATCCTGATCCATATCCACGGACAGCGGGACAATCAGATCCTGTTAAAACCCGATAATCAGCTTGCATATCTGGATGATTATGCAGGTCCTGCCATGAAAGAATTGTTACAACAGGTATCTGCCCGGTATGACGATTACCGTGCAAAAAAAGAGGCATGTGAGAATCTGGAACAGGAAGCGTCAGCCGGACACAGGGAATTGTCTCTGGCACAATTTGAAGTGGAAGAAATCGAACAGGCGGCAATGCAGCCCGGTGAGGACGAGGAGCTTGAGAAACGCTTTCGCAGAATGCAGAACAGCCGTGAGATAATGGACAGTATCGGAAAAGCCTATGAGATTACCGGATATCGCAATATGCAGGGAGCCGGCAATCTGATCGGAGAGGCACTTCGGGAAGTCAAGAGTGTTGCTGCGGTGGATGAGGGAGCGAAAGAGCTTTGTGATCAGCTTTTAAATATTGATTCTCTGTTAAACGATTTTAACAGGGATCTTGCCGATTATATGTCCGAATGTGAATTTGATGAAAAGGAATATATGCAGACGCAGGATCGTCTGAATGAACTCAACCGCTTAAAGGCGAAGTACGGAGAAAGCTATGAAGAGATTCAGGCATACCTGCAAAAGCAGCAGTCCTATCTGCTTCGCATGAGTGATTTTGATGCATATAAAGCGCGCGCGAAGGCAGAATATGAAGAAGCGGAAAAAGAGTTAAAGCATGTATGTGAAGCTGTTTCCGAAAAGCGAAAAGAAAGTGCAAAAAGATTGGGAACCGAGCTTGAGAAGGCTTTGTCCGAACTGAACTTTTTAAATGTGCAGGTGCGTATCGATGTCCTGCCTTTAGAGCATTATAGCAGAGACGGACTGGATCAGGTCGTGTTTATGATCTCTCTTAATCCGGGAGAACCGTTAAAACCGCTCGCAAATGTGGCAAGTGGTGGCGAACTTTCCAGAATCATGCTGGCATGCCGGACGATTCTGGCGGATCAGGAGCATATCGATGCTATGATCTTTGATGAAATCGATGCAGGTATCAGCGGCAGAACGGCATGGAAAGTTTCCGAAAAACTCGGAGTGTTAAGCCGGAAGTGTCAGGTACTTTGTATTACACATCTTCCGCAGATCGCAGCAATGGCAGATGTTCATTTTGCAATAGAAAAAAATGCAAAAAACAGTCGTACATCCACTACGATCCGGCAACTGTCGGATGACGGGCAGATCAGGGAATTGGCAAGAATGCTCGGAGGAGATACGATTACCGATGCCGTCATAAATAATGCTGCAGAGATGCGGCAGCAGGCACTTGAAACAAAGAAAAAACTGGAAACGGAATCTTAATTTAAAAAAAACAGAATGAAACATACTAAGAGAAATCGCGAAAACGGTTTCTCTTATTTTTTTACCATATCGGCAAAATGATAACAGTTTTATCGGAAAGATTCGGATATGAAATACCGATGTGACCGGCAGAACTGTTAGAAAACTTATGTAGGAAATGAAACCTGCGGGGGAATAGAGGATGGAAAAAACAGAATGTGAAGTCAGAAAAAATAATCGGTGGAAGTGGTACAGAATCTCTCTCTGGGTCATCATGCTGCTATCTGTGGCAGCAATTTGCATGATCCTGTTAATTGATATTTATCGTGCAGTACCCGATACGATTTATTTAAAAGCAGGAGAGAAATCTCAGTTGTCGCTTCATGTTCCTTTATCGGGGGAATTGAAGAGACAGAAGCCGCCGGAAAGCCGGGAGACTATAGGGCAGGAAAGCGGAGACGACATACTTGCCGCAACAGGAACGGAAGTGATTGGGGCAGATGCGACTGAGAGCGAAGCTGCGGTTGTGCAGGAAACCGTGGGCGAGGGGGTCATGGAATCCATTCATGTCGATCTGACAGGAACGGTCACATTGTTGGCGAGTACGCAGAGCAGCTATTCCATGGACTTAAAGCTATTTGGAGTAATCCCGTTTAAAACAGTTCGGATAGAAGTGATTGATAATACGATGCTGTATCCTGTCGGTATGCCGATCGGAATCTATGTCAAGACAACGGGGGTTTTGGTTGTAGGGACGGGAGATTTTACGGATGTGAACGGAAATAAAGTGATGCCTTCCGAACATTTATTGCAGACGGGAGATTATATTCTGTCTGTTGACGGAACAGAGGTTGAAGGAAAAAGCGATTTTGTAAAGCGGGTTGCCGAATCACAAGGAAAAACAATGGTAATGACCATTGATCGCGACGGTCAGCAATTTGATATCGGAATCCGTGCCGAGAAAAATGAAGCGGGAGAGTATAAGCTGGGGATCTGGGTCAAGGACAGCGCACAGGGAATCGGGACACTGACATATGCGGATATGGACGGACAGTTCGGAGCATTGGGGCACGGTGTCAGTGACAGTGATATCGGAACGCTTTTGAATCTGAGTGACGGAGCATTGTATCGCACCGATATTGTAGGAATTACGAAAGGCACAAAAGGAACTCCGGGTGAACTGACCGGAATTATACGCTATACGGAAAGTAATCGTCTTGGGGAAGTAACAGATAATTCTAATGTCGGGATACACGGAACGTTGGAGGAAGAGGCAATGGATTCGTTGACGCAGCAGCCGCTTCCTATCGGACTCAAACAGGAGATTCAAAAGGGAGCAGCTCAGATCTATTGTAATGTGGACGGAACAGCTCGGTATTATGATATCGAGATTATCGGAATTGATTATGACAGTGAGAATATCAATAAGAGCATTACTATTCAGGTAACCGATGAGAAGCTGTTGGCACTGACGGGAGGAATTGTGCAGGGTATGAGCGGCAGTCCGATTATTCAGAATGGTAAGATCATTGGTGCCGTTACGCATGTGCTTGTCAATGATCCGACCAGAGGATATGGCATATTTATAGAAAATATGTTAGAGTATAATTAAGAAAAAAGCAGATTTTACAAGGCTTGCTGTGAGGTTTGTAGTATCTGCTTTTTATATATAAGTTAATTAGAGTTGATGGAAATTTTTGCCTTGTAGTTTACCGGATCATCCGCACCTTGCCTGAAATTTGACTAATAAGTTATATGATGCTAAAATGGCATTGCTTAAGGATGGTCTTATGGGGAAAAGGGAAAAGAATCTTATGAGGCAGAAAGAAACAAGGAAACGCATCATATATTATGAAAATGAGCTTGAGGATGAATTTTCGGAAGCGAGCATTACTCCGCGTAAAATAGACGGACATTATGATTATGAGGGTGGAATTTTACGCAAAATCGGAAGAATCTTCTGGTATCATATCATTGCAAAACCGCTGGCATATCTTTTCCTGAAAATCAAATATCACCATAAAATTGTGAATAAGGAATGTTTGAAACAGACAAAGGGGTCTGGCTTTTTTTTGTTTGGAAACCACACAAATGCAGTTGCGGATGCTTTGATCCCCACGATACTTTGCCATCCGGTAGGTGTTTATGTGATCGTGCATCCAAATAATGTTTCCATGCCTGTTTTAGGTAACATTACACCGAGTCTGGGAGCGATTCCGCTGCCGGATGATAAAGATGCGATGGTTCATTTTCAGACGATGATCAGACACGTTGTCAGTAAAGGCGAGTGTATTGCGGTCTATCCGGAAGCACATATCTGGCCGTATTATACCAAAATACGAAATTTTAAAGATAATTCCTTCCGCTTTCCGGTACAATGCGGTGTGCCGGTTTTTTGCTTTACCAACACCTATCAAAAGCGAAAAAGAGGAAATACCCCGAAGATTGTGACCTATGTTGACGGACCGTTTTATCCGGATCAAACGTTGTCTGTGAGGGAACAGAGACAGAAATTGCATCAGCAGGTTATGGCTTGCATGAAGCGGGATTGTCAAAACAGTAATGTAGAAATGATTCAGTACATCAAAAAAGAGGAATAGAAGATGAATATTTTATTTTCAGGGAATGATGGCGTGTTTGACGGAATCCTGACCTGCATGCTTTCAATCTTCAAACGTACTAAGGTCAGGGAGCCGTTTGTGATTTATATATTGACCATGGATGTTTCGGAACTTAAGCCGGAGTATATTCCTATTGATGATGCTAAAATTGCATTTTTGCAAGAAGTAGCCAAGGAATATCATTCTCAGAATAAAATTATAAAAATGGATGTCACGGAACTTTATGAAAGAGAATTTGCACATTGTCCGAATGAACGGTGCTATTGTTCTCCGTATACATTATTGCGGCTGTTTATCGATCTGATTCCTGAAATACCGGATAAAATCCTGTACCTGGATGTGGATATTCTGTTTAACCGGGATATTGCATTGCTGTATGATACGGATCTGACCGGTTATGAATATGCGGCAAGCCGTGACCATTACGGAAAGTATCTGCTCAATCACAATTATATCAATGCCGGTGTCTTGCTGTTTAATATGTCGGAAGCAAAAAGAACGGGATTGTTTGAGAAAGCAAGGAAACTGATTCAGACAAAGAAAATGCTATTTGCGGATCAAAGTGCAATTTACAGGAGCACAACAAGGAAAAAAATGCTTCCGCAGAAATTTAATGATCAGAAGTTTTTACATAAAAGTACGGTGGTAAGGCATTTTTCAAAACGCCTGTTTTATCTGCCGTATCCGCATACGGATAATATTAAGCAATGGCATGTAAGTAAGGTTCATTCCGTATTTCACTATGAGCAATTCGATGATGTGCTATATGAATATATTTATTTAAGGAGAAAATACCAGTATGAAAGAGAAAATCAGCTTTAGGAAAAAGCATCAAACAGTCCCGATTTTTTTTGCCGCAGATGATAAATATACAAAATATATGATAGTTTCCATGAAGTCTGTGATAGCGAACACATCGAAAAAACATCAATACAGACTATATGTGCTACATACCGATATCACACCGGAAAATCAGGCGATGGTGAAGCGTCTGGAAACGTCCAATTGTAAAATCGATTTTGTAGATGTTACCGAAGAACTAAAGAAGATCGAGAAGAAGATCACACTTCGGGATTATTATACGGCAACGACCTACTATAGAGTGTTTATTGCGGATATGTTTCCGGAGTATGATAAAGTTCTGTATATTGACAGTGATACCATTGTCCGGGAGGATATTGCGAATCTGTATGCCTACGAGCTCGGGAAAAAGTATATCGGTGCCATTCGTGACCAATTGGTGGTACAAACGGACATCTACGGAAATTACGTGGAAAAGGTGCTTGGGATCTCGAGAGGCGGCTATTTTAACGCCGGTGTCGTCCTGATCAACTGTGAGCAGTTTCGTAAGCAGCGCATGCTGAAGCAGTTTATTGATCTGTTGTGTACCTATACGTTTGTGGTGGCACAGGATCAGGATTATCTGAATATTCTTTGTAAGGATCGGGTTTTATGGCTGGATCCGCGCTGGAATGTGCAAATGGCGGGAAGTATTCCGTTTGAAGAAGATAAGATCAAGCTCGTACATTATAATCTTGCGGAAAAACCGTGGCATTACAGACAATGCCGGTTTGGTGCTTTTTTCTGGGAATATGCAAAGCAGACGGAAAGGTATGACGAATTACAGGATATTTTAAATCACTATACCAAAGAGGATGAGGAAAAGGATAAATCCTGTGGGGATAATCTACAGAATTTAGCGCTTTCGGAAATTGAAAACAGCAACAACTATTATAATCTGTTCGGAAACAATGAAGCACCGACACTGACCCGTATCGAAGTATTACGGAGAATTGCGGAATATGAAAAAGCGGGTATCTTTGACAGGGATGTGGAGGATGACCCGCCGGCAAGAGAACTGATGCCGAACGAAGTGGACTATCTGAAGAGAAAAGTAAACAGCAAGCTGCGTGCAAAATATGCTTTCCGGATCGCACATTGGTTTTTGGATACCCTGATTCGCAAAAAGCAGTTTGTTTTAAAGGAGATTGTCGGAATAGAGAATCTGAAGAATTTAGACAGCGGTGCAGTGATCACCTGCAACCATTTCAATGCTTATGACAGCTTTGCCATGCAGCTTGTCTATGAGAGATCCAGACAGTCAAGACGAAAACTGTTCAGGGTGATCAGTGAAGCCAATTATACTTCATTTCCGGGATTTTACGGTTTCCTGATGCGAAACTGCAATACACTGCCGCTCAGTTCCAATAAGAGTACCATGAAGAAATTTGTGCGTGCAGTGAACATTATATTGCAAAAGGGACATTTTATCTTGATTTATCCGGAACAAAGCATGTGGTGGAATTACCGCAAACCAAAACCGTTGAAAAAGGGCGCATTTACCTTTGCGGCAAGTAATAAGGTTCCGGTTGTTCCCTGCTTTATCACGATGCAGGATACGGAAGTTATGGATGCGGACGGGTTCCCGGTACAGGAATATACTGCCCATATAGGAGCACCGATCTATCCGGACAAAGATCAGAGCAAAGCCGAGAATACGGAAATGATGATGCAGAAGAATTTTGAATATTGGAAGGAAGTCTACGAGGAGACCTATAAAATACCGTTACACTATACTTGTGACGAATGATAAAAAATCGCTTGACTCTGACGTTGCGTCATAGCATATGATGAAGCTACACGGGAGGAAAAACGATGAAAACAGTGAAAGAAGTAAGTGAAATGACAGGAGTGAGCGTACGCACTCTGCATTATTACGACAGTATCGGGCTGCTGCATCCGGCAAAGATTACAGATGCCGGATATCGGATGTATGACGATGCATCTTTGGAAAGGCTGCAGCACATTCTGTTATTTCGGGAACTGGAATTTCCGTTAAAGGAGATCAAGGCAATTCTTAATAGCTCCGACTTTGACAGAAATAGGGCGCTCGAACAGCAAATCGAGCTTTTAATGTTAAAAAAGGAGCATATCGAAAATCTTATCACCTTTGCCCGTGGAATACGTGGAATAGGAGTGAAACATATGGATTTTTCGGCATTTAATACAAGGAAAATGGATGAATATGCCGCACAGGCAAAAGCAATGTGGGGAAAAACAGACAGCTTCCGGGAGTTCGAGGAAAAGACAAAAGGGAAAAGCAAGGAAGAGATGGATGGCGTATGGAAGGATATGATGACGTTGTTTGTTGAATTCGGTGAGCTCTCCGATCAGAACCCCGGATCAAAAGCAGCACAAGATCAGGTCAAAAAGCTGCAGGATTTTATTTCCGACAATTTTTATCAGTGCGACCAAAAGATTCTGTCCTGCCTTGGCAGGATGTATGACGGCGGCGGAAGCATGACGGAGAACATCGATCAGGCAGGCGGCAAGGGTACGGCGCGGTTTGCGGCAGAGGCAATTGCTATTTACTGTAGAGAATCGTAGGATAGGTTGTTGCTGATGTTAGATGCCCAAGGCAGGCTTCCGTGCCTGTCTTGGGCATATTACTTTTTGCAAAATCCTGTCTCCTGCAATTCACCTCTTTACATTTTTTGACATCCTGCGTTATAGTGTATGAGGAAGTGTTTCGGAGTGCATGGGAGAATCGTTTCCGAAATAGTCCAATATTACAGTAAGAGGATGGAGATATGGGTGGATTTTTTGGTGTAGCATCACAGCAGGATTGTGTGTTTGATCTGTTTTTCGGAATCGATTATCATTCGCATCTGGGAACCAGACGCGGCGGAATGGCAGTGTATGGAGACAAGGGCTTTAACCGTGCTATCCACAATATAGAAAACGCACCGTTTCGTACCAAGTTCGATAAAGATGTGCAGGAGATGCAAGGGAAATACGGTATCGGATGTATTTCCGATTATGAGCCGCAGCCGTTGATCATACGTTCTCATCACGGAACCTATGCGATCACAACAGTAGGAAAGATCAATAATACGGATAAACTGATCCATCAGCTCTTTGAAAACGGGCATGCTCATTTTCTGGAGATGAGTGGTGGTGAGATCAATGCCACGGAGCTGGTTGCGGCACTGATCAATCAAAAGGAAAATCTGATCGAAGGAATCAGTTATGCATTAAACATCATAGATGGTTCCATGTCGCTGATGCTGATGAATCAGGCAGGAATCTATGTAGCCCGTGATAAATACGGCAGAACACCGATCGTGATCGGCAAAAAAGAGGATGCATTCTGTGCTTCCTTTGAAAATTATGCGTATAAAAATCTGGGATATTCCGACTATAAGGAACTGGGACCGGGAGAAGTGGCAGTGATCACAGAGAAAAACTGTGTATCTTTAGTGAATCCCAATAAGGAAATGAAGATCTGTACATTCCTGTGGGTGTATTATGGCTATCCGGCCAGTGTATATGAGGGTGTCAGTGTGGAACAGATGCGCTATAATTGTGGAGCCAAGATGGCGCAGCGTGACAATGTCAAGCCGGATATCGTAGCAGGTGTTCCGGATTCGGGAACGGCACATGCAGTCGGTTATGCCAATGAGTCCGGTATTCCGTTTTCCAGACCGTTTATCAAGTATACCCCGACATGGCCGCGTTCCTTTATGCCGACGATCCAGAGCAAGCGTAATCTGATCGCCAAGATGAAGATGCTGGCAGTTGATGAACTGATTAAGGATAAGAGCTTACTTCTGATCGATGACTCGATCGTCAGGGGAACACAGCTTCGTGAAACAACGGAATTTTTATATCAGAGCGGAGCAAAAGAGGTGCATATCCGCCCTGCATGTCCGCCGTTATTATACGGCTGCAAATACCTGAACTTCTCACGTTCTTCTTCCGAGATGGATCTGATCACCCGCCGTGTGATCGAGCGGTTGGAAAACGGCAATGTTACGGATGAAGTTTTACAGGAATATGCAGATCCGGAATCCGAAAAGTATGAACGCATGGTAGAAGAGATCCGCAAGGAGTTAAACTTTACAACACTGCGTTTTAACCGTCTGGATGATATGCTGGAGGCAACCGGTCTGGATAAATGTAAGCTTTGCACCTATTGTTGGAACGGAAAAGAATAAAATGATTACTGGAAAGCAGCAAGCCGGTGGGTTTGCTGCTTTTTTGCGGCCGGGCAGGTTCATCTGCCGGAGAGTACGCGGAAATGCCACGAAATTTCACGCAATTTGTTACTTGACTATTGTAAAAATCTGCAACAGTTGCTAATATACAATAGGGGAAAATTTTAGCATAATGATTGGTGGGACATGCAAAAGAAAATCTATTTAACAGATCTGACCGAGGAGTCTTCGGTAACGGTTTCCGGTAGGACAAACGGAAATACAGTAGAATTTAACGGAACTGTCGTAAAAGTTTATGACAGCTTTATTTGTTTGGACATTCCAAAGGTGGACGGTAAAATTCTATCGTTTAAAGGTGTCAATACGGATGTACTGGCGGCTGTAGAGGAAGGGGTATTATATAAATTCTCTGATTGCAGCATTGCTTATCTGAAGGGATATTATGTCGTAAAATGTACGCGGGAAGGAAGAAAAATCAACAGGAGGAAAAGTTTCCGTGTCGGCGTCAGCATTATCGGAAGTATGTATCGTCTTGGAGTCGATCCGATCAATGTTTATGTGCGCGATATCAGCGAAACCGGATTTTCTATTACGACCGATAAAGAATTGGAGATCAATGAAGAAATCTGTGTCAGATATGATGACCTGGGATATAAGATCGTGCTGAACGGAAAGATTGTCCGAATGGTGGAACAGGACGGGAAAAATGTCTACGGTCTGCAGCAGACCAAGGAAAATGCCGGCTTGAATACTTATATTGCAAATAAACAGAGGGATATTCTTCGGAAGCAGCGCGGATAGATCAGGGATTGTCCGGACTTGTAAAATAATGCGATGGTTTAGACTTGTACGCGGGATTTTGACTTTTTATACTGGAAAGGTAAGAAAGAAGAAAAGTGAAAAATCACGTTTCAGGTAAACGGGTGTAAATCGGAGGAAAAAAATGGAACAAGTCAATGTGCTTACGAAAGATGACAACGAGAGAGTGTTTGAATTACTAAGCGAGCTGCTCCATGAGGACAAAGAATTTCAGATTATGATTACGGTACCGTCCGGACGCAGGGAAAAGCAGAGTACATCGGAAGAAAGAAGCACGGAGACTGAGAAGATAAAGGAAACACATGACTTAGAAAAAGATGTGACGGACATGATCCATGAAATCGGAGTGCCGGCACATATCAAGGGGTATCAGTATTTAAGAGAAGCGATCATGATGTCCGTAGAGGATGTGGAAATGCTCAATTCGATTACCAAAGTATTGTATCCGACGATTGCAAAGCGTTTTCAGACGACACCAAGCCGTGTTGAGCGTGCGATCCGACACGGAATAGAAGTCGCATGGGCGCGAGGAAGGTCAGAAACGCTGGAAGCATTGTTTGGCTATACGATCAGTGCAGGAAAGGGAAAGCCTACAAACTCGGAATTTATTGCACTGATTGCCGATAAGATCCGTCTGCAGTACAGGAGTATTTAGATGATAAGCAGGATATCGGAATGAGAAATAAACAAGATATTGGAATGAAAAAAACACTTCCACTCGGCGCGGTTTTGAAGTATACTATGTATAACTGAATATGCCTTGGGAGGGTATTTTTATGAAAAATATTTTATTTGTTGCTTCGGAGGGAGTTCCATTTATCAAAACAGGCGGTCTTGCTGATGTTGTTGGATCCCTGCCCAAATATGTGGACAAAAAATATTTTGATATCAGGGTTATGCTTCCGAAGTACACCTGCATGTCACAAAACATGAAGGATAAGATGACCTATAAGACTCATTTTTATATGGATTTTAATTGGAAAAATGAGTATGTGGGAATTCTCGAAGCAGTCGAGGACGGCGTTACATATTACTTTATTGATAACGAATCCTATTTTAACGGATTTAAGCCCTACAGCAGCAATGTTTATGAAGATATCGAGAAATTCTCATTCTTTTCAAAAGCAGCGTTATCGGCACTTCCGTTACTCGGATTCCGACCGGATCTGATCCATTGCCATGACTGGCAGACCGGACTGATACCGGTATATCTGCATGAACGTTTTCAGGGCAGTGACTTTTTCCGCGGCATAAAGTCTGTTATGACGATTCATAACCTGAAATTTCAGGGGAAATGGGATATCAAGTCGGTGAAATCCCTGACGGGGCTTCCTGATTATTATTTTTCATCGGATAAGCTGGAATGTTATAAGGATGCCAATCTCTTAAAGGGTGGACTGGTGTTTGCGGATGCTATCACAACCGTATCTGATACTTATGCCGAAGAGATCAAGACTGCGTTTTACGGAGAAGGTCTGGACGGACTTTTAAGAGCCAGAAGTCATGATCTGCGCGGAATCGTAAACGGAATTGATTATGATGAGTATAATCCGGAGACGGATAAATATATCGAGCATCATTATAATGCAGTGAATTTCCGTAAGGAAAAGATCAAGAACAAGCGCGCATTACAGAAGGATCTCGGTCTGGAAGAGGACGATCGGAAGATGATGATCGGTATCGTATCCAGACTGACCGATCAGAAGGGCTTTGATCTGATTGCATATGTCATGGATGAGTTGTGTCAGGATGATGTACAGATCGTGGTACTCGGAACAGGTGAAGAACAATATGAAAACATGTTCCGCCATTTTGATTGGAAATACAATCGGAAGGTATCTGCCAATATCTATTACTCGGAAGCAATGTCCCATAGGATCTATGCTTCCTGCGATGCATTCCTGATGCCGTCTTTATTTGAACCGTGCGGTTTGAGTCAGTTAATGGCACTTCGTTACGGCACAGTACCGATTGTGCGTGAGACCGGAGGATTGAAAGATACGGTAGAGCCTTATAATGAGTATGAAGGCAGAGGAACCGGTTTCAGCTTCAGAAATTATAATGCACATGAAATGCTCGGTACGATTCGTTATGCAGAGCAGATCTATTATGACAAGAAGCGTGAGTGGAATAAGATTGTTGACCGTGCTATGGCAGCCGATTTCTCATGGAAGGTGTCTGCTTCCAAGTATCAGGAGATGTATGACTGGCTGATCGGTTAAGTATTACGGTTGTCCAAAGTAAGCAAAAGGTGGACCGGCAGGGACAAAATCCTGCCGGTTTTGTATGTCTGGAGAAAGGGAAGAAGATGGCATTTGACGGAATTACGATAGCGGGTATTGTTTCGGAATTGAGGAATACCATTGTCGAAGGAAGAATTTATAAAATTGCACAGCCGGAAGAGGATGAACTGCTTCTGACGATCAAAAATCGCGGGTCACAGTATCGGCTGCTTCTGAGTGCGGACGCGTCGCTGCCGTTGATTTATCTGACTCAGAACAATAAGCCCGGTCCTTTGACAGCACCGAATTTCTGTATGCTGTTACGAAAACATCTGCAGAATGCAAGGATTGTAGATATTGTGCAGCCGGAGTTTGAACGTGTGGTGGAGATCCGACTGGAGCATCTGAACGAACTGGGGGATCTGTGCCGTAAGAAACTGATGGTAGAGGTGATGGGAAAGCATTCCAATATTATTTTTACGGATGATCAGGGTAAGATCATTGACAGTATCAAGCATATTTCCGGCATGGTCAGTTCGGTGCGCGAGGTGTTGCCGGGAAGGGATTATTTTATTCCGAAGACACAGGATAAGAAGAATCCGCTTCAGGCAACGACAGAGGAAACGAAAGCGCTTTTGAAGGATAAGGGGATGCCGTGTTACAAGGTTCTGTATTCCTCCTATACCGGAATTTCGCCGATCATTGCACAGGAAGTCTGTTACCGTGCGGGGGTGGACAGTGACCGCGCGGCGGGAAGTCTGGATGAGGCACAGCAAAAAAAACTGGCAGAGGCTTTTGGTGCTGTGATGCAAGAAGTTCGCAGAGAGCAGTTTTCCTGTTCAATCGTGTATGAAAATAAGGTGCCGAAGGAATATGCGGCAGTAGCGCTTACATTGTATCAGACGCAGGAAAAAAGAGAATATGAGAGTATTTCAGAACTGCTGGAAGATTATTATGCACAAAAAAGCGCGGTAACCAGAATCCGACAGAAGTCTGTGGATTTGAGAAAGATCGTCCAGACAGCGCTGGAGCGGAATGTAAAAAAATACGATCTTCAGTGCAAACAGTTAAAGGATACGGAAAAAAGAGAACAGTATAAGATATACGGAGAGCTTCTTAATACTTACGGTTACGGTGTTGTGCAGGGCGCATCTTCCATGGAAGCGTTGAACTATTACACCAATGAGATGATCACGATTCCGCTTGATCCGCTCTATAGTGCAGGAGAAAACGCAAAACGTTATTTTGAAAAATACGGGAAACTAAAACGGACTTATGAAGCTTTACAGGAATTGACAAAAGAGACTAAGTCAGAGATTGATCATCTGGAGTCTGTCGCAACGGCGCTGGATATTGCCGAGAAGGAAGAGGATCTGGTACAGATCAAGGAAGAATTGATTGAGAGCGGTTATATCAGAAGAAAGGGAACGGTGAAAAAAGCAAAGATTACCAGTAAACCGTTCCATTATATCAGCAGTGACGGATTTCATATCTATGTCGGCAAGAATAACTTCCAGAATGATGAGCTGACCTTTCAGTTTGCTGCCGGAAACGACTGGTGGTTTCATGCCAAAGGAATGCCGGGCTCCCATGTGATTGTCAAAGCAAACGGAGAAACACTGCCTGATCGCACCTATGAAGAAGCGGCAAGACTGGCTGCTCATTTCAGCAAGGGGGCGGCGCAGGAAAAAATCGAAGTGGATTATACGGAAAAGAAAAACGTCAAAAAACCAAGCGGTGCCAAGCCGGGATTTGTGGTCTACTATACGAACTATTCCATGATGATCTCAACGGACATCACCGGAATTACGCTCGCGGATTCTTGACGTTATTTCACGGTTGTACTATAATAAACCGAGATATGTGTTTGGATGGGGGATTACACTATGATCAAAAGTATGACCGGGTTTGGCAGAAGTGAGGTTTCGGAAGGGTCAAGGAAATTTACGATAGAGATGAAAGCCGTAAATCATCGCTATCTGGACGTGACGATCAAGATGCCGAAGAAACTGAATGTGTTTGAGGCAGCCATCAGAAATGAATTAAAGAATTATATTCAGCGCGGAAAAGTGGATATTTTCATCACATATGAGGATACGTCCGAAAATAATGTCATGATCAAATACAATCGTGATATTGCGGCTGAATATATGAAATATCTGAAAGAAATGGCGGAGGAATTCGGGCTGGACAATGATGTCCGGGTGTCAACGCTGTCCAGATATCCGGAGGTTCTGTCCATGGAGGAACAGAATGCCGATGAAGAAGAGATATGGAAGGTTCTGCAGAAGGCTGTAGACATTGCGGCACAGGGAATGGCAGAGAGCAGAGTCCGTGAAGGTGAGAATCTGAAAGCGGATTTGTTGGAGAAACTGGACGATATGGAGAAAAACGTGGACTTTATCGCTGAGCGTTCTCCACAGATTATTGCCGAATACAGACAGAAGTTATCCGATAAGGTGCATGAGCTTTTGGCAGGTGCAGCGGTTGATGAGAACCGCATTGCAACTGAAGTGACGATTTTTGCGGATAAGATCTGTGTAGATGAAGAAATGGTGCGCCTGAGAAGCCACATCGAGGCAGTTCGTAAGGCGCTGTTGGACGGTGGCAGTATCGGTCGTAAGCTGGATTTCCTTGCACAGGAAATGAATCGTGAGGCAAATACGATTCTGTCCAAGGCAAATGATCTGACTGTTTCGGATTGCGGTATTGAGCTGAAAACCACGATCGAGAAGATCAGGGAACAGATCCAGAATATCGAATAAGGATCAAAACACATGAACAAGCTGATTCATATCGGATTTGGAAATATTGTAAATACGGATAAGATCATTGCTGTTGTCAGCCCGGATTCGGCACCGGTCAAACGTATGGTGCAGAAAGCCAAGGAGGACGGCATGGTCATTGATGCGACACAGGGAAGAAAGACCAAGGCCGTACTGGTCATGGAGAATTCCCAGGTTGTACTATCGGCGTTGCTTCCGGAGACAATTTCCGGGCGTGCGAGAGAACTGCCGGAGAACGGAGAGACGGATCATCTATGAATACACAGGGAATATTGATTGTAGTATCCGGTTTTGCAGGCGTGGGAAAAGGAACCCTGATGAAACGGCTGGTGCAGGATTATGATAATTATGCATTGTCTGTTTCCATGACAACAAGAGCGCCCAGACCGGGGGAAGAACACGGAAGAGAATATTTTTTCGTGACAAAAGAAGAATTTGAGGATAAGATAGCACATGGAGGTCTGATTGAGCATGCGTGCTATTGCGGCAACTATTACGGGACTCCGCGTTCCTATGTGGAGGAACAGATGGCTGCCGGAAAAGACATCATACTGGAGATTGAGATCCAGGGTGCGATGAAGATCAAGGAACGATTCCCGGAGGCGGTACTTGTGTATGTGCTTCCGCCGAGCGCGAAGGAACTGGAGGCACGTCTGCGTGGCAGAGCAACCGAGACGGAAGAAAAGATCCGCGAACGACTGAGCCGTGCGGCAGCCGAGAGTGAAGGATTGGAACAATACGATTATATCGTTGTGAATGACGATCTGGACGAGTGTGAAAAAAGACTGCACGGAATTTTGCAGGCCGCACATTACACGCCGGCAAGAAATGCAGAGTTTATTCATACGCTGAGAGAAGAACTGAAGGGATTTATGAAAGGAGAAGAATAGATATGATACATCCATCGTATGCAGATTTAATCAAAGTAGTTAACAGCGGGGTTGAAGAGGGTGAAGAACCTGTGATCAGCAGCCGTTATTCCATTGTTATGGCGACTTCCAAAAGAGCCAGACAGATCATTGCCGGTGATGCACCGCTGATTGACGGGGCGGAAGGCAAGAAGCCTTTATCGGTAGCAGTTGAAGAACTGAATGCGGGAAAACTCAAAATCCTGAGCGATGAAGCCGAGGAAGAATAAGAGCTTGAGGGAAAAGGGAAATACCTGAAACGGTACTTTCCTTTTTTGAATGTAAAGGAAAAATCGTATGTTAAAAATATTGATGATATCACTGGGATGTGACAAAAATCTCGTGGATACGGAGATGATGCTCGGCATGCTGCAGGATGCCGGGTATTGCTTTACGGATGATGAGACGGAAGCGGATATTGTCATTGTCAATACCTGTTGCTTTATCGGGGATGCCAAGGAAGAAAGTATCAATACGTTGATCGAGATGGGCGCCTTAAAAGAGACGGCGAAGGTCAAGGTATTGATTGCGGCAGGATGCCTTGCACAGCGTTATGCCAAGGAAATCCGTGAAGAAATCCCGGAAGTGGATGCGATCCTTGGGACGCTTGCCATTGATGAAATTGTAAAGGCGGTGTCCGATACTCTGTCCGGAAAACATGACGCATATATGCAGGATATTAACAGGGAACCGGTACATGACAAGAAGCGTGTCGTAACGACCGGAGGACATTTTGCTTATCTGAAGATCGCGGAGGGCTGTGACAAACGCTGCAGTTATTGCATCATTCCGAAAGTACGCGGTAGCTACCGCAGTGTACCGTTGGAAAGTCTGGTTGCGGAAGCAAAAGAGCTTGTTTTGGGCGGTGTAAAGGAACTGGTACTCGTAGCGCAGGAAACGACTTTATACGGAAAGGATCTGTACGGTAAAAAGATGCTGCCGGAACTGTTAAAGCAGCTTTGTAAGATTGACGGACTGTATTGGATCCGGATCCTGTACTGCTATCCGGAGGAGATTACGGACGAACTGATCGAGGTCATGAAGTCTGAGAAAAAGATCTGTCATTATCTGGATATGCCGATCCAGCATGCATCGGACAGAGTCCTTCAAAAGATGGGCAGACGGACGAACAGAAAGGAACTGACCGAGCGGATCACAAAGCTGAGAGAACAGATTCCGGATATCTGTCTTAGGACGACGCTGATCACCGGATTTCCGGGAGAGACAGAAGAAGACCACGAGATGATGATGGATTTTGTGGATGAAATGGAATTTGACAGACTCGGAGTATTTACTTATTCCGCAGAGGAGGGCACGGCGGCTGCCGATATGCCGGATCAGATTCCGGAAGAGGTTAAAGCAGACAGACGGGATGCCGTTATGGAGCTCCAGCAGGAGATCGCATTTGAAAAGGCAGCCGGAATGACAGGCAGAACCGTGCTTGCCATGGTAGAGGGCAAAGTAGCGGATGAGGACTGCTATATTGCAAGAACCTATCAGGACGCACCGAATGTGGACGGATATCTGTTTATCAATACTTCCAAAGAACTGATGACAGGAGATTTTGCAAGGGTTGTTATTACCGGTTCCTATGAGTATGATCTGATCGGGGAACTGGAAGAAGAATATCAAAAAGATGAAGAATGATTGGAAAGGCAGGGTACCGATTATGAATTTACCAAATAAGCTGACAATGTTTCGTGTGATTTTGATTCCGTTTTTTGTTGTTTTTATGCTGACGGATTTTGCAGGCGCAGCTTCGAAATGGATCGCGCTGGGCATCTTTATCGTAGCAAGTCTGACGGATCTTTTGGACGGAAAGATCGCAAGAAAATATAATCTGATCACAAACTTCGGAAAATTTATGGATCCTTTGGCGGACAAGCTGCTTGTATGTTCGGCACTGATCTGCCTTGTGGAGCTGTCCAGAATTCCTTCGTGGATCGTTATTATTATTATTGCAAGAGAATTTGTAATCAGTGGTTTTCGCCTGATCGCTTCCGATAACGGCGTAGTGATCGCAGCAAGCTACTGGGGCAAATTTAAGACTACTTTCCAGATGGTCATGGTATGTCTGATGATTGCCGATATCAGTCAGATTGCAATTTTGACACAGGTGATCATGTGGATTGCACTGGCGCTGACCGTGATTTCACTGGTGGATTATCTGTGGAAGAACAGAGCCGTTATGAGTGACCAGAAATAACAGACAATGAAAGGTCCGGCAGGAACAGAGAGGAGCATGGCTATGACAGTGGAAATTGTATGTGTCGGTACAGAACTTTTGTTGGGGAATATTGTGAATACAAATGCGGCATATCTGGCAGAACAGTGTGCGGGGATAGGGCTTTCCTGTTACTATCAGAGTGTTGTAGGGGATAATAAAGAGCGATTACTTGAGACCATTAAGACAGCGATCGGCAGATCGGATATTGTATTGCTGTCGGGGGGACTGGGACCGACACAGGACGATCTGACGAAGGAAACCGCTGCGCTGGCAATGGGAAAAACACTGGTGCTTGATGAACACAGCAGACAGCGGATTCAGGAGTATTTTACAAAAAAGGGAATGGAGATCACTGATAATAACTGGAAACAGGCGTATGTACCCGAAGGCTGTATCGTGCTGGATAATGACAACGGAACGGCACCGGGCATCATTATGGAAGGCGAAAAAACGCGTGTGATCCTGCTTCCGGGACCGCCGAATGAGTTAAAGTCAATGTTTGAGCAGTCCGTGCGTCCTTATCTGGAAAAGCTGGAGCCGGGAGTGATCTGCTCCAGAATCGTAAAGATCTGCGGAGTGCCGGAAAGTACTGTGGAGACGAAGATTAAAGATCTGATCGATGCGCAGAGCAATCCGACGATCGCACCGTATGCCAAGACGGGAGAAGTGCATCTGCGCGTTACGGCAAAGGCAAGTGATGAAAAGGAAGCAAAGAAGCTGATGAAGCCGATCGTGCGGGAACTAAAAGCACGTTTTGGCATGGATATCTATTCGACCGAGGAAGGAATGCAGTTGTCCGGAGCTGTTGTGGAGCTTTTGATCGCAAACGGACTGACGGTCAGCACGGCGGAGTCCTGCACGGGCGGTATGCTGGCAGCACGACTGATTGATGTGCCGGGAGTTTCGGAATGCTTTAAGTCCGGATATATTACTTATTCCAATAAGGCAAAACGCCGGATCCTCGGAGTCAAAAAAACAACGCTTGAAAAATATGGCGCAGTGAGTGAACAGACTGCAAAGGAAATGGCAAAGGGAGCCGCATTTTTGTCAAAAGCAGATGTTACGGTAGCCATTACCGGAATTGCGGGACCGGACGGCGGAACCGAGGAAAAACCGGTCGGACTTGTTTATATTGCCTGTCAGATTTGCGGAAAGACTTTTGTAAAGGAACTGAAACTGAGCGGTAACCGTAACAAGATCCGGGAAAATACAGTGGCACAGGCATTGATCCTGATGAGAAAATGTATTTTGGAATATTTTAGCCAGCAGACCTTCGGAAAAGAAAAATAGTGAGAAATATCAAACGGAGAGTTGAATGATGGAAAAAAGGCGTGTGGATTATCTGGATATGGTAAAGGGAATCGGTATTATTCTGGTGGTGGCAGGTCACAGTCAGTACCTTGCAAAGAATGCCCTTACCGTAATCTATTCCTTCCATATGCCTTTGTTTTTTATCGTATCGGGAATGGTAAGCTGCTATATCGGGGAAGAAAAACGTTCCATGAAGCAGATTTTAAAAAAGAAGCTGTGCAGCCTGATGATTCCTTATGCCGTGTTCAGCCTGATTTATCTGGCAATTTACGGAGGATATTTCTGTCATGTCGCCGGTTATCTGACATCGGAGACAATCAAAGAATATGCGGTACAGGCGGTCAGTCTGGACGGTATGTCGGTTCTTTGGTTTCTGAGTGCGCTTTTTTTTGCCGAGCTGCTCTTTCTCGGAGTTCGGAAAATATACGGAAAAAGAGTGACTTATCTGATCATGGCAATCCTGACAATCGTGGCATGTCTCTTAAAACCGCAGGTACTTGGAATGCTTCCGACACAGACCTTGTGGCAGAAAGGAATCACAGGATTTGTGAGTGCGTTGCTTCGAGGTGTGGTCGGAGCAGGATTTCTGGCACTCGGCTATGCGACCATGGAGTTGTTTTCATGGCTGGATGAAAAGTGGTACCGTGAGAAAATAACGGATCAAAGAAAGCGTAAACTGTGCAGGGCAGCAGAGCTTTTAACGGGTATCCTGTGTTGGGGTCTGACAGTCTTGCTTAGTTTATATAACGGAAATGTAGAACTGCGTTCCATGACCTTTGGATCCTTGCCGATCTATTTTTTATGTGCCTATATGGGAAGCCTTTCACTGATACTGATCTGTCGGAGCCTTCCGAGGCAGCGGTGGCTTGCTTATCTTGGTACAAATTCGCTGATCATCATGGTAACACATCTGGATTGTCAGTTTATGCTGGCAGCGATCCGGGTAGGGCAGTTCTTTGTTTCAATTTCACCATATGCGAAATGGTATTGCCTGTATTTCGGAATTGCACTCGGCATGACTGTACTGGAGTTGGCAGCTATTTACGCCATTAATCATTTTGCACCGTTTTTGATCGGAAAACCATATCCGAAGAAACATTCATAGGTATTTGGAAACCTCTGTCAGTAAAACGGAACGGTTGCCACAGACCTGTCGGCGGCGGGTACTGTGAGTCCGTCGGTACTTAGGTGCCGTATTTTGGCACCTTACGTACCGTTACGGACGAAGTGTAGCGAAAGCGTGCCCGCCGCTGACAGTTCTGTGTGCAACCGTTCCGTTTTACTGACAGAGGCTTCCGAACGATTACCGAAGTATTCATAAGAAGGAGATGGCAGGAGATGTTATCTTTTGAAAGTGATTATATAGAGGGCGCGCATGAGCAGATTTTAAAGCGTCTGACCGAAACGAATATGGAGCAGCTGTCAGGCTACGGAAACGACAGATATTGTGAGAGCGCAAAGGAAAAAATCAAACGTGCCTGTGGATGTCCGCAGGCGGAAGTGTTTTTTCTGGTGGGAGGTACGCAGACCAATGCGATCGTGACAGATACCATGCTGCAAAGCTATGAGGGTATCATTGCCGCAAAGACAGGCCATGTCAGTGTGCATGAGGCAGGTGCGATCGAGCATAGCGGTCATAAGGTATTGGAACTGGGTCAGCAGGAAGGAAAACTGGATGCGCAGGAACTGTCACAGTATCTGCATGATTTTTATCGGGACGAGAACTATGAGCATATGGTATTTCCGGGGATGGTATATATCTCACATCCGACGGAATACGGAACGCTCTATACTTTGCAGGAACTGGAGCAGCTTTCGGAGATTTGCAGAGCTTATCAGATACCGCTGTATCTGGATGGGGCAAGGCTTGGCTACGGTCTGATGAGTAACGATACGGATGTAACGCTTAAGGATGTTGCACGGTGTTGTGATGTGTTTTATATCGGTGGGACAAAAGTAGGTGCATTATGCGGGGAAGCGGTTGTTTTTACAAAGCAGGCGCCGAAGCACTTTATGACACAGGTCAAGCAGCGTGGGGCACTTCTGGCAAAGGGAAGACTGCTCGGTATCCAGTTTGATACGTTGTTTACGGATGATCTGTACTTTAATATCAGCCGCCATGCAATCAGGATGGCGGAGCTGTTAAAAGAGGGATTTTCGGAGCGCGGTTATCGTTTTTTCCTGAATTCACCTACCAATCAGCAGTTTCTGATTCTGGAAAAGGCAGAATATGAGAGATTGAAGGGACAGGTCGGCTTCAGCTTTTGGGAGCAGTTGGACGATGACCATGTAATCGTGCGATTTGCGACAAGCTGGGCGACAAAGGAGAAGGATTTACAAAAGCTGTGGGGAATTTTAGATGCAAAACAGGTGTGAGCAAGGGTGAGTTGTAAAAAATGGTCTGGCAAAGATTGTTCTCAAATGGGTTATGAATGCAAAGAATTTATGGTAAATGATTGCCCGACAGGCTGATCTATGGTAATATAAATACATCTGAAAACATATCTTTACTCTTTTTAGAGTATCAGGCATTTCTGCCGGAAATTTTCAGAAAAGCAAAGAAAATGAGGGAGGGATGCCTTATGAGGGAGTTTTAATGTACTGTAAATAGGGTATTCTGTATTTACAGAAGAAATTACGAGAAAACAGTTGACAGAATCGAACAAATGTTTTAATATCGTTATAGAACATCTGTTCTGATTCTTTTCGTGAATCTGAAGGAGAAAAAAATGGAAAAAGATGAAAAACTGAAAGCATTGGATGCGGCGATCTCACAGTTGGAAAAGCAGTACGGAAGAGGCACTGTCATGAGACTGGGTGACCCGGCTGCCAAAATGAATGTAGAGACGATTCCGACAGGCTCTTTGAGTCTGGATCTGGCACTGGGACTGGGCGGAATTCCCAAAGGAAGAATCGTGGAGATCTACGGACCGGAGTCCAGCGGTAAGACGACCGTTACCTTACATATGATTGCAGAGGTCCAGAAGAGAGGCGGTATTGCAGGTTTTATTGATGCGGAGCATGCCTTGGATCCTGTATATGCAAAGAACATTGGTGTTGATATTGATAATCTGTATATTTCACAGCCGGATTGCGGTGAACAGGCTTTGGAGATCACGGAGACCATGGTTCGTTCCGGTGCAATTGATATTGTAGTCGTGGACTCAGTTGCAGCACTCGTACCAAAGGCCGAAATTGACGGAGATATGGGAGATTCCCATGTCGGCCTGCAGGCACGACTGATGTCACAGGCACTCCGTAAACTGACTGCGGTGATCAGTAAATCCAACTGTACGGTAGTCTTTATTAACCAGTTACGTGAAAAAGTTGGAATTATGTTCGGCAATCCGGAGACAACGACCGGCGGACGTGCGTTGAAATTCTATTCATCCGTACGCCTTGATGTCAGAAGAATCGAAGCCTTAAAGCAGGGTGGAGAGGTTGTCGGAAACAGAACCCGCGTAAAAGTGGTGAAGAATAAGATCGCGCCTCCTTTTAAAGAGGCAGAATTTGATATTATGTTCGGTGAGGGTATTTCTACTTATGGCGATATCCTTGATGTTGCGGCGGCAGCCGATATTATCAACAAAACCGGAGCATGGTATGCTTATATGGGTAACAAAATCGGTCAGGGACGTGAAAATGCAAAGCAGTACTTAAAGGATAATCCGGAAGTATGTGCCGAGGTTGAGAAGAAAGTAAGGGAACATTACGGACTTACGGATCAGACGGCACAAAAAGAAATGAAGGAAGCTCCGGAAGCGTAAACCGAGCAAGAGTTGAAACAGGAATGAAGCAAATATGATCATTACGGAAATAACGGAAGTATCCAAAGCAAGATGTCGTATTGTTATTGATCAGGAGATCGCCTTTGTATTATACAAAGGCGATTTGCGTATCTATCATTTAAAGCAGGGCAGTGAAATTACCGAGAAAATTTATCAGATATTGCTTAAAGAGGTGCTGCCAAAACGGGCAAAGCTACGGTGTATGAATCTGTTAAAAAGCCGGGACTACACGGAAGCGGAACTCATGCGTAAACTTCAAACGGGCGGTTATCCGAAAGAGGTGGCACAAGAGGCGGTGGATTATGTCAGATCCTACGGTTATGTCGGAAATGAAAATTATGCCAGAAAATATATTGAAACTTATGGAGAGGTACGAAGCTATAGGCGTTTAGAGCAGGAACTGATACGAAAAGGAGTTCCGAAGGACATTGTGGAAACGGTATATCGTGAGACTATGGGTGAAGCGGACGATCCGGAGCCGGAGCAGATCCGCAGACTGCTGATCAAAAAGGGATATTCCGAGCAGACAACGACCAGAGAAGAAAAAATGAAACTTTTTGCGTTTTTAGCCAGAAAGGGTTATGCTGTCGAAAAAATCCGCAGATGTATGGGAAATTTTGAGCTTTATGAAGAGCAACCTTAGTGCGCTTTTGTCCGAAAAGAGAACTGAGAGGCTGGTGGAGTTGTTATCTTCTGCAATATTACTTGACATAACTAGGATTACAGAGTAAAATTTAACTGTTGTAAAATTGAGAGTTAGGATCTGATGTGAACCGATCAGGTCCTATAACGCATATTCGTACAATGAAAATTAAATAAGGAGGTGCTCCTGTACATGATCCCAGTAGTGGTAGCTGTCCTTGTGACTCTGATCATTGCCGTTCCGGTCACTGCCATTATCGCAACGAAGCGTCATAAAAAGCTCGTTGAAGATAAGATTGGCAATGCTGATGAGAAGGCAAGAGAGATTATCGACGAGGCTCTGAAAACCGCTGAAGCAAAGAAACGTGAGGGTCTGCTTGAGGTGAAGGAAGAATCTATCCGGGCAAAGAATGAACTGGATAAGGAAATCAAAGAGCGTAGAGCAGAAGCGCAGCGTTATGAGAGAAGAGTTCAGCAGAAGGAAGAGAACATCGATAAGAAGGCTGATGCGATCGAGAAAAAAGAAACAAGTCTGATTGCAAAAGAAGAAGAGTTAAACAAGCAGAAAGAACAGATAGCAAAGCTCAATGAGCAGCGGGTACAGGAACTAGAACGAATCTCAGGTTTAACCTCCGAACAAGCAAAAGATTACTTGTTGAAAATTGTTGAAGATGAAGTAAAACATGAATCCGCCGTGCTGATCAAAGAAATGGAAAGCAAGGCAAAAGAGGAAGCGGATAAGAAAGCAAAGGAATATGTTGTAAATGCAATACAGAGATGTGCTGCAGACCATGTTTCAGAGTCTACCATTTCAGTTGTCCAGCTTCCAAGTGATGAAATGAAGGGAAGAATCATCGGTCGTGAAGGTCGAAACATCCGTACATTGGAAACAATGACAGGTGTGGATCTGATTATCGATGATACACCGGAAGCGGTTATTCTGTCAGGCTTTGATCCGATTCGTCGTGAAGTTGCCAGAATTGCGCTTGAAAAACTGATTGTAGATGGAAGAATCCATCCGGCCAGAATTGAAGAAATGGTGGAAAAGGCCCAGAAGGAAGTCGAAGTCATGATCAAAGAAGAAGGAGAGGCTGCTACACTGGAAGTCGGTGTGCATGGTATCCATCCGGAACTTGTCAGACTGCTCGGTAAGATGAAATTCAGAACAAGTTATGGTCAGAATGCACTCAAGCATTCGATTGAAGTCGCACAGTTGTCCGGACTTCTTGCTTCCGAAATGGGGCTGGATGTCAGAATGGCTAAGCGCGCCGGCTTACTCCATGATATCGGAAAAGCGGTTGACCATGAAATGGAAGGATCTCATATTCAGCTGGGTGTGGAACTCTGTAAAAAGTACAGAGAATCTGCGATTGTTATTAATGCGGTAGAATCCCATCATGGCGATGTGGAGCCGACTTCACTGATTGCATGTCTGGTACAGGCTGCCGATACGATTTCTGCGGCAAGACCGGGTGCAAGACGTGAAACGTTGGAAACATATACAACGAGATTAAAACAATTAGAGGATATTACAAACAATTTCAAAGGTGTAGACAAATCTTTTGCTATTCAGGCAGGTAGAGAGGTTCGTGTAATGGTAGTTCCTGAGCAGATTAGCGATGCAGACATGGTACTTCTGGCACGGGATATTTCAAAGCAGATTGAATCTGAATTGCAGTATCCGGGACAGATTAAGGTCAATGTGATTCGTGAATCAAGAGTTATCGATTACGCAAAGTGATTTTTGCAAAGTAAAGATCCTATAAACATGGTTTATGGGATCTTTTTTTTGAAAAATTGAGAAAAAACTAGCCCCCGAATTGTCTAATTTTATGGAATAAGACCATAAGAAAAAACAGAGGTAAATATGAATACTGATATTTTGTTTTTAATAATAATGCTCATAGTGTTTCTTACGGCAATGATTGCTTCGCTATGGATCTTGTGTGCAAAAAGGCATAAAGGCGGTATTCCGCAAATGTATCTGGTTACGGCAGTTTCTGAACTCGGAAAGCGAGAGGAACAGCAGGATGCAGTCTGGTTTTCCGGAATGCAGGAACAACTTCCGTATGTCCGGATTCAGGCTGAGGATGACTGTCTTGCTGTCGTTGCTGATGGTATGGGCGGATTAAAAAACGGCGGTGTGATCAGTCATATAATAGCTGAGGGAATGCGGGCTGCTTTTTTCTCACCGGACAGACCGAAAGAGCCGGTACCGTTTTTGCAGAATGCACTTTGGAAGGTGAATCAGAGTGTCAATGCTTATCTTGATACATGCGGAAACGAAAACGGAGGCTCTACGATTATAACGGCATATCTTTATGAGGGCAGGTTATACTTTCTTTCTGTAGGAGACAGCAGGATTTATCTGGTACATGAAAATCATATCAGTAAGCTAAATATTGAGCACACGTTCGGAAATGAGCTGGATGATCTTGCAATGCAAGGGGTGATTTCAAAAGAGGAAGCACAACAGAATCATCAACGGGCAGCACTTACCAGTTATGTTGGAATGGGAGATATTACGAAAGTGGACGGTAATGTGGAGCCGATTCCGTTAGAAAAGGGGGATATGGTGCTGTTGATGTCAGACGGCGTTTTTGGTACCATTTCAGAAAAGGAACTTCTTGCATGTGCAAAAGAGAAAAATATAACTGATACCACTGAACGGATCAAAGAAGCCGTTGAGGCATGCGGGAAATTAAAACAGGATAATTATTCTGTTATTGCTATTCGCGTTTTATGATGCTACAATGAGAAAAGGAATATGATAAGGAAAGAACTTGTGGAGGTGTGATCATATCATGAGTCAGATGGCATGGATTTTGGTTGGAATTATAGGCGTTTCTGTGATTGTTGCAGTCATTATTGCGGCAGTTACTTCAGTTGTTGCCGGAGTTGTCGGAAGCAATGAAGACGGTGAAGATTAAGCCGTAAATGAAATTGGTTTTGGAATGAATTTTGCTTTTCGGAATATGAATGAATCCAGCTTTTAGGAATATGTAGGTTTGTCAAACATTTGTTACACTGATGCAAGATAATCCATCAATACCTG
>JBJFCE010000083.1:0-35175 GCA_051888775.1 Lachnospiraceae bacterium | reverse complement strand
CTTATGTACCGTTACGGACGAGGTGTAGCGAAAGCGTGCCGGTCACCGATAGGGTGATCAGCACCGGTTCCACTGTATGGACAGAGTTTCGCAATTGCCTACTATTACACTTTTTGTGTGCATCCGCATGCCGCAACATGACCGCTTGCCCATGCCCACTGCAGATTATAACCGCCGCAGATACCGTCCACATCCATCATTTCTCCGGCAAAATATAATCCTTTCGTAAAAACGGATTGTAACGATGCATCTACCTCATAAAGAGGAATGCCACCCTGTGTTACCTGTGCCGCATCCAATTTATGACTGCCGGTAATCGGTATCGACATATGCTTTATAAAATTCACGATACGATCCACGGTATCCTGCATATATTGCATATTTTGACAACCGCTAAAATCCGATGTGTTTTTTTCTGACAAATGCAAAGCAGAAAGCAAATAAGCCAGTATTTTGGTATGAATCGTTCCGGATAAAGCCTGTAATAACGGTTTGTCTTTAAATTGACTAATTTGGTCAGAAATCATTTCCTTCAAATCTTCTGACGGATATTCCGGACATAAATCGAGATATGCTTCTACCGGTTTTGCAAACCCTTCCTTTACGGCAAGACGACTCAACTGAAATACCGCAATTCCTGAAATACCGTATTCCGTAAACTGAAGTTCTCCCGTCTGCGTATGTCCGTGAATTGTTACGCTTCCCTGTGCACGGACTCCGGCTAACTGTTTCCATTCCGGCAGATTCGTATGTAGCTGTACGAGTGCAGGCTTCGGTTCTATAATATGGTGTCCGAATTTTTTTGCCAGCTCATATCCGCTCCCATCCGAACCGGTATGACGTGCGGATTTTCCGCCACAGGCAAGGATCAGACGGTCATATTTCCGGTTGCCGATCAAAAAAGTGCCGTCAGGAAGTTGTTTTAAGCTCCGGTAACAATCATAACCGTAACAGATTTCAACCCCTGCTTTTTCTAAGCTGCGAAGCAGTACTTCTCTGACAACGGCAGCCTGTTCACAGTAGGGATAGATATAGCCATCGCGATTTCTGGTCATCAAGCCGTGTTGTTGAAACCATGCAATCGTATCCGCCGATGTAAATCCATCCAGCACCCGCCATAACAGGTCCTCTTTGTCTGAATCACTGTAATAGCAATTCCTGTCCATATAAAGGTTTGTCAGATTGCATTTTCCGTTTCCGGTCATTAACAGCTTTTTTCCGGCTTCTTCCATATGTTCATAAAGACAGACCTCGGCACCGCGCTCTGCCGCACAGACAGCGGCAAACATACCGGAGGCACCGGCTCCGATCACAGCAATTTTCATTGTTTTCTCCGTTTCTGAAAAGTATGGGTTTAACTGCTGTAAGACTCCAGAAAACCGTACAATTCCTCTTCTGTTTCAATTCGTTTGATATGCAGTATCTCTTCCTGAACCGTATCCGGCAGCTGATCGATACAAATATCCGTATAGCAATACAAAGTATCCAGATTTTTGTAATATACAACAACATAATGATCTTCCACGGTTAACAGATAGCATTCCTGTTCCGGCTCTATATAATAAGTCTTGCAAATGATAATCCGTTCCCCGGAAAACGCCTCCAGCGTTACATTGATCAACCCCTTAGACACATCCTCCAAAGAAGGAGACTTTTCATAAACCGCAAGCTCATCTTCCAGTTCCTCTCTTGTCATTCCGAGATACTGGCGTGGAATTTCACACTCTGAAATGGTCAGTTTGTCATGATTGCTGTCATATTCTTTTAAAATATAGACAGTTTGTCTGCTGACAAACTCACGTTTGACAACCGACGTTTGTGCAGATCCGTCTCCGGCTGTATTTTGTTGCTCCTCCAGCTGTTTGTGATAATCCATATCCTTTTGATCCGCATAGATCTGCGGATAATCTCCCAGATCCTGGACTTCTTCCTTAAATTGTCCATACAGATAATAGATCAAAAAACCGATTATGGCACAGGCAGCCGCAAAAATGCCGATTCTATACAAATGCTTCATACCAGACTCCTTTTGCATAGTATCGGCATATTTAAAACTGATTATTCAATGATTCTAGCGATAATAAAACAACCTGATCAAAAATTCTCCTCCCGGAAGTGCTGCCAATTCTTTTTTGCTGAAGCCGTGAAGCGCCGCCATGATGATCAGATACAGAACCAAAAATACGATTCCGCCGATCAACAGTATCAAAATATCCGCCGTTTTTCCGCCAAGCAATAATACAATCAGCATTCCCAGTCCGCCGGACACAACGCTTCCAATGAGCGGCTTGATCAAATGCAGTAAATTGTGTCTGTAATCCAACTGCATCGTTATCAACACACCATAAGCAATCGCCATCAGGACAGATATGATCAGTTCTGCGACACCGATTGCCGTTACCGGATGTGTACAGATCTTCATACCAATCTGCAATGACAGCAAATGTACAATAAATGCCGCTGCATGAATAACAAGAATGTAGAGTTTTTTATCCATGGCAACACACACTTGAGCATAAATATATGCCAGTCCGAAGAAAAATACGGACAAAGCGCCCACACTAACAGCACCTGACACATCCGCAATCTCTCCATTGCTTACAAACCCCATCAGCGGCTTTGCAAATACCGAAATGAACACCATAATCGGTAAAAACACAGCCATATATTTACGAAGTCGAAGCTGCATCGAATCCCTGACGCCTTTCCGATCCTCCTGATTCAAAGAGCGCCTGATATACAACGCCATACCATGATAAATGGAATAAACCATCGCCAGCGGAAACAGTACAAACACAGCACCTTTTCCAAAATACCGTCCAAACAATGCACAGGCATTGATCGTCTGCTGCGGATTTTCTCCGTTCAGGACGTTGACGCGGTATGTCAACATACGTTCCTGTACCAACAGGCATGCACTTACCAAAAAAGCCGACACATAGGATACTACAGGAGATACAAACATTACACGTGCATAAGCTACGGTTTCTTCCTCTCTCGCAGAAATGTCTTTCAGAGTCCTTCTCTTAAAAGCCACTTTTGTCTGTGCATAGAACAGAATATATACCAAAAGCATCAGAAACGCCCCCAGACTTACGGCAATGCCGCAGCCGCGCGCTCCGTAAACCGCACCGAAAATATCCTGATGCAGCAGTTTTCCCACCTGGACACCATGACGATAGGTCGTTCCGGACATCACAATGCAAAGTAATGTAATAAGCAATTCTGTTCCGAGGCGAAGCAATGCATCGGTAATATGATCTCCTACACCTTTCAAATAAGCGGAAAAAACTGCCGTCACCGTACAAAACGCAAATGCGGGTGCCAGATACTTAAGTGTATCTGCCGCGTGATTCATAAGCAGCAGATGTTCAGATAGAAATCCTGATAACAGAAATACCAGTACACATATGACAATTCCGCCTCCGGCTCCTATGACCAGCGCAAAATCAAATACCTGTCCGGCATTTTTATATTGATCGCGGCGCATCCGGCTGTTAATCATACGCGCAACCTGTTCGGAAAACACTTCCTGTATCAAAGTCGTATATATGAAATACAACACAAATGCCGCGGCAAATAACCCGACACCTTCCTCTCCGATCTGATTGCAAAGAGGGATAAATCTTGAGAAACAGACAAAATAGGATAACCCCAGAAATAAGTTAATCAGCTTTCGTTGTCTCTTTAAATCCATCATATTGAATCCCTTTTCCTTTCATCCGTATCTGTTCCGTTTTATACCGGCTCTCTCGTAATACCGAGCTGATTTAAAATCAGCTCCTGCTTTTCTTCCATTCTCGCCGCTTCCTCAGGCGTCATATGATCATAACCGCACAGATGCAGCATGGAATGTGCGATCAGAAACGCAAACTCCCGTTTTACACTGTGCCCGTAATTTTGTGCCTGTTCAAATACTTTGTCCTGTGAGACTACAATATCTCCGAGAACCAGTTCTCCCGTGTCCGGGTCGAAAAAATCTTCACTGCATTCCTCCAACCCATCAAACGCAGCTTCTTTTTCAAATTCAACATTCGGGAAAGACAGTACATCCGTCGGTCGGTCGATTCCCCGAAACTGCCGATTCATTTCATGAATCCCACGATCATCGGTCAACAAAAAATTAATCTGCGCTTCGTACGGGCAGCATTCCTCTTCCAGCACCGCTTCTGCGATCTGTGTACCGAGTACTTCAATATCAAACGGGAGTCTGTTCTCCGTTTCCGTATCAACGTAAAAAGTCATAATATAACTTTTCCTCCATCAGTATTTTTTTCATCTGATTCATTTCGCGGATAGAAATATCACACTGCTCAAAAATACCCTTGTCCGTCTTTTTACGGAATAAGGTTCCGATCACTTCACTGTACTGGATCGTTGCCTTCGGATTCTGGGCAAACAGATACATAATGGAATCAATGACCGCAGCGGACATTGTCACAATCGCAGCCTCTTTCGTACGTATCCTGCCTCCTGCCTTGTATTCTTTCAGAATCTCACATACCTTATCCGGAAACTCGTATTCCCTGCATACCGTAAGCAGATTGGATAAATTATCTTCACCTTTTACAACACCGGCACTGTGATAAAATCCGGCAGCGCGGACCGCATCCGTATCCATGGACAGTCTGGATGCAATTCTGTTGCAAAGATATGCGGTGTGGATCGCATGATAATAATAATCCTTTCCGGCCTCGCGAATCTTGGACATTAACTCATATTCTGGATCATTGATCTCCTGATACCGCGTTTTTTCCCGGCTGACGATCGCCATATTGACATACCATAAAAACATGACGATCAGCACGGTGTTTAAGAACAGACTGATGCACGGAACCAGAAACATCTGTAAGGAAAGATTGGCATTCTGTGTAATCACAATATTGGCACACAAAGATACCACAAAACACAACAGGGATAAAATCAACGGAATTTCAATCTTAAACCGTTCGTCCAACGCGGAAAACAAAATCACCGCACAGACTCCGCTGATAAAATAAAACAGGAAAGTATGAAAATCAACCTGTCCGACCAGACAGGTAAAGCTTAAAATCAACACATACGAAACCATTCCGGTGACACAGTCCGAAAACAATGTCAGCACTACCGCGAAAAACAACAGTGGCCATCCGGTCTTCGTAAACATCGGAAAGAAACAGGAAATAGCGAACAAGAGCGGAAATGCCGTATGAAATCGCTCTGTATGAGCCGCATTGTCATATAAGTATTCTCCGGCAAGCCTGCTTCTCTTTTCCGCAAACCAAAGAACAAACAACAATAATATCACAAGGACATTTGTTCTGATCTTCTCATCTATCGGAATCGGATACAAAAAGCTTGCTGCCGCACAAAAAAGAACCGGCAGCACATAGGACAAGATCTGCAGTACAAGCTTTTTCCCTTTAGCGTTCCTGCTTTCGCTGTCCTCTGTCACTTCTTCTCTCTTTCTGGATATATCGTTCTTTTCGAGCGTTTTCCTTTTCTTCATAACTTTCGTATGCCTTTACAATTTTTTGTACGAGCGGATGTCTGACAACATCCTTGCTGGTCAGATTGCAAAATGCAATTTCGTCCACATTTTTCAGGACTTTAATCGCAACATCCAGACCGGACTGCATGTCCTTTGCCAGATCCTTCTGGGACTGGTCACCGGTAATGATGACCTTGCTTCCGAACCCGATTCTGGTCAAAAACATTTTCATCTGCGCGGGCGTCGTGTTCTGTGCTTCATCCAGAATAATGTATGCATTATCCAATGTTCTTCCACGCATATAGGCAAGCGGTGCAACCTCTATCAATCCCTTTTCCATATTTTTGGTAAAGCTCTCCGCACCCATGATCTGGTACAGTGCATCATACAGCGGTCTCAGATACGGATCAACCTTACTCTGTAAGTCTCCCGGAAGGAAACCGAGCTTCTCCCCCGCTTCAATGGCAGGGCGTGTCAGAATGATCCTTCCGACTTCTTCGTTTTTAAATGCGGTAATCGCCATTGCCATTGCCAGATAGGTTTTTCCGGTTCCGGCAGGACCAAGCCCAAATACGATCATATGATCCCGAATCGCATCCACATATTTTTTCTGCCCGAGTGTTTTGGGCTTTAACGGCTTTCCGTTTACCGTATGACAGATCAGCTCATGATCGATCGAAAGCAGTCCGTCTTCTTCGTTGTCTTTTGACATATCGATTGCATAATTGACTTTCTGTTCTTCTATCATAGTTCCTCTTTTTGAAAGGGTAATCAGCTTCTGCAAAATTCCCTCAGCTTTTTTTGCATTCTCTTCGGTTCCGGTGATCTTAATCACACCGTTCCGATCCAGAATCATCACATCCAGATCATGCTCCAGTTTTTTTACATAGGTGTCATTTGCTCCGAAGACATTCTGCATATCGCGAATATCACAGGCAAGTTCAATTGTCATTTTCTCCATAATCCGTAAGCTCCACCGTCGTTTCGGTGCTGATCCCGACACTTCTGTCCATCGTCAGATCCGCGACGATTTGCATAGTCAAACCATTTTCTATTATTTTAACATTTTTTTGTACAATTTGTACCCCTTTTTCCGATAATTCATATAAATATTTTTCCAGATCTGTCAAAAGCATTTCCTTCGCTTCATCATATGTATAAGTTTCTGTTATGATCTCATACGGAACCGACTCGATCCGGTTAAAATAAAACGGCAGATACAGATATTCAAACAATACAAATTGATGCACCTGCTTCTGCGTCTGAATGAGCTCTCCACGGCATTTTCTGCCGACAGTAAGCATATGTGTCCCGATTCCCAGCTGATAGCTTCTGACAGGTGTTCCGTATACCTTGACCTCGTGCACTCTGTCAATCGTCTGAACATACTGCTGTGTGGTCCGTATCAGGATATCGGCCTGTGCATGGCAGTATTGATATTTGCAGATCTGCGCGTTTTCATCCAATACCGGAACCGCACCCTGAACAAGAATATCCCCTTTGGTCACCGTATCACCGATCTTCACAAGCGGGACCCCCTGTCTGACTACCATGGACAGAATAACTCCGTCATAATCTGCCGTCAGATCCGTATGATCCTCATATACTGCCGTTTGGTTATAAAATTCATTTTCTTTGATCCTTACGATCAACGTTGTACCCTTTCTGACGACAGATACCCAGGTGATATCAGGGAATCGTTCTCTGATCTCAAATTCCAGATCCTCGTAGGATAATTGTGAAATATTGCATCCGATACCGACATCCAGCTCTGACAGGAATGTGATCATTTCCTCATTCGTAACCTTCTGATTGCCTTCAACGCGGATACACCAGATTTTCTGCATCATGGCAATTAAAAAGGTCAGACAAAATAAAATTCCAACTGCAAATACGATCCGCTTTTTTACATGGCGTATCAAAAACGGCACTCCGTTCTTTTCCAACACGTCTACCTTGACCCCACTCTTACGGATGGCGTTCTTCGACTCCAAAAGTTCCCTGCTCCCCATGCACATTACAATCGCAGCTTCTTTTTCATGCGTATCTTTGGTTTCAACCGCTTCTTCCCGTAAATCCCACATTCTGACTTTTTTCATGCGGCACATATTCAAAAAACGTTCCTTTGATTCTCCCGAAATGCGAATCTTTACATAGCCACTTAACAACTCCCTCACTTTGCCACCGCCTTTTTGTCCGGACATTCATACCATATGTGTTCCCTATAAAGAAACAAATTCAATACTGCCGATATATCCCTCGATCCGAAGCTCATCTTCCAAATAATATGTAATGGAAAGCTTCTTTCCGTGAATCTGCATCCGGTTATGCTTACAGTTAATAACAATGCAGGAATCCTCAAAATGACAGACATTTCTATAATTTTGAACGGTCAGCTCACGGTTTCCGACCATATGAATCAGACAGTCTCCGTAAACGCAGTCCTTGGGCAGACCAAACCGCCTGACAACATCTTCCTTGAAGGTACGTTTCTGTTTTTCCATCCGGCAGTGCCCCATACTACTTTCATATCAGTATACGAAAATAAAAAGTCTGCTAGAACTAACCAGCAGACTAAAAATAGATAATTCCTTTCTTATGTACAAATATATAGACGATTACGAAACACTGTCCGTAAAGCGGAACCGGTACTGATAACCCTATCGGTGACCGGCACGCTTTCGCTACACTTCGTCCGTAGCGGTACATAAGGTGCTAAAATACAGCTTTTATTCATAGCACATTTTTCTATGGCATAATATCAATGCAGTCCAGATCATCCGGTACATACACATTTCCGGCATAATAAGCTTTCGCTTCTGCGGTATAATCCGCTTTACGACTGTTTAATGCCGTATCCTCCGTATGATACAAAATCATGTTTTTTACAGAAAGCTGTTCTGCAAGCTCCGCTGCATCCTTCACCGTACTGTGATGCTTCTCATAAGGTTTAAAACGTTCTCTGTCCTGATAACGGCAAAATGCCTCGCATAAAAGCCATTCCGTATGCGCTACATAACTCCGGCTTGTTTCCGTATAGGGCTCATCCCCAAGGCAGGTCAGAAAATAGCCGTTTTCATCGTGTATTGCATAGCCGTATTGAAGCAGCTTGGTGGAATGAATATCAAAGCAGGTGAGCTGTCTGTTCATGACCGTGATCGTATCTCCATCTAAAACCGGATGCAACAGAATCCGATCACCGATGAAATCCGTAAATTTCTTCGCAAGTGTCAGCTCGCACATGGTATGCAGTGCAGCAACGGCATCCGTATGCCCATAGATCCGAAAATACCCCTCATAACCATTCTGTTTCATCAATGATGCGATCTTACGAATCAGCCATACTGCACCGAGGATATGATCGGAATGGGTATGCGTGATAAACATATCATGAATAGACGTATAAGAAATCCCGGCTTTGTCAATCTGCTGCAAAATACCGTTTCCGCCTCCGGCATCGGTCAAAAAAGTCTGTTCTCCATCTACAAGAGCAAAACAGGTATTATAACATTTGGTTACCATGGCATTTCCCGTACCCAGCATGATCAGTTTCATGGTGTATTCTTCCTCTTTCTTCAAAATACCTAGCGGATGATCTGTTTGATCAGCGCATCCTTTTCAGGTGCACTCTCCGTAATCGTAACAGCATTCAGATATCTTCTTGCTGCTTCCTCCATTTTCCCTCGGTCATTGGCATGCAGAACCGCCAGCGCTTCTCCTTTTTCCACGTAATCTCCTTTTTTCTTGCAAAGGACGATTCCGACAGACAGATCAATGATATCTGCTTTTGTTTCCCTGCCACCGCCAAGGATCAGCGAACAGATACCCACCTCATCACATGCAATATGACTGACATATCCGCTTTCCTGTGCAAGTACAGGTTCTATGATAGAAGCCTTTGGCAGGGTCTCCGGATGATAGACCTGTTCCTCATTGCCACCCTGGGCTTTGACAAACTCGGCAAGCTTACGAAGTGCCGCACCGCTTTCAATCGCAGTTCTTAATTTTGCCTGTGCATCCGCTTCATTTTCTGCCTTTCCGGCAGCTAACAGCATATAGGTTCCAAGTGTCAGGCACAGTTTTGTAAAATCTTCCGGTCCATTCCCTCGGAGTGTATCAATTGCTTCTTTGACCTCAAGTGCATTTCCGACTGCCAGTCCGAGAGGCTGATCCATATCGGTGATCACCGCAGTCATATTCTTTCCGGCACCTTTTCCGATCTTTACCATTTCCTGTGCCAGCGCAATTGCATCGGCTTCTTTTTTCATAAAAGCACCGCTTCCGGTCTTGACATCCAATACAATGGCATCCGCTCCTGCCGCCAGCTTTTTACTCATAATGGAGCTTGCGATCAGAGACATCTGATCCACGGTTGCCGTCACATCCCGAAGGGCATAGAGCTTTTTGTCTGCCGGCGCCAGATCGGCAGTCTGTCCCATGATCGCCACACCGATCTCGTTAACCTGCGTCATAAACCGGTCGGAAGAAAGTTCCGTAGAAAAACCTTCAAAGCTTTCCAGCTTATCGATCGTTCCGCCCGTATGACCGAGTCCTCTTCCGCTCATCTTTGCAACAGACACACCACATGCCGCAACCATCGGTGTCAGTGCAAGTGACGTCTTATCCCCGACACCGCCCGTACTGTGCTTGTCAACCTTGATCCCATGAATACCGGACAGATCCAGCATATCGCCGCTGTGTGCCATTTCCATCGTCAGGCACAGTGTTTCTTCCTCCGTCATGCCCCGAAAATAGATTGCCATCATCATGGCGGACATCTGGTAATCGGGAATGCTGCCGTTTGTATATTCTTTTACCATATAGGCGATTTCTGCAGCTGTCAGCGCCTGACCGTCACGTTTCTTTTGGATTAAGTCATACATTCGCATGGTGCGTTCCTCCTTATTTATGATACGGTTTGCCGTATCGTTTCTTTGGCGACCAAAACCATGTGTATTTGTCACAGTTTCGTACATTTAGTTTATTTTACCACATTTTAATTATTTCTACCAGATAAACGCATAATCGCCTGTTGCAATATTCTCCTATGCAATCTCAACCCTTTATACTTAACAACAGAAAAAGAGGAAGCTAAAAAGCATCCTCTTTTTCTGTCTGTATCATTGAACCATCGTTCAATATTTATCCCGTGTTCAAAAAAGTACGGTCTATTCTGATTTCCGGCTTTCCGATACTGTTATTCTACTCCACTACTTCAATGGTTGCTCCTGTCAGTAGCGCAAAATAGAAATATCCATAATAGATTTCGTCATCCGAGAGCATCTCTGTGTAATCCACTCCTGCCGGAACTGTCATCTTGTAATTTACTCCATTATACGTAAATGTGGTAACCATGGATACATCACTTCTCTCTGCAAGAAGCGCAATCATCTTGTCCATCATGGTGTGGTATTCACCGGATTCATATTCGATCACTCCACCTAACGGTGCATTTTTTATTCCGGAAAGCATTCCCGATACAAACACAACATCGGAGCCGAAAATTCTGGACTCTTTTACATCACCGCAGGAACACCTATATGCTTCCAAGCCTTCATGGTTCATGTCCGCTTCTCTTACAGTAACCCATGAGTAGGAATGTGTATGTATTTGTGTTGGTATTTGTGCAACGTATTCAGTGGACGAAAGGCGCAAGGTACATGTCCACACATCATCCCATGCAGTACCAACATTTGTGCACTCTGTTACCCAATACGTCGTTCCCGGCTCTCCGGCCAAATAAAAATTACCAGCTTGTCTATAGTTATTCCTGGTTTGTTCATCACTCCAATCTAATTGCACATTATCAATGTACACAGTAAATGTCATTCCTGTTCCAAACACAGATCTAGTGCTGCTTGTTATCGTATCCCCCACCGTCAGCGTATCGCCTACATGGAATGGATTAGTGTCTATCGTATATGTTGCCGCCAACACAGTCTGACTGGACATAAGCATTATTCCTAACGCCAGTATCAAGCCAAAGAATCCCTTCATTCTTTTACATATTATCCTTTTATCCATTGAAAGACCTCCCTTTTGTTTCTTTCTATTATAACATATCATTTTTTTAATACAAGCTTAGAATTACCGATAACATATTCTTGAAGGTTGCACATCCTTTCATTTTCTCTTAATCAGATTTTTCACACCGAACTCATAAGTAACATACAGAAGCGCAATAACCGTTATAAGCTGGGCGCGATATGTAAAAAAGTAATGGATATAGGAATGACTTTCCAATACGATATATCTTAGATATGGCACCATTCCAAGCAAAAGACATAACAAAATCATCTTCATCGAAAAGTTCTTCCAACGAAACATATACACCACAGCAAAGCAAACAAAAATAACGCCCAAGAAACATGCTGCCGCAGCAGACATTGACATCTTATTTCGAAAAGGGAACAACGATCCCATATTTCTCCACAAAGCACCCAAAAACCGCTGAGCGCCGGATGCAACCGGATGTAGATTTGAGTTACCAATCCGTACTTCACCACCGATTCTCTCTCCGGCTAACTGCATTGCACTGAAAAATGCCTGTCTCCCAAGAATTCCGGCAGCCAGCAACCACTTGAGCAAAAACATCGAACCATAGGAAATGAGCCACAGAGTTCCGCAAATCACAAACCTCTTCACCTCTTTGCCGAAGTTATCCAATTCTCCTGCCTCATAACGCAATACCAGAAGCATCAGGAGCGGAACAGTAATCGTTAGCGTCTCTGTTGTCAGAAAATCAAAGAAACAGGTATATACGCCGGAAGCCGCCAACAATAGGTATATCTTGTGATAAAGACTTGTCGTATTCTTCCGTCGTTTAAACATACCGATAGTGATTGCTGCTACAATATTCATCAGCAAAAACATCGTCATATGACCTATACTGAAAAAGCACACCCAAAATTGTACAATCAAATTGCCGAGCAGGTAGCATATCGCCAATGCTTTGGCGCGTTGCCGCCACAGTAGAAACGCATTTCCGATCGTTAACAAAATCAGAATTCCGCTCAGTATACACCTTGTTCCCTCAATTCCAGTAAAAGTGAACAGCGGTCGCATCAATACCATCTCTCCATGCCAATAACGGAAATACCCCACATTTGGCTCTTTTTCCTCCTGCAGACTGTCCCACAGACTGACCTCTACTGATTCTTGCTCGGGATTGTAATAATATGCTTTCAGCAGGGATTCCATTGTTTTATCATCGGAAATATGGTACATAATGTTAACAACAACACAATCTCCGTAGTTCTCTGTAATTGTATTAAACTGTCCATCCACCAAAAAAGGAAACAAATCATGCTCCTTAAAATACTCTGCGCTCTTCCTACAGGAATCCTCGATCGCTTTTTGCGGAATCACCCCTGTCACAAAAAGAAGAAACATGCAAATAAGTGCACTCCCCACCATGGTTAATGCAATTTTTCCCGCAAATTGAAAATTAGCTTGTTGCTGTTTTCCTGTTTTATTCATGGTTATCCTGTATTATTACTCCTATCATGGTTTCAAAATAAAGACCTATGGATAATCTCTTTGTCCCGGAAAAGCCTATAGACATTTTAGCATACTTAATCCTATTTATGATACGGTTCCCCGTTCATGATCCGAAAACTCCGATAAATCTGCTCTGCCAAAATCACACGCATCAGCTGATGCGGAAATGTCATATCAGAAAAACTGATCCGGTCATCCGCTCGTTTTAAAACAGATGTGTGGAGTCCGAGCGAACCTCCGATTACAAAGACCAGACTGCTCTTCCCCTGAACACCCAGCTGCTCAATATACTCTGAAAAAGCAACAGAATCCAACTTTTTCCCCTGAATTGCAAGTGCAATCACATAGGCATCCTCTTTGATCTGTTTTAAAATGCGTTCGGCTTCTTTTTGGCGTATCAGATCTTCCTCATGCTCCGTTGTCTGATCCGGTGTCTTTTCATCTGCAACCTCTATCACCTGAAATTTACAATAGCGGCTCAGGCGCTTGGCATACTCATTTACTGCATCTTTGTAAAAAGCTTCTTTGATTTTTCCGACACATACGATCGTGATATTCATGCCTCTTCCTGTTCCTCATAAAGATCCTGATAAATACTTTCTGCCAGATAGTCCAGATAGCTGTCTTCCAGATTCACAAACTTCTCGCTGATCGTTTTTTTCAAATACTCGTATCGTTTAAAGTATGCGATCTCTTCTGCTTCATCTTCTTTACATCCGGATTTTATGTCAACTTCTTCCGCTTTCAGATTCTCACCAGCCCATGTTTTGATTTCTTTGGTCAGATTCTTTTCCTCTACCGCCTCTCCTGCATACTTTTTAGCACCACGCAGAGAGTAGACACCGAAAATGATAAATATGAGAAAAAGTACATTCATCATAATGTTCATCATCACCAGATTATTCAGTTTCAGTGGCAGAATACCAAGATCGATCAGTACCATACAGATGATTCCAAGGATACCGACTACCAACAGTACAATCCCGGAACTTTTAAATTCCTCTGCCTTATCGGCGCGATTCTTATATATAGCCGTACTTTGTCTCTTAACTACCGGTTGCCCGGTCTGCTCATCGGAATCGGATTCATCTTCCCTGGATTCATCATCTGCATTTTCCGCATCTGTTTCTGTTTCGTTTATTTCTGTTTCATTTGTTCCTTCTTCAAAATCATCAGGAGCCGATTCCGCCATCATGCCTTCTTCTGTAGCGGCAGCTTTGGGATTCTGTACTTCTTTTGTCTTCATGCGTTCCTGTTCCTCAATCATAAAGATCCGGACTGCCCTTTTCGCAATTTTCTCCTGCTTGGAAGATACAAACAGCATTGCCCGTTCCTGTACATCTTCTACAGGCGCTTCTTCCACAGACTCATCTTCCACAGACGCTTCTTCCGTCAGCAACTCGTCTCCGTTTTCCTCCGGTCTGACCTTTGCCGAAATATCGCTGTAATTCAGATATTCTGCAAGGCGTTCAATCAGCGGCTTTGCCCCGCTACAGATGTACACCTCATTTTCGGAGGGCAATTCCTTTACAAGTTTTACTTTGCACTCCGCACAGATTTTGATCCCCTCTTTATATTCATTTTTACATACCGGACACCATGGCATAATCAGTAACCTCCCTATTTCCCATACCGTAAGTAAGAAAAGGCGCGAAAACACGCGCCTCTCCTGTCATTTTTTATTTTTGTGATAAATATTCGTCAATTCCTTTTGCGGCAGTCTTTCCGGCACCCATGGCAAGGATTACGGTAGCGGCTCCCGTTACCGCATCACCACCGGCAAAAACGCCTTCCTTTGTGGTCTTTCCATGTTCTTCATCCGCAATGATACATCTGCGCTTGTTGATCTCCAATCCTTCTGTTGTAGAAGATATCAGCGGATTCGGCGAGGTTCCGAGGGACATGATTACCGTATCCACATCGATCACAAATTCGCTACCCTCAATTACAATCGGACTTCTTCTTCCCGATGCATCCGGCTCACCAAGCTCCATTCTCACGCACTTGATTCCCTTTACCCAGTTATTCTCGTCTTCTAAGATTTCGACCGGATTAGTCAATAAATCAAAGATGATACCTTCTTCTTTTGCATGATGCACTTCTTCCACACGGGCAGGAAGTTCTTCTTCGCTTCTGCGATATACGATATGCACCTCTGCGCCGAGACGAAGTGCGGTTCTTGCAGCATCCATGGCAACATTACCGCCGCCGACAACCGCAACCTTCTTGCCTCTCATGATCGGCGTATCGGAATCTTCGTTAAACGCTTTCATCAGATTGCTTCTGGTCAGGTACTCGTTTGCGGAAAATACTCCGTTTGCCTGCTCTCCGGGAATTCCCATGAACTTCGGAAGTCCTGCACCGGATCCGATAAATACAGCTTCAAATCCTTCTTTTTCCATCAATTCATCAATTGTTACGGATTTACCGACAACACAGTTTGTCTCGATCTTAACGCCGAGTGCTTTTACATTTTCGATTTCTTTCTTTACGACTGCATCTTTGGGCAGACGGAATTCGGGAATTCCGTATACAAGAACACCGCCGGCTTCATGCAGTGCTTCAAAGATTGTAACATCGTAGCCCATTTTTGCCAGATCCCCCGCACAGGTAAGACCCGCAGGACCGGAACCGATCACTGCTACCTTTTTGCCTTTTTTCTCTGACGCCGTTTTCGGGCTGATTCCGTTTTCACGTGCCCAGTCTGCCACAAAACGCTCCAGCTTACCGATGGAAATCGGCTCGCCCTTGATTCCGCGGATACATTTTCCTTCACACTGGCTTTCCTGCGGGCAGACACGTCCGCAGACAGCAGGAAGCGCACTGGATTCGGAAATGATCTCATATGCTTTTTCAAAGTTGCCAAGCTTTACCTGCTCGATAAAGCCCGGAATATTAATAGAAACCGGACAGCCTTTCATACACTGTGCATTCTTACAATTAATGCAGCGTGCGGCTTCCTCCATTGCTTCTTCTTTTGTATATCCGAGACAAACTTCTTTAAAGTTTGTTGCTCTTTCCTTTGCATCCTGTTCTGCAACAGGCACTTTCTTTAATACGTCCATGATATCCTCCATCGTCTGTTATCCTGTATGTTTCACATTTCGCGATCAGTTGCAGTTTCCGCAGCCGCCATGGTGTGTCGCGCCTTCTTTTGCTGCGAGATAAGCACGTCCTTCTGCGGTTTTATAAATCTGCTGACGCTTCATCGCTTCATCAAAGTTTACTTTGTGTCCGTCAAATTCCGGTCCGTCCACACACGCAAACTTCACTTCTCCGCCAACCGTAACACGGCACGCACCACACATACCGGTTCCGTCAACCATAATCGGGTTCAGGCTGACAATGGTAGGAATATTCAGTTCCTCTGTCATTTTACATACGAATTTCATCATGATCATCGGTCCGATTGCGATGCAGACATCATAATGCTTACCTTCATCGACCAGATCCTTGATCGTCTGTGTTACCATACCGCTTCTGCCGTAGGAGCCGTCATCCGTCGTCACATACAGATTACCGGCAACAGCCTTCATCTCATTCTCCAGAATCAGAAGATCCTTGGTCTTGGCACCGACAATAACATCGGCATCCACACCGTTCTCATGCAGCCATTTTACCTGCGGATATACAGGTGCAGTACCGACACCGCCTGCAACAAATAAAATATTTTTCTTTTTCAGATCCTCTGCCGTTTCTTTCGTCAGTTCGGAAGGGCATCCGAGCGGACCTACAAAGTCATGGAAGCTGTCGCCAGCTTTTAAGCTGCTCATTTTCAATGTAGATGCACCTACCGTCTGGAATACGATCGTAATCGTTCCTGCTTCTCTGTCATAATCGCAAATTGTTAACGGAATACGCTCACTGTCCTCACTTGTTCTTACAATTACGAACTGCCCCGGCAGACAGGATGCTGCGATCCTCTTTGCCTCAACTACCATCAGATAGATATTTGTCGTCAGTTCTTCTGCTTTCAATATCTTGTACATACATTCCTCCCGGTTTCTCTCCATAGTTCTATCTATTAATGTCTGACAGACATCTGAACTATCATATCACAAAATTTTCCACTTTGCACTACTCAAATGCAATCACGGTATACTGTCCGTTTCTGTCAAGATTGGTTTTGTATAAAACACCATAATCTACACTGACCGCATACTTGGTCTGCGTCGAATAAGTATTACCGGAAGTATCGGTGTAGTATTCGGTCATCAGATAATAACATTCGTTTTCATATACAAACGCAGCAGTTGCCTGATAGCTATAGATTCCACTCGCTCCTTCAACTTCACCGTTCATATTCAGAAGCAGACCGCGATTCGTCAGCCCTTCCGCCGTGATCAGCATTGCCTGATAATCGCTGAACCGGGGATTATCCAGATTAAGATGATATTCCACCTGTAAAATCTCGCTTGCCACAAGATCGCTGCTGTAGGACACAAAACGAAATGTTGCATTGCCAAGCGGCATACAGATCGATCTGGAATAGGTCAGACTGTTCTGTGTGGGAGTGCTTCCGTCCGTTGTATAATAAACCGTACATCCCTGCGGGACTTCTACTGTGATATATTGCGGTACACTGTAATCTCCTCCATCCGGTGTAACAACCGGGGTAGTCGGAATTTCTGCATTGATCGTATAAGTCGCTGAAAATACCTGACTTTTCATCCCATACTCATTAATAAAAAGAGCTCGAATCTCATATTCTCCAGATTCCAGCATGATCGGTCCGGTATAGACATTATCCGCCTGATCCGGATCGGTACCATCCATCGTATAATAAATAATACCGTTCGTATTGGAAGAGATCTTTAATACCTGTGCATCCTCATATATGCCTTCAGATACACTGAAAATCGGAAGTTCCGCTAAATATTGATTATAATTCCGGCGGATTTCCTGAACATTACACTCTTCCATGCAATAACAGATCTCCAGATACCGTTCCTGACTTTCTAATAGTGCAATATATTTTTCATACGCTTCCTGTGCATACTCTGCATAATGAAACAGATCGCGATAGATCAATTCTGCTTCATCATCTTCCCCAAGCTTTAGCAGATAATCCGCAGTCAGCATCCGTGCCTCCGGATGATTTCCGTCCAACCTGAGCGCTTCCTGCAAATACTGAAGCGCTGCCTCATAATCGCCGTTTTGTGCACTTTGCTGCGCCATATGATACTGATAATCATAGGAATTCTTTCTTTTGTCCTGAATACTGCAGAAAATGACAATACCAACGGCAACTGCAAGTACCAGAAAAATTGCAACAGAGGCCAAAATATGTTTTTTGATAAAACGGAACAAAAAATTAAGTATGCTCGGGCGTTCTTCTTCCTCGTCCGTAAACTCCGCCATTTCTTCATCCGAAAGCGCATCATCTTTTTCCGGTGCCAGTTCATTTATGACATCGGACATGTTTTCCATAATGTTATTTTCCAGTTCCGCTTCAAACTCGGGGACAATCTGTATCTCGTAGCCACATTTTCCGCAGTATAATCGTCCATCCTCAATTTCATTCTGACATACAGGGCATTTCATAGGGGATCCTCATTTACTTACAGAAATTTTCGTTTTGAAATTCATACGCTGTCAGGCAGTTCTTCATCAGCATGGCGATTGTCATCGGTCCGACACCTCCGGGAACCGGAGTGATCGCACTGCAGATTGGTGCAACTTCTTCATAATCGACATCTCCACACAGCTTTTTGCCACCGTTCTTTGCCGCTTCCTCCTCGGTCAGCCTGTGAATGCCGACATCAATGACGACAGCCTGATCCTTGACATATTCCTTTGTAATCATTTTGGGCTTTCCGATCGCTACAACCAGAATATCCGCCCGCTTTGCAACCTGCTTCAAATCCTTTGTTCTGGAATGACATACCGTAACCGTTCCGTTCTCACGAAGCAGTAACATCGCCATCGGTTTTCCGACAATATTGCTTCTGCCGATGACAACACATTCCTTACCTTCAATCTGAATGTCGGAACGCTTTAAAAGTTCAATGATACCGGCAGGGGTACAGGATACAAACCCTTTCTGACCGCTGCAAAGTGCACCGACATTCTGTGTATGAAAACCATCCACGTCCTTCATCGGAGAAATTGCGGCAATGATTGCATTCTCATCGATCTGCTTCGGAACAGGCAGCTGCACAAGAATACCGTTGATATCTTTTCTGTTATTTAAGTCATCAATTAATGTGAGCAGTTCCTCCTGTGTTGTTTCTTCCGGAAGTTCATACGAAACGGAACGGATTCCGACATATTCACATGCTTTTTTCTTATTCCCGACATACACACTTGACGCAGGATCATTTCCTACCTGAATGACTGCCAGAGAAATCTCCTTTCCCTGCGCCCGATAGGCACTGACTGCATCACGTACCTCATTTTTAATCTGTAATGATATTTCTTTTCCGTCAATGATCTTCGGCATCCTGACTCTCCTCTCCATATGCTCTCAAAATCCTTTATTTCCTAAACAAGCCTTTGATTCTGACTGTAACAGCTCTGTTAAAACAGTCCCGTAATCACGCCATCCTCATTTACATCAATACCGTAAGCCGCAGGCTTCTTCGGAAGTCCCGGCATCGTCATGATCGTTCCGGTCAGAACGACTACAAAGCCCGCACCTGCAGATACATAAACATCACGGATGTTCATCTCAAATCCGGACGGTCTGCCGAGCTTGGTCGGATCATCCGAAAGAGAATACTGATTTTTGGCCATACAGATCGGAAGCTCTCCAAAGCCTAATTCTTCTAACTTCTGAATCTGTTTTAAGCAGGAAGATGCAAAAATAACTTCTCCTGCACCATAGATTTCCTTTGCAATCGTTTCGATCTTATCTTTTAACGGAAGCTTTGTATCATACAGCACATGGAATTCACTTTTCTTGGTCTCAAGCGTATGTAATACCGCTTCCGCAAGCTCGATGCCGCCTTCACCGCCCTTGCCCCATACATTGGCCAGTGCGAAATCGCAGTGCTTCTCTGCACAGAATGCTTTTACAAAATCAATTTCTGCCTGTGTATCACTTAAGAAGGAGTTCAGCGTTACTACTACCGGAACGCCATACTTATGCAGATTCTCAATATGCTTTTCCAAGTTGACAATACCTTTTTTAAGTGCATCCAGATTCTCGGTGTTCAGATCGGTCTTGGCAACTCCGCCGTTATACTTAAGTGCGCGAATCGTTGCGACCAGTACGACCGCATCCGGCCGTAAGCCCGCCATCCTGCATTTGATGTCAAAGAATTTCTCTGCGCCAAGGTCAGCACCAAAGCCGGCCTCCGTAATACAATAATCCGCCATTTTCAGCGCCGTTTTCGTGGCTCTGACACTGTTACAGCCGTGGGCAATATTTGCAAACGGACCGCCGTGCACAAGCGCCGGGGTATGCTCCAGTGTCTGGATAAGGTTCGGTTTTAAAGCATCTTTTAAAAGAGCTGCCATCGCACCAACTGCCTGAAGCTGCTTTGCCGTCACAGGTTCACCGTTGTAATTGTAAGCAACAACCATCCTTCCGAGGCGTTCCTTTAAATCTTCCATATCATTTGCCAGACAAAGTACTGCCATAATCTCGGAGGCAACAGTAATCACAAAATGATCCTCTCTGACAAATCCGTCCGTTTTGGCACCGAGTCCGACAACAACATTACGAAGCACGCGGTCATTCATATCAAGACAACGCTTCCAGATGATCTGTCTGGGATCGATCTGCAACTCATTGCCCTGCTGGATATGATTATCTAAAATCGCCGCCAACAGATTATTTGCGGAAGTAATCGCATGAAAATCTCCGGTAAAGTGCAGATTCAGATCCTCCATCGGAACCACCTGCGCATAGCCTCCTCCGGCAGCGCCTCCCTTGACACCGAAACACGGCCCTAACGACGGCTCTCTGAGCGCAATTACCGCTTTCTTCCCAAGCTTTGCAAATGCTTCGCCCAGTCCGACCGTAACCGTGGTCTTTCCTTCTCCTGCCGGTGTCGGATTGATCGCTGTTACCAGAATCAGTTTTCCGTTCGGATTGTCTTTGATCCGCTCCATATATTCATCGGAAATCTTTGCCTTGTACTTGCCGTACAATTCCAGTTCGTCCGCTTTTATGCCGATACGTTCCGCAACCTGCGTAATCGGCTCCATTACTGCTTCCTGTGCGATTTCAATATCACTTTTCATCCTCTTTGGCTCCTCATTATTTCTATGTTATAAACATTTTTCAATATAAGCACTTTTTGCTATCTTAGCATAAGTCGCCGTCTATGACAAATAATTTTCAAACTGTTCCATACTCATCAGCACCTTGCGTGGCTTGGTACCTTCCTCTTCACCGACAACACCGGCATCTGCAAGCTGGTCCATAATCCTTGCTGCCCGGTTAAAGCCGATGCGGAATGCACGCTGTAACATGCCGATCGAGGCTTTATCCTTTTCTATGATAAAACGTCCCGCCTCCGCAAACAGTTCATCCGTTTCACTTGCGCTACTGCCGCCCGATGCATTTTCACCGGAATCGGAAATATGTGCGATTTTTTCTTCCAGATCCGCACCGTAGACATTGCCGATCGCCTGATTTTTTAAGAAATCCACCACATCGGAGACCTCTTTATCGGATACAAAGGCTCCCTGAACTCTGGCAGGTTTGGAATAGCCCTGCGGATAAAAGAGCATATCTCCCTTTCCAAGCAGCTTCTCCGCACCGTTCATATCCAGAATCGTTCTGGAATCCACGCCGCTGGATACTGCAAATGCAATACGGCTCGGCATATTTGCTTTGATCAGACCCGTAATGACATCCACGGAAGGACGCTGCGTAGCAATGACCAGATGAATACCTGCCGCCCGCGCAAGCTGTGCAAGCCGCACAATCGCCTCTTCCACATCTCCCGATGCCACCATCATCAGATCTGCCAGCTCATCGACAATAATGACAATCTGCGGCATCTTCACAGGCGCATTGGCATCCCCGGAATCCTTGGATGCTTCGGCAAGCTTATTATACCCCTTCAGATCACGCACATTGTGGTCTGCGAACTTCTTGTAACGCTCCGTCATTTCCGCAACTGCCCACTGCAGTGCGGCTGCCGCTTTTTTCGGATCTGTCACAACCGGAATCAGCAGATGCGGTATTCCGTTGTAAACACTTAATTCGACGACTTTCGGATCGACCATGATCAGCTTTACATCATCCGGATGCGCCTTATATAAAATACTCATGATCAGCGTATTGATACAGACGGATTTACCGGAACCGGTAGAACCTGCGATCAACACATGCGGCATCTTTGCGATGTCAAACACAACAGTCTGGCCGGCAATATCCTTTCCGACTGCAAATGCCAGATTGGAATCAAACTTTTTAAAAATATCCGACTCTAACAGTTCCCGTAAATGTACGGCACTGTTTTCTTTGTTCGGGACTTCGATACCGACCGCTGCTTTTCCCGGAATCGGTGCTTCAATACGAATATCCGTTGCCGCAAGATTCAGTTTAATATCGTCTGCAAGAGAAACGATTTTGCTGACCTTGACGCCAAGCTCCGGCTGCATCTCATATCTTGTGACGGCAGGTCCCTGACTGATATCCGTAATTGTGACATTGACACCGAATGTCTTTAAAGTCTGTTGCAGTCTTGCCGCTGTTTCTTTCAGCTGTTTTGATGAATCTCCCCCATTTTTCCCGTTCCCTCTGGACAACAGATTCAACGAAGGGAAAATATATTTTTTCGGTTTCTGAGGCTGCTGTACTGCCGGTGTCGGTTTCACTGCAAACGCATCCGCTTTTTTCTGATCCGGTGTACGATATTCCTCCGTCATTCCAAAGCTGTGCGGTGCTTTCTGCGGCGTATAACCCTGTGCTAACGAAGCACCAAAGGTATCTGCTCCCTGCGGACGATAGTCTGATGCTCCATCTGTTCGGGATGGATTGGTTGCAGACTCGAATTGCTGTGTTTCCCGTTCAAACAATTCCGGTTCGAGATCTTTCAATTCTTCCTGCACAAATACGGTATCTTCCGGTAACTGTGCACCTCTGACACCTCTTGGCTCCGGCATATCGCGATACAGGTCAAAAGCAAAGGAATGATCATCTTCTTTTACCGTATCATGGATAGCCTGTATATCTTCGTTTTTCTGGTCCAGATCAAGATCCTCGATCATAATCTCATGCATGTTCTCACGGTTCAACTGCTCCTGCGGCTTTTCTAACCGTGTCTGTGACATGAAAGAGTCTTTTTTCTTTTCTTCTTTTTTTAACGGCTTGTCCGATACCTGCGCAGTCTGTCCGGATCCGTTTTTCAAATATCCGTTTCCGTTTTCTGCACTCTGATCGATTGCATTCCAGTGAATCTGCCTTCTGTCTTTTTGCCTGTCAGAAGTCTCTTCATAAAGCTCTTCTTCTTCCTCCATAGCTTCTTCACGCCTTGCATGACGTTCATCTCTGCGGCGTCGTGCAGAATCTTTTGCAGATTCATACATCTTATGTCCGCCTGATCTGACACCGCCTATAAAGGAGCGTTCCGTAATAATCACCAACGCAATGATCATCACAACCAGTAAAACCAGAACACTTCCAACGCTTTTTAAATACTTCATCATCGGATATGCCAAAAGACCACAGAGTAGTCCGCCGCCTTTACTTTCATTCCGGCTGATCAGGAAAAGCTCACTGATCAGATTGCCCTCAATCTCACCGATCGGTACAGCGATCATTTGTGCAAAGATTCCGATGCAGTACAAAAGCACGCCTCCTGCCACAAGCTTTCTGGCTGCCACCTGACTTCCCCGATTGGAGACATGGAATGCCATGCCGATAAAAGCCGCAATGGGCACCACATAGGAAAGGACACCGAACAGTCCGAACATAACACCCTTTACCGCTTTACCGAACGGTCCCATAATGGAAAAATTACATAAAAACAACAGAATGCATACTGCAAAGCTGATGATCATCATGATCTCACTTCGAAGCGCTGCCTCCTGTTCTTTCTTTTTTCTTGCTGCCTGTGCATGATTTGTTTTACTATATGTACGCTGACCGGAAGTTGTTGTCTTCTTAGTCTGCGTTGTTTTTCTACCCGTTCCCTGACCGGAACTATGGTTTGTTGCTGCCATGGAAAATTCAATCCTTCCTGATTTTTTCTCATACTGATTATACCATTAAGCTTCTTTTTTGTCATCCTCGATCATCGAATATAATTTTTGAAAGGCATCACTGATTCCGCCTACTTCATCGATAATATTTTCATCTACGGCTTCTTCGCCCACGAGGATCGTTCCGACATCCTTTGTCAGCACTTCCGTCTCCATCATCAGCTCTTCCAGACGTTCTTTTTCCGCATAACAATGCATCGTAATAAAATCAACAATCCGGTTCTGGATCTGTCTGAAATAGTCAAACGTCTGCTGAACACCGATCACCATCCCATTTAAGCGTACCGGATGAATCACCATCGTTGCGGAAGGCACAATAAAAGAATAATCGGTGCTGACTGCAATCGGAACACCGATGCTGTGACTGCCTCCGAGTACAAGTGAAACAGTCGGTTTGCTTAAAGATGCAATCATCTCGGCAATTGCCAGCCCCGCTTCCACATCTCCGCCCACTGTATTTAATAGGATCAGCACGCCGTCAACCTTCTCGCTGTCTTCGATTGCGGCAAGCTGTGGCAGAATGTGCTCATATTTTGTGGTCTTTGTGTTGTTGCCAAGACATTCGTGACCTTCAATTTCACCGATAATACTGATCAGATGAATACAATATTTTCCGTCTCTGTTTAAAATCACCTGCCCGCTCTCACGGATCATTTCTTCCCGTTCCTTCAGACCTTCTTCCGTATCCGCTGATTTTTCTTTATTGCTTTCCTGTGATATGACATCCTCCTGCGGTTCTTCAAATTCCTCAAACATATCAGCTCTCTCCCTGATCTGTTCTGCACTCTTTAATTGCTTTTTATATTTTTGCCTGCCATTCTTTTTTCCGTTCTTTTTGTTTCCGTGCCTGCCCATCATAAACCTCCTGCATCGATACTATGCTTCGGTATCTAAAGTTCCATTTTTGGCGATAGATTATTCATGTTCCGTCAAACTCAAAAAAGAGAACTCTTTCGAGTTCTCTTTTATTATTTCGCATCCTATTGTTTTTATGTATTTCAGGAAAAACAGGACAAAAAACGATCCTATTTTTCATATTATCAAACATCAAAATCATCCGTATCTTCCACCGCAATATCATAATTCATCTTGTCCGGTGCAACCTCATACTGATAATCCATTTCTTTTCTGATATGTTTTTTCGGTAACGGCAACGGATTCTCGATCAACCGAATAGGCGTTTGGGATGACTCTGCCGTTTCTTCAACAGGTACCGCCTCTGCTTCTTCTTTTATAGATTCTACAGACTGAATCTCTGTTTCTTCTTTTTCAGGTTCTACAGACTGAATCTCTGCTTCTTCTTTTTCAGGTTCCGCACCGGCAGTCTGTTCCTTCTTTTCCAACGGATTCTTCATGGTAAAGATCATGCCAAAACCGGCACTGACGATCAGAATCCCGATACAGACCAGCATTACCTCACCGTTTATCACGCGGTTACATCCAAGCAAGTGCCACAGCAGCGTTCCCGCATAAACAGGTGTAAACAGATGCAATGCTTCTTTTTCATTTTTCCACGTAAGAAAGATCAGTAATCCGGACAACATCAATACAGCCAGCATACTGAAGGTCCAGCCGTTCTGTTCTGCAAGCGCATTTGAAATATCAACATACACGCCATTAAGCGGCAGATACAGATCACAATAGTGTAAAATATACGTTTTGGCACCATACAGGATGCCGGAAATATCCATACGTTCAGCGAAGCAAACAGCACCTGTTGCAACCACACCCAGCACGCCGAAAAGCCATCCGATCCCATAGCACAGAAAATCCGCTTTTTTCCGGTGACTATACATACCAAGCAGTAACAGTCCCGTAATGAATACGAAAAGATATAATACATTTCCGATTAACAGATATCCGGTAAAGATTCCGCACAATACGCACGCTGCAGGACGGAGTACCGGTCGGTGCGCCGCTCCATCGCGTTCCCTGCATAACCATACCGTAAAAAGCAGTGCCACAATCAGGATCAGGATATCCAGCATTGCCGCATCTGCCATAGGCAGCATACCATAACAGCAGGGAAGCACATTCCACAAAAGCGCATAACAAATTGCCGCTTTTTTATGAAAACAAAGACGCAGCAACAGATAACCGCTCAGAACAATCAATAACTGAATGACCGTATTCAATGCAAACACGGCAATCGGATTATTTCCGAAAATCAGGCACATCCCGCGAAGGAGCCAACGATATGCCCACAGGACACCTGCCGGATGATGAAAAAAGCTGCCGTAATAGGTATTCTGCATTCCGGCATCCAAAAATAACGTTTCATTTCCGGTAACTTCAAGCGGCATTTCATATGCAAGCCATACTCTTGTAACGAGTGTAAGCACATACAAAAGCACAACGGGAAGAATCTCCGTAACAAAAAACGAAGGCTTCTTTCGTATATAGCTTTTTCGTGCTCTTCGAACAGCAAGGCGTACGCCAAATGCCCGAAGCAATCCGAACAAAAGGCACGCACACAGAAGCATTCCCGCAGTCAGAGCGCAGATCTGCCATGTTTCATGCAGTTGCAATACTTCTGCCAACAGACTGCTGCAATTTGCTGCCAGTATCAGATATGTAACGCTGTAGAGAACGAAAAAGAACCAAGAATCCTTCGTTTTATTCATACTATCTATTCCTTAATCTATCGCTTGTAATGCCTGTTCGATATCGGCTATGATATCATCCGCACTTTCGATGCCGCAGGAGAATCGGATCAGATCCGGCTGTACACCGGCTTCGATCAGCTGCTCTTGTGTCATCTGTCTGTGCGTATGGCTCGCCGGATGCAGTACACAGGTACGCGCATCGGCGACATGGGTCACAATCGCAGCAAGCTTTAAATGATCCATGAAATCCACAGACACATCTCTGCCGCCCTTTAAGCCGAAAGTCACAACGCCGCAGGTTCCGTTCGGCATATATTTCTGTGCTCTTTCGTAATAACGGTCCCCCGGAAGTCCCGGATAGCTTACCCATGCAACCTTATCATTTTTGCTCAGATACTCCGCAACCTTTGTGGCGTTCTCACAGTGTCTGGGCACTCTTAAATGCAGGGTTTCCAGACCGAGATTTAATAAAAATGCATTCTGCGGAGACTGGATGGAACCAAGATCCCGCATCAGCTGCGATGTTGCTTTTGTTATGTATGCAAGTTTGCCGAATTTCTGCGTATAAACAACGCCATGATATGATTCATCCGGCTTAGTCAGTCCCGGATACTTATCCGCATACCGTTCCCAATCAAAATTACCGGAATCCACAATGCATCCGCCCACGGAAACGGCATGACCGTCCATGTATTTGGTTGTAGAATGGGTAACGATATCTACGCCGAATTCAAACGGTCTGCAATTGATCGGCGTCGGGAAAGTATTATCCACGATCATCGGTACTCCGTGCGCATGTGCAGCCGTTACAAATTTTTCAAAATCCAGTACGATCAAGGTCGGATTGGAAATTGATTCCGCCAGCACTGCTCTCGTATTCTCCCGAAACGCTGCATTCAGTTCTTCCGGCGTACATTCCGGATCGATAACGGTACATTCAATCCCCATCTTCTTCATGGTACAGGTCAGCAGATTAAACGTTCCGCCATATACGGAAGAAGACATGATCACATGGCTTCCCGCTTCACAGATATTAAAGACCGCATAATAATTGGCTGCCTGTCCGGAAGATGTCAGCATCGCTCCGACACCGCCCTCAAGCTCACAGATTTTCTGTGCGACATAGTCATTGGTCGGATTCTGAAGTCTTGTATAAAAATATCCGTTATCCTCCAGATCAAACAATCTTCCCATCTGATCAGAGTTTTCATAACGAAATGTGGTACTCTGATAAATCGGCAGCACTCTGGGCTCTCCGTTTTTCGGCTGCCACCCTGACTGGACGCATTTTGTCTCCATGGAGTAATTTTCCGAATTGTATTCGCTCATCTTATTTGCCTCGTATTTTCTTATTCATCCCAATTGTGATATACATTCTGCACGTCATCATCTTCATCCAGAAGATCCAGCGTTCTCTGTAACTGTCTGATATCATTTTCATCGGAAAGTGTCACATAATTCTGAGGAATCATCGTTACCTCTGCCGATACAACAGGAATCTTTGCTTCTTCAATTGCTTTCGCCACTGCTTCAAAGCTGTCGGGATCAGTCAGGATCTCATAGCTGTCATCTTCCTCGCTGAAATCCTCAGCCCCTGCATCTAACGCAGTCATCATCAGATCATCCGCATCCATATCGCATTCTTCTTTATCGATGATGATCTGTCCTTTTTTATCAAACATAAAGGATACGCAACCCTGCGTACCGATGCTTCCGCTTCCCTTGGTAAATGCGGAACGTACATTTGCTGCAGTACGGTTCTTATTATCGGTCAGTGCTTCTACGATGATCGCAATTCCGCTCGGTCCATAGCCTTCATAGGTAACATATTCATAGTTTACATTACCAACATCTCCGGCAGCCTTCTTGATTCCGCGTTCGATTGTATCATTCGGCATGTTATTTGCCTTTGCTTTGGCAATAACGGTAGCAAGCTTAAAGTTATTGGCAGGATCCGGTCCGCCTTCCTTTACGGCAACTGCGATCTCACGTCCGATAATGGTAAAAATCTTGCCTTTGGCAGCATCATTTTTTTCTTTCTTGTGCTTGATGTTCGCAAATTTTGAATGTCCTGACATCGTTTTATCTCCTTTGAATCAAAATCTTATATATTATAGCATTATTCTGCTTTTTCTTCAACGTCTACTTTTTCCGGAAGCTTGGTAATCCGCACTTTCTGTATCATCCGCTTCGCGACACTCTGGATCTTGAATTCATATCCCTGATATACAAACGAGAACTGTTCCTTTTCATCCGGAATATGCTTCAGATGCAGAATCACAAATCCATTCAGGGTCTCTACCTCAAGTGCCTCATCAAATACAATGGAAAATGTGTCTGCCAGCTCTTCAAGCGGGGTCATACCGTCCACGATATAGGTATCCTCGCCGATCTTAATGATGTGGCGTTCCTCTTCATCATATTCATCCTGAATATTACCGACGATCTCTTCCAGAATATCCTCCATTGCTACAAGTCCCTGCGTCTGTCCGTATTCATCTACGACAATGACCATCTGCTGCTTCTTTCCCTGCATGGAATGAAACAGATCATCGATTTTCATTGCTTCCGGCACAAACTCCGGTCTGCGCAGAATCTGTCTGCAATTTTTTAACGACGGATTCTGCGTATTGGAATTCTGTCCGTTTCCTGAACGGTTTTCTCCGTTGCGTAGCTTTCTGTCCAGACGGCAGGCATCCTTCAAGTGCAAAATTCCGATGATCTGATCCGGTGTGTCATTATACACCGGATAGCGGCTGTTGTTTTCCTCTAACATAAATGCAACCGCATCCGACAGGCTCATTCTGGAATCCAGCATGATCATATTCTGCCTGTTTGTCATAATGTCGTGCACGGTCTTATCACCGAATTCAAAAATATTGGTGATCATCTCCGCTTCGCTTTCTTCTAACACACCCTGCTCATGTCCTTCATTGACCATGGAGATGATCTCTTCTTCCGTGACATCTGCCGTATCGCTTAACTGCTTCATGCCAAAAAACCGTAAAATTGCCTTTGCAGAGCAATTGATCAGCCCCGTAAACGGTGTAAAGAGCATGCACACAAAATAGGTGATCCGAACACAGGAAAACGCCCATTTCTCCGGATAACGCGATGCAAGCTTTTTGGGGATCAGCACACCGAACAACAATAATATGTAGATTAAAACAAATCCGGCCAAAATTACCGACAACACATGAAACAGATACTCAGTGCTTCCGACGGCTGTTCCTCCTGCCGTCTGCTCCAGCAGATGTGTGATCCATCTTTTTAAAATTCCGAGAAAAAAGCCACCCATGACAATCTGAATCAGCGTTACGACAAACTGAACGGTATTGACATATTTGGTCGGGTTTTCTACCATTTGCAGCAAGCGCCCGGCACGCTTGTCTCCATCCTGCTTCCATTTGCGCTCCAGCTCATTCTGATTCAGGTTTTGAAGTGCGGCTCCGAAGCCGTAAAACATAACATTTATGGCGAGCAGAACGATAAATAAGAGTGCACTGCCCGCCGCGGCGGTATCAATCATCTTTTTTTCTTCCTTTCGAATCCGTATTGTATGTATGCAGCTCAAGGCTGATACACAACGCACGATCCACCTTCCGCATGATCTCATCATCCAGATGACAGACCTTGTCTTTTAATCTTGTTTTATCAATTGTACGAAGCTGTTCCAACAGGATGACCGAATCCTTGACCATATCATATTTCATTGCAGACAGCTCGATATGGGTAGGCAGCTTCGCTTTATTCATCTTAGAAGTAATGGCGGCACAGATAATCGTAGGGCTGTGCTTATTTCCGATATCATTCTGGATAATCAGCACTGGTCTGATACCTCCCTGCTCAGAACCGATCACCGGTCTTAAATCTGCGTAAAATACGTCGCCCCTTCTCATGCTTTCACGATCCTTTCTGCTTACTTGATATGTACATTATTGACCAACATATCGTTCGGTATACCGTGAAAATCATTTTTTCTTATTCCATGTAAACAGTCGGCACATCCTCATAGTAATCTTTATACGCAACCGCTTTGCCGTCTTTTACAAACACTCTCGGTACACGCTTACCGATATCACAGGCAAGCTCATAATTAAATCTTCCCGACAGTGCACCAAGCTCCTCCATGGTAAGCTGCTGCGTGCCGTCCGTTCCGATCAGAGTGACTTCTGTGCCAATCGACACATCCGGAACATCCGTAATATCTGCCATAAACTGATCCATGCAGACTCTTCCGAGAATCGGACAACGCCTGCCGTTAATAAGTACACAGCCTTTGCCCGAAAGTCCCCGCGGATAACCGTCTCCATATCCGACCGGAATCGTTGCGACAATCCGATCATCCGGTGCTGTATATGTGCCGCCATAGCTTACCGTCTCGCCCGCATGCAGCTTCTTAATATAAACAACATGGCTCTTGATCGACATGACCGGCTTTAGCGCAACCGCTTCCCGATTCACCTCATCGGAAGGCCACAGTCCGTACAGCGTGATGCCGGCACGTACCATGGTTAAATGCATCTGCGGCAGATCCACGATTCCGGCACTGTTCGCACAGTGATGGATCGGAATCTTTCTGCCTAACATCTGTTCCGCACGCGCGGTAAATTCCGTAAATTTCCGATACTGCTCTCTGGTATGTGTCTTATCCGTTTCATCTGCCTTTGCAAAATGTGTAAAAATGCCCTCTGTTACAAGTCCCGGCAAATTTGCAATGGTACGGACAATCTGTAAGCCGGATTCATCCGGCCGTACCCCGATTCTTCCCATTCCCGTATCGACTTTGATATGGATATTGATTTCTTTTCCGCCACGGACTGCCGCCTCGGACAATTCCTTTGCCATCTCAACCGAAAAAACAGCCGGACGGATTTCCTGCTTTGCAATGTCATCATATGCATACGGAAAAGAATAACCAAGAATCATGATCGGCTTCTTCAATCCGGCACCCCGAAGCTGCATAGCTTCCTCCTCGGTCGCCGTTGCATAGCCCCAGATATAATCCTCCTGCTCCAATGTTTTTGCGATTGCAACACTTCCGTGTCCGTAGCCGTCTGTCTTGACAACTGCCGTAATCTTCGTCTCCTTCGGCAGATGTGCATGCATACTTCTCATGTTAAAAAGGATTGCATCCAGATCTATGTATGCGCACACTCTTTCATAGTGTCTTTGTTTTACGAGCTGCTCTGCTGTCAACTGATTGTTGTGTGAAAATTCTTTTGTCCGCATCTCTTATGCCTGCCTTTTTGTGTATTCAAAGCTTTCGCTTTTTTTATTTTCCTGTCTGATCCGGCAGATTGCCTCCGGCAGATATTCGATCAGGTCACCTGCCATAACCCCTTCTTTGGTCAACGCCTCGGCTGCCATTTCTCCTGCCATACCGTGCAGATAAACTGCGGCTGCAACCACTCTTGCAGCGTCCGGCTCGGTATCCGGCAACGTATCCGGTGTCATAGGATCTGTTTCAACAGTTTCAACAACCGGCATTGACTCAGACTCCGTTTTCCGGCTTTGCACGGTATATCCCGCCAGCATCGCTCCGATTATACCGGTCAGTACATCCCCCGTCCCCGCCGTTGCCATACCGTCGTTTCCGCTGTCACACAGGTAGCCCTGCCCCTGCGGTGTCAGTACGGTGCTGACTGCGTCCTTAGCCACAAGAATGCAATGCATTTTCTTTGCATAATCAAGCGCATCTTTCGGGGAATCCTGCTTAAGCTGCGTCACGGTTTTCCCGGTCAGTCTGGAAAGCTCTCCCGGATGCGGTGTCAGCACTGTTGTATATGCCGTTCGTTTCATAAGTAAATCCTGCATCGTATCATTTACAGCAAGCAGATTCAAAGCATCTGCATCCAATACAAGCGGTTTATCGGCTGTAAGTCGGATCAGTTCACACAGGAGCTCTGCCGTCTGAGTCTGTGTACCGATACCCGGTCCTGCGACAACCACATCTGCCCATGCCACATCCTGCGCTAATTCTTCCGGCTGCTTTGGCAAAACCGTCAAAAGCGCTTCCGGTACGCTCTGAAGAAGCAGTTCTCTATTCTCTTCACAGGTTACAATCCGCACCATTCCGGCACCTGCACGATAACAACTTCGTGCTGCCAGAATACAGGCACCCGCCATATTCCGGCTTCCTGCCATAAGCAATACTTTTCCGAAGGTTCCTTTATTACCGTCCGGTGTCCGTTTCTGCCACCAATGCTTCACATCTGTTTCTTCTGTCAGAACCATATGCGGCATATTTCCGAGAAAAGAATCTTTTGTAATCCCGATTGGCGCTTCCATGATCTGACCGCAATACTGCTTTCCCGGATAACGATACATTCCCATTTTAGGAAAACCGAACGTTACCGTAAGATCGGCACGCACCGCATCTGTAAAAATCCGCCCTGTATCCGCATCGACTCCGCTTGGCATATCTACCGCAATGACCGGACAGGACATTGCATTTACTGTTCTCATCAGCCTAAGCACCTGTTCATTCGGCTCCCTCTTATATCCGATACCGAATAAAGCATCCACTACCATATCATATTCCGCATCAGAAATATTGTCAGTAAAAGAAACACCATATTTTTGACAAATTTCAAGCTGAAGGCGATTCAGCTCACTCCTGTGGGAATCCTCCCCTGCCAGATACACAGACACTTTACGCCCCTGCTGTTTTAAAAGTCTTGCAACCGCAAGTCCGTCCGCACCGTTGTTGCCTGTTCCGCATACAATCAGTATCCTGCATGCATCGGGGGTGATGTGTTCCAAAACAGCAAGTGCCGCGCGTTCCATCAACACCACGGAAGGAACTTTATAATATTCGCTTGTATTGCGGTCACATTCCCGCATCTGATCACTGTCTACCAAATATTTCATGTTTCAGTTTCTTTCTTTTTGGTTGTCTCTGCTTCTTTCCGATCTGCCGCTTCCTGTTTCTGATTGCCGGACTTATTCGTTTTTTCATGTTTTCCTGCCGTTTCAGGATGATAGGTCATATCGAAAATATCAATCACATCCGCGCCGAAAATACCGTGCAGATAATGATATAATTCCTGATTACGGATCTCTCTGTCCTGTTTTCTGAGCACCTGCTTTTTTAACTCGATCCGCACCTTTGTGATCCACTCTGCGATTTCCCGGATATCTTTTGTATTGGAAGCGATATCATCATAACAAAGCTCCATCGTCCGGATCATCAACGCCTTATTGACCACATCAATTTCTTTCGGAAGATCGAGGAGTTCATCCTGATATGTATCTACCTTCTCATTGCACTCATTGATCAGCCGCTTATTTTCATCCAGCTTCTTCTGCGTTTTTGCATCCGGCTCGCCTTCTCCGATTTCATCCATCATCTGAACGATCTCATCCATGAGCTTGGATTTCAGTTTCCGGATTTCCTTACTTTCGGTAACCGCCTTACCCTGTCTTTTTAAAAGTTCATTCAGTTGTTCTTCCAACTGCCTGATTTCCTTATCCGGCTTCACAAAGCGGAAAATCTCATGCCATTCGTGATCCAGCACCGCAATCGGCAGCTTTTTTCCTTCCAAAAGTTTACTGAATTCCTTTTTCATTCGCGCGCCCCACGTTTTCCTCGTATTTATGAATGTTATAGGATAATTTCATCAAGCTGTCCGATAAATGCACATTCTCCACCTGTACACCCTCCGGCACATTCAGATCTACATGTGCAAAATTCAAAATCGCCTTGATCCCACAGCGTACCAGCTTCTCCGCCATTTCCACCGCACCGCCTTTAGGAATGGTCAGCACCGCAATATCCACATCATTGGCACGGATAAACTGCTCCAGATCTTCAACCGGACGGATTTCAATACCTCTGAGCGTCTTTCCGATCAGCTCCTTCTTGATATCAAACACACCGCAGACCGAAAATCCGCGTTTTTCAAAATTCATGTAATTGGCAAGCGCCTGACCTAGATTACCGGCACCGATAATGACAAGATGATGCTTTTTCCCAAGTCCCAGAATCTTACCGATCTCCTGATACAGATAATTGACATTATAGCCGTAGCCCTGCTGTCCGAAGCCGCCGAAATTATTAAAATCCTGCCGGATCTGCGATGCCGTGACCTTCATCAGCTTGCTCAGTTCCTGCGATGAGATCCTCTCTACGTTTTGTTCCTTTAACTCCCCCAGATAACGAAAATACCTTGGCAGTCTGCTGATAACCGCCTGAGATATTTCTTTTTCCACCATTTGCTTTTCCTCCGTTTACGAAGTATAAAATTATTATAGTTTCATGTTAAATAAATGTCAATGTGCTGGAACGGCTGAGAACGCAATATGGGTATGCGCAAAGGGACGGCTCGGACAGATGGGATGCTGCTTTGTTCTTTGACACGTTCTCACTCCGTGAAAAGCGCAACGGACACTAGGCTCGAAAATACCTCGCCAAGTGCCGGCGTTTTTCAAGGG
>JBJFCE010000082.1:0-35505 GCA_051888775.1 Lachnospiraceae bacterium | reverse complement strand
GCATGCAATGGGACCGAACGTTGCCGGTGTTATCGGTACTGCGGTTGCAGCCGGAACCTTTATGGCAATCTTCGGTGTATAATGTAAAAAAGACCGTATGAAAATATGATGGAGGAATAAACATGTCAGAAGTGATTAAAAAACCGATTAAGATTACGGAAACCATCCTTCGTGATGCTCATCAGTCGCTGATTGCAACCAGAATGCCGACCGAACTGATGCTGCCGATCGTGGATAAAATGGATCAGGTTGGATACAACTCTGTAGAGTGCTGGGGTGGTGCTACATTTGATGCATCCCTCCGTTTCCTGCATGAAGATCCGTGGGAAAGACTTAGAAAATTAAAAGCAGGCTTTAAGAAGACAAAATTACAGATGCTGCTTCGTGGACAGAACATCTTAGGCTACAGCCATTATTCCGATGATGTTGTAGAATACTTTGTTCAGAAATCCATTGCAAACGGTATCGATATCATTCGTATTTTTGACTGCTTAAATGACCTTCGCAACCTTGAAACATCCGTAAAGGCATGTAAGAAAGAGGGCGGACATGCGCAGATCGCGCTGTCCTATACCTTAGGAGATGCTTATACCGATGAATATTGGATGAATATTGCAAAAGAAATCGAAGATATGGGTGCAGATTCTATCTGTATCAAGGATATGGCAGGTCTGCTTGTTCCGTATGAAGCAGATAAGCTGATCCGTGCATTAAAGAGCGCAACCAAGCTTCCGATCCAGTTACATACACACTACACCTCCGGTGTTGCTTCCATGACCTACTTAAAGGCAGTAGAAGCAGGCGTTGATGTCATCGACTGTGCAATGTCTCCGTTTGCACTTGGTACTTCACAGCCGGCAACCGAGGTTATGGTTGAGACTTTCAGAGGAACCGAGTATGATACCGGATATGATCAGAAGCTGCTTGCTGAGATCGCTGATTATTTCAGACCTTACAGAGAGGAATGCCTTGCTAACGGTTTGCTGAATCCGAAGGTTATGGGTGTCAATATCAAGACTCTGATTTATCAGGTACCGGGCGGCATGCTTTCCAACATGGTAAGCCAGTTAAAAGAGCAGAACGCAGAGGACAAGTATGATGCAGTATTGCAGGAGATCCCGAGAGTTCGTAAAGACTTCGGTGAGCCGCCTCTTGTAACACCGTCTTCCCAGATCGTTGGTACTCAGGCTGTTATGAACGTACTCATGGGTGAGCCGTACAAGATGGCAACCGGACAGACCAAGGACCTTCTTACCGGTAAGTACGGTAAGACCGTAAAACCGTTCAATCCTGAAGTTCAGAAGAAGGTTGTCGGTGACGCAGAAGTTATTACCTGCCGTCCTGCAGATTTGCTGGAGCCTTCTTTACAGAAGTTTGAGGATGAATGCAAGGAGTGGAAGCAGCAGGATGAGGATGTTCTCTCCTATGCACTATTCCCGCAGGTAGCAGTAGACTTCTTCAAATATCGTCTTGCACAGCAGGAAAAAGTAGATCTGACTCAGGCTGATACCAAGAACGGTGCTTATCCTGTATAATGACAGAAAAGCTATAGTATATTCTGATCGCGGGTTACCGCGTTGATGAGTGTTATATCAAAAAACGGTACCGCAGTGGAAACTGTGGTGCCGTTTTCGGTATCAGAAGCGGATTTATGTTATGATGTATTTAAGATAGCAGACGCCCGAATGGCCATTGATGATGAAAAGGAGTACAATCATGCAGATCAAACCATACAGCAGAGCAGTTTATTATTATGAAACCGACCGGATGGGCATCGTTCACCATTCCAATTATGTCCGCTGGCTGGAGGAAGCGCGGATTGATTTTATGGCGCAGATGGGACTTTCCTATGCAGCAATGGAAGAGAAGGGGATTCTGATCCCGGTGCTTGGTGTTTCCGTAACCTATAAGATGCCGTTTCGTTATGGGGATACCCTTTATGTTTATGCAAAACCCTGTGAATACAATGGCGTAAAACTCAAACTGGAATATGAGCTTCGAAATGCCGAAGACGGAAAAGCATGTTCTTTTGCAAAATCGGAGCATTGCTTTTGTACGAGTGATATGAAGCCGATGTCCTTAAAGAAAAGTTATCCTGAGCTTTCTGCAAAATTTGAAGAGATGCTGTAAAAGAGAGGGTGGTAGCAGAGCATGCGTCCGGAAGAATTGTTATCCATATTATCGGTTGCCGAGAAACTAAAATGCAATACAAGACATTCGGATACTTCAAGCGGAAGAAGAGAAAGTGTTGCGGAGCACAGCTGGAGACTTGCACTGATGGCGATGCTTTTGGAAGATGAATTTCCCGATACGGATATTGACCGGGTGATCAGGATGTGTCTGATCCATGATCTGGGAGAAGCCTTTACCGGGGATATTGCAACTTTTGATAAGACGGAGGCGGATTCCGAAAAAGAAGAGCAGATATACCGGGAGTGGATTGAAAGTTTTCCGGAAGTGCAAAGAAAACAGTTTCAGGAGCTGCTTACGGAAATGTCCGCTTTGCAGACAAAGGAAGCGAAGCTGTACAAGGCGCTTGATAAGCTGGAAGCGGTGATCCAGCATGATGAGGCGGATATTGCTTCGTGGCTGCCGCTTGAGTATGATTTACAGCTTACTTACGGTGCAAAAGAAGTAGCGTTTTCGCCGTATCTGTTGAAACTGAAAGAGCAGATTGACCGACGCACGATAGAAAAGATTACACAGGCAGAAGCACAGTGTGCAAAAAACTATGAAATTTAGTATACATAGGTGGTTGCGAAACTCTGTCATCAGGATGGAACGGTTGCCCACAGATCAGTCAGCGTCGGGCACGCTTTCGCTACACTTCGTCCGTAACGGTACATAAGGTGCCAAAATACGGCACCTAAGTACCGACGGACTCACAGTGCTCGCCGCTGACAGATCTGTGGGCAACCGTTCCATCCTGATGACAGAGTTTCGCAAACGCCTATAAATATACAGAAAATAAGGAGGGTAAAAATGCAGGAAGTATATGAATTTTTAAAGAAAGCAAACACCTATTATCTGGCAACCGTGGAAGGTGACCAGCCGCGTGTACGACCGTTTGGTACGGTTGATCTTTTTGAAGGGAAACTTTATATCCAGACCGGAAAGAAAAAAGAGGTGTCTAAGCAGATTCAGGCAAAACCCAAAGTGGAGCTTTGTGCATTTTGCGCCGGGAAGTGGCTGAGAGTTGCGGGAATGCTTGTCAGGGATGACCGAACAGAGGCCAAAGAGCATATGCTTGCAGCATATCCGAGCCTGCAGAAAATGTATTCTGCAACTGACGACAATACAGAGGTACTTTATTTCAAGGATGCAACGGCAACCTTTTCTTCTTTCACCGAGGAACCGAGAACGATCAGATTTTGATCATATTTAAAATAGGCAGAGGAAAATACAGAGGCAGATATGAAGAAAATCGGTAATGGCAGAACAGCGGATGTCTTTGAATGGCAGGACGGAAAGGTATGTAAACTATTTCGTAAAGGATATCCGCAGGAATATGTAAAAATTGAATATCATAATGCAAGGATACTGTTTGATCTCGGAATCAGTGTTCCGGAACCATATGAGACAATACATATCGATGGCAGAGACGGAATTGTATATGAAAAAATCAATGGAAAAACATTGTCAGGGTATTTGTCCGATGTGCCCGGAAATATGTCTGATGTATTGGAAGTCTTTGTAAATGAGCATAGGAAATTGTTACATTATCATTCTCGAGAATTGCTGTCCTATAAAGATTTCCTTGCGGCAATGATTGGGGATAAAGCTGAAGATACCTGTGATTTGCGGAAAGAAATCAGCGCTTTGCCGGATGGGGATAATGTACTGCATGGTGATTTTCATCCAGACAACCTAATGGTAAATTCGGAAGGGAAAATATATATTATTGATTTTATGAATGTATGCTGCGGACCGGCATTGTTTGATATTGCAAGAAGCTATTTCCTTTTAAAAGGGGTGAATGAATCGGCAGGAGAAGAATATTTATCGAAAATGCAGGCAGCTAAAAAGGATTTGGCAGTGTATTTGAGCGTAATCGAGGCATGCCGCCAATATGAAGGATAATCATTTTGGTGTTTTCTGCGTTCTCTGTGGTCATCTTTATGCTTTCTGCCTCATTGACAGCAAGCTGAAAACAAGCTAAAATAACAGTTGTTATTACTTTGGAAAATTGCAACGTTATTTTAGCTTGTTTTTTATGGAAAAATAGAATCATATTTCGGGAAAATTGATTTTTACATGCAAATGCGATTATATGGAGGAACTATGGCAAGAAAAGAGACTGTAACAAAGCAGATGATCTTAGATGCCGCCTTTGAAATGGCGGAGGAAAGCGGATACCGTGAGGTGACGGCAAGAAAACTGGCAGGACATATCGGATGTTCGACACAGCCGATTTTCCGTGTTTATACGAACATGGAGGAACTTCAGGATGAGTATATTGACAGGACGGTTGCTTTTTTTGGCGAATTTTATCGGGATTATCCGAGGATTTACGAGGAACCGTTTGTGGATCTAGGCATGGCATACATATCCTTTGCGGGAAAATATAAGCATTTATTTGAACTACTGTTTCTGTCACAGGAAAAGAACCGCAGATCTTTGTATGAGATTTTAAATGGGCAGGATGGCAATGTTATGAAAGAAATCCGGAAGGCTGCCGCAAACGGCTGTGCGGATGCGGAAAATCTTTTTATGCGGATGTGGATCTTTATTCACGGTGCGGCATGTATGACGATCACCGGAGACTATGATCTTTCCCCGGAAGCGACGGCACGGATGCTGATCGGTACATACTATGCGTATGCAAACAACAAATGAGGAAATTTTGCTATTGTGGATATAAACCTTACAGACAACAAAGTATGTAGTAAACAAAGCATATAGAGAAGGAAACAGAGGTATGGAGCAGACAATCAATCGTACACAGGATGTGCTTTCCAAGATCAATGAGAAATATGGAAAGATGAGCAAAGGTCACAAGGCGATTGCAACTTATATTACGGATCATTACGATCAGGCGGTATTTATGACAGCTGCACAGCTTGGAAAAGAGGTCGGAGTCAGTGAGTCCACGGTCGTGCGCTTTGCATCGGCACTTGGCTATGACGGATATCCGGAGTTTCAGAAGGTATTGGAAGAATGGGTCAAGAATAAATTCAATTCGGTTGCAAGAGTCGGTGCAAAGTACGGAAAAAGCTCGCAGTCCGAAATCTTACGGTCCGTACTGACAGCAGATATTGAAAAGATCAATGATACGCTGGAATATCTGGACCCGGCAGCATTTGAGACGGCAGTGGACACCCTTTTATATGCCGAGAATATCTATATTATCGGGCTTCGAAGCTGTGAACCGCTCGCAGATTTTTTGAGCTTTTATCTGCAGATGATCCGCGGCAATATTATTCAGCTGCGTTCCACAAGCACCACGGAGATCTTTGAGCAGATGATCCGGATTTCGGAAAAGGATGCAATTGTCGGTATCAGCTTCCCGCGTTATTCCATGAGAACCTTAAAGGCGATGGAATTTGCCAATGACCGCAATGCAAAGGTCATTGCGATCACGGATACGGTACATTCACCGATGAATCTGTATTCTTCCTGCAATCTGCTGGCAAGAAGTGATATGGTGTCTATCGTAGATTCTCTCGTAGCACCGTTAAGTCTGATCAATGCGATGGTTGTAGCGCTTTGCTTAAAATGTCCGGAAGAGGTCAAGAGCAATCTTGAGGCACTTGAACAGGCATGGGCAAATTATCAGGTATATTTAAACGATGAGATCAATTTTATCGATGAGGACAATATGTTTCAGGTTCCTCTCAGATACGAGGATAAAAGAGAGTAATCCGTCTGACAGGAATATCAAAGGAAATAATCCCGTGAAATGAGCAGTCAATGGTATGAGTGAAGTAATTGTAATCGGTGGCGGTGCGGCAGGTATGATGGCAGCAATCGCAGCCGCACAAAACGGACATCATGTAACTTTATATGAGAAAAATGAAAAACTGGGGAAAAAGGTCTTTATTACCGGAAAAGGCAGATGTAATGTTACCAATGCCGGGGATACGGTCGATTTTTTCGGACAGGTCGTACACAACCCCAAAAGCCTGTACAGTGCGGTATATTCATTCGACGCTGCATTTGTTATGGATTTTATGGAGCAGTATGGGTGTGCACTCAAGGTTGAGCGCGGAAACCGGGTATTTCCGGTATCCGATCATTCCTCAGATGTAATACGGGCATGTCGGAATGCGTTACAGGAGCGGGGCGTGCAGGTCTGTCTGAACACAAAGGTATCACAGCTGTGCATCGAAAGCAGCGATCCTGAAAAAGGCGGAGGCTGTTGCAACGATGAAAAAAAGGGATCGACAGAAACGGTCGCAAAACGTGTTACAGGTGTCCGGCTTTTAAACGGAACCGTTCACAGCGCGGATGCGGTTATTGTAGCAACCGGCGGATTATCTTATCCGGTCACAGGCTCGGACGGAGACGGTCACAGATGGGCGGATGATCTGGATCTGACAGTGGAGACATGTCGGCCTGCTTTAGTTCCGCTTTGCTCTACGAATTCGGTCTGTCAGCAACTACAGGGTTTGTCGTTAAAAAATGTTACGGCGGCACTTTTTGTGGATGGGAAAGAGATCTACCGTGAAATGGGTGAAATGTTATTTACACATTTCGGCGTCAGCGGACCGCTCGTATTGAGTGCAAGCAGCTATTATGCCGATCAGGTCGGAAAGCTTGCAAAGAAGAATAAAAAGCCGCAGCAGACGATGCTTGTGATCGATCTAAAGCCGGCGTTAACGACAGAGCAGCTTGATAAACGGATCTTACGTGATTTTGAAGCCGGCAGAAATAAACAGTTTAAGAACGCGGTGGATGGGCTGTTTCCCGCAAAACTGACGCCTGTTATGGTGGCACGTTCCGGGATACCCGCAGAAAAACCGGTGCATGATATTACGAGAAAAGAGCGGGAGAATTTCTGTTATCTGATCAAGCATTTTGAAATCCCGATCTCCGGGACGAGAGATTTTAACGAAGCGATTATTACGCAGGGCGGAATCTCAATGAAAGAGTTAAATCCTTCAACGATGGAATGTAAGCATGTCAAAGGATTGTATTTTGCGGGAGAAGTACTGGATGTGGATGCGCTGACAGGAGGCTATAATCTTCAGATCGCGTGGTCCACGGGGCATCTCGCAGGAAGCAGTATTGAATAGAATGAATCAAAATAGAGGAAAATATGTATCCCGTAAAACATGGGATGCGGTATCGGAAAAGGAGAAACGAACAATGAGCTTCAGTGTGGCTATTGACGGACCTGCAGGCGCAGGCAAGAGTACGATCGCAAAGATGATCGCAAAGAAAATGAATTATATCTATGTGGATACGGGAGCAATGTATCGTGCAATGGCATTATATCTGATCCGTAACGGTGTATCCGGTGAAGATACGGAAAAGATCAGTCAGCAGTGTCAGAATGCGGATATTTCAATCCGGTATGAAAACGGAGAGCAGGTAGTGCTGTTAAACGGAGAAAATGTCAACGGTCTGATCCGAACCGAAGAAGTCGGTAACATGGCATCCAAGAGCAGCCCGAATCCGGATGTGCGAAAGAAGCTGGTAGAGCTGCAAAGGCAGCTTGCAAAGACAGCGGATGTCATTATGGATGGCAGGGATATCGGAACCTGTGTCCTGCCGGATGCGGATGTGAAGGTCTATCTGACTGCAAGCAGTGCGGTTCGTGCCAAAAGAAGATATGACGAGCTGACAGCCAAAGGGGTTACCTGCGATTTTGATGAGATTGAGCAGGATATCATCAAGAGGGATCATCAGGATATGACAAGAGAACTGTCACCGTTAAAACAGGCAGAGGATGCGGTGCTGTTGGATTCTTCGGATATGACGATCGACGAAGTGGTGGATGCGATCATTGCACTGATCAACGATAAAAAATAGCAATCTTCCTGCTATGCCGGGAAAAGCAGGACAGATGAGAGAGTATGGAGAAAGAGGACGGAGACAGTCAGATGGAAGTGATACTGGCAAAATCGGCAGGTTTTTGCTTTGGCGTGAAGCGTGCCGTGGAACAGGTATACGAGCAGACAAAGACAGATCAGCCGATCTATACATTCGGACCGATCATTCACAACGAGGAAGTGGTGCGTGATCTGGAAGAAAAGGGTGTCCGGGTCGTGGAGGATATGGACGAGATCGGAAAGCTTTCGGAAGGAACCCTGATCATTCGCTCCCATGGGGTATCGGAGGAAACCTACCGACGTCTATCGGAAAGCGGTTTAAAGATCGTGGATGCCACTTGTCCTTTTGTGAAGCGGATTCATAATATTGTTGCCAAGGAAAGTGAAGCAGGGGCACAGATTGTGATCATCGGTGATGAAGGACACCCGGAGGTGGAGGGAATCAGAGGATGGTCCAAAACACCCGCAATCGTAGTGGGAAGGCGTGAAGAAGCCGAAAAATTCACGGTTGAAAGCGGGAAAAAGGTCTGTATCGTGTCGCAAACGACATATAGCTACAATAAATTTCAAGAATTGGTTGAAATTTTCTCGCAAAAAGGTTATGATATTACTGTTGTGAATACTATCTGTAATGCGACGGAGGAGCGTCAGACCGAAGCGGCTGAGATCGCGGGAATGGTGGATGCCATGATTGTGATCGGCGGGAGGACAAGCTCCAATTCCAAAAAGCTGTATGAGATATGCAGACAGAAATGTGAGAATACAGTGTTCATTCAGACAGTTCACGATTTACATTTGGATTTGAAGGGTAATACCAGAAGGGTTGGGATAACAGCTGGTGCTTCTACCCCAAATAATATAATTGAGGAGGTTCAAGATTATGTCAGAATTAACTTTTGAACAAATGCTTGAAGAGTCTTTAAAAACAATTCATTCAGGAGAGGTAGTAGAAGGAACTGTTATCGACGTAAAACCCGAAGAAGCAGTACTGAACATCGGATATAAGTCAGATGGTATTTTAACCCGTAACGAATATACCAATGAGCCGAACGTAGATCTTACTACCGTATTAAAGCCCGGTGATAAGATGGAAGTAAAGGTCTTCAAGGTAAACGACGGCGAGGGACAGGTACTCTTAACTTATAAGAGACTGGCAGCCGACAAGGGCAACAAGAGAATTGAAGAGGCATTCAACAACAAAGAAGTATTGACCGCAAAGGTTGCACAGGTTCTGGAAGGCGGCTTAAGTGTCGTTGTGGAAGAAGTCAGAATCTTTATCCCTGCAAGCCTTGTATCCGATACTTATGAGAAGGATCTGAGCAAATATGCAGGACAGGAGATCCAGTTTGTTGTAACCGAGTACAATCCGAAGAAGAGAAGATACATCGGTGACCGCAAGCAGCTGATCGTTGCCAAGAAAGCAGAGATGCAGAAAGAGCTTCTTGAGAAGATCAAAGAAGGCGATGTTGTAAAGGGAACCGTAAAGAACGTAACCGATTTCGGTGCATTCATCGATCTGGGTGGTGTAGACGGTCTGCTTCATATCTCCGAGATGTCATGGGGACGTGTTGAGAATCCTAAGAAAGTATTTAAGGTTGGCGAGGAGCTGAATGTCCTGATCAAAGAGATCAACGGCAATAAGATCGCTCTGAGCTTAAAATTTGCAGATACCAATCCGTGGAAGGATGCTGCAGAGAAGTATGCGGTAGGAAATGTAGTAGAAGGAACCGTTGCCAGAATGACTGACTTCGGAGCTTTCATCGAACTGGAGACCGGTGTGGATGCACTGCTTCATGTTTCCCAGATTTCTAAGGAGCATATCGAGAAACCGGCTGATGTATTAAAGGTTGGCGATACCGTAACTGCAAAGGTTGTAGATTTTAACGAAACAGATCATAAGATTAGTTTGAGCATCAAGGCAATGTATGCACCGGAACCTGCTGAGGTGAAGGAAGAGGATGCCGATGTTGTGTCTGTAAATATTGATGAAGTGATTGCAAACGAGGCTGAGGCTGACGAGCAGTAAATAAAGCTGAAAGATAAAGAAGCTTGAAAAGTAAGAAAAGTACTATTCCGATCAGTGGTCAGGATAGTACTTTTTTATACATCGGGGGTTGGGGCATGATTTACGATTATGAATATTTCAAAAAAGAAATTTATAAGCTGACGCAGATTGATCTGAATGCGTACAAAGAGAAGCAGATGAAGCGCAGAATCGATACACTGATCGGAAAGTCAGGTGCGGTCGGATATGACGGTTATGTCAAACTGATTCATGAGGATAGGGAACGCTTTGATGAGTTTGTCAATTATCTGACGATCAATGTCTCGGAATTTTATCGCAATCCGGATCAGTGGAAGTTTCTGGATGAACAGATCATCCCACAGTTGATCAAAAAGTTCGGAACGAATCTGAAGATCTGGAGTGCGGCATGCTCTACCGGAGACGAACCGTATTCTCTTGTCATGGCGCTGTCCAGACACCTGCCACTGCGCCAGATCAAGATCTATGCAACGGATATTGATAAGCAGGTTATTGAAAAAGCAAAGGTCGGTCTGTATGCGGAGAAGAGTATTGCATCCGTACCGGCGGATCTGAAAGCGAAGTATTTTACGAAAGTCGGTCCTTCCTACAAGATTTCCGATGAGATCAAGGCACGTGTAGAGTTCAAAGAGCACAATCTGTTAAAGGATGCTTTTCCGTCCGGGCAGCATATGATTGTGTGCCGTAATGTGCTGATCTATTTTACGGATGAAGCTAAGAATGAGGTATTCCGTAAATTCTATCAATCACTGGCAGACGGCGGCGTATTGTTTATCGGCAGTACGGAGCAGATTATCAATCATAAGGAGATCGGTTATCACAGGGCAAGCTCGTTTTTCTATGAGAAATAATCAAGCTTGTTTTTCGATGAAAAATAGCATTTACAAAGGGGAATAACGGATGGAAGAGGCACAAAGGGAAGTAAAGGAACAGGGGCAGAACACCTTTCAGGATGCATTAAATCATTATTGTGAATTGGTGCACTGCAGCAATGTTGAGTTGGCGGAAGAAAGCGGCGTAGATGCGTCCGGAATCAGCCGGTATCGAAAGGGGGAACGGATCCCCAAAAAAGACGCGGTGGAAAAGCTTGCAGCAGGAATCAGACGGATTGCGGAGAAAAATGATATTGCATTACAGGGAGAAGATATAGAAGAAGCTTTAGTGCAATGCCTGATGCAGGATGAAAGGGAAGAGCAGAAAAAAGAACTTGCCCGGAAAATAGACCTGATCATGACAAAGCTGGAGATCAGTAATGCAAATGCATCTTATTATCTGAAATACGATTCTTCTTATCTGTCTAAAATACGTAACGGGAAAAGAAGCATTACAAATACAGAAGAGCTTATAACGAAGCTTTCTGATTACATAGCCCGAAATTGTATATCGGATCGGCAGCTCATGGCGATAGGGGAAGTGACCGGCGGTGAAACGGAGCTGTCAGGTTCGGTCGAGGAGAGATATGCGGCAATCAAGAATTGGTTCTTTGAAGGTGAAATCCCGGAAGAAAAAAGTGGCGAGATCAGTCATTTTATGGAGAAACTGGATACGTTTGATCTGAACGAATTTATCAGAGCGATCCATTTTGATGAGTTGAAGGTTCCGACACTGCCTTTTAAAATGTATGGCAGTAAGTCCTATTACGGAGTAGAGGACATGAAGAAAGGGGAACTGAACTTCTTTAAAGGTGCAGTCACCTCAAAATCAAAAGAGTATGTCACGATGTATTCTGACATGATGTTGGCGGATATGGCACAGGATCAGGAATTTAACAAGAAATGGATGTTCGGAATTGCCATGCTGATCAAGAAGGGAGTACATCTGAAAGTGATCCATTGTCTGGACCGCCCTTTTGAAGAACTGCTATTCGGTCTGGAAGCATGGGTACCGATCTATATGACAGGTCAGGTCGAGCCGTGGTATCTGCCTAATATGCATGCAAAGATATTTCATCATCTGATATATACGTCGGGAACAAGTGCTTTGGCCGGTGTCTATGTTGAGGGAAGCAGAAATGCCACAAGGTATTATCATACTTTTAAAGAGGAAGAAGTCAGATATTACAGAGAGTCGGCGAATCAGTTGCTGACCCATGCAAAGCCGCTCATGCGGATCTACAAAAAAGAGCAGGAAAAAGAGTATCAGGACTATTTGTTAAAGTGCTTTACAAAAAAAGGAAAACGAAGGAACATTTGCAGTTCGCTGCCGGTTTATGTTATGTCGGAAGAACTTTTGGATGAACTTCTCAAAAGCAATGCTGTAGAGGAGACAGAAGGGAAAAGGATCAAAGCCAAGGTCTTACAGTATCGGCAGACGATAGAGCAGCTGTTGCAGTCCCAGACAATGTATGATGAGGTGTATTTGAATCCTTCTGAAATAGAACCGGAAAAAGAAACACTTATGCTGGGTGAAGTATTTGAAGATGCGAAGCTGTTTTACACCCGGGAAATATATGAACGCCATATAAAAGAGATGGAGTTGTTTGCTGAACAACATGAGAATTACAGCTATGGAATCCAAAAGGAAAAAGGATTTAAAAACATGCAGATTCAGATCTGTGAAGGTCAGTATGTGATTATCTCCAAAAATCATGAGCCGATCATTAATTTTGTGATCGAGAATCCGCAATTAAGATCTGCAATTGAAAATTTCAGAATGATGCAGATTGAGTAATGTAGTCATAGGCTTCTGAGTATGAATCATCAGTCCGATATATTCCAAAATGCTTTCTTTGTCATTGACAAAGAAAGCATTTTTGCTTATAGGAACAGAAAAAATGCTATGATTGCCATAAAAGAATAAGGAGGATCGCTATGTTGAACAAAAAGCGATTTGTTGTATATCTGATAATGTGTACGACGCTTTGCTTGCTTGCAATGGGAGGATGTGGGAAATCGACATCTTCTAAAGAGCAGGAAACAGAGCAGGTAAATACGCAAGGACAGGAGACTACAGAGATATTTTCCGATGAAAATGAGATCCGGACGGAGTCTGCGCCTGTAGCAGAGTATGCATCCATTGTAGAAGTGACCATCAATCCGGAATTGCGGCTGTATCTGGGAGCCGATTCGGAGGTTCTGGCAGTGGAATATCTTAATACAGATGCAAGAGATGCCTATGAGCAGCTTGATCTGATCGGAAAATCGGTAGATGCCTGTATGGAAGAAGTGGTAACGGCAGCGATTGAACAGCATTATCTGGAATCCGGTGAGACCGTTACGGTAAATGTGGTAGAGGTCAAAGACGAGAATATAGATGAGACGACAATCTGTAATGTCTGCTATGAAGCGGTACAGCAGGCTGCAACAGAAAAAGAAGTTGCGGCAGTGATCAAGGTGGAAGATTCCACAGGTCTAGCATATCAGGCGAATGAAACAGCGCAGGGAACGGAACAGTCTGAGGGAACCCAGACAGCGGGGGTCTCTGATAATGCATCACATGCGAATAGCACGCAGAATGAAACAGCAGCAACAACCCCACCGACAACGACAACGGTAGATGTGGCAACCGGAGAAACACCGATACCTGAAAACGATACGCCGGTGCCGACTGAGGAAGCAGAAGAGACGGAAGATACAGAAGTGACAGATACGCCGTCTGTGCAGCCGACAGAAGCTGCCGCAAATGCAAATCCATGCGGAAGCTGCGGTGGTACGGGGAAATGTCAGGAATGTAAGGGAAGCGGATACCGGGGAGCAGGGTATGCCGTTTCATGCCCGAGGTGTCATGGCTCCTTTACGGAAACCTGCGGATATTGTGATGCTGCGGGAAACAGTAAGATGCATGAGGGAACCTGTGATTTCGGACCTTGCATGGGAGCACATGTATATCCGTGTACGACCTGTGGCGGAGGCTCTAAGGCTGTAACATGTGCAAGCTGTTCCGGAAACGGAAAGTGCAGCGCATGCGGTGGAAGCGGTCATAAATAAGTTGTAGTATTCAAAAAAGTTATAGATTACGTAACTCTGTCATCAGGATGTAACGGTTGCCCACAGACCTGTCAGTGACGGGTACGCTTTCGCTACACTTCGCCCGTAGCGGTACATAAGGTGCCAAAATACGGCACCTAAGTACCGACGGACTCACAGTACCCATCACTGACAGGTCTGTGGACAACCGTTACATCCTGATGACAGAGTTACAAATACCTATATATTAATTATTTGAAAGGAGAATTCTTTCATGAAAGTAAGTAAGAGAGTGAAAAGGAGAGTAGCGTGGTTTCTTAGCTTCCTGCTGATCTTCGTGTCGGTGATGGGGAGCCAGAGTCTTGATGCGAGTGCGGGAGAATCTGTTACATTTAAGATTTCAAGGCAGAGTTCGGACGCAACGGGAACTGTGTATTATAAGTGGGATACAGAGACAGGTTGGACAGAGGTCCCTAACACAGCATATGACGGTACTGCGATTGTTGGAACAAGACCGACTTCTGCAGAAGATGCAGATTCACAGACTTTATATCTGAAAGTTGTATTGGGAGAAAACACAGAATTGACAGGAAATTGTAAGGTTCAGGGAGGTGTTGAGAACGGTACGATTGATACAAATGCCATTCTAAGTGAATCAGGGCAGTCGTTTACGGTGTATACGGCAGATACTCAGCCATCACCGGAAGTCCTTATCGAGTTTCAATCGACCGAACCAAACCCACCTGCAGATTCCGGTAACCGTGATGTTTCTTTTACGGATGGCACCGTGTCAGGCAATGAGATCACATACCAAGTCGGAGAGCAAAGTGTAAAGGTTACCGTGGCAGGTGCAACTATCTCAGATTCTAAGATTACAGTATCAACAAATGATTTAAATGCAGTTACGTTTACGCTTACGGATTATGATCCGGATACCATGGACGTAAAAGTGTATGCAGATAGTGGTTTTAGTACTACTTTGAATGTAACAAACAATACTACTTCATTGGCAAATAAGACAAGTGAGGGTGCATTTCCTAATGAACTGCTGAAACTGAAAGTTGAAGCAAAAGCAAGTAATCCACCCGCAGATTCCGGTAACCGTGATGTTTCTTTTACGGATGGCACCGTGTCAGGCAATGAGATCACATACCAAGTCGGAGAGCAAAGTGTAAAGGTTACCGTGGCAGGTGCAACTATCTCAGATTCTAAGATTACAGTATCAACAAATGATTTAAATGCAGTTACGTTTACGCTTACGGATTATGATCCGGATACCATGGACGTAAAAGTGTATGCAGATAGTGGTTTTAGTACTACTTTGAATGTAACAAACAATACTACTTCATTGGCAAATAAGACAAGTGAGGGTGCATTTCCTAATGAACTGCTGAAACTGAAAGTTGAAGCAAAAGGAAGTGGTGGTAATGTTAGTGGAGAGAGTATCAGCGTGACTGCCTCTGTTTCAGACGGAAGTGGCACGATCGCAGACCTGTTGGTTGATAGTCAGAGAATCGGATTTGAGTCAGCTAACATCAGTGGCTCATTTAACGGAGATAAGTTATCGGGGCATACGGTTTCTATTACGGTAGAATATGGTAAGCTGATTGATTCCATAACAATCAATGGAACAACATATTCTGAGGCAGCAAATCAGAATAGTGCAACGATTTCAGTTCCGGCGGCAGATGCATATACGATTACTGTCACACTGAAGGCTGATCCCAACAGATCGTATACGGTTGTATGGGCATATTCTCAGGAAGCGGCAGATCGCAATGGATATGGTTCGGATGCAGTTGTGGAAAACGGAACAATTGAGATTATTCAGGTACAGCTTCCGGGGGGAACAACATATTCGGCTACTCAGATGAAAGAGACACTGTCTGATGGTAGCCCGGCACATGAAGGAGCTTATTATAAAACAGATAATGGAACCGGATATGCGATGATAAAACCCGGTTCGACGGTTACTTTTAAATTTACACCGGCATACGGATATCAGATCGCATATGTAGTAGTAAACGGACAGACGTTGGCTCCGGTTGACGCAAACGTTGGACAATTTACTTATACCATGCCGTCAACGAATGTACATTTTCAGGGTATTTTTACCGGGCAGTCAGATCAGTTTAATCTGTCCGGGACAACTAATGTATCAGGGGTATCCATTACCAACGGTGCGAATGCAGCCTCAAACGGTGGTAATCTGAGCATGACGGTTGCAGATCATGCGGGATATCAGGATGTTACTTCGGCAGTAAGCGGTAGTGACGTAGAGCAGTTATCATCCATGGATATCAGCCTTGCCAATATTGTCAGCAAAGGTGGAACGAATGGATATTGGTCAAATTCCGTTACGTCATTTGGTTCAAGCATCGGAGTAAATCTGACAATGGATTTACCGGCATTGGGTGCGGGTGAGACTTACAGCGTTGTAAGGGAACATCAAGGAGTATTGACAGAGCTTACTGCATCCTATAATGCAACAACCAATACATTCAGTTTTGATACGAATCAGTTTTCAACTTATACGATTGTGAAAAAGACGGTTAACGGCAGTGCAACGGCGTCACCGACACCGACTGCAACACCAATCCCGACAGCAGCACCGACAACAGCACCGACAACAGCACCGACAGCAGCACCGACAACAGCACCGACAGCAGTACCGACATTGGCCCCGACCGCAACTCCGGTTCCGTCTGCAACACCGACGGCAGTACCGGTGGATATCGTAACGACTCCTATTCCGGATGAAATAGCAGCGGCTGCATCTGGCAGCATAGAAAACAGTACAGATACGGTTGTAAATGCGTATAACGGCAATCTGCTCGGAAGCGAAACAGAATTGGCACAGAGACTCTTGACTCTGGAGGAAGTGCAGGCTGCGATAAACGGAGAATCGGTAAAAGTATATCTGAGTGTAACAGATATTTCAGCTTCTGTATCTGCGACAGATCGTGCACTGGTAGAGGCAGCGGCAGGAAATACAGTCATTGGCATGTATTTGGATCTGACCTTGTTTAAACAGATCGGAGGTAATGCACCGCAGCAGATTGCAAATACGAACGGAAAAGTGACAATCTGCATTCAGGTACCCGAGAGTCTGATCAATAGAGATCCTTCTGTTACCAGAAGTTATCAGATCGTGCGGATCCATGATGGCGTTGCGACTATTCTGGATTGCAGCTTTGATGAGCTGACAGGAAGTCTTGTTTTTGAAACCGATGCATTTTCCACATATGCACTGATTTATTCAGATGATACGGTTGATGAATCTTCGGAAACAAGAACCGGGGATGTACCCAAAACCTCTGACGGAAATGACATAGTATTATGGTGCAGCCTGCTTGCATTGGGATGTGCCGGTATGGCAGCTACAGATATTTACAGAAGAAGACGTGAGAGCAGAGAGACGGATTGAAAAATAAATTGTAAAAGCAGGGAATAGGAAAGAACGGGCGATCCAAGGGGCGCCCGTTCTTTTTTGTAGCCATAACACGATACAATCATTTGCAACAGCCTTTTATTTCGCACTTATGATCATCCGCAGTACATGTGTCGCATAGCCTGCAAAGGCGTCCCTGTCCCGTTTGAATTCCTCGGTCAGTTCAAAATAAGTTTCCTTTGCATCATAAGAAGCTTTGAATACAGGCAAAAACAGCGGTTCCCATTCCGGCAGATATTCAGAATGCTTGCGTGTATAACATGTTGCGGCAGTTGCCTGAATACGGTGTTCCTTGTCCACAAAGGATGCAACGGATTTATGAAGCGCTGTATCCTCGGCAGGAAGATAATAGTAGTCTCTATAATTGGCATAGAAATATTTAAGCTCGGCATCTAACAGGGGAACCTTTAAAGAAGCACTGTCTTCAGAGCTGCTAAAATAGCATCCGTTGTTATAACCGGATATGGCTACAGGAAGACGAACGGGCAAGGAAAGCTTCATGACCAGCTCCGCACGGGCAGCATTTTGAAAATCGCGGTAATAGTTGGCATTGACCTTTGTGACCCGCACACCCTCATGATACAGATCTGCATAAGCCAGAATCGGCAGAAGCCTTACCATGCCCTGAATGTCATCTGCATTGTGTAACAGAAGCATATCCAGGGCAGAGTCCGCGGGCTGCCGGACATAATCATGGTAAACGCCGATCAGTTCACCGCCGTTAAAGAGATCCTGGCGTGCGATGCCGAGAAAATATTCCACTGTTTTTTGCTTTGCGTTCGACAGCCTGAGAAAATCCTTCAGCGTAGCGATCCGGCGATAGATATCCACGCCCTCCATGGAAGAAAGGGCGGCATGCATTTCGTATTGCGCTGCTTTCTGTTCCAGATAGGGAATATCGAAATGGTTTCCGTTATAGTGAATCAGACATTCAAAATTTTTAACAAAATCAAAAAATGCACGTAAGACTTCCGTTTCCTCTTCATATCGGTCTGCAAACCACTGAATCAGATGAAAAGCCCCGTCTTTATAATAAATACAACCGATCAGATACAGGTAGCTGCTGCGTGCCGTAAATCCGGTTGTCTCAATGTCCAGAAACAGAATCTTTTCCACAGGAGCAATTCGTTCAAGCGGATAATCACATGACAGTTCCGGTAAAGCTTTCTCAACTATTTTCATATCGGATTCCTCTCGTATCATATTGACAAAATATTGCAACCCACGACCCAATCATATCATAAAATTCGATTTTACTGTAGTATTTTGTCCGAAAAAATAGTATATTAAAAATAAGGGTTAAAAAGCAGTAATCAAAAAATGAAACAGAAAGAAGGCGCAAAATGGGAAAATTAACCTTCCATGGTGGCATACATCCATATGACGGAAAAGACCTGTCCAAGGATAAGCCGATCAAAGCGGTGCTTCCGAAGGGCGATCTGGTCTATCCTCTGAGCCAGCATATCGGCGCTCCGGCGGTTCCGGTCGTACAAAAGGGAGATCATGTTCTGACAGGCCAAAAGATTGCAGAGGCGGCAGGCTTTGTGTCTGCTCCGATCTATGCAACGGTTTCCGGTACGGTCAAGGCGATCGAACCAAGACGGGTAGTGACCGGAGACAGTATTAACAGTATTATTATAGAAAATGATGGCCAATATGATGAGATTCAGTATCAGAAGCCGGCACCGCTTGAGGAGCTGAGCAACGAAGAGATCATTGCTCTGATCAGAGAGGCGGGAGTTGTCGGTATGGGTGGTGCGGGATTTCCTACCCATGTGAAGCTGTCTCCCAAGGAGCCTGAGAAAATAGAATATGTAATAGCAAACTGCGCAGAGTGTGAGCCGTATCTGACTTCCGATTACCGCAGGATGCTCGAAGAACCGGAAAAACTGATCGGTGGTCTGAGAGTCATGCTCAGACTGTTTGACAATGCCAAGGGAATTTTGGCGGTAGAAGATAACAAGCCGGATTGTATCGCCAAGTTAAAACGTCTGACAATGAATGATCCGCGTATTACGGTAAAAGGTTTAAAGACAAAGTACCCTCAGGGTGCGGAGCGCCAGTTAATCTATGCATCGACCCATAGGGCAATCGATTCCGGCAAGCTTCCTTCCGATGCAGGCTGCATCGTGGACAACGTGGATACCGTGGTTGCGATCTATCACGCGGTAGTGGAAGGAAAGCCGCTGATGAACCGTATTGTTACCGTAACCGGTGATGCGATTGCCGATCCGAGAAACTTTATCGTCCGGATCGGAACCAATTACCATGAACTGGTAGAAGAAGCCGGCGGATTTAAAAAAGAGCCGGTGAAGATCATTTCCGGCGGTCCGATGATGGGATTCGGTATTTTTGATCTGGATGTACCGACGACGAAAACGGCATCTGCGCTGTTATGTATGACAAAGGATGACGTATCCCGGTGGGAGCCGACTGCATGTATCAACTGCGGCAGATGTGTTGAGGTATGTCCGGGGCGTGTCGTTCCGAGTCGTCTTGCGGATGATGCGCTTCGCGGAGATGAAGAAGCTTTTTTAAAGCACAACGGAATGGAATGCTGTGCCTGCGGCTGTTGCAGTTATGTATGTCCGGCAAAACGATCTTTGACACAATCAATCAAATCCATGCGCAGCATTGTGCTTGCCAATAAAAAGAAAAAGTAGGAGGGTAGGGGAATGAGTGATTTAATGAAAGTATCATCAAATCCGCATGTTCGTTCCAAGGCAACGACAAGCAATATCATGTTATGCGTTGTCATTGCCCTGCTTCCTGCGGCGGGATTCGGTGTTTATCATTTCGGGTTCCGGGCACTGATGCATATCGGCATTACGGTAGCAACCTGTGTTTTATCCGAGCTGCTTTATGAGATCATGATGAGAAAGCCGATCACGATCATTGATTTTTCGGCAGTGGTAACCGGCCTGTTGCTTGCAATGAACCTGCCGGTATCAGCACCTTGGTGGATCGGGATCATCGGCGGTATGTTTGCAATTATTGTAGTAAAGATGTTATTTGGCGGTCTGGGACAGAACTTTATGAATCCGGCACTGGCAGCCAGATGCTTTTTGTTGATCGCATTTACTTCGCAGATGACAAATTTTGCTTATGATGCGGTTTCCGGTCCGACACCGCTTGCACAGTTAAAATCCGGTGGTCTGACGGACAATACGGTTTTGGATATGATTATCGGTAATACCCAGGGTACGATCGGAGAGACTTCCATGATCGCGCTTGTGATCGGTGCATGTTTCCTGATCATTATGGGTGTGATCGATCTTAGAATACCGGGATCTTATATTATTTCCTTTGTTGTATTTTTAGTGATCTTTGGAGAGAAACATCTGGATACTGCATATCTTTCGGCCCAGATTGCGGGAGGCGGACTGATCCTCGGTGCATTCTTTATGGCAACGGATTATGTGACAAGACCTATTACAAAGAAGGGGCAGTATCTATACGGTATTTTTCTGGGTATCATGACGGGAATTTTCCGTCTGTACGGCGCTTCCGCCGAAGGGGTATCTTATGCGATCATTCTTGGCAACCTGTTAGTGCCGTTAATTGAAAAGATCACGATGCCGAAGCCTTTTGGAAAAGGAGGGGAGCATTCATGAAACAAATGTTGAAGGATACTCTGATCCTGTTTGTCATTACTTTAATTGCAGGGCTGGCACTTGGTGCGGTTTATCTTGTGACCAAGGATCCGATTGCAGTACAGCAGGAAAAGAAAAAAGCAAATGCATACCGTACGGTATTTTCGGATGCGGCATCGTTTGAGGATGAAGAAAGCTTTGATGCACAGGAGGCACGTGCGGTCTTGGATCAGGCAGACAATGCGGATTACAGTGAAGAAGAAATCACAATGATCGCATCTGCACTGGATGGAAACGGAGAACTGCTCGGCTATGTCGTCACGGTTACGACACATGCGGGCTATGGCGGTGATATTACATTTTCCATGGGAATCCGTCTGGACGGAACGATCAACGGAGTATCCATTACGGATATTTCCGAAACGGCCGGACTTGGTATGAAGGCACCCGATGAACTTGCGCCGCAGTTTACAGGAAAAGCAACGGACAGCAGATTTACCGTGACAAAAACAGGGGCAACCTATCCGTCTGAGATTGATGCGATCAGCGGTGCGACCATTACGTCAAATGCATTGACGGACGGTATCAATGCAGGTGTGATTTATTGTCAGTACCGGATGGCACAAAACGGTGTGATATCTGATTCCGCAAAGGGAGGTGTCCTCTATGAATAAAGCATGGGAACGTCTTTATAACGGATTAATCAAGGAAAATCCGACGTTGGTGCTGACCCTTGGCATGTGTCCGACTCTGGCAGTTACAACATCGGCGATGAACGGTGCAGGTATGGGATTATCTACAACCGTTGTATTGGTATTAAGTAATGTATTTATTTCTCTTTTGCGAAAAATCATTCCGAACCGGGTGCGTATTCCTGCGTTTATCGTCATCATTGCATCTTTTGTAACGATTGTACAGTTACTGCTGCAGGGATATGTTCCGTCTGTCTATGACAGCCTTGGAATCTATATACCGCTGATTGTGGTAAATTGTATTATTCTGGGACGTGCGGAAAGCTATGCTTACAGTCATCCGGTTATTCCGTCCTTATTTGACGGTCTTGGTATGGGACTTGGTTTTACGGTGGCACTGACGATGATCGGTGCATGTCGAGAGCTTCTTGGTGCCGGTCAGGTCTTTGGAGTGCAGTTGCTTGGACCGGATAATGTGTTTTATCAGGTGGATGCCTTAAAGCCGCTTGCCATGATGTTAGCAGAATATGTGAATATCAGTATTTTTGTCATGGCACCCGGTGCATTCTTTGTGTTGGCATGTATTATAGCATTGATGAACCGTATCAAACGAAATGCGGCCAAGAAGGGCAAAAAGGTTTCTTCAAAAGAAGAAAAAGAGCTGTCCTGCAATTCTGACTGCGCACACTGTGGAGATATGGGATGCGGACATCGGTTCTATGATCCGAATGATTCCGATAAGCGTCCGAGTGATAACGAAGACGGTCCGTCAGAAAATGCAGCAGATGAGAAGGAGGAACAGGAGAATGCGTGAATTACTGATCATTGCGGTAGGATCCGCACTTGTCAATAATGTTGTATTGAGTCAGTTCTTGGGACTGTGTCCGTTCCTTGGGGTTTCCAAGAAAGTAAAGACCGCTGCCGGAATGGGTGCGGCAGTCGTTTTTGTCATCACACTTGCATCTGCGGTTGCGGCAGTGATTTATCAGTTTGTATTGGAACCGAACGGACTGGCATATCTGGAAACGATTGTATTTATTCTGGTGATTGCGGCGTTAGTACAGTTTGTAGAGATGTTTTTGAAAAAATTCATGCCGCCGTTGTATCAGGCACTGGGTGTATATCTTCCGCTGATCACGACCAACTGTGCGGTTCTGGGTGTGGCGTTAACGAATGTGCAGAAGTCTTATTCCATTCTGACAAGTGTTGTGAACGGTTTTGCAACAGCAGCAGGATTTACCATTGCAATTGTGATATTGGCGGGTATTCGTGAAAAGATAGAATATAATGATGTTCCGGAATCCTTTAAGGGAATGCCGATCACGATGATTGCGGCAGGTCTGATGGCGATTGCGTTTTGCGGATTCTCCGGTTTGCTATAGGGTGGAGGTGTAAAGTATGAGTGGAATTATAACAGCAGCCGTCCTTGTAGGTGGAATCGGATTATTTATCGGTCTGTTTTTGGGAATAGCCGGAATTAAGTTTAAGGTAGAAGTGGATGAAAAAGAAGAAGCCGTGCTGTCAGCTTTGCCCGGCAATAACTGTGGCGGATGCGGCTATCCGGGATGCTCCGGTCTGGCAACGGCAATCGCAAAGGGCGAAGCCCCTGTCAATGCCTGTCCGGTCGGCGGAGAGCCTGTCGGAAAGGTGATTGCTGAGATCATGGGAGTGGAAGCCGGAGAGTCAAAACGGATGACGGCATTTGTGAAATGTATCGGTACCTGTGACAAGACTGCAGTCGACTATGAGTATCATGGCGTGGAAGATTGCAGAATGTTAGCTTTTGTACCAAACGGCGGGCCAAAGTCCTGTAATTACGGATGTCTCGGTTACGGTACCTGTGTGGCAGCCTGTCCGTTTGATGCGCTCCATCTGGAAAACGGTGTTGCGGTCGTAGACAAAGAAAAATGTAAGGCATGCGGTAAATGTGTAGCTGCCTGTCCCAAACATTTGATTGAACTGATTCCGTATGAGGCTAAGAGTGTGGTAGCATGCAGTTCCAAAAATAAAGGGCCTGTTACAATGAAAACCTGTCAGACCGGCTGTATCGGATGTGGTATCTGTAAGCGGAATTGTCCGGCTGATGCAATCGTACTGGAAGAGAATCATGCATGGATCGATCAGGAAAAATGTACCGGATGCGGTATCTGCAAGGAGAAGTGTCCGAAGAAGGTTATTTTGTAATTGTAATCACGGGAGACGGCGGAAGATTCTGCCGTCTCTTTTTTAAAAAGCAAGTCCTGAAGAAGAATGCAATTCATAATCATCTGTAATAAAGACGGCTTCTACATCTTCCAGAGATTCCACCAGTGCCATCCCGTCTTCGAGACCATAGATATAGCATAAGGTACTGAGAGCATCCCCTTGAACGGAAGATGGTGAGAGAATGGTGACGGATAACAGGTTGTTGCGCACGGGATATCCGGTTTTGGTATCCAGAATATGATGATAGATCACGTCATCCAAATAAAAATAGCGTTCATAGATTCCGGAGGTTACGATACTTTGGTCCGAACACGATAAAGAGGTAATCATATCGGAAGCACTTCCGAACGGATAGCGGATACCGACGCGGTAGGCGGAACCGTCCGGTTTACTGCCGATGCATAGAATATTCCCCCCAAGATCGATGATAGCATGCTTGATTCCCTGGGCGAGCAGATATTCTTTCAGCCTGTCTGCAATATAGCCTTTGGCAATAAAACCAAGGTCCAGTCCGGCGGCCGGATCGGTCAGTGTCACAGTATTGGTATCCTTGTCCAAAACGACATGATGATAATCTATATGACTGCATGCTTGCGTAAGTGCATCGGAATCGGGCGGAACGGTTGCATTGCTGTCGGCACTAAAATTCCACAGATCTTTTACCGGTGCGATGGTGGGATCGATCAGACCGTTTGAAAGCTCTGCATAATAAAGCGCGGTTTCAAGCAGAAAGATCGTATCTTCGGAAACGGCTACAGGGTGTCCGGCAGCATCGTTGATATTCTTGATATCACTGCCCTGAAGTGTTCTGCTGAATTTCTGTTCATAAGATTCGCACAGCAAAAAAGCATTGTCCAGAATGTTTTCACTGTCCGCAGGGGGATCATAAATGGTCAGTGTAATGACTGTATCAAAATAAAATCCGCTCCGGGATGTTTTTTCTGTATGTGACTGTGCACATCCGACACATGCAAGACAAAGGAACAGAAGAAGCGGAATAGAAACTATTTTTTTAAACGTTCTATGGATTGCTTTATTGTAAAGATTCATTTAAAAACCACCTTTTTATCTTGCTTTTATCATAGCAGATGACAGGAATAAGACAAGTGTTCTGTTGAAAAAAGTTGATAAGTATGATACCGTACTTATGATACAAAACAATCGGTGATACCGGAGGAACAGTAATGAGATGGGATACAGATAATGAAGAACGCACAGGCGCGTATATCGTTCGAGTGGCAATGCTCATGGCGGTAGCAGTGATTGTCATTCTTGCTGTTGTGCTGTTTTCCAATCGGGAACCGAAAAAAAATGCAGGAAAGCAACCGGGAACATCCCAAAACGCTTCCGGTCAGACAACCAATGAAACACCGAATATATCGGCTTCCGTTGATACGGACGAACAGGGGATGTCCGACGGAAGAACTTCAGATGAACTGGATATCTGGGATGAGGACTATATCGCCGTTTTAGAGGATACGCCTCAGCCGACGCAAATGCCGGAAGAGGATATTACAACGGATGGCAACCACACAATGATTACCTATGCGGACGGAACGACCAAATGGGTGACGATCAGTCCGCGAATCAAGCGCAATGACTATCAGAATATGAATTTCGTATATCAGACTCCGATCATGAAATATTATGAGGATGGGACAAAGGTTTCTTTCATGGGAGTCATGGTCGGTGAGGAACAGAATTATATTGATTATATTAAGTTAAGAGATGCAGGTGTGGAGTTTGTCATGATACGGCTTGGCGGGCGAAATGCCGAAACCGGAGAATTGGAGCAGGATTCACAGTTTGCACAGAATATGAAAAATGCAGCAGATGCCGGTTTTTTGATCGGTGTCTGGTTTGAGAGTCAGGCAAAGAGCAACGAGGAAGCGACAGAGGAAGCGCAGTATGTGATCGAGAGTCTTACCGAGTACGAGCTGCATTATCCGGTTGCCTGCGTCCATAGTCCTACGCCGGACGGAGCAGGCGCGCGGACGGATCTACTGAATAAAGATCAGAGAACCGAATATGCGCTGACATTTATGGAACTGCTGGTGCAAAATGGATATACAACGGTACTTGGCGGCAATAAGGAATATCTGATCTTAAAATTTGATCTGACAAAGCTGGAAACAAAAGATATCTGGCTGATGCAGCCGGGAGATACTCCTGATTATCCGTATCGGTACTCCATGTGGAGCTATGATGGCGGAGGAAATATTGAAGGAATTGAGTCTACAGCGGAATTTATCATAGCGATGAGGGATTTATCGACTCCGTAACGGGAAGAATGGAAGTACATAAGGAGGAGCAGTATGCTGGAGTTAAGACATATATCTTATCAGGTAGATGATGTACAGGGAAATAAAGAGATTCTGAATGATATCAATCTGGTGTTTGATAAAAGATTTACTGCCATCACAGGACCAAACGGTGGAGGAAAGTCGACACTTGCCAAGGTGATTGCAGGAATTATCGAGCCGACGGAAGGAGAGATCCTGTTTGACGGGACAGATATTACAAAACTGTCCGTTACGGAACGGGCGCGTGCCGGAATCAGCTATGCGTTCCAGCAGCCGGTTCGCTTTAAAGGACTCACGGTAAAGGATCTGATTACACTTGCAGCCGGTAAGGAGCTTTCCACAACAGAAGCATGTCATTATTTATCGGAGGTCGGCTTGTGTGCAAGAGATTATGTAAACCGAGAAGTGAATGCCAGTTTGTCGGGAGGAGAGCTGAAGCGCATAGAAATCGCGATGATCATTGCGAGAGGAACGAAGTTATCCGTATTTGATGAGCCGGAGGCAGGAATTGATCTGTGGAGCTTTCAAAGTCTGATTCGGGTATTTGAACGTATGTATGAAAAAACAAACGGCAATATCATTATTATTTCTCATCAGGAGAGAATTTTGGATATTGCGGATGAAATTGTGGTCATTGCAGGGGGAAGAGTATCAAAGATCGGACAGAAGGAGGAAATTCTTCCCGGACTTTTGGATATGGCAGGAAGCTGTAAGGCACTCAAATAAGACTGATCGGGAAGGAGCAGCATATTGATGGATGAAATACAGAAAACTCTGTTGGAACAGGTAGCAGATCTGCATGAGGTTCCGGCAGGCGCTTATAATATTCGCGCAAACGGAGAAATGGCAGGCAGAAATACGACGGCACATATAGATATCGTAACCAAGGAGGATAAACCGGGGATTGATATCATTATCCAACCGGGAACCAAAAAGGAAAGTGTGCATATTCCGGTACTGCTCAGTCAGAGTGGTATTAAGGAGACGGTTTACAATGATTTTCATATCGGAGAGGATTGTGATGTAACGATTGTTGCAGGATGCGGTATTCACAACGGCGGTAAAGATGCGTCTGAGCATTCGGGCATTCATACTTTTTTTGTCGGAAAGAATGCCAAGGTGCGTTATGTGGAGAAGCATTACGGACAGGGTGACGGTCTTGGTGAGAAAATCATGAATCCTACGACGGTTCTGCATCTGGAAGAAGGTGCACATGTGGAGATGGAAATGGTACAGATCAAAGGCATTGATTCCACTTTGCGCACAACAAGTGCAAAGCTTGCAAAGGATGCAAGTCTGATTGTACGGGAAAAAATCATGACTCACGGCAAACAGTTTGCAAAGACTGACTTTACCGTGGATATGAACGGCAGTCATTCCAGTGCCGATATCGTATCCAGATCGGTAGCAAAGGAGCAATCCAAGCAGGAATTTGTATCACGTATCAATGGAAACAGCGAGTGTACGGGTCATACGGAATGTGATGCGATCATCATGGATCATGCATCAGTTACTGCACTTCCGCAGTTGACGGCCAATCATGTGGATGCGGCACTGATCCATGAGGCAGCGATCGGTAAGATCGCAGGGGAGCAGTTGATGAAGCTGATGACGCTCGGATTGACCCAAGAGGAAGCCGAAGAACAGATCATTAATGGCTTTTTGAAATAGAACCGGAATTTTGTAAGATAAACCAATCGATAAAGTGTCTGCAGAAATGCAGTCTGGAAAGGAGAGCGGAATGAAGAAAAAGTGGAGACTTTTAACCGTTTTGCTACTGGTATGCAGCATGCTGCTAAATGGCTGTGGTGCAAAAGAAAAAACGACATCGGAGGACATATCGGGAGAGGGGGAAACCGCTTTAGGAAATGAAGTAACTGTAACGTTGAGCCCTGACATTACGGCAGTGCCCGAGGTCACAATGCCACCGGAAACGACAGGAACTGCTGATATAACGAAGGAGCCGGAAATAACACAGGAACCTGATATCACTTCCGAACCGACTGTGATTACAGAGCCGGATCAGCCGACAGCGCCTATCATTGCCGCAGAAGGCACTCCTTATGAAATACACGGTGCCCTTTCCGTGGATGGAACAGTTTTGCGGGATCAGAATGGGAACATTACGGTTTTGCAAGGTGTCAGTACACATGGACTTTCCTGGTTTCCGGAGTTTGCAAATTATGATGCCTTTCGTACTATGCGGGATGAGTGGGGCATTAGTGTAGTGCGTCTTGCAATGTATACGGCGGAATATAACGGTTATTGTACCGGTGATGAGAGCAATCGGAATGTATTAAAGCAAAAAATTTATGATTGTGTGGATGCGGCAACGCAGCTTGGACTGTATGTGATCGTAGACTGGCATGTGCTTCAGGACCAGAATCCCAATACATATAAGGATCAGGCGATTTCGTTCTTTTCAGAGGTGACGCAGCATCTGAAAAATCAGGATAATGTTATTTATGAGATTTGTAACGAACCAAACGGCGGTGTGGGCTGGCAGGATGTCAAGTCTTATGCTGAAGCAGTGATTCCTGTGATCAGGCAGAATGCACCGAATGCGATTATTATCGTAGGAACCCCTACATGGTCTCAGGATGTAGATCAGGCTGCGGCCAATCCGATCAAAGGCTATGACAATATCATGTATGCACTTCATTTTTATGCAGATACACATAGGGACAGCCTGAGAAATAAAATGGTGTCTGCCATTCAGAGTGGTCTGCCGATTTTTGTATCTGAGTACGGAATCTGTGATGCTTCCGGCGCAGGAGCCATTAACTCGGAGCAGGCGAATCTTTGGATGGATCTGATGATGCAGTATAATGTCAGCTTCTGTGCGTGGAGTCTGTCCAATAAGAATGAAACTTCTTCGATGATCCGATCAGACTGCAGCAAAACGAGTGATTGGACCTATGAGGAGCTGAGTGCTTCCGGTCAGTGGTTCGTGGATTGGATGAGAAGCCATGCCGGTGTGGAACCGGCTCCGCTTGGACAAAACAGCGGAACCGGTAGTACGGGAAGCGCTAACGGCAATCAGGGGAATGGTCAGAGCAGTGCGAACGGATCCGGTACGGGACAGACGGCACAGAACAATAATCAAAGTGCATCAGCCTTGAGTGCAACAGCAACAGATAATAATTTGACTGTTTCAGTCAATGTGTCAAATCACTGGGAAACGGAAGGGAAATATTATTACCAGTGTGATGTGCGTTTCAGCAATCAGGGAAGCGGTAAGATCAACGGATGGGAATTTACGTTATCTGCGGATCAGAGCCTTGCGTTAAGTCAGGGCTGGTGCGGCAGCTTTTCTGTGAGCGGCGGAGCAATCAAGGGAACGCCGGAATCCTACAACGCTGTTATTGATCCGGGAACGGAGCGCGGGGATATCGGAATCATACTATGCTCCGATCGGCCGGTCACATCCCTGCAGGTGAGTGTCACCGCAAAATAGACCGGAATCAACAATCATATATTGAAATATATTGCAGTTTTTATTTGAGGAGCTGCCACATGAAACTTGGTTTATATGTGGCAGCTCCTTTTTACGTAAACTTTACACCGCTTTTACGATGAGCGGATAGTACAAATTGTAATGTAAGAGCATGATAAAAAAGAAAACTACAGAAAGGACTCTTATTTCATGCAAATGAAAAAAATATTGTGCGGCATGATAACGTGCAGCATGATTTTAGGCTTGTTGTCGGGTTGTGCAGACAAGGAAAAGGAAACAGATACTCGGGTAGAAGGCTTGGAAAATTTAGGGATGATCCATGTGATTTCCAGAGAAGAAGGCTCCGGAACCAGAAGTGTATTCACAGAAAGTATAGGATTATATGACAACGCTACGGGGCAGGATTTAACAAGAGAAGACAGTATTATTTCAGAATCTACGGATGAAGTGTTGAAACAGGTGGAAACGAATGTTTCAGCGATCGGTTATATTTCGGGAGGAACACTTACGCAGGAATGCGGTGTGCATGCGCTGGAAGTGGAAGGCGTAGATCTGGAAAGAACTTTTTATCTTACATATTCCGGGAGACTTACGGAACTGGAGCAGGATTTTTTGACCTATGTATGTGGCGCGGGACAGGAGATCGTAGGCAGACATTTTCAGACCGTGAAGAAAAGTACCGCATTTTTGTCCAATCAGGCAGACGGAACGATTCGTATCGGAGGTTCATCCTCCGTGGCAGGGCTGATGGAAGAACTGGCAAAGGCTTATATGGAATTGAATCCCAATGCGGAGATTACCGTTACGGTTACGGATTCTACGGACGGATTGACCCGGGCAATGTCGGGAGAACTTGATTTCGGAATGTCTTCAAGAGAATTGAAAGATTATGAAAAAGAATTATTGGAATATGTATCTATTGCAAGGGATGAGATTGCGGTGATTGTCAATCATGAAAACCGGCTGCAGAAAATATCCTCCGCAGATTTGATGAAAATTTATGCAGGAGAAATTTCTGAATGGATTGAACTGTATACAGAAGATGAGGAGGAAAATAAACAATGAACAGCACGATGGAAATTATTTTTGGATTATTCGGCGGTCTGGCAATTTTTATTTTTGGGATGAACATGATGAGTGAATGTCTCCAGAAAGCCGCGGGAGAGAAAATGAAATCCATTCTTTCCCTATTGACCAAAAATCCGGTTCTCGGAGTGCTTGCCGGAGCGCTGACTACCGCAGTACTGCAAAGCAGCAGCGCGACTACCGTTATGGCAATCGGATTTGTCAGTGCCGGACTGATGTCGCTTCCGCAGGCAATTTCTATTATCCTTGGTGCCAATATCGGTACGACGATGACGGCGCAGATCATTGCTTTTAAGATCAGTGACTATATTTATGTCTTTATTTTTATCGGATTTATCGTTTCCTTTATCTGCAAGTCGCAGAAACTCAAGAATATCGGACAGACCGTTTTTGCTTTTGGACTTTTGTTTCTTGGAATTGAAACAATGGGAAGTGTTATGAAGCCTTTGGCATCCAGCCCGTTTTTTCTGAATTTGATCGGAAAAGTGGCGGATATTCCTGTATTGGGAGTAGCGGTAGGAACTTTAATGACGTTGGTGGTTCAAAGCAGCAGCGCAACAATAGCCGTCCTTCAGAATTTTGCTTCTCAGGCAGGACCGGATGGCATGACCAGTATCATCGGACTGGCCGGAGCAATCCCGATTCTGCTGGGAGATAATATCGGAACCACGATTACTGCGTTACTTGCCAGTGTCGGACAAAGTAAGGATGCAAAACGTACGGCAATCGCACATTGTGTATTTAATATTTCAGGGTGCTTATTATTTATCTGGTTCGTAAAGCCTTATGCAGCACTGATCCAACACATCTCTCCGAAAGGACCGGAGGTGGGAGTCATTTCCAGACAGATTGCAAATGCACATACCGGATTTAATCTGGCTATGACATTGATCTGGATTCCGCTCATTCCTATTATGGTGAAGCTGGTTATGAAGATTGTTCCGGATGGAAAGAACAAGTATCAGCTGAGTCCGTCCGCACCTAAATATCTTGACGACAAGCTGGTAGGGCAGCCTGTTGCAGCACTACATCTGGTAGCCAAAGAAATTGTGCGCTGTAGTGAGCTGGTCAAGGAGATGCTGACTGAGGCAAGGGAAGCGTCGGGAGAAGATGAGACGGTTGTCCTGCAGCGTATTATTGAAAAAGCAAAAATTGAGCAAAGCTTAAATGACAATATCAATGAGTATCTTGCAACGATGTTTTCCGAAGGCGTGATGACAGAGGAGCAGGCTGCTCAGGCATCGGAAATGATGTATGTATTATGTGATATTGATCGCATCAGCAGCCTGTGCAGCGAGATATCCGGAAATATCTCAAATCAAAATAACGAGAAGCAAAAATTTTCCAAGGAAGCATTAAAGGAATTAAGAAATTCGGTAGGACTCATTCTGGAAATGTATTCCGGGGCAATGCAGTCAATTATCAGGGGAAATGATATTGATATCAAAAACCTTGCAAAGAAAAAGAATGATATCATGCAGCTGGATGAGAAAATGCGAAAAGCCCACATGGATCGTGTCGGCAAGAAAAAATGTAATGCAAAGCTTACAGTATCCTTTAATCATGTTCTGCAAAATATTGACCGAATGAGTAATTGTTGTGTCAATCTGGTTGATATGGCAGAGAAACATATGGATTTTTATATGTTTTTGGAAGACACGCAGGAGGAAAGATAAATGAAAAAATCATGCTATACAAACAGGGAATTATCGTGGCTGCAATTTAATGAACGCGTCCTGAATGAGGCGGGGAATCCGAGAGTCCCGCTGGCAGAACGACTTACCTTTGCTTCTATTTTTCAGACAAATCTGGATGAATTTTTTATGGTGCGTGTAGGTACCCTGATGATGCAGATGCATTCCAAGGAAATCATCAGAGAAAATAAAACGGGTATGAGCAGTGAAGAACAGGTGCAGGCTATTTTACGTCAGGTCGGTATTTTGGAGAAAAAGAAGGCACGGATCTATGAGCAGCTGATGGGGGAACTTGAACCGCAGGGAATACGGCTGATCAATTTTAATAAGCTGTCAAATGAAGAGGGAAAAGTGCTGGAGGAATACTTTGACCGGCATATTGCACCGTTTTTATCTCCCATGATTATCGGGAAGCAGCATCCGTTTCCGTTCCTTGCCAACAAACAGCTCTATGCGATCGTATTGCTCACAACCAAGAGCGGAAAAAATAAAACGGGGATTGTTCCGTGTACCAACAGCGTGTTTAAGCGTCTGATCGAGATCCCGACAAGACCCGGCACTTTTATGCTTTCGGAAGAACTGATTCTGCATTTCGTCTCAAAGCTGTATCCAAAGTATATAATTCGTGAAAAAGCAATTATGAGGGTGACCCGGAGTGCGGATATTGATGCGGGAGATGTGTATGATGAGGATCTGGATTACCGGGATATGATGGAGCATCTGATCAAGCAGAGAACGCGTTTAAATCCGGTAAGAGTGGAATTAAGCAGAAAGATCAACGATCAGGCAAAAACGGAGCTGGCAAAGTTTCTGGAAATCGGTCTGAATCATATTATAGATGTAGAAACTCCTTTAGATCTGTCCTTTGTATTCCTGCTTCAGGAATATCTCAGGGATAAGGCGGAGCTTTTTTATCAGAAACGTAGTCCGCAGTTAAGTCCCGCGCTTAATCTCAAAGAAAGTATTTTGGAGCAGGTCACCGGAAAGGATGTGTTACTGTCATATCCGTTTGAAAGTATGAAGCCGTTTTTAAAAATGCTGCAGGAAGCTGCAGAGGATGAAACGGTGGTATCAATCAAAATGACACTTTATCGCGTAGCGGAGCGAAGTAAGATTATTGATGCATTGGTGGAGGCTGCGGAAAACGGAAAAGAAGTGATCGTTCTGATAGAGCTTCGGGCGAGATTTGATGAGGCAAATAATATTGAATTGTCCCGCAGACTGGAGGAAGCAGGATGTCGGATCATCTATGGCTTGGGAGCTTATAAGGTTCATTCCAAATTATGTCTGATTACCCGTAATACACCGGAAGGAATTTCCTATATTACGCAGATCGGAACCGGAAATTATAATGAAAAAACATCAAGACTGTATACGGATCTGTCTTTGATTACTGCGAATCAGGAGATCGGTGCGGAAGCGGCAGCGGTATTTGCCGCATTGTTGAAGGGTGAGACTGTGGATGAGACAAAGGAGCTGCTTGTAGCACCGAATTGTCTCCAGAATAAAATTGCAGCTTTTATCGATGAAGAGATAGAAAAAGTCAAAAGGGGAGAAAACGGTTATATCGGAATTAAAATCAATTCTCTGACGGACAAGGTATTGATCGATAAATTGATCGAAGCATCACAAGCAGGAGTACGCATTGAACTGATCGTCAGAGGAATCTGCTGCCTGAAGCCGGGTATTCAGAATGAAACCCAGAATATTACCGTTATCAGCGTAGTCGGCAGATTTTTGGAACATTCCCGTATCTACCGATTCGGAAAAGGAGCGGATGAAAAGATTTATATTGCCTCTGCTGATTTTATGACCAGAAATACGGTAAGGCGGGTGGAAGTAGCGGTACCGATCTATGATAAAGCAATCCGAAACCGCATCTGCCATATATTCGATACGATTATGCTGGATGATGAAAAAGGTAAAGTGCAGAATACACAAGGAATATACGAAGACCGCAATTTGGGAGAGAAAAAGTTGGACTCTCAGGAATACTTCTATGAGGAGGCATATCAGGCTGTAGAGAACGAGAAGTAGATGAAACAAATGATGAGAAAATATTCTGAATCATGCGCCAACTCTAAAAGTTAAAGCCCGGTCATGTACCGGGCTTTAACTTTTGGATCTTTTCCGAAACAGAGATTTCGGTATAGACGGAAGCATACTCCGAGGGAGAGAGCGTTTCGATATAATTTTGCAGAAACTGGCGTTTGAAGCCGTTTCGCTTTAAAATATCAACGGCCTTGTTGTAAGCGATGGCAGCCTGCTCCATGGAATCATAGATACCGACGACATAATTGCTGCGAATGTGTACGATAGTTTTGTAGCGGATCCGTGAGGGACGTATGATCGCCTGAACACCGTGATAGGGCAGAAGAATCTGAATGTTTTCATAGCGGAAATCATTCGGATCACCATTGATAAAGCGGTAATCCCGACCTTCAACAGCATAGGGGCGGATTCCGTAGCGGGACAGAAGACTCACCTGCATACCGTAGTCGGCAAAAAACAGATGTCCGCCGCGTTTCATGATCTTATGTGAGGCATAGTAAAAAAGATCGTCCGTATCGAATTTGAGAACATGATCAGGTGATAAAAAATAAAGAAAATATTTGGCATAAGCATAGATCGGATTCTTAAAATAGTAATGGTTGTCACGAAAATTCATAAGGATTACATATTTTTCAAAAGAAAGGGCAGATAATGGATACTGAGGATCAAAGAGAATCTCAGGATGATCCAGTAACCTTCTTGCTTCTTCATAGGCAGCATTTGCAGCCTGACAGTCATCGTAACTGCCAAGAGAAATATGCTTTTGACGATATGTAATAGAAGAACGGTAATAAATTGTCCCGTTCTTTTTTTGTGCAAAAAAAACACCGGGAAGCGGCGATTTTTGCGGATTTTGTGAAGCTGTCATGAAGTCCTCCGCATGTGCTGCAATTCTTTTTTTAGTATAACATCGGACAGGTGTGAATACAATGATAAATAGGTGATTGCAAAACTTGGTTTGTAAAGAGAAGCGGTGCTGATCAACCTATCGGTGACCGGCACGCTTTCGCTACACTTCGTCCGTAACGG
>JBJFCE010000081.1:10375-35632 GCA_051888775.1 Lachnospiraceae bacterium | reverse complement strand
TATCAGGGATATAAGATTATCGGGCTGTGTATATCGAAAGTACACGACGAACGGAACTTTGATTTTCTGTCCGCCTTATATCAGTCTGTGCAAAAACAGAATTATCGGCTCTTTATCTATCAGACCTGTTCGGATCTGTATTGGCATACTCCCAATGAAACAGGCGAAAAATCTATTTTCGACCTGATCCATTACCATATCATTGATGCGCTTTTGATCTTTGACGAAGCCTTTCTGGATAAATCTGTCATCTTTCAAATTCAGCAACAGGCTCACGCACATGACACTCCTGTCATAATGATCAATGCCGCTCATGCACCGGGCACTAATTTTATATTTGATTATCAGGCCGGTTTCGAGCAGCTTGTGCGCCATATTATCAATGATCACCACGTTACAGATCTGCATATGATCGCAGGCAAGGAAAATGAGCCTTTTTCCGAGCAGCGGATTGCTTCTTTTAAAAAAGTACTTGCCGAGAACGGGATTCCTTTTCAAAGCGATATGCTAAGCTACGGCGATTACTGGTCCGGCCCTACACAGGCCGCTATGGAAAAGCTGATTTCTTCCGGTCATCTCCCGGATGCCATTATCTGTGCCAATGATATGATGGCAATTACCGCGTGTGCTGTTTTGCAGGAGCATGGCTTTTCTATTCCGGATGATATTATCGTCACCGGCTTTGATGGTACTGAGGAAGCCAGATATTGCACTCCGCCGCTGACCACCTGCGGCTGTAACTATCTGAAAATGACAGATGAAATTATTCGGCTTATTGAAAATGAATGGTTCGACTGTCAGTATCAGGCAGAATACCGCATTCCATATGAGTTAGAGATCAGCAGTTCCTGCGGTTGCAAGTCAAAAAACTCAGCTATTCTTAATACAGCTGAACAGTTAAAAAGAGCCCGTGACAGATTGCATAAATATCAGGATGATGAACGTGTTTTATACGAAATGTCCGCCCAGCTCGCACTGAAAAACACTCCTGCCGATTTGATTGATGCACTACATAAATATGGCTTTCCCGACACTTGTATTGCTCTGAACAATCACTGTCTGGAAGTCTCTTCCGATCCTAAATTGCACAATACAGAGTATAGCTTTGATGACACGATGCAGCTGCTCTTCCAATCAGGAAACCGTGTGACCACAACATTTTCAAAAGATGCTGTATTACCGGATATTGATAATATCCTGTCACTGGATCATCCCCTGATTTTTACAGCGCTCAACTATATCGATGTGCCACTTGGATTTTTCTGTTTTTATTTTGGACTAAATCATGAAATATATTGCCGTGTTCCGCAATTTGTGACTGCCGTAAACAATATTATCGGCAATTACCGTAATATCAAATATCAGCAGTACATGACACAATGCATGGAACGTATGTATCAGCATGATGCGCTGACGGGCTTATATAACAGAACCGGATTCTATAAAGAACTGGATGCACTGATGCAGAAAATTCCCGCCAATGACTGTCAGAAATATCTGGTCGTCTCCGTGGATCTGGACGGCTTAAAGCATATCAACGACACTTACGGTCATGCGGAGGGTGACTATGCCATTACCGTTGTTGCCAATGCACTTCATCAGCTTTCCCTGCCGGGTAAGCTCTGTGCCCGCTTTGGCGGTGATGAAATGATTCTGCTCGTCCGGACCGACGATGCAGATACTGCAAAGTCTGTTGTAAAAGCTGAAATAGAAACGTTTCTGCATACTGCAAATCTCCATGCGCATAAGCCATACCGTATCTGGGCCAGCATCGGTATCAGTATCTCGGACTGCCATTCATTCCAGTTTGATCAGGCGCTAAAGCAATCCGATATGGAGCTTTACAGAGAAAAATCATTAAAAACAGACCGGCAGTATTAAAGCTTTCTGCCGGTCTGTTGATTTCCATTATTTCTGATCTATCACTACACATTCTTCTGTCGTGTTCTTTTGTAGAATATCCACTACATGTGCACTCGCTCCCAGAAGCTCAGGGCGTTCACATGTAGATAAATGATATTGCATAAACAGTTCAAAAGTCTCATCATCCATCCTATGTAACAGAGGACGCATATAATTGGCAGGTCCGTCCGCAGCAACAATCTTAATACGCCGTACACCTGCTGACTCATTCAGTTTTCCGATATCCTCCAGCCTCACATAATCATACAGATCCTTAGGTTCCGATACGCAATGAAAATTTTCATCCAATCGTCCGTCTGCAAGACATTCCCGTATGTGTCCTTCCTTAAACCCATAGCTCAAAACACCATACTCATTCATAATATATGCCACCAGAATGTATCCGCCCGGTTTTGTTACCCGTATTGCCTCCCGAAGTGCTTTTAATTTATCCTCAAAAGCAAACAGATGATACATCGGTCCAAAAAGCAGGGTCAGATCGAAGCTTTCGTCCTCAAAGCGTTTCAGGCAAAGCGCATTCCCCTGATAAGCCTTGACTTTCCCCTCCGTGTCCTTTTGTTTCAGGCGGCTCAGGTTATGGCGCACCGGCTCAACCGCCGTCACATCATATCCCTCGCCCGCAAGTGCAAGCGCATATCTGCCTGTCCCCGCACCGATATCCAGAATCTTTAAGACGTTTGCTCTATCCGCACCTTCTTCCGTGTCTGAAACAAGCTCCTGCCTCTTTTTGTTGTCCAGTTCTTCCAGATATGCATGGATATATTTCATAGAAGTCCGGTATTCCACCTGCCCATGCGGCTTAGTCAGCCGCTTATCCTCATTGAATTTATTATAATATTCTTCCAGTTCAGTCACTGCCCCAAATCCTTTCCGATATTTCCCAAAACATGCCTTTGCAAAACTCTGTCTGCGAGGCGGAACCGGCGCTTATGGACCTTCCGGCAGCAGGCACGCTCTCGCTACACTTCGTCCGTAGCGGTACATAAGGTGCCAAAGTACGGCACCTAAGTACCGACGGACTCACAGTGCCTGCTGCCGGAAGGTCCATAAGCGCCGGTTCCGCCTCGCAGACAGAGTTTCGTAAATTTCTGCTTATCAGGAAATCATCAGACCGAGTAAGGTAAACACATCTCCGGTGGAATCCGGAGCCTTCTTAATAACAATCGTATGCTGCGCCGCTTCATCCGAAGAGTATACCTCCGCTGCTTCTGCGTGGTTTCCCCAACCGCCATAGAAATCTGCATTCAGTGTTCTTACGCACTCACCGTCCACATAGATTTCAAACTGACCGCTGTTACCGTCAATCGTCTGATAATACAAAATACCGATATTCCTGCAATTCACGGTAAAGGTCAGGTTACCTTCTCCTTCTTCACAGGTCCAGTCATTCGGAAATACCGTAAATTTACTGCTTTCCGAAAAGGTCCCAGGTTCGTCCGGTGTGATCGTCAGGCTATCCAGAATCTGTGCATCCATATATGCTTCATAGGTCACCGGCTTTTCATCAAACGGCTGCGGTTCCCCAAAGGTATCCATCTGCTCATAAACACTATTTAAATATTTCCAAAGGATCTCACCCGTAATTGCATGTCCGAGTGCTGACGGATGTGTCACATCGCCCGAAAGCTGCTTATCCGTATAAACCTGATTTAACATCATGTCATTAATGACATTGATATAGCTGACCATGGGCAGCTTATAGTTGAAACCGATGAGTACATGAACATCCTGTGCAGTAGCTCCGTTCGTCTGCCCCATGAACAGAAGCATGACTGCAGGGTTACTGTCGGATTTTAAAATCTTACGTACAAGATTGTCATAAGTCGTCTTACAAACCGTAGAGCTACTGTCATTCACAGAAAATTCCACCAGTACAAGATCCGGATCATAATCTAACACATCCTTCTGCACGCGATGTACACCAAGGTAGGAATCTGTTGCACCGATTCCGGCATTGATAAACTCAAACTCTGTCTGTGGAAATGTATTTTCCCACCATTCAAAAAAGATATCCGCATAACACTTTTTAAAGCCGACCTCGGAATCATCGCTTCCGTTAGAAATAGTTCCCTGCGTAATCGAACCGCCGATACATGCAATCGTCACCTTCTCTCCGGCTGCCGCCTTTCTCATGACCGCCGCAAGCGCGGTATCATCACAGCTTCCCCACATATCGGCACGCTCCATTTCCTCTGCCGATACATAATCCGTCAGTGGCGGTACAACTGCCTCAGCGCCCGCTGCAGACGCTTCTCCAGTACCGTCTGGCAATGTCTCTGTGTCATCCGTTACACTCTGCACCGTATCGTCCGTATTGGTCTGTGCTCCTGCGTCCGTCTCACCGCTTCCCTGTCCGCCGCAGCCCGCGAGCATGCAAACCATCATTCCAAGACAGATAAACGCCTTCCATCCCTTCTTCATTACCATTCCCTGCTTTTCTGCCATAATCTATCCCTGCTGCCTCCCTGATATTTTTATTAATGCTCCAGAACAAATTTTGCCATTTCGTCAATACAATCCTCACACTGGGGATATACACCGGCATTGTCAAAATAGGCATGTCCGAAGCCTTTATATAGTACCGCTGTGGTGTCCACACCGGCACGGTGCAGTTTCACCGCATAGCCAAGGGTTTCCAGCTTTAAGAAATCATGTTCACCGACCGTTACGAAGGTTGGCGGATTCTTTGCAGGATCCTTTGTATACGGGTTCAGATAGTCATTCCGGACATCCTCCGTACCAAGGATCGCCTCCATCCCATCCGTCATTGATCCAAACATGCCGATCATCTTTGTCAGCCCCCGCTTTTGCTTCGGCGCCATTTCAAATTGATCCATGGATGGATGATAATATTCATCCTCCACTTTCGCCATGTTCAGGGTCGGATACAACAGCATCTGACCACGCACCATATGGCTGCCATCCTCCCAGTCTCTAGTTGCACAATACTGCGCCAGATTTCCGCCCGCGCTGTCACCCGCTACAAAGATGCGTTCCTTATCTGCGCCGAGCTGCTCTGCATGGCTGTAGATCCACTGTAGTACCTGATAGCAGTCCTGATGTCCGCGCGGATACGGATTTTCGGGTGCCAGACGATAGTCCACCGAAACCGCACACAGATCCGTCTTTTCCACAAACAGCTTCACGGATTCCTCTACCACGCCGGGATGTCCCCCGAAAAATCCTCCGCCATGGATATAATACAGAATCGCTCCGCCCTTTTTGGGTGTATCGCTGTGATAAATGCAGATCGGAATCTCGTATCCGTCATCCGCGGTTACATGGTCTTTTGTAATCTCGATTTTTCTTTGTGTGCACGGAACACTTTTGACACCATTGAACATCTTGCGAAGATCTTCCAGTCCTTTTTCACTTGTATCCATCTTCATAAAGCGCTTCGGCAGCCACGCCATCATACGCAGACCTTTCTTACTGTCCTGATAAAGCCTCGGATCCATGGCCCCCCGCTCATCACTGTCCGGCAGATTTTTAACGATAAGCGGCATACCGTAATAATCCTCGGTGCTCTGACGTTCTTTCAGTTTTTGAAGCAGATCATCCGTATATTTCTTCATATGATTTCTATTCTCCCATCCGATATTTTCTGACACGATCGTCACAAATTATCCCTTTAAAATTCATTCCGAATGCAAAGTCATAGCGGTTGCCTTCACGGTCTACATGACATCTCATATCATGTGCCACATCCTCCTGCTGCTCTTCTACCGTTTCCATATCTGCCGGCATCTGGAACGGAAGCAGCCCCGAAGGCTCATAGGTACCGTTTATGAGTTCCAGAATCGCCTGTACCTGTACATTGAAATCAATGAGGATCGCATCTGCGCAGGCTTCAAATTCCTTCACAACCGTCGGGTTTTTACAATTCATGGAAACGATCACCGGCTTTTCTCCCATGGCTTCTCTTGTCTCCAGCACGATATCCAGATCGGCTTCATTGCTACAGATATTGGTCTTGCCATAATAGCTTCTGTTCACGATCTCATCCGAAGGATCCTTACCAATGCTTTCCTTTCGCGCATGGTATGCCGTATAAGGACGGTACTGCAGCGTTACCGGAAGATAGCCTTTGTCTTTATCAAATCCGCAGCTTTGCGGGGATTCAATGAATACAATCGCAAAATCCGCATCCTGCGGCCGGTCAACCAATGTATAATAACGCCCGACAATACTTTTGGACACCGGAAATGCTTCATGTGCGGGAATCACGTTGCCAAACCAATCCCTGCTTTCCGACACACGGCGACTTGGAATATAGACTTTCTTTTTTTCGCGGATCGGAAGTACCTGACCTTTATTCTTCAGCATGACTACAGACTTTCGCTGCGCTTCAAAGCCTTCCTTCATAAACTCACTGTTTCCGACGATCTGCCCGGATTCCTCCGGATCGACATACGGATTCTCAAACAGTCCGGTACGGAACATATTTCTAAGCAGCCTTGCCGCACTCTTTTCAAAGCGCTTTCTCATAGCTTCTTCTCCGTGCTCTTCCACTCCCATGCGATATGCCGCAAGAACCGGTTCGATCTCATTGTTGCCGCCGAACTGATCGACTCCCGCCTCCAGAACCTGATAATGCCGTTGTGCTTCTGTCAGTGTCTCTACACCCCAGCATTTTCCACCGGTAAAGGAATCCATCACCGGGCTATTCTTCGTGATCATCCAGTCCGTACAGACAACACCGTCATAACCGTATGTATCCCTCAGCAGATCCTGCACAATATATCGACTATAGGAATTTCCTACATTTTTATGGTCTTTTTTGTCCTGTCCATAAGAAATCGTGTAATAAGGCATGACCGCAGCCGCTTTTTGCGTTCCGTCCTTCAGTTGGAACGCACCTTCCGTAAAAGGCTTCAAATGCTCTTCAAAATTATCCCCCGGATAAACCGCAAATTTCCCATAAGCATAATGGGCATCTCTGCCGCCTTCGCAGCTTCCGCCGCCGGGCCAGTGCTTGACCATGGCATTCACGCTTCCGCTTCCCCAACCGCCTGTTTTCTCATCCGTCTGGAATCCGTCACAGTAACTGCGTGCCATTTCGGCTGACAGCCGGCTGTCCTCTCCGAAAGTTCCGCAAAACCGCATCCATCTGGGCTCGGTTGCAATATCGACCTGCGGAGAAAGCGCGGTCGTGATTCCGAGCGCCCGGTACTCTTTTGCCGCAACCTGACCGAATCTTCTGACGACCTCCGGGTCAAAGGTTGCCGCCAGACCAAGCGATTCCGGCCATTTGGAAATATCTCCTCCGGCACCTGCATTAAATTCCGTATTGGCGTTCGGTGTGTGTCTCGGGTCCGAACTGTTGTTACACGGAATGCCCAGACCGATGCTTTCCACAAATGCCTGCATTCTGTTATTCCACTTTGCTGCGGTACGTGCATCATCCACGGTCGTAACAAGGACGTGACGCAGATCATCCTCTTTCAAAAACTTCTTCTGTTCATCACTCAATTCATAAATCTCGCAGCCGCTCTCAGCAAATTCCTTCCCGTGATAGGTTCCGCGAAACATCTTCGCAAACAGGGAGTCTCCAGAAGATACCGACTGATGTGCGCTGTACAGCATCAGTCCGGCGATCTGATGAACACTCATGCGGCTCACCAGATCCGCGATGCGTTCTTCCTCCGGAAGGCGCCAGTCCTCATACGGATCCAACACTCCATTTTTGTTCAGATCCTTAAACGCATATCCGTCTGCCTCCAAAAGTGTTACACCGCTGTCCTTTGCAAAAGCGATATCTTTTCCGCCTTCGTTATGGACCAAAATGTAATTATCAATTTCTTTTACGGTATATTTTTTCATTTTGCAACCCTTCCTTTTGTCCCTTTCATCCCCATAACATCAGAAAATGCAGCCGGATTCTCCGACTGCATTTATTATACCATTGATATGAAAGATTTCCCACTTTTTTAGTGCATTTCCCGCTTTTTATCATGCATCTTCTTTTTTCAGGATCAGACTTGCGATACCGCACAGCATACCGCCGACCGGAAATGCCATCCATGAAACAGCCCACCCGGATGACGCCTTGATTTTGTCATTATCAATATAGCTTGTAAGCCAATCCGGTGCACTGCCCAAAAAGCCCCATAGGAAAAAGACAATAGTCGCAAGGATCATGATGCATCCGCAGACCCTGCCGATCTTTTTGTCCTGTTTGGTCGGACAATTAGACTTGTTGTATTCTTCAACATGATAGATTTCCCGCTCGATGCCGCCGATGATCATTGTAGCAACCGCTACTGCCACGATCAGTAAAAAGCCCCCGCCGCCAAGGGTATTCTCGTATTTTGTACCTTCAAGTGCACATACCATAATGATTCCGATCAATATCGCGCCGACTGCACCTGCAATCATCCATGCGAATTTTTTATCAAACTGATCGATTTCATCTTCGGTGTGATAAGGCTGTACCGACGGATATTTCTCAACAAAACGCCCGTGCTCCATTCCCGATACGATCAGCATAACAACCGCAATGACTACAAAAGACATAAACGTCATTCCGCTGATATTATCCGGGATGCCCACTTCGTCCAGAATTGCTACCAGTCCGGTTGCGGCAATAATCATACCTACCGCTCCCGCAATAATGCGCGCAAAGCTTTTCATGTGCTTTTCAAAACGCTGCTGTTCCGCTTCATCCTTTTCTGTCAACGTACCACGCATCAATTCATCCATGGATACCTGATACAACTCACATATTTTTAAAATGGTATTCATTTCCGGATAACCGACACCGCTTTCCCATTTAGATACGGATTGCCGCGTCACCTCTAACTGTTCTGCCATCTGTTCCTGTGTCATATTCTGTTTGCTTCTGATGATTTGAAGATTTTCTCCGAAGCTCATGTGTTTTCTCCTCCTCTATTCTGTTTCAGTTTCATTGCTTTTCGTCCGATCGGTTAATTTCAGTGTAGCGTTGCACGGACGCAACGGCAACCGATTTTATGTTGCGTTTACATATTTTTATGCAAATTTTCCGTTGCACCCGGCAAATTTTTCCGTTTCGCTCCGGGAATCATATTGCTTTTTTTGTTTCTCATCGCTATACTGTATGCGGCACAACCGATAAAAGGAGGAATATCGGCTATGAAAGGTCTCGGTACGATCATCAATGTCATTGCTGTGTTACTCGGTGGCGGCATTGGTCTATTAGTTAAATCAGGATTAAAGAAGCGTTTTCAAGATATTTTGATGCAGGCATGCGGACTTTCTACTATCTTTATCGGTATTGGAGGCGCACTTTCCGGCATTCTCACCTTTGATAAAGAAACAGGTGTTATTTCTACACAAAACACACTGCTTATCGTTTGTTCTCTCGTCATCGGAGGTCTGATCGGTGAGTTCATCAATATTGAACTTCGGCTTGACCGTTTTGGAGAAAAGCTGAAATCCATGGTCAAAGCGAAAAATGACGGTTCCTTTGTGGACGGTTTCGTTACCGCTTCACTTGTGATCTGTGTCGGTGCCATGGCAATCGTCGGCTCCATTCAGGACGGATTGACAGGCGATTACTCTATGCTGGCAGCCAAAGCTCTGCTTGACTTTATCATCGTCATGGTCTTTGCATCCTCACTCGGCATCGGTGTCCTATTTTCCGCTCTTCCGCTCGGCATTTATCAGGGTACCATCACGCTCTGCGCCGCTTTGATCGCGCCGTATCTCAGTGATACGCTGATCTCAAACATGTCCTGTGTCGGCTCAGTCCTGATCTTCTGTGTGGGTTATAATATTGCCTTCGGCAAAAAAATCCGTGTCGGTAACCTGCTTCCGGCAATCCTCATACCGGTGATTTACGCATTCCTGCCGCTATAAACCGCAGTTTTCTCTATGCTTCTATCAATACGGTCAGTACCTGATTTTCCTGTCCTGTCAGTGCAAAACTTCTCTGATCCGGCTGGTGAAATCCGACAGAAACCGTATAGGTTCCCGGATACAGTCCGAATTCTCCGTTTTCATCGCACAGCCGGAATGCATCTGCTCCCAAGGTCATACTCACATTTTTCATCTCTCCTGCTTTCAGATGCAGTTTTTTCAGCGCTTTCAGCTGCGCGTTCGGCAGTTCTTCCTGCTTGATTTTAGTTGCTGCTTCTCCCTCCAGTGTCTCGGCATGCACATAGACCTGTATCGTTTCTCCCGCATCAAACGCAGATCGATTCTCCAATACACAGGCAATTTCCAGTCCATTTTGTACAAGTTCACTGTGCGAAATATGCCGTGCAGCATTGCTGCCCTGTGTCAGTGCAAGGTGCATATCTGCATAGCTCAAACCATATCCAAACGGATACAAAGCTTCTTTCTTCATATAGCGGTAGGTTCTGTTTTTCATGCTGTAATCCGTAAATTCCGGCAATTCCTCTGTTGAACGATAAAAGGTAACCGGCAGCTTGCCCTCAGGGCTTCGTTCTCCGAACAGAGTCTGTGCAATAGCATGGCCGCCTTCTGCACCGGGATAAAAGCATTGCATAATTGCCGGAAACTGTTCCTCCAGATTTTCCAAGATCAGCGCACTTCCGGACAGCAACAGCAATATCACAGGCTTTTTGCATTCTGCAAGGATGCGCAGGACATCCGTCTGTTTGCCGGGCAGGCTCAGATTCTGCTTATCTCCGCTCGCATAGGCATTTCCCTGATCGCCTTCTTCACCCTCCAGTCCGGAATCCAGCCCCAGACAGGCAATCACGACATCGCTTTGATCGATCACGGCACGTAACTCGGAAATCCTGTCATTTTCCTTTGTCACATCACCGCATTTCTCACGGTACAAATGGCATGCCTCGGAATAAATAACGCGTGCTTTTTCTCCAACATAATCCTGAATGCCTTCCAAAACGGTTACATATCTGGATGCCGTGCCCTCATAATTACCCACCAATGCACGCCTGTTATTTGCATTTGGTCCCACAACGCCGATCGTCCGAAGCCCGTCGAGCTGTAACGGCAGTGTATGCCCTTCATTGCGAAGCAGTACCAGTCCCTGCGCCGCCGCTTCCTGATTCAATTTCCGCATTTTCGGGGAATCCACTTCCAGATAAGAAATATCGGAAAAAGGAATCTCTTCCCTCTCATCCAGCAGTCCCAGCCGCATTCTGGTTGTAAACAAGCGGGTGACTGCCTGATCGATCATATCTTCCGTAACCTTTCCTTCCTTTACTGCATTGAGCAGATAATAAAACATTTCTCCGCAATTCAGATCACAGCCGTGATTGACGGCAAGCGCAGCCGATTCCGTAGGAGTCTCCGTCACTTTATGGTGTTCATGAAAATCCTGGATCGCCCAGCAGTCCGACACCACATGTCCGTCAAAGCCCCATTCGTCACGCAAAATGTCCTGAAGCAGTGTTTTACTTCCGCAGCACGGTTCTCCGTTCGTTCGATTATAAGCACCCATGACCGCCTCTACCTTTGCTTCCTGCACACATGCCTGAAATGCCGGAAGATAGGTTTCGCGCAGATCCTTCTTGTTGACTCTTGCATCAAAATAATGGCGCATATTTTCCGGACCGGAATGCACTGCAAAATGCTTTGCACATGCCGCAGTCTTCAGATAATTTTCATCATGCCCCTGCAAGCCCTGAATAAAGCGTACCCCCATCCGCGCAGTCAGATAAGGATCTTCGCCATAAGTCTCATGCCCTCTGCCCCATCTCGGATCTCGGAAAATATTGACATTCGGAGCCCAGAAGGTCAATCCCTTATATGCATCCGTATCTTCATATTGCTGCTGTACATTGAATTTTGCTCTTGCTTCGGTTGCAATGGCATCCGCAACCGTCTCCACCAGATCTTCGTCAAAGGTCGCTGCCAGCCCGATCGCCTGAGGGAATACAGTTGCTGTTCCGGCTCTCGCCACACCATGTAGTGCTTCATTCCACCACGTATATGCTTTAATATGAAGCTCCGGAATTGCCGGTGCACGAAAGACCATCTGCTGAATTTTGGCTTCCAGTGTCATCCGGCTCACCAATTCCGCGGCTCTTTTTTTGTAAGCTTCATTTTTTTCCTTATTTTGCGTAAGCTCCATACTGTTCCTCCCCGTTCTTTGTTCTGCCTTCTTTTATTTGTATCTATTTCTTATTTCTATTTCTTATTTTTGTTTCTTGCTTTTATTTCTTGTTTTTGTTTCTTGTTTTTATTTCTTATTTTCCATTTTTAAATCATTTTTATTCTGTTTTTCATTTGTTTTTACATTATTTTAAACGTAAAATCGTTAATATTCATTTTTCTTGCATTTCGATGCATTTTTAGCGTTTTTTATTGTTCTTCCCTTTTGTTATATTTACATTTAATATCAGTCGCGATAATAGATTCCAGATACCAAAAGGACCGGCGAAGCTTCACTTGCCGGTCCTGATTGTTCTTTCCTGCCGATTAGAACGGATTTTCTGTCGGATATCTGACGCCTGCAGGCTGATTGTATCCGATTTCTTCAGGAAGTACCCCAATATATTTGAATACCTCATACAGTGCTTTTCCGTAATGCCCGAAAGCAACTGCTCCATGATGAGGATAGTTCTTCTCGATCAATACATGACGATAGAATCTTCCCATCTCAGGAATTGCAAATACACCGATCGCACCGAAGGACTTACTTGCAACCGGAAGAACCTCACCCTCTGCCACATAAGCACGAAGGATATTGTCGGAAGTAGACTGAAGACGGAAGAATGTAATATTGCCCGGAGCAATATCTCCTTCCAAGGTTCCGTTGGTCACTTCTTCCGGAAGACTTCTTGCCATGATCTTCTGATTTCTCATCTCACAGAATGCCAGCTTGCTGGAGCAGGTATTTCCGCAGTGGAAGCCCATGAACGTATCCTTATGTGTATAATTGAATTTATCCTTAATTGCTTCTTCATACATATCAGCCGGTACGGAATTGTTAATATCCAGAAGTGTAACAACATCCTGGCTGACACAAGTACCGATGAACTCGCTCAATGCTCCGTAAATATCTACTTCACAGGATACCGGAATACCGCGTCCGGTCAGACGGCTGTTAACATAGCAGGGAACAAATCCGAACTGTGTCTGGAATGCCGGCCAGCACTTTCCTGCAATTGCAACATATTTACGATATCCCTTGTGCGTTTCTACCCAGTCAAGCAGTGTCAATTCATACTGTGCCAGTTTGGAAAGCACTTCCGGCTTCTTATTTCCGACACCAAGCTCTTTTGCCATATCTGCTGCAACCTCCGGAATTCTCGGATCGTTTGCATGCTTATTAAACGCCTCAAACAGATCCAGCTCGGAGTTTTCCTCAATTTCCACACCCAGATTGTATAACTGCTTGATCGGCGCGTTACATGCAAGGAAGTTCATCGGGCGGGGACCGAAGCTGATGATCTTTAAGTTTTTCAGACCGTCAATGGTGCAGGCAATCGGTACAAACTCATGAATCATATCCGCACATTCCTCTGCCGTACCTACCGGATACTCAGGAATATATGCTTTTACGTTACGAAGCTTTAAGTTATAGCTTGCATTTAACATACCGCAATAAGCATCTCCGCGTCCGTCCATCAGGTCTGCCTGAGATTCCTCGGCTGCTGCACAGAACATCACCGGACCATCAAAGTGCTTTGCAAGCAGTGTCTCGGAAATTTCGGGTCCGAAGTTTCCAAGATATACGCAAAGTGCGTTACAGCCTGCCTTCTTGATATCCTCCAAAGCCTGTACCATATGAATCTCACTCTCTACGATACAAATCGGACATTCATAAATCGTGTCTGCGCCATATTTTTTGGTATATGCCTCTACCAGCGCTTTTCTTCTGTTTACCGATAAGGATTCGGGAAAGCAGTCACGGCTGACTGCAACGATACCGATCTTTACCGACGGTGTGTTATTCATCATACTCTTAATCCTCCATTTTATTTGTAATCATTTATTCAAATACCGGCATTCCCCGGTATTTTTTACATAATTTCCATCATGCAGCCCATAGTTTCTGCTGTGGCTGCTCTTTCTGCATCTTATTCGTTGATATTCAGATTTTTCCCGATCAGCCCGATATGCGCGCCTGCATCCAGACCTCCCTCGGCATGCCCGATCAGCCACTTATTTGTTGCTGTGATCAGCGCATCTTCAAGATCCTCATGCTTTCTTGCAAGCGGATAATTCGTACCCTTCGGCAGGACCACACCCACCTTGAAGCCCTGATTGTCCGGATTGCACGGTGCATAGTGCAAAGTTGTTGCATAGATCTCTACTGCAGTTCCCGCCGGTACCAGAAACGCCTCCACCCGATCGGTCTCATAGGTAAACTCATCCGTGATATCCTGCTGACATCCAAGCATCAATACGGCATCCGTAGCTGCCACATTGATCTCGGAGCTTCTGTGATATTCAAGTGCATTTAACAATGCATTATGACCGTTGCAGTAGCCGATCTGAATATCCAGTTCCCCGTACAGCTTATCCTGAATCTGTGCAGCAACGGGAAGTGCTTCAAATTCCGCAACCGACGGCTCATAGACCACGCCCTTAGGTAACGGCGTGTTCTCATTCAGCTTCTGTACAAGCTCCGAAAAATCAATTCCTTTTACGACTCTTCCGTATTTGCGAAAAGCCGGGTCCGTAACACTTAAAATCTTCATATGCAAACTCCTTTCGGTTTTTCTTACTTAGGCGATTGCGAAGCTCTGTCCGTAAAGCAAAACCGGTGCTGATAGATCTATCGGTGACCGGCACGCTTTCGCTACACCTCGTCCGTAACGGTACATAAGGTGCCAAAATACGGCACCTAAGTACCGACGGACTCATAGTACCGGTCACCGATAGGTCTATCAGCACCGGTTCCGCTTTACGGGCAGAATTTCGCAATCGCCTATTTCTTACTGAATCTTGCGAAACAGTTCTTTGCACGCCGGATAGATCTGTTTAAACTGCTGATAGCGCGCTTCATAGGCTTCTACAAGCTCTGCTTCGGGTTCTACTGTATCAATGACCTTTACCAGACGGTCGGCGATTTCTTCTACACTGCGATATTCACCGCAGGCAACCGCTGCCAACATCGCACCGCCCATGGCAGGACCTTCCTCGCTCTCAATAACATCTACTTTCACATTCAAAACATTGGCAATGATCTTCTTCCAAAGCGGACTCTTTGCTCCGCCGCCGCAGATTTTTGTACGCTCAATATGTACCCCAAGTGCTTTTGCCACCTCAAAGGAATCACGAAGCGCAAATGCCACACCTTCCAGTACCGCCTGCGTCATATCCGCTCTGCTCGTGTCCATGGTCAGACCGATAAACGTACCTCTTGCATTCGGATCATTGTGCGGAGAACGCTCTCCCATCAGATACGGCAGGAAATATACATGATTCTGACCAAGCTTTTCAATTGCCTTCTGCTCGGCAGCATAATCCTTCGTTCCGATGATATCGTCCATCCACCATTTATTGCAGGAAGCTGCACTTAACATACAGCCCATCAGATGATAATGTCCGTCCGCATGTCCGAACGCATGCAGGGCATTGTATTTATCCACGCCGAAATCCTTCATGGAAATAAAGATCGTACCGCTTGTACCGAGAGAAATATTGCATCTGCCGTCTCCGACCGTTCCGGTTCCGACTGCCGCTGCCGCATTGTCACCGGCACCCGCCGCAACCTTGACGTTCTCGGATACTCCCAGCTCTTTTGCAATCTCCGGAAGCAAAGTGCCGACACATTCATAGCTTTCATATACCTTTGCCATCATGTCCTCTGTAATGCCGCAGATATCCAGCATTTCCTTAGACCAGCAACGGTTCTTGACGTCAAATAGCAGCATACCGGATGCATCGGAAACATCAGTGCAATGTACTCCGGTCAGTCTGTATGCCAGATAATCCTTCGGCAGCATGATCTTTTTGATCCTTGCGAAATTCTCCGGCTCCTTATTCTTTACCCACAATACTTTCGGTGCCGTAAATCCGGTGAATGCAATATTGGCTGTATATTCGGAAAGCTTCTCTTTTCCGATCACATTGTTCAGATAATCGCACTCCTCATAGGTCCTGCCGTCATTCCACAGCAATGCCGGACGAATGACTTCATCCTGCTCGTCCAGAATGACCAGTCCGTGCATCTGTCCTCCGAAGCTGATACCGGCAACCTGTGATTTGTCACATTCGCAGAGCAGTTCTTTTAAGCCTTCCATACTCTTCTCATACCAGTCCTCCGGCTTCTGCTCCGACCAGCCCGGATGCGGAAAATAGATCGGATATTCCTTGGATACGATTTTCTGTATGGCACCCTTCTCATCCATCAGCAGCAATTTTACCGCCGAGGTGCCCAGATCAATTCCTACATATAACATCTTTTTCTGTTCCTTTCAATCATACTTTCATTAGGTGATTGCGAAACTCTGTCTGCGGGATGGAATCGGTGCTGATAGACCTGTCGGTCGCAGGTACTGGGAGTCCGTCGGTGCTTAGGCACCGTATTTTGGTGCCTTATGTACCGTTACGGACGAGGTGTAGCGAAAGCGTGCCTGCCACCGACAGTTCTATCAGCACCGGTCTCATCCCACAGGCAGAGTTTCGCAATCACCTAATACTTTCATAAGTATAGTTTACTTGAAAATCCTCGGGTTTTCAATTCTTTTCCCGTTGTAGGATACCGTCATAATTGCACTTCTTTTTACCCCAAAAATTATACTTTTACAATTCCATTTCCGAAAGTTTTCCGTAACAATTCAGCCGATAACGCCTCCGAGCGGGATTCGCCGGTATCCTGTGTCCGGCGGTCCTTGAAAAACGCCGGCACTTGGCGAGGTTTTGTCGAGCCTAGTGTCCGCTGCGCTTTTTCACGGAGTGAGAACGTGCCGCCGGACACAGGATACCAGCAAATCCCACTTGGAGGCGTTATCGGCTGAATTGTTACTCTCACTTTGCCTCGGACATCTGAAGTGCCTGTGCCGTGATAAGCGTTCCCAGAATCTGATAGCCATACGTATTGGGATGAATATCATCGGAAAAATATGCCTCCCGCGTTTCGGAATCTGCCGCAGATAAGATTCCCCGTCCCGGCAGATCAATCACATAAAATCCATAGAATTCCGCCAGCACCTTTTCTACATTCCGAAACTCGTCCAATGATACACCGCCTTCTTCCGGCTGTCTGTTTGTGTCAAGCGGTAAGATAATAAACACATCCGCATCAGCATAGCGCTCTTTGATGTACTGAAACATCCGATTGGTATCATACATAAAAGTGCCTGGTTCCTCCAAGCTTCCCAGCGGACAGTCGACACCGTACATCCAGTCATTTTCACCACCCATGACAAACACGGCATCTGCATCACCACAGCTTTGGATTCGTTCACACATCGGATAGACACCGCCGCTCCATATCGTGGAACCGCCGATTCCCGCATTCTCCACTTCCGCATACCAGCCGTCCTGCGTTGTCAAAAAGATACGCATCACTGTGGGCCACGGATTTTCCCATGGTGCCTGTGCCTGACTCTGTACGCCTTCCGTAAGGCTGTCTCCGATACAAAGGATTTTCTGCCATCTTCCGTCATACATAAAATCTCCTGACAGGTACTCTGCCGCTTCTTTAAACGCTTCATCCGTCACTTCCTTATAAGAAATGGCATTTTCCGGCTGCATGGTTATTTCCGAAAAACTTTCCGCATTTTGTGCAATCTTCTGATTTCCCTCTTCCGTTGAAAGATCCTTAGACAACCTTCTCCACGCTACCAGACACAATACAGCAATGATCACAACTAAGATCAATTTTGCCATACCGTTTTTTTCATTCATATAATGCTTTGAACCTCCTAAGAATCTCCTCCGTCTGCGCCATCAGATACTGCTCATCCTTTTCTACCAGTCCGAATTTCTTATATTTCAGTACAAAGGCCGGAGTTCCCTTTGTCTCAAAATCCATCTTCCCGCTAAAGGAAGCCAGAAATTCCGGTATCCTCTGTACATTGACCGGCGCCTGAGGCAGCACGCTTATCCTGATATTACCGACTTTTCCGCGGATCTCCGTACAATACAGATTGTGTGCTGATACACGGATCAAAGAAATTCTCAGCAGATGATCCACGGATTTTGGCAGCGTACCGAAACGATCCCGCAGCTCTTCCCGCATATCCTCTGCCTGTTCCTCATTTTCCACACTTGCAATTCTTTTATAGATATCCAGCTTTTGCACTTCATTCACAATATATGCCGGCGGAATAAATGCATCCACATCCAGATCCACCGTTGTTGTAAAACCGGACCGCATCTCCACGCCCTTCAGTCTCTTGACCGCTTCATTTAACATCTTACAGTACAGATCATAGCCGACTGCCTGCATATGCCCGTGCTGCTCTGCTCCAAGCAGATTACCGGCACCGCGGATCTCCAAATCGCGCATGGCGATCTTAAAGCCGCTCCCCAGATCCGTAAACTCCCGGATCGCCTGAAGCCGCTTCTCTGCAATCTCGCGCAACATTTTGTCACGCTTATACATCAAAAACGCATATGCAGTCCGATTGGAGCGCCCTACACGCCCACGCAGCTGATACAACTGCGACAAGCCCATGGTATCCGCATCATGGATGATCATGGTGTTGACGTTGGGGATATCCAGTCCCGTTTCGATGATCGTTGTGGATACCAGTACATCAATGTCCCCGTTGATAAAGTCAAACATAATTCTCTCAAGCTCTGTCTCTTTCATCTGCCCGTGGGCAAACTCAATATTTGCCTCCGGAACAAGCTGCCTGAGCTTATCCGTAATATCCGCTATATTATTGACTCTGTTGTAGACATAGTATACCTGCCCGTTTCGGGACAGTTCCCTGACAATCGCTTCCCGGACCATTTCCTCATTATAATCCATGACATAGGTCTGGATCGGCATACGCTCTCCGGGCGCTTCCTCCAGCACACTCATATCCCGGATTCCGATCAGGCTCATATGAAGCGTTCTCGGAATCGGGGTTGCTGTCAAAGTCAGTACATCCACATCATTTTTCAGTTTCTTGATCTTTTCCTTATGTGTAACGCCAAAGCGCTGTTCCTCATCGATCACCAATAGCCCAAGATCCTTGAATGCCACATCGGAGGACAGGAGTCTGTGCGTGCCGATGACAATATCCACCAGGCCCCTACGCAGATCCTCCACTGTTTTTTTCTGCTGGGCAGGCGTCCTGAAACGTGACAGCAGATCGATCCGTACAGGAAATTCCTTCATTCTCTGAACAAAGGTATTATAATGCTGCTGGGCCAGAATCGTCGTCGGCACGAGATAGGCAACCTGTTTATTTTCCTGAACTGCTTTAAATGCCGCCCGAATCGCAATCTCCGTCTTGCCGTAGCCGACATCACCACAGATCAGGCGGTCCATGATCTTACTGCTCTGCATGTCCGCCTTGGTCGCCGCAATCGCCTCTAACTGATCCCTTGTCTCCTCATAAGGAAACATTTCCTCAAATTCACGCTGCCACACCGTATCCGGTCCGTAGACGAAGCCCTCCTTCTGCTGCCTTGTGGCATACAGCTCCACCAGATCCTTTGCCACCTCTGCGACTGCTCCGCGCACTCTCGACTTTGTCTTTTCCCATTCCGGAGAGCCGAGCTTATTGAGCTTCGGCTTCTTCGCTGCATCCGCAGACGCATATTTCTGTATCACATCCAGTCCGGTCGCCGGAATGTAAAGTACCCCTCCGCCGCCGTACTCGATCTTCATATAATCCTTAACGACTTTGTCCACTTCAATCTTCTCGATACCCTGATAGATTCCGAGACCATGACTCTCATGGACAACATAATCTCCTACCTTCAGATCGGAGAAATTCTGTATTTTCTGCCCCTCATACGTCTTCTTATAGCGTTTCTTTACCTTATGTGCCGTAAAAATATCCGTCTCGGACAGGACTACAAACTGCAGCTCCGGATACTCGAAGCCTTTTCGCACCGTACCGCATACACTGGCGATCTCGCCCGGCTGCAGTACCTTATCGCAGTCCTCGGTATACCACGCATTCAATTCATATCCGCGGATATCCTCCGCCAGACGCTTGGCACGCGTTCTGGAAGAAGACAGCAAAACAACACGGTATCCTTTTTTGCGATACCGCTCCAGATCCTTTAAAAGCGCCTCGAAACTATTATTATAAGAAGCCACCGTCTTGGCAGTAATGCCGAATTTATGCTTCCATTTGATCGGTACATTTTTAAAATCCATCATGGATAAGGACAACAACCCGTATCCCTCCAGACGTGCAAAGCTTTCCTGCACGCTCATCAGAAGATCCATTTGTCCCGGCAAAAGATATCCTTTTTCCGCCCGATGCATCATGCTTTCCCGAAATTCCAGTTCCACAGCATCCGCATGCTCTCTGATACGCGCCGGCTCATCCAATACGACGAGTACCCGCTCCTTTTGCAGAAGCTGTAAAAAGCATGCCGCCTCCGGATAAAAATACCGGATATAGCTTTCCAGATTCAGATAGCCGGAAGCATCAATCGATAAAAACTCGATGACCTGCTCCTTTAACTCCGTGATCATCTGCCGGATTCTGTGGGCTTCCTCCGTCTGAAACGCCTCGCGCATGCGCTTTTCCGTTTCCGTAGCATCCTTTTCAATGCGCGCAAGCCCCTGCTTCATTCGTTCCTCGTCCAGAATCATCTCCGTCGCCGGATAGATCTTTACCTGATCCATGCTCTCAATGGAACGCTGGCTCAGAATGTCAAAACTGCGGATCGATTCGATCTCATCGCCCCACAACTCGATACGGTACGGATTTTCCTCCGTCAGATCAAAGATATCCACAATTCCGCCGCGTACCGAAAACTGACCCGGCGCTTCCACCTGATAGTTTTTCTCATAGCCCATCACCACAAGTAAATTCGCCAGTTCATTTTCGGGCAGACTCCCGCCTTTTTCCAGAGATAAAATATGCGCTCCGAAGATCTCCGGCGGCACCTGCGGTGTCATCAGACTGTCAAAGGTCGTCACGATCGTTACTTCGCCGCCTTCCAATACCTTTCTGATGCACTTCATGCGCTCCTTGACCAATTCGTTTCCATGCACATCCGCCTGATAAAAGATCAGATCCTTTGCAGGATAATAAACGACATTTCTGTCATAAAACTGGCAGTCCTCATATAGTTCCTTTGCACGTAAATCACTATAAGTAGCGATGATCTTCACCGGAAAACCATCGCTGATACTGTATAACATATGCACCTTCTGGGAATCCACGCAGCCTGTCAGCGCTACGCTTTCCCGCTTGCCAAGCGCCCTATGAATCTCATCATATTCACCCATCTCCCGAATGGGTGCCGTTATCATTTCCATATCTGCTCCTAATCCGATCGAACCCGTTTTCTTTGCCTTATCCGTCTTCTTATGCCTGCCTTATCCGTTATACAGGTTCATCGCCTTGTCCGGTCCGTCCTGCAGCATGACCGTCACTGCCTCCACAGCACGCCCTATGCTTTCCTCCATCAAACGGTTGTCCTCTGCAGAAAAATGTCCCAGCACATAATCTGCCAGATCATAGCCTTTCGGTTTATCTCCTACGCCCATCTTAATCCGCTGAAAAGAATCATGCCCCAGATGCGCGATAATACTCTTGATCCCGTTATGTCCTCCGGCGCTTCCCTTCTTTCGAATCCGAAGTTTTCCGACATCCAGACTGATGTCATCAAAAATCACGATCAATTCATCTTTCTCGTCCACCTTATAATAGTCTATGACCGCTCTGACACTTTCACCACTCAGATTCATATAAGTCTGGGGTTTTACCAAAAGTACCTTCTGTCCCTCAATCGCACCTTTTCCGATCAATGCTTTATGCTTTTTCTCTGTCACATCAATCCCGTAGCGCTCTGCGACGGCATCTATCACACGAAAGCCAATATTGTGTCTTGTGTTTTCATATTCTCTGCCCGGGTTTCCCAGACCTACGATTACATACATGTGAGATTCCTCCAAAATGAATGTCGTGAGGATCTGCGCGGCTGTGGCGGCACGCCCCAGCCGCGCAAATCCGGTCGTCCGTTTTTGTACTTTCAATATGCCGGGTAAGTCTGGTTTCCTACCTTTCCATGCACCGCCCTTGAAAAACGCCGGCACTTAGGCGGCGCACTCTGCCGCCTTATGTACCGCTGCGTTTTTCACGGAGTGAGAACGCGCGGTGCATGGAAAGGTAGGAAACCAGACCGTTGTCTCCCACATAAACATATCAAAAACGGGGATGTTTATCAACATCCCCGTTCAAAGCTTTTCAAGCCTGCCCATTTCATCTGTTCCGTTTTATTCCTCGTCCGGAAGCAGCAATGACTGTTCATACCGCTTGAGAATCGTACTCTGAATCTGCTCTCTCGTATCGGAATTGATCGGATGTGCAATATCCCGGTATTCTCCGTCTGCCGTTTTCTTGCTCGGCATCGCGATAAACAGTCCCTTTTCTCCTTCGATCACCTTGATATCATGAATGACAAATTCGTCATCAAGTGTGATAGAAACAATTGCTTTCATCTTTCCTTCCTTCGTGATCTTGCGAATACGGACATCTGTAATGTTCATTTGTAATCCCCCTTGTCTGCCATACTTCTCAGCATATACACGTTCGCTCCTTACGGAGTCTGATTTGATTCCCCATCTGCCTATAATACGTATCGTTCGCTCTTCTCAACGACAACCTTGATACCGTCCTCGCCCTTATAATAGGAATTTGCACGTATGGTATCATGACTTTCCACAATACAGTTTTCGATATGCGTATTATCTCCGATATATACATCGTTCAGGATAATGGAGTTCTTAATATAACAGTTGTTTCCGATGAAGACCTTCTTGAATACAAGCGAATCCTCAACCGTTCCGTTGATGATCGTACCGCTTGCGATCAGGCTGTTCTTTACGGAAACTCCGACATTATATTTTGCCGGCGGAAGATCGTCTACCTTGGAATAAATATCCGGATACTCTTTAAAGAAATAATTTCGGATCTCCGGTTTTAAGAAATCCATATTGGTTCCGAAATAATCCTCAACACTCGCAATATTTCTCCAATAATCCTTAATCTTGTAACCGTAGATACGTTTTAAGTTTTTATAGCGGATCAGGATATCCTTTACAAAATCAACTCTGTCTTCCATTGCAGATCTCTCAATCAGTTCTATCAACTGACGTCTTCTGATCACATAGATACCGCAGGAAATCGTGTTGGACTTTGCCACAAGAGGTTTCTCCTCAAATTCCTCGATCCGGCAATCCTCATTCATTTTTAGGATACCGTAGCGCTCCACATTGGCGTCTGCCGGCATATCCTTGCATACGACCGTGATATCCGCTTTTTTCTCAATGTGGTATTCCAGTAGTTTATTATAATCCATCTTATAGACACAGTCGCCCGAGCTGATAACAACATACGGTTCGTGGCTGTTCTTTAAGAAAGAAAGATTCTGCCAGATAGCATCCGCCGTTCCTCTGTACCAGTTGCTGTTCTCCGCCGTTACTGCCGGTGTGAAAACGGAAAGTCCTCCCTGCTTTCTACCGAAATCCCACCATTTGGAGGAGCTTAAATGCTCATTCAGGCTTCTTGCATTATACTGGGTAAATACGGCAACCTTCTGGATGTGTGAGTTGCTCATGTTGCTGAGTGCAAAATCAATACTGCGGTAACTGCCTGCGATAGGCATAGCCGATATTGCACGTTTCTGGGATAACTCCCGCATTCTGTGATTATTACCGCCTGCTAATATAATTCCAATCGCTTTCATATCAGTCACCTGCCTTAATCAAAGTCTTTCCGCTCGGAAGATTTCCGTCCGGATAATCTTCTGCTTCCGTAACACCCGCTACCACAGAATTCTTCCCGACCGAAACATTTTCCGGAATCACGGATTTTTCTCCAATCGTTACCAGACCGTGATTATAAATATGCGGTGCCGTATCGTTTTCTGCTTCTTCCCCTGCGCCGAGCTTTACTTTGTCTCCGATGACTACGTTCTCGGCAATGATCGCTTTATTGATCACACCGCCATAGCCGATCTTGGTATCATTCATGATAATGGAGTCACGTACTACAGTGCCTTCTCCCACTGTTACTCCACACCCGATCACCGAATTATATACCTCACCGTAAATCTCAGAACCTTCTCCAATCAGACTTCGCTCAATGACACTGTTACCGGAAATATACTGAGGTGAAATTTTATCGCTCTTTGTGTATATCTTCCAGTATTCCTCGTACAGGTTGAACTCCGGTACGATATCGATCAATTCCATATTGGCTTCCCAATAGGAATTCAGTGTTCCTACATCCTTCCAATAACCGTTAAATTCGTATGCATACATCGGTGCACCGTTTTCATGGCAATAAGGAATGATATGCTTACCGAAATCAAGTGCCGGCTGATCTGCCTTGGCGATCAGCGCTTCCTTCAATGTCTTCCAGTTAAATATGTAGATACCCATGGATGCCAGATTGCTTCTCGGATTCTCCGGCTTCTCCTCAAAATCTACGATCTTGCGGTTGTCATCCGTGATAACGATACCGAAACGCTTTGCTTCCTCCATAGGAACCGGCATAGCTGCGATCGTCACTTCGGCTCCGTTTGATTTATGGAAGTCCAGCATGACCTCATAGTCCATCTTATAAATATGGTCTCCGGACAGGATCAGCACATATTCCGGATTATAGGTCTCCATATATTCCATATTCTGATAAATCGCATTTGCGGTACCCGTATACCATTCGGTATTGGTACTCTTCTCATACGGCGGAAGTACCGTAACACCGCCGATATTACGATCCAGATCCCACGGAATACCGATACCGATGTGGGTATTCAGTCTCAGTGGCTGATACTGGGTCAGCACACCTACTGTATCAACTCCGGAATTGATACAATTACTGAGCGGAAAATCGATAATCCTGTACTTTCCGCCAAAAGAAACAGCCGGTTTGGCAACCTTCGAGGTAAGTACCCCAAGTCTGCTTCCCTGTCCGCCAGCAAGCAGCATGGCAATCATTTCTTTCTTAATCATGTCATCACCTCATCTTCTATTTCTGATAAAATCAGTTATAATGATACATCCCCCAATGCATTCATTATTCTCTGTATACCATCTGCACAATTATGTAATGAATTGTCCGTGTATGTGCATTATACCACACAAACTTCAGAAAGTGAATATAATTTACAAAATACTCTCGGATTTTACGTAAATTCTATGTGTATTTTGAACAATTTTTTGATTTTACACATTTTTCTATTGTGCATTTTTCCTTTTTAATCATTTATTATCGTGAAAAATCGTGTTTTCTTTTCACAAACTTTCACAAAAGCATGCTTTTTCTCCTT
>JBJFCE010000081.1:0-10275 GCA_051888775.1 Lachnospiraceae bacterium | reverse complement strand
ACCCCATGAGACCAAACGACCTCCTTTCTGCATATCTTATAGAAATAGCATTTGTGTTTTTATGCCGATGTGAGTATAATGAAACAGGACATTCCCGATTTTACCGGATTGTCACAATAATGATCAGGAAGTGCCATTATGTATCAGATTGATTTTCAAACACCAATCCATGTTCACTTTATCGGAATCGGCGGCATCAGCATGAGTGGTCTTGCAGAGATTCTGCTCGCCAAAGGCTTCCCCGTTTCCGGTTCGGATACGAAGCAGTCGCCGTTGACCGATGATCTTGCCGCCAAGGGTGCACTGATCCGCATCGGTCAATGTGCAGAAAATATCACACCCTCTGTTGCACTTGTTGTCTACACTGCTGCCATTCATCCGGATAACCCGGAATATGCACAGGCGGTTGCCCTTGGGCTTCCCATGCTGACACGTGCAGAGCTTTTGGGGCAGATCATGAAAACCTACGACACCCCGATTGCGATCAGCGGTACACACGGAAAGACCACGACAACTTCGATGATCTCGGAAATGCTCCTTCAGGCAGATACCGATCCGACGCTTTCCATCGGCGGCATCCTAAAGGATATCGGCGGCAACTTCCGCATCGGACGCTCCGGCTATTTTGTAACCGAGGCCTGTGAGTATACCAACAGCTTTTTAAGCTTTTTCCCAAAGATCGGTGTGATTCTGAACATCGAAGAAGATCACCTCGACTTTTTTAAGGATCTTTCCGACATCCGAAACAGCTTTCACCGATTTGCAAAACTGCTTCCCACAGACGGTACGCTGATCATCAATGCAGATATTCCGAACGTGACCGAGATCACAGACGGCCTATCCTGCCGTGTCATTACCTTCGGCATGCAGGGAAACTGTGATTATAGTCCTTCCGATATCACTTATGATGATCATGCCTGCGCCTCTTATGTCTTACATCGAGAAAATGCTCCTTCCCTGCAGGTAAAGCTCAATGTTCCGGGCAGCCACAACATTGCCAACTCCCTTGCGGCGCTGGCGCTGGGGGATCTGTTGGGTCTGCCTGAAGAAGCTTGTCTAAAAGCGCTTTACAGCTTTTCCGGCACGGACCGCCGCTTTGAATACAAAGGGAGCTTGGACGGAATTTCCATAATAGATGATTATGCACATCACCCGACAGAAATTACAGCAACCTTACAGGCTGCACAAAAATATCCTCATAAAACTTTATGGTGTATTTTCCAGCCTCATACCTATACCCGTACCAAAGCGTTTCTTCCTGAATTTGCAAAGGCGCTCTCTCTTGCCGATAAGATCATTCTCGCCGATATCTACGCTGCCAGAGAAACCGATACTCTCGGCATCAGCTCACAGACGCTCCAGGCAGAACTTCAAAAGCTTGGCAAAGAGTGTTATTATTTTCCGACCTTCGAAGAAATTCAGAATTTTGTTTTGAAAAATTGCATAAGCGGTGATCTGTTGATAACTATGGGTGCCGGAGATGTCGTAAAAATCGGCGAAAATCTGTTGAAAAAATAGTTATCCACACTATCCACATTTTTTCGAGGAAAATCTCCTTCAAAAAGATGTGGATATTTTTTATGCAAATCTCCTTTTACAAATTAAAAAAAGAATTTCGGAATACGCAAAAAAGCGACAAAAAACAGCTTCTGCATAAAAATATCTGCTTTTGCATATCCACATTTTCCACATTTTCCACATTTTGGGACATCTTTTTTGACCGGTTTCGGTTTGGTCAAATTGCCTGTTTTATTTTCAAAATTCCTATGCTATAATTGCCTTTGCTTTGAACAATAATCATAACAGGTGATAACATGAAGACCCTTACGATTTACCGGGATGACGCGGTCTGCAACACGGTTGTTCCGAATCGTTTTATTGATGAATACATGCTGGATGCCAACGATGCACAGATCAAGATCTATCTTTATCTGCTGCGTCTGATCAGTGCGCATATGTCCACCAGTATTTCCGAAATTGCAGATCTTTTTAATTATACGGAAAAGGATGTTCTGCGTGCGCTCCGTTATTGGGAGAAAAAACATCTGCTCTCTTTTGATTATGACGCAGAAAAGAATCTTACGGGTATCCATTTTCTGGATTTTCCTCAGGAGGACAAGAAAAACTATGCCTCCATCGTATCCATTACACCGGACAAGCGGGAACAGTCTGCTCCTGCAGCTCCGACACAGAACCTTTACACTCCTTTGGAAAAATCTTCCATTCCGGAAAAGCCCGCATATTCGCTGGACAGGCTGCGTGCCTTCCAAAACGACGAAAATACCAGACAGCTCATGTTTGTTGTGGAATCCTATATCGGAAAACCATTGTCTCCAACGGACATCCGGACGATTCTGTATCTGTCCGACGGACTGCATTTTTCCAACGATCTGATCGATTATCTGATCCAGTACTGTGTAGAACGGGGTAAAAAGGATTTCCGCTACATAGAAAAGGTTGCGATCTCATGGGCAGACCAGAAGATCACAACGCCGAAAGAGGCAGCACGTATCACCTCCAAATATGAGAAAAACGTATACAGTATTATGAAGGCACTCGGTAAAAGCGATACACCGACTGAAAAAGAAGTCTCTTATATCCGTAAATGGACGATCGACTATGCTTTCCAGCTGGATATTATTATTGAAGCATGCGAACGTACCGTTCTGGCAACGGACAAGCACCGCTTTGAATATGCGGACGGTATCTTAAAGAACTGGCAGAAAAACAACGTCCACCGCAAGGCAGATATTATCGCACTGGACGAATCCCATAGGCAAAGTGCACCTACAGCCGCTTCTGACCGGAACCGTTTTAATCAATTCCACCAGAATGCCTATGACTTCAATGAACTGGAAAAAGATATCCTCAGCAACTAGGAAGGGAGCTTCTTATGGCACTGACGAATAAACAGTATGATTCCATCATCCGGACTTATGAAAAGCGCCAGATCGCGCATCAGCATGAACTTAGAGAACATCTGAATCAGGTAAGAGAACAGCTCCCCGAATATGCCGAGTTGGAGAAGCAGGAATCGGCACTTTTTCTGCAAAAAGCCGAATATCTGCTGGATGATGAGAAGAGCCGGGCCATGGAAATCTCTGAGGACATTGCACTGTTACGCGCCAAGAAAGCCAATCTGCTCGACCGCGCAGGCTTTCCGAAAGATTATCTGACCCTGCATTATACCTGTCCCGACTGTAAGGATACCGGCTACATCGACGGTCAGAAATGTCACTGCTTTCGTCAGGCATCCGTTGCCCTTTTATATGAGCAGTCCGGGATTCAGGAGCTTTTAAAACAGGATAATTTTGATTCCCTTTCCTATGAATACTATGAAGGTGAAGATCTGGAACGTTTTCGCAATGCAGTCACAACCTGCCGTAATTTCATAAAAAACTTTAATTCCGACTACCACAATTTATTTTTTTATGGTACAGTAGGGACTGGGAAATCATTTCTGTCCGGTTGTGTGGCAAAAGAACTGATTGAAAAAGGCAACCTTGTCATCTATTTCAGTGCAACACAGCTCTTTAATGAACTCTCCAAAAGTACATTTGACTATCGAAACAGAGAAGATTTATCCGTTTTACAGGACGATTTATTCAACTGTGATTTACTGATTATCGATGATCTGGGAACAGAGCTCACGAATACATTTGTAGCATCACAGCTGTTTTCATGTCTGAATGAAAGACATCTTCGAAAAAGGGCAACCATTATATCAACCAACCTCTCCTTACAGGAGCTGCGTGATCGATATTCGGACCGCATTTTTTCCAGAATCACGAGCAATTATGAGGTCTGCAAGCTGACAGGCCCCGATATCAGAATGTACAAAAAAAGACAACAGTCCAGAAAGTGAGGCACATCATTCATGACTGCAAAGCGTGAAGAAAAAAGAAATCTTGAAACCATTCCGGTAGGTTCTCTCGGCATCATCCCTTTGGAAGGTTGCAAGTCTCTCGGCGAAAAGGTCGACTATTATCTCGTAAAATGGAGAACCGAGCGGGAAAGCGAGCACAAAAACAGTCTTGCATTCTCCGGTTATCAGAGAGATTCCTATATTCTGAAGGCAAAGGTTCCGCGTTTCGGTTCCGGTGAAGCAAAAGGTGTCATTCAGGAATCCGTCCGCGGTACGGATCTGTATCTTCTGGTAGATGTTGCCAATTACAGTCTGACCTATTCTCTCTGCGGGCATGAAAACCATATGTCTCCTGATGATCATTATCAGGACTTAAAAAGAATCATTGCTGCTGTAGGCGGAAAGGCAAGACGTATCACTGTCATCATGCCGTTCCTCTATGAAAGCAGACAGCATAAAAGAACCGCCCGCGAGTCCCTTGATTGTGCCATTGCACTTCAGGAGCTCGTTAAAATGGGGGTAGACAATATTATCACCTTTGACGCACATGATCCGCGCGTACAGAACGCAATTCCCCTGCACGGCTTTGAAACCGTACAGCCCGCATATCAGTTCATCAAGGGTCTGTTAAAGAATATCTCCGATCTGCAGATCGATGCTTCCCATATGATGGTCATCAGTCCGGATGAAGGCGGTATGAGCAGGGCCATTTATATTGCCAATGTACTTGGTCTGGATATGGGTATGTTCTATAAGAGACGTGATTATACCAAAATCGTAAACGGACGCAATCCTATCGTTGCCCATGAATTCCTCGGCACGGATGTACAGGGCAAGGACATGATCATCATTGATGATATGATCTCCTCCGGCGAAAGCGTTCTGGAAGTCGCTTCAGAGCTGAAAAAGCGGAAAGCCGGCAGAATTTTCATCTTTGCAACATTTGGTCTGTTCACGGGCGGGCTTGCCAAATTTGACGAAGCCTATAAAAACGGTATCATTGACCGTGTCCTGACGACCAACCTTGTATATCAGACACCGGAACTGCTCTCTAAACCGTACTATATTAACTGCGATATGAGCAAATATATCGCCTATATCATTGATACACTGAATCACGATTGCTCGATCAGCGACCTGCTCAATCCGAACGATCGTATTCAGGCATTGCTGACCAAATATAAAAACGGTGATATGAATACCAAATAAGATAAGCAACCGGGCTGTTGTAAAAACAAACCCCCATTCCAATGCCGACAAAAAATAAAAATTTGCTCGGCTCACGTTCCTAAGGCTGTCGCAAATTTTTATTTTTTGTCGGCACCGGAATAGAGGTTTGTTTTTGCAACAGCCCTTTGAATGCGGAGAAACCATTATGAAACCACAACAGATACGAAATTCCTTTTTATTACTGCTGGCAGCCTGTGTATGGGGTGTCGCTTTTGTTGCCCAGAGCGTTGCCATGGACTATATCGGACCTTTCACCTTCAGCTGTGTCCGCTTCCTGTTAGGCGGCGCGGTCCTGCTGCCCGTAATCGGCATCTTTTCGCTCTTCCAAAAGAAGCAAACGCCCGCTTGCGGGACTTCCGCTCCCGAAGGTGATGACAATACCTTTTCAGCATCCAAGATCTCTTTTTGGCAGCGCAACAAGACCCTGATCATCGGCGGCACCTGCTGTGGTATCGCACTCTGTGTCGCTAATAATTTTCAGCAGGTCGGTATCGTAACTACCTCTGCCGGAAAAGCCGGTTTCATTACTGCTTTTTATATTGTTTTTGTTCCGATATTAAGCCTGTTCTTTGGCAAGAAAAGCAGACTGCTCATCTGGATCAGCGTAGCTCTTGCACTCGGCGGACTGTATCTGCTGTGTGTAACCGAAAGTTTTTCCATTAACCGCGGCGACATCTATATTCTGATTTGTGCTATCGTTTTTTCCGCACATATCCTGATCGTAGATCACTTTTCTCCGCTTGTGGACGGTGTCAAAATGTCCTGCATCCAGTTTTTCGTTGCCGGCCTTCTGTCTGCCATCCCGATGCTTTTGTTTGAAGATCCGTCCTTTGCCCAGTTAAAAGCTGCTTCCGTTTCGATCCTGTATGCCGGAATTATGTCATGCGGTGTTGCCTATACCCTTCAGATCGTCGGTCAGAAAAACATGAATCCGACCATTGCCAGCCTGATCCTCAGTCTGGAATCCGTCGTTTCCGTTCTGGCAGGCTGGATCATCCTGCATCAGGCACTTTCCACCCGGGAGATTATCGGCTGTGTACTGATGTTTGCAGCCATTATTCTGGCACAGCTGCCGGAAAAAGATCACCAGCGGTCCTGATAGCATCCGTCATAAGGGTACTCTCCATATCCCTCTATATAGGATTGCCTTGTAAGCTTGAAGACACTGCCCTGCTCAAAGCACAGTATTGTATTATCATCCACAATCACAAAACGCCGTCCGGCAGCATTGGCTTGCGCACTCTCAATTGTAGAATGCCCAGCTTCACCGTAAACTTCCACATAAACAAATATATCCGCCTCCGGCATCAGTTCCTCTATCGGAAGCGTTTTCTTTGTCGGCAGCTGTTCCAGCAGTTCTTCGCTGTTTTCTCCTCCCAAAGGAAGCACTGTCATTCGGTATATCGGTTTTTCCAGCCTTTCTGTTTCAAATGTGAAATAATCCGGCATGTAAGTAACTGTTTTTCCGATAAAACTATCTCCTTCAGAACCATCCTCGTAAATTATATCGGTATATTCCCAGCTTCCGTAAAACAGCTTGTACGCATCATTCTGCTCATAGGACATCCGAGACTCCGGCGGATTGCTTTCCGTCACACTGACCGCATCCTCTATATATCCTTTTCTTTTTAATTCATATATACAGTTATGGTCAAACGCTAATAGTGTATCCTCATCCTTAACTACAAATTCTTCCCCTGCATAATAGTCATAATAACAGGAAGGTTTATTAACAATTTGTATGCATACATAGTATTCTGCCTCCGGTATCAAGCTATAAATACCTGTCTGATAAGGAAAATAAGTAGCATAGTTGCCCTTCATAGGATGTATCATCATCAGATAGGTCGGATCATCAATCCGCTCCTTGCCACATTCATAATAGCCCGGCATATAGGTAACAGTCATCCCCAAAAGGCTTTGATACCCTTCATCTCCTCCGAGGCGGCTATGCTCTGACAAAACAGCCGTATACTCCCATGTTCCGTAAAACGACTGATATTCCTGCAATATATTCTTTTCCTGTTCTATATCTTCCCATTTTGCCTCTTCCGTTTTCGCACATCCTGTCAGCATCAGGAATATCAAGCATAAAACAAACCTTCTTCCGTTTTTTTTCTTATGCATTTATGATTCCTCCCCGAAGAACAATCTTTGGCATGCCTCTTTTCGATTTTCTCCTCCACTCCCCAGTATTTTATAGAACGCCTCTAACAGTCTATATGATTTTTAAAATCAATTATATTATATCATCCCTCTAATCAACCTACAATCAGTGATTCATTTTAACATCGGTTTTCATATAGAGCCCTATTCACTTCCATCTTTCCTTTTGCATATGATATAAAAATCCCATAACACCAAAAGGAATCTAACAAACTTGACAGAAAATTATATTACACTATCTTTGGAAACCCACTTATTTTTTGCCCGTATCATGAAAGAGCATGCGTTATTTCTGGAAGCAGGTTTTCCCTGCAAGAATAACGATTGGATACAGAAAGCCGATTCTCTCAGACAGCAGTTTGAAAAGCTGCTGACGGATGTTGTCGATATCAGCAACGGCAGAGTGAACAGCCCGATCTTAAATTCCGATGAACTGGTCACGGAATTTACGATTCCCGCCGAGAAAACCACCTCCTTCCTGAGTGGCGTGCCGATCAACACGGACATCTCCAAAGCAGAGCACAATCTGCGCGCCGGTAGCGGCAGAAACGCCAGCAGAGTGCTGTTTCAGCTTGTTCACCGCCTCAATAACCGCTCTGTCCGTCTGCTCAATGAACTGATCGACTTCAAGCAGGATATCCTGGATGAAGTACGGGACGGTAAACTCTTTACCTTCAACTATCCGCTCCTGATCGAGCATATTCAGCGTGAAGCAAAACTGTATCGTTCCACGATTATCAGTCTGATGCAGAATCGCCAGATTTCTTACCGCGAACTTTTCGGTACAGAAAATTTCTGGAACCGGATCATGATGGAGCATGCCTTGTTTATCCGGGGTCTGCTCGATCCGACCGAAGAAGCTTTGATCAAGACCGCAAACGATTTTGCCATGGACTATCAGAAGCTGTTGGATGCAGCGAAACGTCAGGACCGCATTGCAACGGACCACATGGCAGCACAGGAACGCAACAAACCGCAAAATTGTGCAGATGCCGAAAACATCACATCCACGTCGGAGCTTACGCGCGCTTCTCTGGCGGAAACACTCAAATATCAGGAATTCAAGACCGCCGGAACAAAAGGCATCCTGAAGCGCGACATTGCATCTGTCATCCTGCCGCTGCTTGCAGATCATGTGCTTCGTGAAGCAAATCACTATATCTGTATTTTAAGATGCGCGCAGACTGAGGAGGACAGATAAATGGAACTGTGCAGCTATCCCTGTTCAAAAGCTTATAGCTTCATATGCGTATCAGGCAAACAGAAGCAGTCTCCACCTATATGATAACTATCAACAGTTCCAATATACAAAAGGGGCTGTCACACAAAACAGCCCCTTTTCATCATATCCTATAAGAATAATACATCCGTCATTGCAGCAGGCTAAGCACTCCTTGATTATTCTGATTTGCCTGTGCCATCATCGTATAACCTGCCTGTTCCAAAATATTAAAATTAGAAAGTCTTACCACTTCTTGTGCCATATCGGTATCTCTGATCCCCGATTCCGCTGATGTAGTATTTTCTACAATATTTTCTTCATTTGCGATGGTATGCTCCAAACGATTCTGCTGAGCACCGATCTTACTTCGGTTTTCGGTAACCTTTGACAGTGCTCCTTTTATAGCTTCCATTGCGTTTTTTGCACCTGCTTCAGTCGATACATCCAGATCATGGATTCCCAGAATCCTCGTATTCATTTTATCTATTATCAGATTCATGCCGTCACCTTCTTTGGCACCTGACTGAATCCAGACTCCTCTTGCATAAAGACCGTTAGTGTCCTGCGCCGCCCCTGAAGAAGCATCCGTTTTCTTAATTGCTGTTACGACCCGCTGTACACCGTGATCCTTATTTGTTGTGGTAAATTCTGATGTAATACCCGTAATCTCCCCTGTGGCAAAATCTACCAGATAACTTCCTCCAAAATACCACTTATCCCCGTTTGCTGCACGTGCATAGACTTCGCCGGTATCTTCCACTCTCAAATCCGACATGTGTATGGAATAAAGCGGTTCATCACAAACACCATAACTGCTGCCAGCCGGAGTATCAGTAGCCCGAAGCAGAACCTCATTTCCGACTACCACTTGTGCAAGATTTGATCCCAGATATTGAATTCCTGTCAACCGAATATCACTTCCTGACGGATAGGCAACTCCATCCGCTATAACATCCTGTCCCGAAGTGGTATGTATATTGCGTAATACAAATTCTACCTCATGCAGCTCTTTCGGAAGCACCCACTGCCCAAGATTACCGATACCCTGATCTGTATTCACACCATCAATACCATCTCTGAAGACATATCTTTCATTAAAACTTGTCGTATTACCGATTCTGTCAATTTCCTGTACGATCTGACCGGCTTCTTTCTGAAGTGCCTGCCGGTCCGCATCAGTATTAGTACCGTTTGCTGCCTGTACTGATAGTTCGGTCAACCTGTGAAGCATATCATTGACTTCTGCAAGTGCACCGTCTGCCACCTGACATAGTGATACTCCATCCTGTGTATTCTCTACACCCTGTGTAAGTCCTCTGATCTGACTGCGCATTTTCTCAGAAATGGTCAATCCTGCGGCATCATCAGCCGCTCTGTTAATTTTATATCCTGAAGATAACTTCTCTGTCGATTTTGCTCTCTTTCTTGTATTTATTCCAAACTGCCTTTGTGCGTTCATGGCAGTGAGGTTATGTGCAACGATATTCATAAGCATTCTCCCATATTATCAGTTATTGTTGCATATCAATTATCGGCATACACCCATGAAAAATTTAGCGGCAAATTATATAACTCTTTATTTTTAATTTAAAAACAGCATCATAGTAGCAATTAAAATTATAGTAAAATACCACCCCCTTGACTTTCTCTTTTTTCCCAGTATAATTAATAGACGATTGCGAAACTCTGCCATCCGGTTGGGACACGGTTCATACATCAGCCGGTGACAGGCACTGGGAGTCCGTCGGTACTTAGGTGCCGTACTTTGGCACCTTATGTACCGCTACGGACG
>JBJFCE010000080.1:0-7525 GCA_051888775.1 Lachnospiraceae bacterium | reverse complement strand
ACCTTATGTACCGTTACGGACGAGGTGTAGCGAAAGCGTGCCGGTCACCGATAGTCTTATCAGCACCGGTTCTGCCTTACGGACAAAGCTTTGTAACCACCTATTATCTTTTTTCCGGCAAAGGAATCTTCTGCACCAGTCCGATAATCTGCCCGGACAAAATCACCGTCAGCAGAGAAAAAACGATTCTGCCAAGCGGAATATAGGTAAGTGATAAAGCAAGTACTACCAGATCACTGAACAGATATATCCATTGGATATTCAGATGCGTCATGTGCGACAGGCTCATCGCCAGTGCATCATCGCCGCCCGGTGCTCCGCCGATCCGTACACAGACGCCTGCCCCGATTCCGACAAACAGCGCACCGACAACCGCCGCCAGCAGCGGTTTATCTGCAATCTGCGGAAATAACGGTCCGATCCATTCACATACCTTATACGCAGCCGAAAATCCCGCGGTTGCCGCAAAGGAATATACCACAAAAGGCTTTCCCAATGTTTTAAAACCAAGCGAATAACAAAATACATTCAGCACAAAGCCTGATATCGCGGGTGATATCCCAAACCAATGCTGCAATAGCAATGTCATGCCAAGCACACCGCCCTCCGTCACTCCTGAAAGCGAATGTACATTATATAATCCAAATGCCAAAAATGCACTGCCAAGCACTGCAATGACACAGGCTCTTATTTTAATACCCGAAAACAAAATAACAACTCCCTTATTATTCTTTCAAACAACCATTATACCAGCCGGACATTGTCCGCACCGAAATGCTCCGACAGGTTCTGAAGCATTTCATCGGTTGCACTGATATTCCAATTTCTCGGCAGTTCCTTCTTCGCACGGATATTTTCAATATAGATGACGACGCTGTCCTTTCCCTCATGCTCCCATAACAGTTCCTCCAGCTCCTTCTGCCTTTCCTCATACGCCTCTTTGGTCGGGAACTTGACCCAAACTTTTCTCGGAACATCCTCAAAAAAGGTAATCTGCTCACAGATCAGCTTTGCATCCTTATCCTCTTCCGCCGATACCCTGCCTGTAATAAAGACCTTGGCATCCTCAATCAGTTTCGCCGAATTTTTCTCATAATCGCGCGGAAAGACAACCACTTCGATACTGCCGACCAGATCCTCCAGTGTCAGAAATGCCATGACCTTATCATTCTTTGTATATTTAATTTTTTTATCCGCGATCATGCCGCCGACAGTTGCCTTAATTCCGTCTGCAACAAGCGCACTTCCGGTTTCCTCATCCAGATAAAAATCCGAAGTCTTTGCACTGATATGGCGTTCCCAAAACGATTCGTACTGTTGCAGCGGATGTCCGCTGACATAGACACCGAGTACTTCCTTCTCAAAAGCCAGCAGCGTTTCCTTCTGATATTCTCCGACATCCGGCAGCTGAATATCAAAAGCCTCTTTATGCTCCTCAGAAACCAGATCGAACAGGGACATCTGTCCCGCCATATTGTTCTTCTTATCCTGATTCAGTGAATCCATGATCTGAACATAGATACACATAAACTGTTTTCGCGTGCCGCCGAGGCTGTCCAAAGCTCCCGCTTTGATAAAATTCTCAATCGCACGTTTATTGACATCCCGTTCGCTCCCGCTCATACGTGTCAGAAAATCCTTCAGATTCCGGAACGGTCCGCCGAGATTTCGTTCTTCCACGATTGCATCGATCACCGGTCTTCCGATACTCTTGATCGCCGTCAGAGCATACCGGATTCCTTTTCCCGATACCGAAAATCCCGTCTCACCCTCATTGATGTCAGGCGGCAGAATCTCAATTCCCATGCTGCGCGCTACCAGAATATATTCCGATACTTTTCCGGGATTATCAATGACGGAGGTTAACAGCGCCGCCATATACTCCACAGGATAATAGTATTTCAGGTATGCGGTCTGATAGGATACGACCGCATAACATGCCGCATGAGATTTATTAAATGCGTATTTTGCAAAATCCATCATGGTATCATAGATCTGGTTTGCAACTTCTGCCGAAATTCCGTTTGCAACACATCCCGGAACATGCTCTTCCTCGTTTCCGTAGGTAAAGTTCTTTCGCTCCTGTTCCATAACGTACTGCTTTTTCTTACTCATGGCACGGCGTACCAGATCGCTTCGTCCGAGCGTATAGCCGCCCAGATCCCGCACGATCTGCATAACCTGCTCCTGATAAACAATACAGCCATAGGTAGACTCCAAAATCGGCTTTAACTGCGGACAGGCATAGGTGATCTGATCCGGATGCTCCTTGCCGTAAATATATTTCGGGATAAAATCCATCGGACCGGGACGGTAAAGTGAGATTCCCGCGATGATATCCTCCAGATTCTGGGGTTTTAACTCCTTCATGAAGCTCTTCATCCCCGCACTTTCAATCTGGAATATTCCTTCTGTCTTACCAGTACCGATAGAATCCAGTACCGCTTTATCATCATAATCAATGGCATCAATATCCAGCTGAATCCCCTGATATTTTTCCACATTGCGTACGGCATCCTGGATTACCGTCAAAGTACGAAGTCCGAGGAAGTCCATCTTCAACAGTCCGAGCTGTTCGATGGTCGTCATCGTAAACTGTGTCGTGATCGCACCGTCGGAGCCTCTCGAAAGCGGTACAAACTCTTCTGCCGGTCTCTGGCAGATAACAACACCCGCTGCATGCATGGAGGTATGTCTCGGCAAGCCCTCCAGACGCTTGCTCATATCAATGAGCTCATGCACGGTTTCATCCGTTTCATACAGCTTCTTCAGCTCCGGATTCATATCAAGCGCTCTGGAAAGCGTGATATTCAGCTCATTGGGTATCATCTTGGCAATATTATCCACATAAGCATACGGAAGATCCATAACACGTCCGACATCGCGGATCACACCCTTTGCCGCCAATGTACCGAAGGTGATGATCTGAACGACCTTATCCGCACCGTATTTGGCGGTAACATAGTCAATGACCTCCTGCCTTCTTTCAAAGCAGAAATCCACGTCAATATCAGGCATGGAAACACGTTCCGGATTCAGGAAACGTTCAAACAGAAGCTGATATTTTATCGGATCAATATTCGTAATATGCAGGCAATAAGATACGATGGAACCCGCCGCAGAACCTCGTCCCGGTCCTACCGCAATGCCATGCTCTCTTGCATAATTGATATAGTCCCACACAATCAGGAAATAATCGACATATCCCATCTTCTGAATGACGGAAAGCTCATATTGCAGACGCTCCTGCAAGATGCCGTCATCCTCCGGATAACGCTCCTTCATGCCGTCCTGGCACAATTTATTCAGATAAGTCCATGAATCATAGCCCTCCGGCACCTCAAAGTGCGGCAGCTTGGTTACGCCGAACTCGATCTCCACATGACAGCGGTCTGCGATTTTCTGTGTATTCTCCAGTGCCTGCGATGCATACGGAAAGAGCAGGCGCATCTCGTCCTCGCTCTTCACATAGTACTGACCGCCCTCATAACGCATACGATCCTCGTCCGCAAGCTTTTTCCCTGTCTGCAAGCACAACAGGATATCATGCGGCTTGGCATCCTCCGCATAGGTATAATGCACATCGTTTGTGGCGACGAGAGGAATATCCAGCTCCCGCGACATCGACATCAGCGCCATGTTGACCGTCTGCTGCATCGGAATGCCATGATCCTGCAATTCCAAAAAATAATTGCCCTTTCCGAATATCTCCTGATAACGCAGTGCAACCTTTTTGGCTTCTTCGATCAGACCTTTGGCAATATAACGCTGCACTTCTCCAGCAAGACATGCCGACAGCGCAATGATACCCTCATGGAATTCTTCCAGAACCTCCATATCCACACGGGGCTTATAATAATATCCTTCCGTAAATCCGCGCGATACGATCTTCATCAGATTCGCATAGCCGGTATTGTTCTCCGCAAGCAGTACCAGATGATAATAACGATCCTCCGATACTCCGGCTTCTTTATCAAAACGCGAGCCGGGTGCAACATATACCTCGCATCCGAGAATCGGATTGATACCCGCTTCCTTCGCTGCGCGATAGAAATCGATCACACCGTACATCACACCGTGATCGGTGATCGCAGCCGCAGTCATGCCAAGTTCTTTGACACGTTTCACATATTCCGTGATTTTATTGGATCCATCCAAAAGACTGTATTCGGTATGGACATGTAGGTGTGCGAAGGACATATGAGGACTCCTTTTCTTTGGTTGCAACGAATGGCGGGAATCAGCGGCTCTGCTGCATGAGCGGCACGCTTTCGCTCCGCTTCGAGCGTAGCGGTACTAAGCCGCCACAATACGGCGGCTAAGGACCGACGCTCTCAGAGGGCGCTCGTGCAGCAGAGCCGCTGATTCCCTATAGTGACTGCCTACGAAAGGTGATAAGTAATGTTTTCGTCCGGCAGACAGAGTTTCGTTTCGTAATTACTTATCAGTATACACTAAAAAAGGATTTAAAAAAAGTCCCGGCTGCACTTTTCAGCCGGAACTTATCATATGTTATATTCTTTAAAATTGAAATGTGTTGCTGTCAATCTTAACCGCTTCGCGTTCCGCTTTTGCAATTTCCAATAACTCCCTTTTCTTAAAGCCAAACATACCGGCCACTATGGATTTTGGAAACATTTGGATAGCCGTATTATATTTTGTCACGGTATCGTTATAAAACTGTCTCGCCATCACAATCTTATTTTCTGTTTCCGAAAGCTCTTCCTGCAATTTCAAAAAATTCGTATTCGCTTTCAATTCCGGATAGCTTTCTCCGAGCGCCAGCACGTGTGAACATGCCTTGCTAAGTTCTGCATCCGCCGCGCAGGCCTCGCTCGTATTTCCCGCGCTCAACACCTTACTCCTAAGCTCCACAATATTGGTCAATGTTGCTTTTTCAAATTTAGCATATCCCTTTACCGTTTCGATCAGATTCGGAATCAGTTCTGCTCTCCGTTTCAATTGTACATCCACCTGAGCAGCCTGATTGTCTACCCGGTTTCGAAGCGTTATCAGACCGTTATATCCGATCACCACCTCTATCAAACAAAAAACAATAACTGCGGCTAAAATAATCAAGATCATCCATGTCATAACACTTCTCTCCTTGTTTTTGAAATTTCATTTACTATTTCTTCGTTTTCTTCCAACACTACTGCATATACCAGATAGTCCTCCCACAGAACCACCTGACGCTTGTCAGCCATGCTTAAATTAGAGTAATCATGGATAAAATTCTTCATGCCATATATGCATTCTGCCATTTGATTGCCGTAATCCGTTCGTTTGATCTGCTGCATGATACTTTTCATAATACTTGTACCCTCCGGAGACAGTATTGCGACCGCATATGCAATCAGATACATGGTATATATGATCACTACCATTATCAATACAAATCCAAGCATCATTTTGGGTTGACTATACAAAAAATTCATTTGTTCTGCAAAGCTTGCATTCTCCGGTGCTGTTTCCAAAAGCTCATCAAATTCAAGCAACGTTGGTAATGAAAGCATCAACAGGCACAGCCAGATCCCCAGAACCGCAAACCCTTTTTTAGAATCAGAATGCATCTTCTGATGTGCCCCGGGTTTATAGCAAAGAATAAATATTGCAAACAGAAACAGTGCAATAGACTCTATTCCCCCAAGTATCACCTTCGGCTGACTATACACAAACTTTGTGTACTCCGCCACATTTTCATTCAAAGGCACTTGCATATATTGTTGAAGCTCCGCCAATCTTGGATATGCATTCAAAAGCCAGCATATCCAGACCGCCCCAAGCAATATCTGAATCAGACGCCATTTTTTTGAAACAGTCTTCTTTTGTTGAACATTTTCTCTCTTCGGCTGTTCTAACCACGGGGCTGTTTTTTTGGTGATATACCCCTCTGAAACTGCCTCATCCATGACCAGCTGCTTCCACTGCGTATCATTGTCCCAGTCAAAGTCACCTTTTTCCAAATGCTCTATCAGATATCGGTCACTGTCTTTTAAGTCGTGATAGCTCTCGTATTTCTTCGTCATATGATATGTATGATCTGCATCTTCTACTAATAATCCAAGATTTTCATATTGTAAAATGGATGCTGCCACATCCTTTGTTTGTTCGATTTCCAGATCCGTCAAAATACTGATATCTGCCGGTGATAATCCCGTCAATTTGTCCCGGTAATATTCAAAATCCTGCATGCTTGTAATGGTGCAGTTCTGAATTGCAGTTTTACGTTTTATTCCGATCAGGATCTTTCCTGCAAGAAACGGAATCGAGGAGGAGATCAAGGTCCATATCAAAAGAAACAACAGCCCACCAAGCACTGTTGCAATGCTTGGATCTTCCATCAAGTCATGAATTGCTTTCTGACAGATACCTATCATTCCAAACAAGAGACAAGCTAAAGGGATCATCCAAAGTTTTCGTTCGTATTGTTTATACTTTTTTATCGATGATAATTCAAAGGTCTTTTTATTCCTGATACTCATATCCTATTGTCTTTTTCCGAATTTCCGGGATACTATATTCATCCCGCATTTTCCGAAACATCCACATTCATTGCATTTGTCGAATACAAGTAAAATATATCATCGTTATCGCACGCATTCTATCAAGCGCTTGTAAAATTGTTGTAAAAATCCTACTGTTTTTTCTTCGCTCCGATCTCCACCCACGCCGGTCTGAACCCGCTGTTTATTGCAATATTCCATGAATGATAATTGGATACGCTGGTCCCATAAAAAGGAATATCACCGCGCTCCAGAATCTTATTTTTTAACAGTGTCACAAGATAGGTGCCTACCCCCTGTGAACGATATTCAGGCATTACATCAATTCCGATCTGCTGCCAGTGTGGTGCATCCTCAGAGCATCCTGCCATTCCCATGATCTGTTCCCCGTCATAGGCACAGACCACAATCCGATCCGGACGTGACGGTGTAAACTCAGAACAAATAGCATTCGGGAATCTGTCATCACCGTAAAACTGCCCGATCTGCGTATCATAAAACCATGCTGTACGAATGCTGTTTTGCAAAGCAGTTCTCCCGTTCTGCATATCCCGATCCGGTAAAAACATGTGATACGTCTGTGTCAGAGAATAGTCCCATTGATTCAGTTCTTTTTCGAGTGATAAAAGATTCGGCAATTCAAACAGCAGATGTCCCATGCGATCCTTCATAAATTCACGCAAAAACGGATGCAGACACGGCTGCGCCGTAATCACTGCATTCCGACCTGTTGTTGCCATATGAAAAAAATATTTTTCCTCCGAATAAACTCTTCTGCCCTCGCGTATCTCCGATACCGTAAGCACATTTTCTTTTCTCAGAAAATCTTCCTGCGTACAGTTCAGTTCCAATGCCAGAAGGTGATAAAGTTCATCCGCATATGCCATTCCCATAATGAATTCTCCTTTCATTATAACGTTTTACATAGGCGATTGCGAAACTCTGTCCGTAAGGCGAAACCGGGGCTGATAGACCTATCGGTGACCGGCACGCTTTCGCTACACCTCGTCCGTAACGGT
>JBJFCE010000079.1:0-7670 GCA_051888775.1 Lachnospiraceae bacterium | reverse complement strand
TAAAATAGAAAAGGAGCCTCATTTTCATCATATGAGAATGAGACTCCTAAAGTTATCCGTTGAAAGATAATGTGTTTTCAGGCTTCTTTTTTATCCTTGATTGGTTTGATCACGAAGATACTGATCAGGAGTGCAACAATATATAAAGCACAGGTAACATACAGTACTTTCTGGTATCCGGTCGGATTTACCAAAATGGTTCCGCCGTGACCGTCAGAGATTTCTTCCACTTTACCGAAGGTATTTACGATCCAGTTGGAAAGATTGTTTCCGGTAAGACCTGCAAATGCCCATGCGGAAAGTGCAATACCGTGAATAGAACTGATTGCTTTCATTCCGTAGTGATCGGACAGAAGTGTCGGAAGGTTGCTGAATCCACCGCCGTATCCTGCATTTACCATCAGTAACAAAGCAATTACAACAACCACAACACTGTTGGTAATACCGCTGGTAACGATTGTCAGAGCCGTAAATGCAATGGACAGGATAAAGATAATCTTATAGATGGTATTACGATCCCTCATCTTGTCTGCCCATGCGGAGAAACCGAGGCGGCCACCGGCATTTGCAACGGCGGTTAATGAACTGATGACACCGACCATGCTGGCAAGACCGATTGCCTTGATGATGTATTTTTCCTGAGAAATCAGCATCAGACCGCAGGTGATATTAATATAGAAGATCAGCCAGATACCGACAAAGGTTTTGTTCTTGATCAGGCTTAAAGCACCTTCGCCTTTCTGAGCAGGAGCTTCGACCCAGCCCTGAGGCTTGGAAAGCAGAAGATGTCCTGCAAACATCATGACAAAGTATACCGCTGCCAGAATGTAGAACATTTTTACAATGCCGACAGAATCCAGAAGCGCTTCCATGATCGGGCTTGCGATTGCTTTTGCCGCACCAAAACCTGCAACTGCAAGACCGGTTGCAAGACCTTTTTTATCTTTAAACCAGAGCATCAGTGTTTTTACGGGTGACAGATATCCGGTTCCCAAACCGATACCCATAATAAAGCCATAGCAGATATAAATACCGATCAGAGACAGTGTGGAGCCGAGCTTATCGGAAAAGGAGATGATCAGTCCGGTTCCTGCCATACCTACGGTAAAGCAGATTGCAGCAATGAGGGAGGATTTGTGGATGTCTTTTTCCACGACGCTTCCGAGAAATGCTGCCGACATGCCAAGAAAGAAGATGGCAAAGCTGAATGCCCATTCAACTGCGCCTTTTCCGCCTGCACCAAGACCGATGGCAAGAGCGATATCTTCACTTAATAAGGACCAGCAGTATACAGTACCGATACTGCAATGAATCAGAAGAGCAGGAATCGCAGCGCATATCCATTTGTTCTGAGGTTTTTTCATAATGTTTTATAATCCTTTCTATGTACGATTCAGTCAGACGACTACTCTCGATTCTACTCCTATTTTGTCTATATTTCAAGGCAAAATCAGACAAAATTTGGTGAAATATGCATAACGGGAGTACGACTTTTTCGAAAAAATTCAGATTTGCTATATTCCGAAAGGCTGAAAAGCGTTATAATGCATTATAAATATGAAAAATTGCACAAATATACGGAGGAGAACCATGCAGTTTCGACCTTGTATTGATATTCATAACGGAAAGGTAAAGCAGATTGTAGGCAGCAGCCTGAAGGATCAGGGCGATGTGGCACAGGAAAACTTTGTGGCGGAGCATGAGGCGGACTATTATGCAAAGCTTTATCAGGAGCATGGCATTGAGGGTGCTCATATTATTTTATTAAACGGAAAAGACAGTCCCTACTATCCGGCAACCCAAAAACAGGCGATGCTGGCACTCCGCACTTATCCGGGGCATATGCAGGTCGGCGGCGGCATTACGGCGGAAAATGCAGCAGAGTATCTGGATGCGGGGGCAGCTAAGGTTATCGTGACATCGTATGTATTTCAGAACGGGAAGCTGTGTCGGGAACATTTGAAAAAGCTGGTTGCAGCGGTTGGGAAAGAGCATGTGGTATTGGATATCAGCTGCCGAAAAAAGGACGGGCAGTACTATATTGTCACGGATCGCTGGCAAAAGTATACGGATATGACAATTACGCCGGAACATCTGGACGATCTTGCGGCATATGCGGATGAGTTCCTGATTCACGCCGTGGATGTAGAGGGAAAGAGCGGAGGCATTGAGACAGAACTGGTGCAGATCCTCGGAGCATGGAACCGGATTCCGATCACCTATGCCGGCGGTGTGCATTCCTATGAAGATCTGGAGCTTTTATATCGTCTCGGAAACGGAAGGATTCATGTAACAATCGGAAGTGCGCTTGATGTATACGGCGGACCGATGAAGCTGGAAGAAGTGGAGGCATATATTCTTGCGTTGAATGAAAACTGAGTGGTTCTGCTATAAACGGAGATCATAACTGGTGTTGTATCAATGAAAAAAGACCGATCGTATGATCGGTCTTTTTTGTCTCCAGTAAGGAACGTTTTAATCCGTTAAAACAATATTGCTCATTCTAAATAATCTATCTATAGAACATTAAGAAAAGGCACATCGAAAACTGAGATTAAAAGGCTTGGGTTATAAGAATTTCTTATAACTTAGTTACGTTTACTGCCTGAGGTCCTTTTTCACCATTTACTACATCATATTCAACAGCAGCGCCTTCTTCAAGAGACTTGAAGCCTTCCATGTTGAGTCCTGTGTAGTGTACGAATACATCGTTTCCCTGCTCATCAGAGATGAATCCGTAGCCCTTCTGGTTGTTGAACCACTTAACTGTACCTTTGTTCATGGTAGATACCTCCAAATAAAAAATAAATATATGTTGCCTGTGCAACAACTAAAGCATAGCACCAGAAGCGCGAAAAGTAAAGAAATTTTATGCAAGAATTTAAGAAATTGTGCAGTTTAGCTGAAAGAAGCTTCCGTGGGAACGAGACAGTATGGATCCTTTGTCCGTCGGCCCTTGAAAAACGCCGGCACTTGGCGAGGTACTGTCGAGACTAGTGCCCGCTGCGCTTTTTCACGGAGCGAGAGCGTGCCAACGGACAAAGAATTCCATACTGTCTCGTTCCCACGGAAGCTTCTTTCAGCTAAACTGCACAAGAAAATCAGGAATTGCCAAAATGAGGAGGTTATGATACGGTATAGCAAACTGATAAGGCAGGGCGATATGCTATGAAGACAATTACAAAATATTTGAAAGAGATCTTTATTGAAGGACTCAGCGGAATGGCAAGCGGACTGTTTGCAACGCTGATCATCGGTACCATTATTGTCCAGATCGCATCCTTTATACCGGGACAGGCAGGAGCTTATCTGATGATTATCGGAAAAGCAGCTACGGTTTTGACCGGAGCGGGCATCGGCTGCGGAGTGGCGGGGCGTCTGAAAGCGGCACCGCTTGTTACAGTATCGGCAGCGGTCTGCGGTATGGTGGGTGCTTATGCATCAAAGATCATTTCCGGCACCTTTCTGGTCAGCGGTACGATGAATCCGGGCGGAACCGAAATTGCATTAAACAACAATGTGGTGCTTCTGGGCGTTGGGGAACCGCTGGGTGCTTTTCTGGCGGCACTTACTTGCATTTATGTGGGAAGACTGGTTTCCGGCAGAACGAAAGTGGATATCCTGATCACACCTTTTTGTTGTATTACGGCAGGATCTGCAGTAGGACTTCTGCTGGGACCGAGCATTTCTGAATTCATGATATGGCTTGGAACATTGATCAATTGGGGAACCGAACAGGCACCGTTTTTCATGGGAATAATCGTATCTGTATTGATGGGAATGATTCTGACACTGCCGATCAGCTCAGCGGCGCTTGGGATTATTCTTGGATTAAACGGAATTGCGGCGGGCGCGGCAACTGTCGGATGTTGCGCTAATATGATCGGATTTGCGGTAGCAAGTTATCGTGACAATAAGGTAAACGGATTGTTGGCACAGGGACTCGGAACGAGTATGCTTCAGATTGGAAATATCGTAAAAAAGCCGATTATCTGGCTCCCGGCGATCATAACGAGTGCCATTCTCGGACCGATCTCTACCATGGTGTTCAAAATGACGAATAACGCAACCGGCTCCGGTATGGGAACGGCAGGTCTTGTAGGACAGTTTAATGCCTACGCGGATATGACGGCAGCCGGGGCAGATAAGATGCTGGTGCTGGTCGAGATCCTGCTGATGCACTTTATATTGCCGGCAATATTGTCCTATGGTGTTTCGGAATTTATGAGAAAAAACAAATGGATTAAGCCCGGGGATATGAAGCTGGATGTATAAAATTTGTATCTTTTTATGATCTGTGGTAAAATAGGTAATATTTACCAGGGAGGTGTCTAGTGCATGGAACAACAGGAAACAACCGTGACCGGCTATCAGGTCAGCATTGTGTCCCATGAAACGGAAGAAAAGGTAAAAGAATTTACGATTACCAAAAAACAGATAAAAGCACTTTTAATTACGGTGGCTGCTTTTGTGGCACTGTTGATTGTCTGGGGAGTTACAATGACATTGTTGTTCGGAACAAGGGAGAAAGCCGTGGAAGCGGTCAATGCCGATCTGCAGGAAGCGCAGGATTATACGGCTCAGCTGGAACAGCAGGTAAAAGAACTGACAGAGAAAAATACGCTTTTGAGTGATACCGTAAACCGGAAAATGGAGGAGGAACAGGTACGTCTGGAGGAAGAAGCAGCGCTTTTTTATCCGAGCGGGATCCCCGTAAACGGAACGGTACTCTATGATGAAGGAACCAACGAAGAGGGACAGCCCTATATCGAATTTACGGCGAATACGGGGGCAGAGGTCGTAGCGGTCGGAAGCGGAACCGTTATCATGGCTCAGGAGCATGAGGATTGGGGATATATGGTACAGATCGATCATGGGGACGGCTATGTATCTACTTATCAGGTACGTGAAAAACCGGATGTGGTAGTCGGAGATTTTGTGGAAAAAGGTGACGAGTTATTTGCTGTGACAAGAGATAACCGTACGATCATCTACCAGCTATTGTTAGACGGTGAGTATATCAATCCGGAAGAGATCATGGAGATGTACGGTTAAGGAGAACGGGAAAGATACAATACCGGACAAAATATAAGGGATAAACCGCGTGTTGCCTGAATCGGCAAGATTCGATTTATCCCTTTTTTGTATTGCCTGATAACTGTTAGTGCTGATCAGCGGCTTTCTGCTCAAGGCGCTGGAAGATCAGTTCATAACCATCGCTGCCGTAATTGAGAGAGCGGTTTACACGGCTGATCGTAGCAGTAGAAGCACCGGTTTTTTCGGCGATATCCAGATAAGTCCTGCCATCACGCAGCATAGTTGCCACCTCAAAGCGCTGTGACAGAGACAGAAGCTCGTTTACGGTGCACAGATCTTCAAAAAAATTATAGCATTCTTCTTTTGTCTGAAGCTCCAGAATTGCATCCAGAAGATGATCCACTGCCGGAGTCTTGATTTTTTTGTTCATATGATCTACCTCCAAAAGGATTTCACACTGTAAAATTTTAAACAATTGCATTTTAACATATTAAAGTTTTAAAGTAAATATGTTTTTGAAGGTACCTATGCAGAAAAGTAACGGTTTAGTACGTGAGTCGTTACGCAGAAAAAAACGGGTGTTTACAAGTAGTTTTTATTACTATATAATATAGGGTACGAGGTGTTTGCGATGACGATAAATACAGAAGATTTATTGAACAGCATATTGAGTAGTCTGGACAGGATTGAGCACATTGCGTCAGAGGATATTCCGAATATTGATCTGTATATGGATCAGGTTACGACCTTTATGGACAGGCGTCTTCGTAATACGCTCAGAAATCCGACCGGAGACAAGATCCTGACGAAGACGATGATCAATAACTATGCAAAAAATGATCTGCTTCCTCCGCCGGTAAAGAAAAAATATTCCAAAGATCATATCATCATGCTGATCTTTATCTATTACTTTAAGAGCATTCTGAGCATCAACGATATTCAGGCACTACTGGGACCGTTGGCAGAAAGGTATTTTCAGGCTGACGGGGAGTGGAACCTTCGGAAAGTATATGATGATGTCTTTGGCATGGAGGACGCCCAGGTAGAAGAGTTAAAAGAGAATATCCGCCATGAGTATGAAAAATCACAGGAAATGTTTCCGGATGCAGATGAAAATGACAGGGAATTTTTACAATTATTTTCTTTTGTCAGTTTCTTAAGCTATGATGTCTATGTGAAAAAGCTTCTGATAGAAAAGATGATCGATGCCTATATGAAAAACGGTTCCGTACCGAAAGAGCCTGCAAAGCAGGAAAAGAGCGGGAAGGAAAAAAAGGCAGAGGCTGCAAAGGAAAAACAGGAGAAAAAAGAGGCCTCGAAGGAAAAACAAGCATCGAAGGAAAAACAGGAGTCTCCGAAAGAAAAACAGGAGAAAAAAGAAGAAACCGAAAAAGAAAGCAAATAGAAAGCAAACAGCATACAAATAAAAAGATCCGGCAGAGAGGTTTACTTTGCCGGATCTTTTTGTCATATCAGTGCAGATAAGCAGCACGTTCGCCGCCGATATACTTGAGTCTGGTACGGGCACATACCACATGTGCGCTGCCGATTTCCGATAGGGAAGTTCTTACCGGGACAGCGACTGCATCCAGATGCATGCCGATCAGTGTGTCACCGATATCAATGCCTGCCTGTGCTTTTAAAGATTCTACCGCTACCGGAGATTTCATGTGATGATATGCGGCAGTGGCAAAGGAACCACCGGCTTTCAGCTGCGGAACCACATTGACCATGGGAAGGCGGTGCAGACGTGCAGCTTCCTGTTCAAGGATCAGTGCACGGTTCAGATGTTCACAACACTGGGCAGCAAGATAAATGCCCTGCTCTGACAGGATGTCGTTCAAGGTTGTAAAGATGACATCGCCGATTTCGGCACTGGAAAAAGAACCGATCTGATGGTGCGCCACTTCGCTGGAAGAACAGCCCACAACAAGAATATCACCTTTTTGTAAATGTGCGGCTTCCAATAATTCACGGCAGATCTGCGTAGTCTGCGCGATGATCTTAGTAAAATCCTGATTTGTTTCTGTTGAAATTCCTGCGCCCATGATACATCCTCCTTTTGCAATGGCTCATGATACTTTTTCATCATAGCGCTTTTACGAAAAAAGTGCAACTATGCCATGGTCGGATAAATTTCCGTATCATGGTCGGAGAAATTTCCATATCATAATCGGAGAAAGTCCTTCAGAAACATATGGTAGTTATTCCGCCGCAGATTCGGCATACGTTGTGATCACAAGAGCATCATAAGGCACACGTTCGGGCAGTTCGCCTGCAGACTCCAATATGTTTTCAAGCAATGTAAAAGCCTCTTCCGTAAAGATCAGGTCGGTCTTCCAGGTATCCTGATCATGGTAACGTGCAACAATGGTCGTCAGTGTCTCCAGATCCGTTTCTGGAAACTGAGGTGCAATGACCTTGGCAATTTCGGAAGCGGTGTGAGAGTTTACATAATCCATACCTTTTTGCAGCGCATTTGTGAAAGCCTGGATGATATCGCTGTGGTCTTCCATATAGCTGGATTTTGCAAAATAAGCAGTATAGGGAACATAGCCCGAAGCTTCGCCCAGAGATGCTACGATGTAGCCGTCGCCTTTTTGCTCAAGACCGGTTGCGTGAGGTTCAAACTC
>JBJFCE010000078.1:0-7696 GCA_051888775.1 Lachnospiraceae bacterium | reverse complement strand
ATCCGCTTCTCCATACGGCTGACCTGCACCTGACTGATCTGCAGCCGTTTGGCAACTTCCATCTGGGTCTTGTCCTGAAAATAACGGAGTCTGATCAGTTCCCGTTCATTTTCCGACAATTCCTTGAGCAATTGCTCCAACAACATATGATTGAGGAGCTGTTCTTTTTCCGGATCCTGCCCGTTGCCCATACCGTAGCTGTCTGCTTGTCCGAGGTCTCCGGAAACGGATTGTCCCACGCCGCAGCTTCCTCTGCCGCCTGCGACGATCTGGTCGACCAGACAGATTTCATTGCCGTCCGACTGATAGACGGACTTATAGAGGGATTCTACCTCCACATTTGCCTCCAGTGCCATTACAATATCTTCCACACCGATCCCGGTATCTTCAGAAATTTCCTCCATTGTGGCATCTCTGCCGAGTTTTTGTGACAGGCGTTCCATCGATTGATGTACCTTCCAGCCGTTTTCTTTTAAGGTTCGGCTCACTTTCACCATACCGTCATCACGCAAAAAGCGCTTGATCTCTCCTTGAATCATCGGCACGGCATAAGTGGAAAATTTGACATCATAGCTTAAGTCAAATTTATCGATTGCCTTGATCAGACCGATACTGCCGATCTGAAACAGATCTTCGGCTTCAATTCCCCGCCCGAGGAAACGCTTGACAATATGATGTACCAGTCCAAGATTCTTCTCTACCAGTATCTCTCTTGCTTCTTTATCCCCTGCCTGTGACCGTGCAATCAGCTCCGCAGTTTCTTCCATTTAATCATCCTCTTGCGGTATCCATGGAGAGCATCCGATTTTTTTTATCATCTGTACTCTCGTTCCGTCACCCGGACAGGACTGTACCTCAAGATCATCCATAAACGCTTCCATAAAAGCAAATCCCATACCGGACCGTTCCAGCTCCGGTCTGGTCGTAAAAAGCGGCATCATGGCTTCTTCCACATTTTCAATTCCTTTACCGTAATCTTCAATCACGACCGTCAGGACATCACCCGTGATCGAGCAGTTCATTTTTATCTTGCCTCCCCGATTGTCATAGCCATGTATAATCGCATTGGTGACTGCTTCGGAAACGGCAGTCTTTACATCCGCCACTTCCTCTATCGTGGGATTAAGCGGTGTGATAAACGCAGCAACCGCTACTCTGGCAAAGCTTTCATTCTGCGATACCGCATCAAAGCTCAGCTCCACCTCATTCACGTAATTCTGAATCTCTACCATATCGTTTGTCTCCATTTCTGCATCCTCCCTAATCCATGATGGTAACAATTTTCAGCATGCCCGATGCCGCTAACATTCGCCGGATTCTCTGATCCGCATGGATCACATACACATGTCCCCCAAAGCAGGAAATTTTTTTGTACCTGCCCATGATAATACCGATTCCGGAGCTGTCCATAAAATTGGTATCCTCAAAGTCAAACACCACGTTTTCCACCTTACTGTGCGTAATATACATATCCGCCATACGACATATTTCGGCTGCTTTATGATGATCGACTTCATCCGGCATCTTTATCATCAGGTAATTCTCAATAATCGCATAGTTGTCCACCATTTCCATGTTTTCTTTCCTTTCCGCTCTATTAAGCTGTGCGTTCCCGCTTATTTCCCTCTATAGCGCCCGATTGGGCAAAAAAAGAGAACATGCTTTACCATGTTCTCTTTCGTAGGCATTCATTTGATACGGATTCTTCCGACTCTTACTCTTCCTCAATCGTATTCAATCTCTTCTGTGCATTATATGCGGTATTGGATCCCGGGAACAGCTCGATCACCTGATGATAACATTCTGCCGCATGTTCCATATCCTCATTTTTATAATAGGCTTCTCCCAGCTGATAAAGTGCTTTTGCATCCTCGGCGTTAAAAGCCACCGACATCCGGAAATAATCAATTGCTTCCGTATAATTGCCACTGTTATATTCCGTCATTCCGGACTGATAGTAAGCCGCCGATACCTCCGGTCCGATCAGGGCATACAAAGAATGATACACATTTTGGAAATTCTCTGTTGCACTATCTTCTACATAAACTTCGTCGATTTTACCGAGACTGTCTGCAATTGCCATAACATCCGTTTCTTCCGACATATACAGCTGCACTGCTCCCAGCAGCTGGTCATAAGCTGCAAGTGCACCGTCAGTTCCGGTATAGGCATCCAGCTCTGCCTGAAGCTGCCCGATCTGTTCCTCCAGCTTTTTGATCGTTGCTGCCTGTTCCTGCATATCCGCAGTCTTTGCACTGAGCTGTTCACTGTATTCACTGACCTTTTCGTTAACCTTTGCCGTCTCCGACTGAATCCGCGCCGGCAGGATCAGAAAAATACTGACTGCCAGTCCGATCACAACACCGATCGCAATATTCAAGATCGTGGATAATCCGCTGTTTTCTTTTTGATTCAGCGGCTGAATGACGGTATCATTCCCACTCTTATATTGGATGCTCTGATCATCCTTGGCTTTCTTCTTTTTCTGTGTGCTCTTGCCTTCATCGATATCAGCTGCACTTTCCACTTCCTGCTGATACCGTAACGTGATGATATTATTCCGGTCAATCTTTCCGGCACGCTCCAACTCTCTGGAAGCCTTCTCCCAATCCTCCTGATTGATATAGATCAAAGCAAGCAGTTGATGTGCCTGAACATATTTCGGATTCATGGACAATACTTTCTTTAACTGGATCACTGCCAGATCCACACTGTCCTGTCTGCAATAATTTAACGCCTGATTATACTTTTTAACCGCCTGTGTCAGCGTATCAAGCTGTGTCGGATTGGAACGGATGTCTTCAATATAATCATCCGCAATATTTTTCTTGGGCTGGACATTTTTACTGATGACCCACTCATTGAGTGCACTGACAACCTCTCCCGTCTCATAATAAATCAAACCGAGAAGGTTTCTCGCTTCGACATGATTTTTATTCAATTTCAGACATTGTCTCAGACTTTCCACTGCTCCGGATAAATCTCTGACGCCTGCTTTTTCCAGACCGATGTTATAAAAACGGTTGGAAGCCGCAACGATTCTCTTGTATGTCTTTACTTCGGCGCCACAGTTGGTGCAGAAATCATTTTCCGTCAAGAGACAGCCGCAATTATAACAATACATTCTGCCTCTCCTTATTCTTCCTCTTCTTTAGCTTCTTTTACCACATTTACAAGAACATCCGCAAGATCAGTCGTATCCTGACTGTAAAGCGCATCTTCCGCTTCTTCCAATTCTACACTCGGATGAAATTTCTTCAGTTCCTCTTCAAAGTTAATCATCGGAATTCCTCCCTATATAGGCTTTGATCTGCCCTGCCAAATACAATGAGCCCGCGATATAGATCCGTTCACCTTCCTTTTTGCTGCCGATACAAGCATCAAAGGCTTCCTCTGCCGACTCGTAATAGTTACATTCCCCTCTATGATACTGCTGTAGGATCGAAAGCATTTCTCTGGGATCCGTCCCTCTGCTTCCGCCTGTTGTCGTGATCGTAATCTTATGAAACAATCCGGACTCTGCGATCATCCGTAGCATCTCATCATAACGCTTGTCCTGCACAACCGCAAATAACAGACTGTTATGATACTCCGGCTGTTTCTTGTCAGACTCTGCGCCTGACTTCCTGTCCGTCTCCGTTTCGCACACCGATAACTGCCGTACACTTGCAAGAAATGCACGAATCCCGTCTTCATTGTGTGCACCGTCAATATAGACATCCGGAAATACTTCCTCCATCCGTCCTTCCCAGTACGTCTTCTGCATACCGCGTACAATCTGATCTTCCAAAATACCCGCTCCCTGCAGATTCAGCACATCCAGTGCCCGAAGCGCCAGAGAGGCATTTTCGACCTGATACAACGCAGTTGTCCGCAAAATGACACTGATAGAATTATAATATACAGAATGGAACAAAAATGCAATGTTTTTATCTTGAATTCGTTCTATTTTAAAATCGCGTCTTCCGACAGGATATGCCATTGCTTTCTGTGCTTTTGCCTGTTCTTTAATCACTTCTGCGGGCTCCTGTTTGTCCGCAACATATACGACCGGTGTTCCTGTTCTTAGGATACCGGCTTTTTCTCCCGCAATCTGCCGGACGGTATCGCCCAGATATTCGGTATGATCTAAGCCGATCTCCGTTATGATACAGAGAGTTTTTTCCGGCATGACATTTGTTGCATCCAGTCTGCCGCCAAGCCCGGTCTCCAGTATGATATAATCCGCTTTTCCGGTCTTCTGCATCATCAAAAACATAAAAAACAGGAATTCAAAAAAAGAAGGATGATACCCTTTGCATCTTTCTTCAAATGCCTGTACCTGCCGGCGCACTTCATCATAAGCCTGCACAAAATCTGCTTTTGATACCATATCTTTGTCAAATAAAAACCGCTCTCTGACAGATACCAGATGCGGTGAAATAAAAGCGGCAGTATGATATCCGGCTTCCTCCAGTACGTTTCGCAGATAGGCACAGACAGAGCCTTTTCCGTTGGTTCCTGCCACGTGAATGATCCGCTGATTCCTGCAAGGCTCTCCCATGAATTCATAAAAAGCCCGGGTTTCCTCCATTGTATGTTTGCCGGAGAACTTCGGGATGTTTAGAATGTATTCGGTTGCTGCCCGATAGGCTTGATCTGTCTTCTGCATCATGTGTGGTTCCTTCTAAAATGCTGATGTTGTCGGGTCTGTCCGTGCTGTATGGCAAAGGGCGGCACGCTCTCGCTCCGCTCAAACGCAACGGTACTAGGATGCCGCCGCATTTGCCCATAGGCAAATACGGTGCCATCCAAGGACCGGCGTTTTCACAGGGCGCCCTTTGCCATACAGCACGGACAGACCCTCGGTGGATGCGTTTTTGTAGAGCTTGTAAGTTTTTGACTACTTATAATAAAATGCAAAACGTGTGCCGGAGCAACAAAAGTTCTCACGGCAGACCCTTGAAACATGCCGGTACTTAGGCTGTGTACTTTGCAGCCTTATGTACCGCTGCATGTTTCACGGAGCGAGAGCGTGTCTGCCGAGAGAACTTTTGTTGCTCCGGCACACGCCCCTCATTTTGCTATAAAACCATACCGCTTACGCCTGTCCTGACAGCTGCGCGATGCGTTCTTTTACCTGTGCCATCATCTGGGTATATTTTTCTAATTTGGCACGTTCTTCCGCTACCTTTGCTTCGGGTGCTTTACTCATAAAGCGCTCATTATTTAGCATGCCGTTGACACGTGCAAGTTCGCCGTTTAGACGTGTTTCTTCTTTTTTCAGACGCTCGATCTCCTGCGCGATATCAACAAGTTCGGCAAACGGAATATAAACGGCCGCATTGTGGATCACTACGGAAACCGCATCTTCGGCAATGCCTGTTTTGTCCTTCTGCATGATCACGTCGGAAGCATATGCAAGGGAAGCAAAGAATAATTTGCCTTCCGTGAAGATGTCCAAAATCTCCTGCTTATCGGAAACAACGTAAACCAACGCTTTTCTGCTCGGTGCCACGTTCATTTCAGAGCGGACATTACGGATTCCTCTGACTGCTTCCTTGATCGTCTCAATTGCTTTCTCATCAGCAGCATAATTTCTGGACTCATCATATACCGGCCAGCTGCTGATCATAATAGATTCTTCTTCTGACTGTAACGTGCAGAAGATTTCCTCCGTAATAAACGGCATATACGGATGCAGCAGCTTCAGTGCATCGATCAAAACGGTCTTCAATGTATACAATGCCGCATTCTGGCTTGCTTTACAGTCCTGATCATCCGCCTGATACAGACGCGGCTTTACCATTTCGATATACCAGTCACAGAATTCATCCCAGATAAAATCGTAGATCTTCTGTACTGCGATACCAAGCTCAAAGTTTTCCATATTGTCGGTAACTTCTTTTACAAGGCTGTTCAGCTTGGAAATGATCCACTTGTCTACAGGCTGTAAGTCTTCTGCATTCGGTTTGGTCACTTCCTTGCCTTCCATGTTCATCATAATAAAGCGGGAAGCATTCCATATCTTATTGCAGAAGTTACGGTTTGCTTCCACTCTTTCATAGTAGAAGCGCATATCATTACCCGGCGCGTTTCCGGTAATCAGCGTTAGACGCAGAGCATCCGCACCGTATTTGTCAATGATCTCCAACGGATCAATGCCGTTTCCGAGAGATTTACTCATCTTTCGTCCCTGAGAATCACGAACCAGTCCATGAAATAATACCGTCTTAAACGGCTTCTCGCCCATCTGCTCATAGCCGGAGAAGATCATACGGATAACCCAGAAGAAAATAATATCATACCCGGTTACCAATACATCGGTCGGATAGAAATATTCCAGTTCCTTTGTTTTTTCCGGCCATCCGAGTGTCGAGAACGGCCAGAGTGCGGAAGAAAACCAAGTATCCAGTGTATCCGGATCCTGCGTAAAATGCGTACAGCCGCACTTCGGGCATACGGAAGGCATTTCTTTTGCAACAACGGTCTCACCGCATTCGTCACAGTAGTATGCCGGAATCCGGTGTCCCCACCAAAGCTGTCTGGAAATACACCAGTCACGGATATTATCCGTCCAGTTGAAATAGGTTTTTTCCATACGCTCGGGAATCAGCTTGATCTCTCCGTCCTTAACAGCCTTTATTGCAGGCTTGATCAGCTCATCCATCTTGACAAACCACTGCTCTTTTACAAGCGGCTCAATTGTAGTCTTGCAACGATCGTGGGTACCTACGTTGTGGGAATAATCCTCGATACGGACTAACAGCCCCTCCCGATCCAGTTCCTCTACGATCTGCTTTCTTGCCTCATAACGATCCAGACCTTCATACTTTCCGCCGTTTTTATTAATGGTTGCATCATCATTCATAATGTTGATAACTTCCAGACCGTGACGTTTTCCAACCTCAAAGTCATTCGGGTCATGTCCCGGAGTGATCTTAACAACACCGGTACCGAATTCCATATCAACATACTCGTCTTCTACAACGGGAATTGCTTTATTGACGATCGGAAGCCATACGCTTCTACCGTGCAGATAGGTATAGCGCTCATCCTTCGGATTAACCGCAACCGCGGTATCTCCGAGCATAGTCTCCGGACGGGTCGTTGCAAATTCGAGGAATTCCGTCTTACTAGGCTGTCCGTTTTCATCTACAAGCGGGTACTTAATATGCCAGAAATGTCCCTTCTGCTCCTCATACTCTACTTCCGCATCGGAAATGGAAGTATTACATACCGGACACCAGTTGATGATACGGGCTCCTTTATAGATCCAGCCTTTTTCATGCATCTTAATAAATACTTCATTAACTGCCTTGTTGCAGCCTTCATCCATCGTAAAGCGCTCTCTGTCCCAGTCACAGGAGCTTCCGAGCTTCTTTAACTGGCTGATGATACGTCCGCCGTACTCTTTTTTCCAGTCCCACGCACGCTCAAGGAACTTTTCACGTCCGAGATCATGCTTATCAATACCCTGTTTTTTCAACGTCTCAATGATCTTGACCTCGGTTGCGATACTGGCATGATCCGTTCCCGGCTGCCAGAGTGCATTATATCCCTGCATTCTCTTAAAACGAATTAAGATGTCCTGCATCGTATTGTCAAGCGCATGTCCCATATGAAGCTGTCCCGTGATATTTGGGGGTGGGATCACGATCGTAAACGGTTTCTTTGTCTCGTCCACTTCGGCATGGAAATATTTCTTGTCCAGCCA
>JBJFCE010000077.1:0-7819 GCA_051888775.1 Lachnospiraceae bacterium | reverse complement strand
ATTGATGAAAAGGATATCCGTATCGATGTTATGCGTGCATCCGGAAACGGCGGACAGTGTGTCAATACGACCGATTCCGCAGTGCGTCTGACGCATTACCCGACCGGAATCGTAGTTTACAGCCAGACCGAGAAATCGCAGTTGCAGAATAAGGCAAAGGCATTTGCCCTGCTTCGTTCCAAGCTGTACGACATCGAATGCCAAAAGGCGCATGATGCCGAAGCCGAAGCCAGAAGAAGCCAGATCGGAACCGGGGACCGTTCCGAGAAGATCCGTACCTACAACTTCCCGCAGGGCCGCGTGACGGATCATCGGATCAACCTGACGTTGTATAAGCTGGATAAGATCATGGACGGTGATATTCAGGAGATCATTGATGCGTGCATCGCAGCCGACCAGGCAGCCAAGCTGGTGAAGATGAATGAGAACTAGGTTAGGTAATATAATTTTTGGGTCGAGTTAGGAAATAGAATAGTTGAGTTGAAAAAATAGAGTGCTTTATATCAGTTTAAATAGTTGATATAGAGCACTTTTTATATTGAGTTTAAGAAATGCGTTTTGGAGTAAGGTTATAAGGCATCACAACAAATATTACTGAGATTGCGAGATTCAGTCGACAGTATATGATTGATTTATTAAAGTTTAGAGGAGATGAATTTAATGAAAAATTTCAATAAAAGACATATTTGTGTGAGATACAGACCTTTTCGACATTTTTTATTTACAAATTAAAAGTGCTATGTTAGTATCTTAAAAGGAAAAAAACGAAGAAAAAATCTTATGGAGGGTTAAAAAATGAAAATGATTTTTCAAGTGGAAGACAAACCGAAATTCGGTGCATTGGTAGCATTTGCCATCCAGCAGCTTCTGGCAATCATGGCAGCAACACTGGTTGTTCCCATTATTGTCGGAAATAATATGAGTTCTGCTGCAGCACTGTTTGGTGCAGGTGTGGGTACTTTGGTTTATGTACTCTTTACAGCGAAGAAGAGCCCGGTATTCTTAGGATCCTCCTTTGCTTTTATAGGATCCATGTGTACGGCATTTGCAGGCGGCGTTGCCATGCAGGTCGGTTATGTGGGACTGATTCTGGGTGCTATTTTTGCAGGTCTTGTTTATGTAGTAATCGCAGCAATCGTAAAAGTGGTTGGCGTAAAATGGATTAATAAATTGATGCCTCCCGTTGTTATCGGACCTACCGTTGCCATTATTGGACTGTCCCTTGCAGGCAATGCAGTGGGAGATCTTACTACAGGCGGTGTTAAGGTAGACAATGTTTCCGTAGCTTATCCGGTGCTTGCTTTACTGGCAGGTCTGGTAACACTGACCGTTACGATGCTTTGCTCCACATTTGGTAAAAAAACCGCTAAATTGATTCCGTTCATTTTCGGTATTCTGGCAGGATATGCGTTCTGCCTTGTTATGACACTGATCGGAAATGCAACCGGTAATGATGGATTAAAACTTTTGAGCTTTGAGTATTTCAGCAATCTGGTAGCAAATGGCGTTACATTGGAAACCTTTATCAAAGTACCGGATTTCACATTCCTTACCGCTATGAAGGGCTTGGATGGTCTTACCGGTTCTTATGTACTGACTATTGCGGCTGCCTATGTACCTGTTGCGTTCGTTGTATTTGCAGAGCATATTGCGGACCATAAAAACATTTCCTCCATTATTGAAAGAGACCTTTTAGAGAAGCCAGGTCTGCACAGAACCCTTTTAGGTGACGGTGTCGGTTCTATGGTAGGTGCGATCTTCGGAGGTTGTCCGAATACCACATACGGAGAATCTGTTGCCTGCGTAGCAATTACGAAAAATGCTTCTGTGGCAACCATTATTGCAGCAGCAATCGGTGCAATCTTAGTATCCTTTATTTCTCCGTTTATTGCATTTGTAAACTCCATTCCTTCCTGTGTAATGGGTGGCGTGTGCATGGCTCTTTACGGATTCATCGCAGTGTCCGGTTTAAAGATGATTCAGAATGTGGATTTGAACAAAAACAAAAACCTCTTTGTTGTATCCGTCATTTTGATTTCCGGTATTGGCGGACTGACCCTTACCTTCGGAGCAGTTACCATTACTTCTGTAGCATGTGCATTGATTTTAGGTATTCTTGCAAATCTGCTTCTTAAGAATGCAGCGGAAGAAGACTAATAGAGTAAAGTAAAAGAACCCTGTGGCTGGCAATGTCCGGCGCAGGGTCTTCTTTTATTTATATCGGAAATTCACGAAGAGTTGTAAGATGAGTATGACGGAAGGAGTTATTAGAATATCCACTGGCATCAGCAGTGCCATTTTGGCTATCAGCTTTAAGAAAAAAAGATGAAATAAAGGAGAAATATCAAATGACATTAGAAGAAGCAATCAAGGCACGTCACAGTGTCCGTCAGTACCAAAATAAACCGTTAGACAAAGAAACGATCACCGCATTACAGGCAGAGATCGAAGTCTGTAACCGGGAAGGAGATCTGCATATCCAGCTTGTGACCAACGAACCGAAGGCGTTTGACGGATTCATGGCACATTACGGAAAATTCAGCGGTGTTACCAGTTATATCGCAATGATTGGTAAAAAAGACCGACTTGATGAAAAATGCGGTTATTATGGAGAACGCCTTGTACTTCTCGCACAGCAATTAGGGCTGAATACCTGTTGGGTTGCGATGTCCTACAGCAAAGTAAAAACAGCCTATGTAATTGAAAAAGGGGAGAAACTGTGTGTCGTCATTGCGCTTGGGTACGGTGAAACACAGGGCATTGCACATAAATCCAAACCAATGGATGCAGTGATGAAAACAGAAGAACCGATACCGGATTGGTTTCAAAAAGGTATGGAGGCTGCTTTGCTTGCACCTACAGCTATGAATCAGCAAAAGTTCATATTCACACGCAAGGGAAATCAAGTGTCTGTAAAAGCCGGAATGGGATTTTATGCGAAGGTTGATCTGGGCATTGTAAAATACCATTTTGAAATAGGGGCAGGAAAGCAGCATTTTGAGTGGGTTTAATCGCAAAGACTAAATAATTGACAAATATTTGATATTTCGGTACAATAATCCACAAGGTAACAGTAAACCGAGAGAATCAAAAATTGGAAACATGGCTTTGCTATAAGAGCGCAGGAGGATGCGGAATGAGAATGGAAAAAACAGACAACACAGTCAGACAAATGATGAAAAAAAGAATAAAAGGCCTGATGGGGCTCTTACTGGCAGCAGCGATGCTGCTTGCAGCCGTACCGATGCAGAATGTGCAGGCGGCGGGAAATACCTATAAATTTTATTCATCAGGTCCAGGGTCTTATACATGGCAAAAAAACGGTATTGACTTACCGGAGAGTTTTACGGTTCAGGCAGGAGATACGATACATGTAGATTCAGGCAGTTGTACAATTGTCCGTAATTGGGACGGTATGTCAGAGGTTTTTTTGAATTTCGGTACTCATACTATAGACTCTGATTATGCACAGTATCAGTTAGATTTTGAATTCCTTGGTGTGCAATCGGCGAGGATTACCCTGACTCCGATCATAGATGTACCTCGACAGACGGGGGAGCATCAGCATGATATGCAGTGGACGGTATTTAAAAAGGTGACGTTGACAGAGGACGGAAAAGAAGGATATCAGTGCAGCAGCTGCAGAGAAATATTGCAAAGTTCGATAAGGACGATATCCGCGTATCGGTATTTTGGAGAATATGTGATTGATCAGGTGGAGAAAGCGCAGCCGGGGGATACTGTTTTGATCGATACCCTGATATGGAAAAGCAGCTATAAGGAAGTCTATGAAGCAATTGCTGCAAGACCGGACATCACGGTAACGTTCCGCTTTGCATTTGACGGTTATATCTTTGATATCACGATACCGGAGGGTGCAGACGTGTTGAGCCTTTTGAATGAGGAAGGTTATATCGGATTTATAAAGCTTGCCGATGAATACGGCGCAGTCATGGTATCGGAAGAATAAACGGAAAGAATATAAATGAGGATAGAGAAGAAGCCTATGCAGGACGAAAAACAGGAAACTCTTCGGAAGAAAGAAAGCAGGAGTTTATGGGTGAGGTGCTTTGTCAGTGCACTTGTTACTGTTGTTGTCTGCGTAGGCCTTCTTTTTTTGACAGCCTTGATTCCGCAGAAAGCAATACAGAAAAATTGTGAGAAAAGTGCGGAATTTTATGTTACGCATGCGTTGTTTGAAGCAAAGCAGGGATATGAAAGTGATCACATGACAGATAATTATGCAGACTGCATTTTACAGAACATTATCTATCAGATTGACACGCAACATCCTGTGCACAGTTCTTTGCAGGCAGCGTATTATCAGCCGGAGGAAGAGAATGTGGATACTGCTTTTTATCAGGCAGTATTTGAAGGGCGGACCTCCAATGTGAATTATTATCGTTATTGGCATGGTTCTATGGTGATTCTGCGTCCGCTATTTGTGCTGACGGATATACAGGGCGTGAGAATGATTCTTGGCGCATGTGTTGCGCTGATGGGAATTCTGATCATAGGATTGCTGTGCAGGGAGAAACAGGTAGGACTGGCAGTTGTTTATGCGATTGCGATGCTTGTCATAGATATTCAGATGCTGTTTCGCTGTATAGAATATGTGATGCCGTTTCTTGTCATGCAGGCAGTACTCATCTATGTGTGTGTAACCTGTCATAACAGATGCAGAAAGTTTCCGGAAGATGCGGAAGCTGTGATTGGCAGTTATCATCCGATGTTTCTTGCGGCAGGTATTGTAACCTCCTTTGTCGATTTCCTGACGACGGAAACGATCACATTCACGGTTCCCATGCTCTTTTTGTTAGTGTTATGTAAACCTGCGCGTATCTCTGATAACAGAGTGATATCACGCGAGGATCTAAAGAGCAAGCATAAAAAATGGTCAGGACTTATGACAGTGGTGAAAGCAGAATGTTTTTGGCTGATCGGTTATGCGGGAATGTTTCTGGCAAAGTGGGTGATCTGTGCATTGTGCTTTGGAAGAGAAGCACTTATGGAGTCCTTACAGCAGGCAGCGGTACGGGTCGGCGGACAGGTAGGGGCATCGAATAACACCAATCTGTCGGAAGCGGCAAACGGTATGGAACGGCTGTATGGAGCTGTCTGGCACAATCTGGCAAGCCTGTTTAGTATGAGAGGAACGTTGGTCAGCGGTAAAGCCATGGTATTTGCTTTGGGAAGTCTGGCAGTTTTGGCGGCGTTCATTTATCTGTTCCATATCAAAAAGATCAACTGGAACAGATATGTTCCGTGGTTTTTACTGGCGCTGTTGCCGTATATTCGTTATTTAGCATTGTCCAACCATGCATACTTGCATTTCTTTTTTACTTATCGGGCACAGCTGATTACTGTCATGGTGGTGCTATTGTTTACATGGGAGAATGTGAAGGACGGACTGACCGGTCTGGTGCATAGGAAACGACCGAAACGGTAACAGAACGGAGAATACAATGGAAGTAACCATTTTAATGCCATGTCTAAATGAAGAGGCTACTGTCGGTTCCTGTGTAAAGCAGGCGCTTTCCTATCTGGCGGATAAGGGAATCGACGGAGAGGTTCTGGTGGCTGATAACGATAGTACGGATTCTTCTGTGACCAGAGCTGTCTCTGCCGGTGCAAGAGTGGTACAGTGCAGAGAAAGAGGATATGGAAATGCTTTGATCTATGGAATCAGTCAGTCAAAAGGAAAGTATGTCATAATGGGAGATTGTGACTGCAGCTATGATTTTTCTTCACTGGATGGATTTGTGGATCGATTAAGAGCGGGGGCAGATCTCGTTGTAGGGGATCGTTTTGCAGTACCGATGGAAAAAGGAGCGATGCCTTTTTCACATAAGCTCGGAGTTCCGTTCTTATCGTGGTTCGGACGGATGCGGTTTCAGACGCAGATCCATGATTTCCACTGTGGGCTGCGCGGTTTTGACAGGCAGAAGATACAGGAATTAAATCTTATAACAACCGGCATGGAATTTGCAACGGAGATGATCGGAAAGGCGGCTCGTAAAGGATATGTATTGGAGCAGGTTCCGGTCGTGCTTCACCGGGATATGCGAAATGCACCGTCTCATTTAAGAACGATCTCAGATGGGTTTCGGCATCTCCGGTTTATGATCCGTTTTGATGCATGATCATTATGCGGTTGATGAAATGGGAGGAAACTATATGAAACGATATGTTATGTTTGCATAGCACTGGCTATTGCAATACATGAGTTGAATTGTTATAGCCATTGCGAATCCTAAACAAATACGAATTTTAGGAGGCAAACATGGGCTATAGAAAAGCAGAAGAAATTCTGCCAATGGAGATTATTGCGCTGATACAGCAGTATGCGGACGGCATCAGTCTTTATATTCCGAAAAAGGCTGATACCCGCAGGGAATGGGGAACAAATACCGGAATTCGGCAGGAGCTGCTTATTCGTAACAGTGAGATCTATCAGGGATACTGCGAGGGAAGCAGGGTGTCCGAGCTGGCACAGAGGTATTTTTTGTCCGAAAAAAGTATCCGGCGTATCATCCGTAATATGAGAGTATAACAGATGTGAGTCATCCATATACAGTATTTCCAAACAGTCGGGAGATGTCCGGCGTTTGGAAACACTGCATGGGATGGCTCATTCTTTTTTCTAAAAAAGTATGGGGTAGAAGCCGTTTTCCCGGAAAGCTATCATAACAGTAAAGTAATAGGAAATTTTCAGATGATGTCGATCGTATGCGAAACTCTGTCAGAAGGACATCCCGGTTGCCTATGACTCTGTCCGCGTGGGTACTGTGAGTCCGTCGGTACTTAGGTGCCGTATTTTGGCACCTTACGTACCGTTACGGACGAAGTGTAGCGAAAGCGTGCCCACAAGGACAGAATAATAGGCAGCCGGGATGTCCTTCTGACAGAGTTTTGTATATGATTACTCAGATTATGAGATAAGGAGGAAAAACACTATGACCACTCCGGTTCATTTTGCATAGCGCGGCTATTGCAAATACAACTGAAAACCGTAATAGCCTGCGCATCAGAAAATAATAGGAGATGCGAAATGAGCTATTTTAGAACAATTGAATATGATATGATACCGAATACGTCCTTTCCGGTTCTCCATAACTGTTCCGGCTGTGGACGAAAGACACACTTTATCAATACAGGATGCTTTCGTGTCAATGCCAACGGAAGCAGGATTGATGTCTGGCTGATCTATCAGTGTGAAAAATGCAAGCATACTTTAAATGTCACTGTATATGAGAGACAGAAGGCGTCCGGGATTTTGCAGGAGGAATACAGCCGTTTCTTGGCAAATGACGAAGTGCTCGCCGATGAGTATGGCACGACCACGTCCTTTTTTACAAAGAACCGTCTGGAGATTGACTGGTCCGAGGTCTCTTATCGTTATGTGAATACGGAAACAGGGAAACAGGCACCGGATGAATCTGTGACATTCCGGGAAGGGGATCGCATTGTGATCCACAATCCGCACGGAATCAGACTGCGTCCGGAAAAACAGGCTGCGGACGTATTGGGCTTATCCAGAAATCAGGTGAAAAAGCTGATAGAGGAAGGTAAGCTTGTCATTACACAGGAGCAGGATGGGGTGTGTTTTCTGCTGAGATAGGAATGCGGGACGCTTGATCTTTTTATAAGCCTTTTATTTTAAAAACAGATATTATATAATAATACCCGGAACAGATGCAACAGCATAGCTTTCTAAACAAGGAGTATCCATAGGCGATTGCAAAACTCTGCCTGCGGGAGGGGACCGGTGCTTATAGACCTGTCGGTGGCAGGCACGCTTTCGCTACACCTCGTCCGT
>JBJFCE010000076.1:0-7845 GCA_051888775.1 Lachnospiraceae bacterium | reverse complement strand
GCCGTACTGTGGCACCTTATGTACCGCTACGGACGAAGTGTAGCGAGAGCGTGCCTGCTGCTGACAGGTCTGTGCGTTCCCCGTTCCGACTTAGCCCCAAAATTACTCAATTGCCTGAATCATATTAGAATACAAGGAGAAGCATAGTATGAATGAGTTAGAATTGAAATATGGATGTAATCCGAATCAGAAGCCGAGCCGTATTTTCATGGAAGACGGCAGCGAGCTTCCGATTAAGGTTTTAAACGGAAAGCCGGGATATATCAACTTTTTGGATGCTTTCAACGGCTGGCAGCTGGTAAAGGAGTTAAAGCAGGCAACCGGACTTCCGGCAGCCACTTCTTTTAAGCATGTATCCCCTGCAGGAGCAGCGGTCGGTCTGCCGCTTAGCGAGGTGGAGAAGCAGATTTACTGGGTGGATGACAGTATCGAGATGACACCGCTTGCGAATGCATATGCAAGAGCAAGAGGCGCAGACAGAATGTCTTCCTTCGGAGATTTTATCTCACTGTCCGATGTGTGTGATAAGGCGACTGCACTTTTGATCAAAAAAGAGGTTTCTGACGGCGTTATTGCACCGGGCTATGAGCCGGAGGCGCTGGAGATCTTAAAGGAAAAGAAAAAAGGCGGCTATAATGTGATTGAGATCGATCCGTCCTATGTTCCGGCACCGATTGAGCATAAGCAGGTGTATGGCATTACTTTTGAACAGGGCAGAAACGAATTAAAGATTGATCGTGATTTCCTTGGAAATATCGTAACCGAGAACAAGGAGATTCCGGACAGTGCCAAGATCGATCTGATCATAGCACTGATCACTTTAAAATATACCCAGTCCAATTCCGTATGCTATGCAAAGGGCGGTCAGGCAATCGGAATCGGTGCGGGGCAGCAGTCCAGAATCCATTGTACCAGACTGGCGGGAACCAAGGCAGATAACTGGTTCCTTCGTCAGCATCCGAAGGTACTTGGGCTGCAGTTTGTGGACAAGATCGGCAGGGCTGACAGAGACAATTCCATTGATCTGTATATTGGTGATGAATATGAAGATATTTTGGCAGAAGGAACATGGCAGAAGTTCTTTAAGGTAAAACCGGAGGTCTTTACCAAGGAAGAAAAGCGGGCATGGCTTGACCGGATGTCGGATGTGGCACTCGGTTCGGATGCTTTCTTCCCGTTCGGAGATAATATAGAAAGAGCACATAAGAGCGGTGTAAAATATGTTGCACAGCCGGGAGGCTCTATCAGAGATGACAATGTCATTGATACCTGTAATAAGTATCAGATGGCGATGTGCTTTACGGGAATCCGTTTGTTCCATCACTAAAAACAAGAAGAGGCGGAGGCGCGGCTGCGCTTCCGCTTTTTGATTGGAAAGGACACGCCATGCAGAAAACGAAATTATTCAGTCTTATAAAAAATCTGCTGTCACATAATTTCAGAACGCTGTTTTTATTTGAATTATTTTACAAAATGTTTGCATACGGTCTCTTTACGCCGCTGTTCATTTGGCTGACGGAGACCTCCATCCGGCTTGCGGGATTACATTATTTATCCGCAGCAACGGTGAAAGTGTGGCTGACATCGCCGTACACCTGGGTGATTCTTTTTGTGGCAGCGCTGCTCTTGTGTGCCTATATTTTGATTGACATGGCGGCAGTGATGATCTGTATGGATTGTGCCAAGAGAAAGGAATATGTATCGGGAATAACATTGCTGTGGGAAAGCTTAAAAAGTGTTGTGCGACTGTTCCACTGGAAGAATATTCTGATGATACCGTATCTTTTGGCGTTATTTCCGATTTTATGTCTTCCGTTTTTGACCGGATATACGACCAGTATCCATCTTCCGGCATTTATCGGAGATGCGATCGCAGATATTCTGCGAGAGTATTGGATACTGTTGCTTCTTTTATGTGCTCTGCTTATTGTGATATTCCGTTATGTTTATGCGGTATTTTATTATGTGCTGGAAAAAAAGAATTTTATGAAGGCATGCGTATCCAGTCATTATCTGATATATGGGGCATATTTTAAAGATTTGCTTCGATTATTTTTGTGGCAGATTTTATGTTATGTTGCATATTCGGTTCTGATCGCACTTTTGATATTACTGGTTATCGGGATTTCATCGCTGTTCGGATGGGTACAATTTATCCACGCTGTCATGATCTCTGTGATCGAAGTGATGATCGGAGCGGTACAGGTATTGTTTTCCTGTCTGGTTGTTCCGCTTTCTACCATATTTTTGAGTCTGATGTTTTATCAGAACAAGGAGACCATTGGAGAGCCTGTCGAGCAGGTGACATATAAGGCCAGTAACCATGCATTCAGCAAAAAGAAAAAGAGGATCATTATGGTAATCAGCTGCCTGATTCTGGCAGTTGTGAATCTGAATAATATCCATCAGCTGGCAGAGGGAGCCTTGAGTGAATCGGCTGAGCTTGCTTATGAGACCAGAATTACCGCACACAGGGGAGCATCCGTCGAATATCCGGAGAATACCATTCCGGCATTTGAAGCCGCAATTGACTGCGGAGCGGATTGGGTTGAGCTGGATGTACAGCAGACTGCAGACGGTGTTTTGATCGTCATGCATGATTCCAATCTGTACCGCACGACCGGTTTGAATAAGGATGTATGGGAAGTGACCTATGATGAGATTCGGGAGCTGGATGCCGGGAGCCACAAGGGAGAAGAGTTTGCCGATGTCCGTATCAGTACGCTTGAGGAAGTGTTAGAAACATTGAAAGGGCGTGTGTTTCTGAATATCGAGTTAAAACCGACCGGGCATGAGACCGATTTTGTCAAACAGGTGATTGATCTTATCAATCAGTATGAAATGGCGGATGAATGCATGCTGGCAAGTATGTCTTATAAAATTCTGACAGAGGCAAAGGAATATGACAGCAATATCCGGACTATTTATGTTATGACAAGTGCATATGGATATTTTGCAGATTTAGAAGATGTGGATGTGTTCAGCGTTAAACATAGTTATATCACGGAATATATTGTAGAGAGCGTGCATTTACAGGGAAAAAAGATCTGTGCATGGACAGTTAATTCCCAAAAAACAATGGAGCGGATGATCAATATGGGAGTGGACAACCTGATTACGGATAAGCCGCTTCTTGCAAGACAAAAGGTCTTTGAGATGGAGAACAGTACTTTGATTAATCAATATATTGATATGCTGCTGACCATGTTCCATCGCCAATAGTACGGAAAAGGACCCTAAAACATATCTATGCGTTGAGAAATCAAGCGGATAACAGATGACAAACGGAAAAATTTGGATTATATTAAAAAGGAAGCAGTACGATTCTGACAAAGGATATCGGAGGATATATGGCACGGTATATTAGAGAAGAATATATTAACAAACCGCAGGAATTTGTGGATTTTATCATGAAAGATTTCCTGACCAAGCATCAGTTTGAGCAAAATAATCTGGATGGAGAGATGATCTGGCAGGATGGTGTCGGAATGTTATCCATGCCGCGATTTTTTAAGTACTATTATATGAACGGTGTGATTCATCTGGAGGCATGGACCAGAACGGCATGGTTTCCGGGAATTTACGGTAAAAAGGAAAATGATCTGTCCGGCTTTTACGGATCTCTTCCAAAACAGGCATACAGAAACGATATTGACAATCTGATTCAGGTGTTATATCAGCCTCTGCCGAGTGATCAGCAGTACGGACAGAATCCGTATTATAATCAGAACGGATACTATAACCAGCCAAACGGACCAATCGTTGTAAAGGGAGTGGATAATAAAAATCTGGCAACGACGGGCTTTATCTTTTCGCTCATCGGTGTGCCGGTGGGCTTCCTGAACGGATTTCTGGGATTGGTCTTGGCATGTATCGGAACTGCATATAGCCACAAGAGCAGACATTCTTCCAAAGCAGGACTGGCCAATGCAGGATTTGTGATCGGTATTATCGCAATTGTGATTTCGTCACTTCAGATTCTGTGGATGTTCTTCGGAGATGCGTTTGTATAGGAGTTATTTTATCGTTTGGTAGTTGTTCTGTCGGTGGCATTGTAGCTATTCTATCGGCAGCCAGACATTGACGAAGCAAAAGGAGTCTGTTATAATCAATCCATCAAAATACGGAGGGTGAGAGGAATGCGGATTACTTGCTGATCAGAAATGAAAAGAGCAGTCGGGAAACATGGAACACGATCTGAAGGGATCGTTGGTTGTTGTATCCTGAGATGCGGTCAGCAAGCAGAAAAATTCCAGCCATCTCATAAATAAGATTATTGGGTGTAGGAGTTTCCTGCACCTTTTTGTGTGTCGGAAATTTCATCGAGAGTGCTGACCGCTATATGAAAGGGGGCAGTAATATGTCGGTGATTACAGTAAATCATGTAACATTTTATTATGAAGGAAGTGCAGAGACTGTTTTTGAAGATGTATCATTTCAACTGGATACAGATTGGAAGCTTGGATTTATCGGCAGGAACGGAAAGGGAAAGACGACCTTTTTAAAGCTTTTGATGGGAGCATACGAATACCGGGGGACGATCAGTGCATCGACGGTATTTGACTATTTTCCGTTTGAGGTTCTGCATCCGGAGCATACGACGTTACAGGTCGTAGAAGAAACAGCACCGGATGTGGAATTCTGGATGGTCTGTCGGGAATTGAATGAATTGCAGATTGCAGAGGATATCTGGGACAGACCTTTTTACTCATTAAGCTATGGGGAACGTACCAAGGTGTTGTTAGCAGTGTTGTTTGCAAGGGAAAACCATTTCCTGCTGATCGATGAGCCGACCAATCACCTTGATATGGAGACGCGGGAAGCAGTCAGCAGATATTTAAACAGCAAGAAGGGATTTATTCTGGTATCGCATGACAGAAATTTTCTGGATGGATGTATCGATCATGTACTTTCCTTAAACAGAAGTAATATTGAGGTCGTGCAGGGCAATTTCAGCAGCTTTTGGGAAAATAAGAAGCGACGGGATGCGTTTGAACTGGCAGAGAACGAGCGGCTCAAAAAAGATATCCGCAGGTTATCCGAGGCTGCTAAGAAAGCCGGAAAGTGGGCAGATGAGGTAGAGTCTACCAAGATCGGGGAAAAATCGGAAAAGTATGAGAAGTGTATTGATACCCGTGCCTATGTCGGAGAAAAGTCCCGCAGGATGCAGCAGCGCAGAAAGAATCTGGAACGCAGGAAGAACAGAGAGATCGAGGAGAAGGAAGGACTTCTTCATAATATAGAAGAGGTAGCGGAATTGCAGCTTAGACCGCTCCGGTTTCATAAAGAGGTGCTTGCGCAGGTAAAGGAACTGAGCCTGTATTATCCGGGACAGGGAGATGCCGCTGCGGACGGAATGCACCGGATCTTCGCACCGGTCAGCTTTCAGGTACGAAACGGGGATCGTATCGTCCTACAGGGAAGAAACGGCAGCGGAAAATCATCCGTGATCAAATATCTGCTGGGAGAAGATATCACCGCTACAGGACTGGTCACGACGCAGAGCGGACTGAAGATTTCCTATGTTGCACAGGATGCGGATAACTTGTGCGGAACGCTGCGCGATTATATCAGGGAGCATCAGCTGGAGGAACGGTTAATGAAACAGTTTCTGAGGAAAATGGATTTTGAAAGGGAACAGTTTGAAAAACGTCTGGAAGAGTATAGTGCCGGACAGAAAAAGAAGGTACTGTTGGCAAAGAGCCTGTGTGAACCGGCACATCTGTACATCTGGGATGAGCCGCTTAACTATATTGATATTTTTTCCAGAATGCAGCTGGAAGAACTCATTCTGAAATATGCACCGACGATGATTTTGGTGGAGCATGATAAAAGCTTTGTGGAACGGGTCGCAACAAAGGTTGTGAAAATGGTTTAATCAGGTATCAGTCTGCTTTTTTGGTATCTGTGCGAACAAAGGAAATGCCGATCAGGATCAGTACAGGGAAGATCATAGCGGCAAGAAGCCCGTTTTTAAGATCGCCGCCTGTTGCATTGGCGATCATGCCGACTACGGTAGGTCCCGAGGAGCAGCCGATGTCTCCTGCAAGCGCTAAAAGCGCATACATGGCAGTTCCGCCGCCGGGAAGAGTGGCTGCTGCGATACTGAAAGTGCCGGGCCAGAAGATACCGACGGAGAAGCCGCACAGGGCGCAGCTGATCAGACCGAGAACCGGCTGTGTGGTAAAGACTGCGGCAGCATAGCAGAAAATGCACAGAACAGCACTGCCGATCATCATTTTCTTGAGCGGGATCCGATCACTGCATGCACCGTAAAGAGCGCGGGCAGTACCCATGAAGACGGCAAAAGCGCAGGGGCCTGCCAGATCGCCGATCGTCTTGGAAATGCCGAGTGCCGATTCCGCAAAGGCGGATGCCCACTGACTCATGGCAAGCTCAGAGGCTCCGGCACAGATCATGATGATCAGAATGAGCCAGAACAGTTTTTGACGAAACAGTTTTTTAACAGGCATTTTTTCATGCTCGGATACGATCGGATAGATCGGAACGAGCAGGAAATAAACAGTGTTGCAAAGCGGAACCAGTGCCCACAGACAGGCCAGAATCCGCCAGTTTCGGATGCCGAACAGGGAAAAAAACAGTGTGGAAAGCAGGACAAGGAATACATGTCCCCAGCAGTAAAAGGAATGAAGCAGACTCATGGCTGCTTCTTTCTTTTGCGTTGGACATGCTTCCACGATCGGACTGATCAGCACCTCGATGATGCCGCCGCCAATGGCATAGAGGACGACGCAGATCAGGATCCCTGCATAAGCATTTGGCAGAAGATCGGGAAGAAATGCAAGTCCGGCAAGACCGAGGCAGGCGCAGATATGTGCGGTTACGATTGAAAAACGGTAACCGATGCGGTCGATCAGTTTTGCGGAAAGCAGATCAACGCAGAGCTGAACGCAGAAATTCAGCGTGGTAATAACGGTAATCTGATCCAGTGACAAAGAAAAAGTATCCGCAAAAGTCAGAAACAATAAAGGGACAAAGTTATTGACGATTGCCTGTGTGATATATCCGCCATAACTGGCATAAATGGTATGTTCATAGCGATTTCTGATAGCTGATAGCATAAAAACTCCCTACATTGCTGTATTTCATACGTAACAAGATAGCATGAATGGAAGGGGATTGCAAGGAAATACTATAGAAGAGGAATACTTGACATATACCCCACGGGGGTATATGATAATAAAAAATTGGTAAGATGAATAAAGAAGCACAACCAAATAGAAAAATATAGGTAATTGCGAACCTCTGTCATCAGAGCAAAACGGTTGCTCATATCCCTGCCGGCAGTGGGCACTGTGAGCAACCGTTTGCTCTGATGACGGAGGTTCGCAATTACCTAAATGGAAAAATAAAATGTAAGGATATGTAAGGGCAGGATAAGAGATGGATTCCAAGGAAGAATATTTGATGAAAGAGCAGGAAATATCTTGCTGTTGTACCAGAACAAAGGAGCGTACCCGGCAGGAGTATAAGGATCTGATCCACCGGCTGAATCGGATCGAGGGGCAGATTCGTGGAATCAAAGGTATGGTGGAGCGGGATGCTTATTGCACGGATATTCTGACGCAGGTTGCGGCAGTCAGTGCGGCACTCAACAGCTTTAATAAGGTGTTACTGGCGAATCATATCAAGACCTGTGTGACGCAGGACATCCGGGATGGCAGGGAAGAAACCGTGGATGAACTGGTGGACATCCTGCAGAAACTGATGAAATGAGATTTAGGAGATTATGAAACTCTGCTCTCAGGACGGAACCGGTGTGCACAGACCTGTCGGTGGCAGGTACTGTGAGTCCGTCGGTACTTAGGTGCCGTATTTTGGCAC